>CAYMUR010000044.1:8966-39921 GCA_964393615.1 uncultured Pirellulaceae bacterium
ATCAGTGTCCTTCTGATCCACAGGATGAGCTGATGTGGGTGGGCTCGAACAGGAATACATTTCTTAATATCGAAGTGCCTGGGTCAGACGTTGGGATTGCATTCTATAAAACGAATGCTGGGGGCGTCGTTGACTCGTTGTCATCCTGGAAACCAGGAGATGGTATCGGTCAATGTCCCAAGATTTTTGGCGATGGGATGATGTTGAATGTCGTGCCAGTCAAGATTCGTGATGTGTTTGATGGTACCAGTAACACTTTGATGATCGGGGAACTCACCGGAGGTGAACCGGGCTCGCATCAGGGACATCAGTGGGTCCACTTCAATCTGTTCAGTACCGTGTTGGGAATCAATGGCCCCGGGACCATTCCTGGCGATGGTGTTTATGAAAATATCCATCATGACAACCGTTTTTCCAGTTATCATCCGGGCGGGTGCCATTTCCTACGTGCCGACGGCAGCGTGAGGTTTGAGTCGGAGAACATTAATGCGGCCGTTCTTACTGCCCTGACGACACGCAGGGCTGGAGATGTGATATCGTCATACTAATGGTGAGAATCATGGACCGCCTCACTGGCCGCTCCCCGATTCAGTTCATCAAACTTCTAGGAAATTTGTCCCGTTGCCTTACAGCATTACTTTTCCTCTGAAATTGTCTGGTGTCGCTTGGACTCTCGAATGGTGTTCCATTTTTCTGTGACCGATCAATTTACCGGTCGGAACGCTTGCCAGGGGAGGATCGGTTTTGCCCTCATCTTGACCTCGGTTTTTTGCTGTGTGAACCCTGAACGATGTGTTTGGCTGGTTCTTGTCAGGTCCGTGGGACGACAGGCATGCTAATCAAAACAATCAGGGCCAGTGCCGTCAAGAACAACGAGGATGGTTCGGGCACGGCGGACGTGGCATATCCACTCGGTGCGAAATTCACGGCGAGGTAATTAAAGTCCGTGATGTCTATGTCGTCGTCCCCATCAAAATTAGCTTGATTCCAAAACGGACCGTTGGTTGGATCACCATCACCGACCGGTGAGAAGTTGGAGGCTAAGACATTGAAGTCGGTGATGTCCACATCTCGGTCAGCTGCGCGAACTGATTCAGAAATTGGTGTGTCGGCGATACGTATGTTGTCGTATCCCATGCCGGTAACGGTACCCACATCGTTGTTATACAAGTGCAAAAAGTCAGGCTGCCAGATATTAGAATAACTACTGGTTAATGTCGCGACTTTACCCGGTTCCTGGATGCTGGTGTACGTGAATGTGGCCACTTTGTTGTCAAGATCGATAGTCCAGTTGCCATGGATGTCGGTTGTTAATTCGGTAATATCAGTGTTCCAAAAAATATTACTGTTGTCGGTTAGTCCTAAGCTTGTTTGCGGGTCCAAGCCTCCATTGGCGTTGTCGATCGAATCGAGCGCGACCGACAGATTGGTCTGTCGACTGGACGTATCTTTCAGCCACGACTGTGGTCCACTCACGCGATTTGTACCGACATGCAGGTCGAAATCGACATAGAGCGTACCGTCGACAATCTTTACTCCCAGGGGGATTCTACTTCCTTGTGCCTGACTTCCGCTGGTAGGGTCGTCGTCCCAACGCCCTGCACCATCCGTACCATTTTGTCCACCGATGGGTGTGGCTGCCAGCGATCCTATGGTGGGGTCATACCATAGATACCAGTTAGAGCTCCACGACTCGCCGTTAGGACCGGCCTGGCCATTGAGGGGGCTTCCTGCGGCGTAATCGTCGAAATCTTCTTCCCAATAGATGACGGCAGGTACTGTCGCACCCAAATCATCGGTATCACCGCGCAAGTAAGGCGAATGGTGACCGTTTTTGCTGGCTGCCAGGGTAAGCCACTTGTCAATGTCTAACTGGTCAATCACGTTGTCATCGACAAGGTCAAACTTTTCTGTAGATCGCGTGGTGTTTACTCCGGCCACCAGATTTCCTTGCCGAAATAGAAGATTGATATCTGGTAATCCACAGGCAAAATCACCGTTGAAGTCGCAAGAGACCGGAAGAAAGTCCAATCCATTGTTGTATTTATAAAGATTGCCAGTGCCACCAGGCAAAACGTCAATGAGTTGATGGCCCGAGAGTGATACCAGTTCTTGCATGCCGGTTTGCCGGTCAATCCTCAGCAAGCTGTCGATCGTCGGTTCAAAAAGAACCCGGAACGTCAAGCTCGAGGCATCCGTTGTAAGATTGTTGCCTGAGTACAAATTCGTCAGCATAAAAAGGTCTTCTCCGTTGTCGTCTTCGAAAAAACCAATTAATCCGTCTTTTCCTAAGCCGGATTCGACGACCGAGATGTTGCGAATGTGATGATCCTGGTCGATCGCCGCATCCCATTTGACAGCGCTGTAGAGGGTCGGATTGGGAACCTCTCTACCCCCGGACCGGTGATGTCCCGGCACGAAAAAGATGTCACGATTCTCCGCGAACTTAAGCACTTCGCCGAGATGGAAAACTTCCGGGTTGGCGGATGCAGCAGAATGGTAAACATGGGTTGGGTGGCCGTCTGGGTCGACCACGCCGTCCTCTCCATTCTTGGCAGAATAACTTAAATAGTTGAATCCCGAATATCCGTACGTCAACGCACTGAACAGGACCATCCTTAAGTCGGATTCGCTGGGCAAACGGTTTAACACTCCATGTGTCCCAACGTAAGTGTAATACGGTAGATTGTGATCCAGCGCCAGTTGGCGGTGATCGCGGAGGTACCTGATCCAGCCGGCGAGATTGGTTCCACCGCCCGGCTCCCAAAGCGGCCCGATGAAATCAGACATGAACACGTCCGGATTCAGTATCTCCATGAAGTTCGACGGAATTGGGTCTTGTGGATTATAATTGTGGGATCCAGGTGTCGCTTCGTGGGTGAACGGTGCGATGTTGGTAAACACTATAACGTCCGGAAAGTTTTGCCGGATCCAATGGATGTCGTTGCCTACTTCTTGGATCATTTGCACACCCCAGGGTTCGTCGCGGCGCAACACCATCATCCGATCAGAACCGTGTTTTGCTACCAAAGAAGCGAATTCACCGTTCTGGACGGGGTCGCCGTTAGAGAGCACCAGTAGCGGTAAATTTGGATCGATGTCCCTGCCGATGTCCGCGATGCGAGAATCCGCATCCTGGAAAACATCCAGATATTCAAATCCAGCATCCAGATAGGACTGAACTCCTGGATGCAGGTCTACCACACCGGGCCAGCGGTCGTGCTCAAGGATACCTCCAATCATGAAGGGTAACGACCGAATGCGCTGACGAACCCACGCCTGTCTGGAACTGGACAGTTGCTGGGTCACGACGCCGTCTGCTGATGCGTCGGTGAACTCTGCCAGGGGAACCTCTTTTTCGTTTACCGAACTGTCCGGGAGCAAGAGCTCAGAACCTAAACGGATGTCTCGCTGATCACCTTGTCCAGGAATAATGATGTCTGACAAGTTGTTGACCAACCACACGTTGTCGAATCCCTGGGCACTGCGAATATGTTCGTGCGAGGAATTCAAGTAGAGGTGTAATTTCGACGGGTGAAAGCTGCTGGGCAATTGCATGGTTGGCGAGACGAAGCCGTTGACTGGATTATCCAAGTCCCACCAGCTGTACTGTACCGACCGAGCTCTATTGTCGATCGTAGTCCGTACACGGAGTCGCGTGGCCGAGCCGTAGGAGTGGCTGCCAGAACCCACTGTTGTTCCCTCGCCAAACACTTGCCCACTCGAGACGTTGATCGTAACGGTGCTGACGGCCCCACCTGGTTGTTCTAGCCAGAACTGTGGCCCAGCCGTGGTGGAGGGCTGCTGGAGAGGAAGCAGCATATCGTACTGAAAGTAAAGCCTATTGCTGTTGGCTCGTGGAAATGAAATGGAGTTACCCAATCCGACCCCCAATTCCCCAAGATTAAAAACCTGTCCGGCGCCTGGGCTACCACCCGTGCCGAAAAAGCGATCGATAACCAGCTCGTTCTTGTCTGGATGGGTAAAAAAATGGTCGCTAAAGAGAGTCCAGACTCCACCTATTGGTGCAGACTGGCCAGCCAACGGGCCTGCGACGTGCGCGTCGAAGTCGTCATGAAAAAATACGGTGGCAGGTAAGGGAAATGCTGCAAATGTGATGGCCACGACTGTAACCACATATGTTCGCAGTTGGTACATGATTTTCTTTCAGCACTAAATTTGGACTTGGCGGTTTACCGTGACACTATGTGACTGACAATGTACGGTTATGCCTGCACAGTACTGTGTCTGTTATTCAGTTAGCGATGCATTTATTTATTATACACCACGGACCTTGTGAAGCTAGTATTCGTTCACAGGGAGAGTTCCCCGTAAGGGTGCAGACAGCATTTGTGGATCGTTGGGGACGGCGCAGAGGTGGTGCCTGGAATCACGATCACGATCCAAATTTCAGATTCCGAATGACAGACATGAATTCATTACATTGTACATCTTGCATTTTCTATGCTCGTTCTTGAAAATACAGCTTGGTAGCTACGACGAATGTTGTCGAACACGGCAATCAAAATGGAGAACCTTGTAATGCGTTTTTTGTTCCAACTTTTCTTTGTCACAGTTTCTTGGGTGATGCTATTCTCCGGAATTTCCAGCGCGGAGGAACGGACTCCGGCTGTCCGGTTGATTTTTGACACTGATGTGGGTAACGACGTTGACGATGTGTTGGCATTGGGAGTGATTCATGCGTTGCAGAGTCGTGGTGAGTGTGATCTGTTGGCGGTGACTTTAACGAAGGACAATGAGCTGTGTGCCCCATTGGTTGATGCGATCAATCATTTTTATGGTCGTGGCGAGATTCCGATCGGCGCAGTGCGTGGTGGCGCGACCCCCGAGGAGGGACGGTTTTTGCATATGGTCCGACAACAGGACCAGGGGCGACTTCGCTATCGACATGATATGCGCAGCAGTAAGGATGCGTTCGAGGCCACGGCACTTTTGAGACAGATATTGAATGATCAGCCGGATGGTTCCGTGGTCGTCGTACAAGTTGGTTTTTCGACAAATCTTGCGCGACTTTTAGCATCGCCAGCTGACGATGACTCTCCGTTGTCAGGAAAGGAACTGGTACAACGCAAGGTAAAACTGTTGTCGATGGTGGGGGGGGCCTTTCAACCGATTAACGGCAACCAACATTATTTAGAATTTAATATTGTCAAAGATATTCCCAGTGCTCAAACCATTGTACGAGAGTGGCCGACACCGATTGTGTTCAGTACCTATGAGCTGGGGGATGCGATTCGTTACCCTGCGGAGAGCATCGAACGGGACTATCGTTATGTGCAACATCACCCGCTCGAAGACGCTTACCGGCTTTACGTGCCGCCGCCCCACAATCGGCCAACTTGGGATCTAACTAGCGTCCTGTATGCCATCTATCCTGAACGGGGTTTTTTCTCAGTCTCAGCTGCGGGCCGCGTGTCCATTGATCCTGACGGCTTTACCCGGTTTAACCAGGAAGCGAATGGACCCCATCGACATCTGATTGTTGACAACAGCCAGGTTATTCGTGTCCGCGAAACCCTGGTCCAATTGGCGAGCCAACCACCGACCCAGTAAAGTGTGTAAACGTTGCAGGTGACTACAAGGCTTAGGTGGAATGGTCCCTCAGTGGGATGAGCGACCTTTGTAGGGCACTTTCAAACCTGGTGACGTTGACCTCGGCGTCGATTTCAACTTCTACGCTGAGCCTTTTGCCGTTGAGGATTCCAAATGCTTCTAGCTGTCTGAGTACCTTAAGGTGCACAGACCTGTGTTGCTGACCCGGGTGAAGAAAAACTCGACGTCACTGACGTTGGTCCGATTGCTTCGGTTTGATTTCGGACCCCGTCTTCTCAGGGCTGACAAGGGGCTCCGAATCGGCTGGTTGTGCAGGCGGGAAAGACGACAGTGGAGTACTTCCCTGCACTGCGTCCAGATAACTTTGTTGGAATGCTTCTAGATCGATATCCCTTTCGGTTAGAAAGAAGAACAGCCAGCCTTGGTTCCACCACAATCGCCCCTTGAAATAAGGTGGTTTCGCCGTGAATTGCAATTCCTTCGACTGGGGCTCTCCTAAGGACCAACGCATCATGTACTGGTCATCGCCCTGATCTTCCGGCTGATCGTGCCAGTCTCCCAAGGGATCGCTGCTTCCGATGGATTTGAGCACCCTGCGGTAGATTGCTTCTTTTTCCAAGCTTGAGACTCGGTAGACGAACACCTCGATTTTTTCCTCTGCCGAGTGGTAAACCGCGGTGAGCCCTTCTGATTCGATGTCGAACCGATCGACTTTCAGAACAGTGTCGTGACCGTCGAGCTGAAAACCAGCGAGCGACGCCGGGAATAGTTCTGCGGCGGTTGCATTGTTGTGGGGAGGTAGCCAGGACATGTAAAAGGTCTCGCGTTCGGTAGCCGCTTGTACGGCATCGTTGAGTTTAATCATCAGCTGAGGAAACTGTCTAAGAAATAGCCAGAATACTCCACCACAACCCAGTAGAATGACCAACAGGATGATGGCACCACATCCTAGTATCCATTTCCAACCTTGTCCTGTTGGCTGCTTCGATTCCACGGTGTTCCTCCAATGTACGTGTTCTATCTCGACTTCGAAACCTTTGTTATTCGTTGGAAACGATCATTCTGTTTTCTTGCTTCAACGCGAGTTCTTTTTTCTCAGGATGGCATTCGTAAAAGATGTTTCGTTTCTGTTTCGTAGCGCATCCTTCAATGGCAGGCTCTCTTCAGGGTGGTACCCGTCACAGTATCAGGAAACCGATATCCGTACCAGTTTTGGCACTGGCAATCGCCTCAGCAGCTGTTTTTCGTTTAGCTTCTTTTACTGGCGTGTAATACAAGCAGTCGGTCGTCTTTATCATACCAAACGGGTGGGGCATGTAAACGAGAAAGCATATCACGGAGAACTGTAACCCCTACCTGCGTCCCTGCCGACAAGCGTTACCGGCGTGGATGAAATTGACCGGTGGCGTCACGTTATTTACAATCGGAGACTTCACAAGGCGGCACTGCCATTTTTGGCTTTGGTAGGGGGCGTTGTATCCTACCGCTCCCGACCATGGGTGGGTGGGAGTGTGGACCGTGTTTGTCAGGTACTGGCACCATTGGAAGAGTCGTGCGCTACGGCGTTTGTCACACGCTTCGCAGCTACACCCCAGTGGATGTGCGGGAGGCATTTTACTTGTGGACCGATATCACCGACGTAACCACCAGCGCACAGGGATTTTCTCAGAATGGGTCTGCCAAACGCGAGACAATTCTGTCTGGCGGAAGATCCTCACGATCACATTTTGGAGGCCATGATGTCCGGCAACAAGAACCTCGTTGGCTTTGTGGTTACCGACAGACTCCCTTCCCGTAAGGATCTTTTGGAAAGGATGTTGATCGCGGGTGGGCTCATTGCGACAACGGTTGCCATCCTGTTTCTCATGGAACAAAAACTGTGGTGCGCTTGCGGAAACCTCTCATTTTGGGTTGGGGACATCTGGTCGTCACACAACTCGCAGCACCCGCTAGATCCTTATTTTTTCACACACGTTGAACACGGCATCTTCTTGTGCGGGTGCCTGTACTGGCTACCGCGTTCGATCACCCCCCAGTGGAAATTCGTAATCGCGGTGATCGTGGAGTGCGGGTGGGAAATCCTGGAAAATTCTCCCATGATCGTTGAACGCTATCGTACCGCCACCATTGCCCTGGATTACTACGGTGACTCGATCGCTAATTCGGTATTCGACTTGCTGGCTTGCGCCTTAGGCTATGGGATCGCCGCGATGGTCGGACGCGGGAAATCGATGTTACTGGTGCTCTCCAGCGAACTCTTGATGACCTTGGCGGTTCGGGACTGCCTGGCGTTGAACGTAATCATGCTGGTCTATCCTTTGGAAGCCATTAAGCAGTGGCAGCTAGGAGGGTAAGCGAAAACGTTTGCTGACCTTTACGAAAAATGTCGTGCACTTTGCGTACTGCTACTATCAGGAAAAGCTGTGAGACCTTGTGGCGGCCAACCAGCAGGAGCCTCCAGACCGGCCACCAGTATCACGCCGAGCGACATCAAGAGGAGGATGGATGGTTCGGGTTCGACGGGCTACCCTTTGCGAACGGTGGCAAACCCGGAAAACGCCGGTCAGCAAAACGAATACTGATTTGACTAACAGATCATGTTCCAGAATGGAGCTTGCCAGCGAGAGCGGTGGTACCCGAAAACCGTATCGATTACTGTAGCCTGGGAGATGGGGTTAGCTCTGTTATCCAGACTGCGATCAAAGCCAGAGGTGCGCACGCCAATCTCTTGGAAACCTACCTGATGGTCTTTGTCGGGACGATCGTCGAGGAATTCCAGCAACGCGCATCGTCGAATCGAGTTGCTCGTCGGTTCAAGGATGACTTCCCGTACAACGACTTGGGTATCCCGGCTCGCGAAGGGAAGTGAATCGGATCGCCGCGAAGAATCTATCGTGGGAGCAAATGGTTGGATGGAAACTCCTGTTACGTCAGTGATTGTACTGATCGACTGCGCCGCATTGACCACGGCGTCCGTTGTCAACACGACACTTTGTAACGGCATTTGCGATCGGACAGTCGCACTCGATTGGTTCTCAGATGTAAAAGAAGTACCGCTTGTGTCCAGTGTCATACCGAAGTGAGCCTTCCATACGGCATAATCCAAGTCGTCGATTGTTCCATTGCCATTACCGTCGGCTCCCCAGAAGGCTGTCACGGTCTGGCCTAACGTATCGTGCCACAGCGTATAGTCGGCTGCGTCAACGATTTCATTGTGGTTGTAATCGCCATCTAGAAAATTCGGAACGGTTTCGACGGAGTGCCACACACCAACCGTCTCTTGAAACTCGTAATCCTCCTGCGTTGTTTCTACCAGTCCGTCATGACTGGACTGGACCAGATAGAGATCGTTGTTGACTTGGAGTACTAGCGTAAGATCGTCAGCGTGACTGTCTGTGACGGCCTCGGTGCTAATCAGCATCGGTGCTCCCATGTCTCGTTCCAGCTGATTTGCTAAGTGTGACCGCGCACGCTCGGTCGCTTCTACAAACGCATCGTCGCGTTGCGTCGCTGGATAATCCGTTACGGGTTCCTCGGTACTTGCGAACTCGCTTCCGGGACTACCGTCAGGATCATCTATCGCAGGCGTGCTTTCCTGTGGGTCAATCTCTTGGGTGAGGATCAGTTCTGCAATCACCGTTTTCGGAGCCGCTACGGCGACTACCTTCACCGAGTCGTTCGCAACGGAGTAAAGTTTGTCGCCAATATAACCGCTTCGGCGCACCGGGGTGTTATGGTCAATTTCGGTAAACCATTCCAGGTGCTCAGCGGGTGCATTGGCAGCGACGTCTACGGAGAAGACCGCAAGCTGGTGTTTTTGCACCCATTGTCGCGTTTCGCGGTAGCCATCACCGTCTTCGTCAATGCGCTCGACATACTGTTTGGCAACGGGCATCCCGAGCAACCCGTGTTCGGCATAGTAACCAAAGGCATGGTGGTCGAATTCCGCCTCACTGGTGGAGAATCTCGGAAACGTGTATTCGGCGATCCGGCGAGGCTGAGTCAGTTCGGCAATATCAAAGAGTGCCACCTGTGTCGGGCCACTCCAGCCGTCGGGCGTGTTACGACCGACAGTCAGCAGGTGGTCCTGGTCGACAAGGTGCATATAGCTGGTAAATCCAGGTAGCGTGATGTGACCGACGGGACGAGGGTCAGCAGCGTTACTCATGTCAATGGCGAACAACGGGTCAATATTGCGAAACGTGGTAACAAATGCCCGGTCACCAAGAAATCGCACCGAGCGTATCGTTTCGTTGAGTGCGAGATTTTGGAGACTACCGACGAATTCGAACACGCCAACATCTTCCTGCAGCACGAACAACATGTTCTCTTCGCGTCCAGACCAGTTACCCGAAAAACTGTTGCTCACCGTTGTGGCGATTCGCAAGTACTCGCCGTTTTCATCTGCCGAAAATTGGTTGACGATCGTGCCGGGTACGGTAGTCGTTGCGGAAAAACTAACACCACCCGATTCAGGATCCCAATCAAACTTGACAATTCGTGTTACCGCTCCGTCTTGGTAGAAAAAGTCTGTACCGAAAACGTAGAAGTTGTTCAGAGAAGCATAGATCGTGCTGGCCCCAGTGCTATATACGCCGGACGTGTCCGCCAAGCCGGGCGCGTTGGATTCTACGTTCAACGACACCACCGAAATTAAGTTCATAGCGTCCGATATGATGGGTTGATAGATGTCTTCCGGCATGTTCAGCAGTCCGCTGCGGACCAGGTCACCCTCGGAATCGTAAGTGCTGTAGTTTGGCAGAGCTTGCTCCACGAACTGTCCAGGATTGGCGGTGATTCGCGTCAGATACTCCTCTTTGGTTTCATATCGGTTGGGCGCGGTCGGGTCATCGTCGTCAGCGATGATTTCTGGTTTTGGTCCGACCGCGTTATCGTTGCTAACGAGGAGGTACACATAGTCGCCCACGCCGCGTGAGTCGACATATCGACCTTCCATCGAGGTGGTCTGTACGATCTTGGGAGCTGCACGGTGACTAACATCCATCACCGTGACGATTGTCGAGGAAGGGAGTGGCTCTGAAATGGGTGGCCAAAAGCGGTCACTTACCCCAGCATGGTCGTTGTCCCAGGCAGGATAGTGGAACCCACCACCTATCTCGGAGATGACGGTTAACCGATCTCCGTGCAGATATTCGACATGCGGCCGTCCTTCGATTGCCACCCGTGATGCAACTCCAAGTTCTTCCGCCGGCCAGGCGTCGACAATCACCATTTCTTCGTCGCTGAGTACGTACAAGTAGTCGGAGTCAAACTCAACAATATCTCCTTCGTCCACACCTGCAACCTGCACATTGGTCTCCGAATGGTTGCGATTGACAGTAGGAGCTCCGCGAAACGTATCCAGTGGCATTTCCTCAAACTCATAGGGTCCCACGACCCATGGAATTGTACCAAATAGATATTCATACCGAGTTAATGCATCGTCGACGAGGAACTCGCGATAGGCTTCAAAACTTTCAAAGGTTGGCAATTGGTCGTCTCGTGTGGCGTTGACAATGACACTTACTTCTGCCTTGAGTGCTCCATCCACGGTATAAGTGAATGTGTCGGTTCCCACGAAATTGTCGGGTGGTGAGTAAACAATCACCTGACCCTCTTTGGAGATTGTTGCGGTGCCTCCAGCAGAAGGCACGGTGACACCCGTAACCTGTCCGGTACCTGTGTAATCGGCTCCCAACAGGTCATTTACCAAAACAGGCAGCACTTGAGGACCATCTTTGGCATCGACGCGAAACTGATCATCCCGTACACGGCGGATCACTTCCACGTTAACCGTCTCGGTCATGAAATCATCCACGGTGTACGTGAAGCTATCCGAGCCAACAAAGTCAGCCGCTGGCGTGTAATAGACCGCAAGGCCATTGTGACCAACGGAGACAATGCCGCCATGTTGAGATTGCGTGGCGCTGGTAATCAAGCGGTCACCCGAGTAGTCTTGGCTCTTGCATTGCACATAGTACTGATCGGGCTCGAAGTCGTTAACGAGTGGGTTTAGCGCATGTGTCAGTGAATTCTGATCCACAACCATCTGGTCGGGATCGAGGTGGTCCGGTATCCATACCGATACCGTCGTGTTGTACTGCCCGTCTACGGTATAACGAAGCTGGTGGGAACCGCTGGTTGTTGGTGTGAACAGTAGTACGGAGCCACCTGTGGCCGATGTTTGTCCATTCCCGCTAAGTAACTCCACGTTAGTGATCACACCTGGACCGAGATATCCCTGCTCAAAGTGGTCGTTTGCCAGTACAGCAATCGGGTATGCTCTTTGTGTAGGGTTGGGGCAAAACGATGTCCAGTCATGCTGAGCTAACGCTTGTATATTGACCGTGGTGTTTGCTTGCAGGGTGTCATCGACGGTGTAGCTGAAACGGTCTTGTCCGGTGTAACCGGGTGCTGGCGTGTAGAAAATGGCTTTGCCATCCTTGGAGATCGTGACCACGCCTCCGTTCTCCGTAGGACCGACGTCGGTAATCAACTTTGCTCCATCATATCCGTTGCCAAGAAAGTCGTTCTCCAGCACGTTCGCCACGTTGTTCGGCGTATCCTGAAAAATTTCCCCGTACAAGTGGTCGTCGCGTACTGGACGTGTTACCTCGATGCGAACCTTTGCCTGGTGGGCGCCGTCGGCCACATAGTGGAAAGTATCCCCGCCCGTGAAACCAACCGGTGGAGTGTAGATGACACCCTGACCGTTGAAGGAAATGGCAACCCATCCCCCGCTTTCAGGTTGTGTGACCGAGGTAACACGGTCGATGACGTCATGCTCGTGGTGATCCAAGTCACGGTAAGTATCGTTGGTTGTGACGTTGAAGAAAAAGCCACGACTGTTTTCATCGATTTCAAAGGTGTCATCTCGCACCGGTCGGTGCAGGACGACCGAAACTCTCGCTTCATAGTTGCCGTCGACGATATAGCGAAAGGAGTCCCAGCCTCCTGGAGAGAATCCGTCTGCCTGCTTGTAAATGATAGAATTACCGTCTGCAGACACTTCCAGAGTGTTGCCCAGTTGGCTCTCAGTGACATGGGTGATTTGTCTTGCGCCAGCGTAACCCGACCAAAAGGGATCATTTGCAAGAACATTCAATTTCGTAGGCGGGTCGTGCTTCACCAATTCATATTGATTGTCCCGGAGCGTCACTGGAATCTCAACCGTGACTTGCGCTGGATAGAGATCGTCGACCACGTAGACAAAGGTCTCCCTGTCATAGACTGCCTCGGGAGGAGTGTACCGAATGGTCTGTGCATCGGCCCCGATCTCGACGGTTCCCCCTGCACTACCCACACTGATGGCCGTGATTCGACGCAGCCCTTCGTAGTCAGGCCAGAAGGGATCGTTGGCGAGTACGTCCAGTTGGCGGGTGACGCCATCTGGTGGAATCTCATAGTCATCCCATGCAAGCGGTGCCCGAATCTTCACAGATACCTCGGCGGTGAACTCGCTATCCACTGCGTACACAAACGATTCGGTGCCAAAGAAATCAGCTGGTGGTGTGTAGAGGGTGTTTTGAGCGCTGTCGCCAATCTCGATGCGCCCACCTTCGCTACCGTAACTGACCGAAGTGATGAGTCGTTGTCCGTCGTAGGTGTCGTCAAACTGGTCGTTGGTTAATACGTCCAAAGTCACCGGTGGACCGTTTTGCGGCAGGTCGAAGAAATCGTCGGCCAGTTTGACGCCAGTACCGTCGAGCAAATAACGGCATTCGAGTTGTTCAACTCGCAGAGAACGGGTGCGGGAAAAAGCAAGAGATCGTTTTCCGTACCGGTAGTTTTGAGTCACCGCTGTTCGTCCTGATGAATTCGCTAACAACAATCTATCAACGATAATCTATCAACGATCGCTTTCGACATCTCAACGACGCGCTGTGACATTTGGTGCTAAAGTGTCATTTGTAAAATGATATCGTTTCAACCATTCGACAAGAAATCAAACGAAATTACTCCAGTACCAAAGAACTATTTCATTGTAACAAAATGCTCCATATGAATCAACGTGTTGAGCACAAATTGACCAGCTCTCAAAGTCCATGTTTCGCCGCTTGTGCGTTTTGATTGCTGTCTTGGCTCTGTGGTTACCATGTGCCAGTCCACGTTCCACGCATCCGGCTAGGTGCGAAGCAAAAATAATCGTTTACCATTCACTTAAAAGACCAAGCGTCATAGGGTCACCAGCGCATTACCGCGTGTCGGATCGAGGGTCAAGTCGAAGAGCTACCGTCGTTGAATAGGGCACTGATTAGTGATGGTTCTGCTACACAATAGAACGCTAATCAACGCCGACTTCGCAGGTATTGCATAATCGGTTACGGTGGTATTGGAGACACAATAATGAAAAAACAAGCTACCCTTGGGAATTCGCTGCCACCTGTTTGTCGATTGGGTCTCGCCACACGCGGGAACACGCATCTGGATGTGGATGACGTTTTCCATGCTTACCACCGTGGAATCAACTACTGGAACTGGTGTGGACACAAGGACGGAATGAGCCGGGCGGTGGGGGAACTTGGTTCCAATCGAGGCAGTGTCGTGGTCGCCACGCAAATATCGGCTGCTGGCTGGACGCGCGACGAGATGTGGCGAGAAATCACCGCTGCACTGGATACCCTGCAAACAGATTATCTAGACGTCGTCACATTGTACTACGTCGAGAGCCGTCACGAATGGGACGAAATTGTGTCTTCAGCCGGTTCAATCCACGCGTTACAAGAGGCTCGTGACGAGGGGGTGGTACGTGCTGTCGGTCTGACGACACACCAACGAGACCTTGCCGCTGAATGGGTTCAGACTGGATTGCTGGACCTACTCATGGTCCGCTACAATGCGGCACACCGCGGAGCAGAGCAGGACGTTTTTCCGATGACGGATTTCTTGGGTGTGCCCACGATTTGTTTTACCTGCCTGCGCTGGGGTAAATTGCTAAAACCGACTTGTGAGGGACCTCCAGGTTTGTCAGTTCCACCGGCCCGTGAGTGGTACCGTTTCGTATTGTCGAATCCCTCCGTGGCGGTTACGT
Source organism: uncultured Pirellulaceae bacterium (assembly GCA_964393615.1). Lineage (GTDB taxonomy): Bacteria > Planctomycetota > Planctomycetia > Pirellulales > Pirellulaceae > CAYMUR01. The sequence goes on from CAYMUR010000044.1 coordinate 23,572, forward strand.
TAATGGCCCCTAACGGTCGAGACGAACTGGATGACAATCTCTTGCTGTTGGACGATTGGAAATCTGTTGCACCCCTGGAACACGAGCGACTGTGCGCCCATGGAGATCGCGTCCGGCAACGCGCGGGACCTTTTCCTTGAATCTGGAAACCGATTTGCGCTCGTTAGGAAAGCTGCTGCAATTCTATCACGCCGCAGCCGATACCTTCTTTGTTGGCGTTGTCGGCTACCAGTAATCGGTTTCCATTGACGAACGCTGCAGGGTACTGCCAACCATGGACCTTGAGCAAACCTGGAAACCGATATTCCGTGGGATCGTCGACCAGCATCCAGATCCTGTCGAAAACGCGTCCGTCGTCGCTGAGTGCGATCGTTAACGGCCGTCGAAGGAGCAACTGCGGGCATGCATCGTTGATTAGATAGGCTCGTCCGTTCGGCAGTGTGCCCCCATAAACACGTTGCATGGAGTTCGGAATATCCGTGATGACCGGCATCGTCCAACTGCGCCCGCCGTCTTTGCTGCTGTTGACATGCAATCGAGTGGAGTGTGCCTCGTCGCGCCAAAACATGACGATTAGAGCGTCGCGTGTCTGGTGCCAGGTTGCTTCGCCGTAGGGAAATCTCAGTCCTGGAGTGGGCGGTACAGCAATGACCTCTGGCCGCTCGGTGGGGTCCCTACCAGGCCAGCGGAACACGGCGGGACCGTTGTGGGTACCTCCGCACATCAGTACTCCGTCGCGAGTAAATCGCGGCGCTTCGTAAATTGCATTATGGCCACTCCCGGCATCGAGCAGGCGCGGGGTGCGCAATTGCCAGTGGTTGCCATCTTGGGACGAGTGCAAGTCCCATCGCCTGGCCTTTGGGCCAAAACCGTGCATGCCCGGTGCCGCCTTATCGTCGTGAAGATTCATCTTGGTCCCACAGAAGAGGTACAACCCGTGTTCGGAAGCCATCAAGCCAACACTGCAATGGACGAGATTTTCTTTGATCTGTCGTGGTACAGCTGGTTGTGGAGCTGACCAAACAAGACCATCCGCAGACGAAGCAATCAGAACCTGCTGTCCCGGAGGCCTCTTCGTCATTCAAACCATTGGCCCAGGCGATATAGTAACGATTATTGCATTTGGTGATTTGTACAGAGGTGTTATACTCGCCGCCGGACTGGTTTGCGCGAAAAACGTTGGAGCGGTGGAATGAGAGTCGGGGAATAATATCAGGAGCATTGTGAAAATCACAGTACACTCATTGAACGCCTACCCTATCAGGTACATTCGTCTACGATTCATCATGATTAACGATGGCTTGGCATTACCTTTGTGTTTTTAACATGATGCTTGTTACAATTGCATCAACGGGTTGATACAAATATAAATCCATGATGATGTTTCCAGGGGTTCGAAATGGAACGACTCCTTAGTATTGAAAAAGGGGTTCGTCAAAAATCAGATTTAAACTCGCCAAGGTGACCGTGTGACAACTTCTGAACGAAACGATGCTACCAACCGTAACGGCGCACCAAACGCGGCGACAAGGCGACATTTTTTTACGGCAAGTGGGCTCGTGGTTGGTGCCAGCTGTTTGTCAGCGCTACAATCAAGCGTCGGCCTGGAAAACAGAAAACGCCCACGAGTGGCTGTCATATTTACGGTGTTTCATTTTCGCTCGCACGCTCATGTCATCCTGGAAAATTTTCTTGAGGATTACTTGTTCAATGGCAGACTGACCGACCCGGGAGTCGATGTGGTTTCTTTTTACGCCGACCAACTGTCCGAAAGAGACATGTCACATGACGTGTCACAAAAATATAAGATTCCAATATTCTCCACCATTCGCAGTGCACTATGTCTGGGTGGAACGGAACTGGCGGTCGATGCAGTGCTTTTGATTGGAGAACATGGAAATTACTCGGTGAACGAACTGGGACAACAGTTATATCCGCGAAAGCGTTTTTTTGACGAAACGATAATGGTCATGAAGCAAAGCCAGCGGTTTGTACCGGTCTTTAACGACAAACACCTGTCGTACAGCTGGCAGCAAGCGAAGGCGATGGTCGGTGAGTCGCGCCAACTGGGAATTCCCCTGATGGCCGGTAGTAGCGTTCCTCTCGCACAACGTCGGCCACCATTAGAATTTTTGCCGGGATCCAATTTTCAAGAAGCAGTGGTGGTCCACGGCGGATCGATCGAGTCATACGACTTTCATGGGTTAGAACTGTTGCAATCCATGGTCGAAATGCGCAGGGGCGGCGAAACCGGCATCGAGAGTGTGGAATTTCTTGCCGGAGATGCAGTATGGCGAGCGGCAGAAGAGGGGAAATGGAGCTTGGATCTGGCCAAAACTGCGATGGAGGTGGAATGGGGCCAACCGCTATCCTCCCTGCGACAACTACCTGGGGAAGAGCCATATCAGCCTCACGCGATTTTGTTGCAATACCGCGATCATTTTAAAGCGACGATAGTCAGGATCGGGAAATCTTACACCCGCTGGAACTTTGCTTGTCGGCGCGTTGGACAAGACAAAGTAGATGCGACCAGCTTGTACACAGGCCCCTGGGGAAACCGTAATTTATTTGGGGCGTTGGCCCATGCCATTCAGTGTCACTTTCGGCAGGGACAAAGTCCATTTCCCGTGGAAAGAACACTGATGGTAACGGGAGTATTAGAAGCCGCTGCCCGGTCACGGAAGCAATCGACAGTAATGCCCACGCCAGAACTCCATTGGGGTTATACCGCACAGGATTTCAAGGCAATGCGGGAACTTGGGAAATCGTGGGAGATTCTGTCCAAAGATGTTCCCCAGCCACCCGGTGTAGACCCCTTAGGTGCTGCCAGAAATAAATTGCCGTAATGGTTGTCTCCGTACAATCTTGCAAATAGTCATGCCACCTACTGCCAACATTCGCTACCTCGGGCGACAGAAAGGCTGTACAACCGATCGACTTTATCTCTCGTAATGCCGGTATTCCTGGGCAGCCCCTAATAGAACTAGTGCGAACGCCACAAGAAACAGGGCCGATGGTTCAGGAATCGCAGAGACACCATATCCTTCCGGGGCAAAGTGACTCGCTAGATAATTGTAGTCGGTGATGTCCACGTCATAGTCACTGTCAAAGTTACCTTTGATCCATGGGTGCGGTACCGTCGTTTCGTCGGGATCGAAGTTCGAGGCCAGATAATTGTAGTCGGTGATGTCGACATCTCTGTCACCGTCGGCATCGCCTTCGACCGCGGTGAATAGCTCCACATTCACCGAGTTGGGCTCATGCGTGATGCTGGTGAGGAAATGTCCATGACCGAGATGCGAATCAACGCCCGCAGCAGCCTGTGTCGAGAAGGTTCCCTGGAGTTCCCCACTCGTACTAGTCAACATGGTAAAAACACCACTGCTTGTGCCGCGAACCGGACTGTAACTGTCCGTCACACGCAGTTTGGCATTGTTAAGGCTTACGGTGCCATCTATGACTAATGTCTCTGGGGCCGCAATCGCATGCGTGCCGTCATTCGATAAAGGTCCCACAATGGTTCCACCGCCTGAAATAACAGCAAGCGAGTCAATTTGCAATCCAACCGGGGCCGTCAGGGTAACGCCATTTTCAATGGACAACGTCAATGGATGGCCACTTCCTTTGACAAGGACACTATTCACCGTCGAATCACTATCAACCACGACCGTTTGTCCACTGGAAACGGACGTGTTTTCCAACACGGCATCCCAAGCGGGAGACGGTATCCCGGGTAGATTCCAATGGGTCGACGTGCTCCAGCTTGCGGATGAGGCGGATGCCTGCCAAGTATGTATTGTCGATGGTACCAGGATGTCCCATCCGATATCCTTTAATCCTGCCACATCAAGATCGGTAAAAACTTTTCGTGTACCGTTGAGAATCGATGGGGACATGGCAGTGGCCTGAGGCAGGCCGCCCACAAAACTGGTCGTGTCGTCGGCCCAATGCCCACACCCACCCGTGCAGTCGAGCGGAACCGGACCACCAAATTCAGCCATCGACACAGGTCCGTTGAATAGTTCGCCGGTAACCAGGGCCTCCCAATCCTCGCTCGTACCTAACCCCAATGAATGTCCCAGTTCATGTAGCGCTATGGAGAAAAAATCATTTTGGCCAGACGAAGGTAGACTTTTGTGGTCGTAGTGCCAGACCGAGTCAACATTGTCAAATGTCATGGTTCCTCCCCAGCGGGCAAAACCACTCGTCTGACCGCGCTGTTGGACCGTATCAAAAAAACTGGTGGTGATTTGGTTGATTTCATCCGAAGTAAACCCGCCGCCATTGCTGCCAGAACTGACTTGAAACCCTCCCGGTCCCCCCAGCCCTACCGTCGGGCTGGATAGATCACGTGCTCCTGCGTAGATGCGATATTCACCAGCCGCAAAGGTTTGATCAACGAGTGTGGTTTGGGCCCCCGTTGTGGGGTCATTGAAATGCAAGCTCCATTGCCATGTCGCCACTCCGTCGGACACGGAGCTACTAAAGGGTGCCGGAGGCTCGATCGAGGAAAAGTTGTCGTCGAGTGTGGCGGAGAAATAATCGGCCGCAGCCTCCAATGCCAATCGTGCCTGGGATCCCGCTACGGCACCGTCCGGGTTACCTGCTCCGAAGAAGTCTGTCGCGTCGTGCGCATAGTCAATCGAAATCTCAAATGCCTGTACCCAGATATTCTGTACCCAGATATTTTGCACCCAGATATGACCGCCGCAGAGGCAAGTCGCTATCCATACAACTCGCCGAACGTAACTCATCATTATGATTCCTGTCTCGTTGGAATGGCAAAAACTCCGTTAAATGTTTACGTTCATGGACAGTGACGTCCTGTGGCGCTTTTTCTCATGACAAACGGTGCAACTGTAGGAGTGGGTCGAGAACGTCCGACGAGCGTCATTGTCGGATGTCCACGGTTTTCATTTCCTGTTCGAATTGTTTGATGGCGGCGTTTCTCGGCAAACGGTAAACACGTAACGACGTGCGCTGTACCACCGTCTGTCCGGGTGCGACGTCCGGAGTCCAAGCGTCGCTATGCGTGCACGGGTTGTCAGGATTGAAGAAAACCATGGAACCTTGAGGAGACCCGTACATAATCGTGTGCAGTCCATTTTGCAATGGCATACAGATATAGGGGCTTTCCATGATTTGCATTGCCGGATTGTTGGCGCTATTGCGGAAAAACTCGTGTTGATAATTGGGACCTGGAGGTCGAGCCTTTACAAACCAGCGCACACTCCTAGGTCCGAACTCTCCCGCAAACAGGCGTCTTGGTAATATCCATTCACCGCGAACTTTTACATAGGTGCGTTCTGACCAACCCCAAACATTGCCGCGCCCGTAAAACCGGTTGCAGATGTCCACAAAAAAAGATGTTGCTTTATCTTCCAGGTTCGTAAGAGCCAGTTCGATGTCGACACGATCTGAATCAACGCTTACTTGGGCTCGGTATTTCATTCGACCGTCCCGATTAATCATTTCTGGAAGCCCAGCGAAAGCGACTGGTTCGTCGGGACTAATCGGGTGGCTTTCATTTTCATAATAGATGGAGTTTGGCTTGTCGGGGACAGGGAGCCACCGGTGATTGGGATTGAAACCAAAGATAAACCCGTCTGAATTACCGATTAGTTCGGGGATCTGAATTGCCCATGCTCCCAGACTGGGGTCATCGTTGGTGTAGTCGCCGGCACGCGCGCGAAAGTTGACTTGGATATAGCGATAAGGTCCCAGGGTATTGAGCTCGACACTGAGACCTTGTGGTAAGGCTTTTCGTAACAACACTCGCGACTCGTTCGGAGATGACGACCGATTGTCGCGGTCGTCTGCGAGCGATAACGTGCTACACCCACTAATGACCAAGATCAATAGAAGAACATGACGCTGCAATGTGTTTTGCATAAGTAAGGGACACAACATGAACGGCTTCCCCTTTTGGATTTTGTATAGGGTTTCCTGTAACACCTTCGTCTTGTCCGTTTTCACGATGAAACGGACGCTGGCATGGGCCAGCACATTTAGAAAACGGGCAGGGCGCACTCTGAACAACCTTGTGGTCGGATGGTTTTCCTGTGGTGTGTCGTGTCCCGTTCGTTTGATTCTATTCTATGACAGCACCCTTGAGACCGTCTACCGCGATGATGGAATACGAGGTGGCAGCAAAAGTCGGGCCGTGTCCCACCTGTAGCCCGTGGTAAGCCAAACACGAATTGCGCACCGGTCGCCGGACCACAGTTTTCGCCTGTTGAAGTCAGATAGGTGATACCTCACTTCGGAGGCTTTCCTCGGTGAGGCACGGTCCCAGGCAGCGTACCTCGTCGTGAATCTCCATCGTCACAGACTAGCAAGATAGTTGCCAATGTTGATGGACGATGAAGATACATGGATACGATGTCATACTTGTCGGGCGAAAGCAAAACTTGGGTCGACCTGAATTGGGTGTAGTGAGGTTCGGTTTACATCAAGTTAAACGCACTGTCGTTGTCGAAACACGAAGCTGAGTAGTGGAAATGCATTTCATTTTGTTTGTCTTTTTGTGTGGCAACGAGTGACACGCTGGGAACAACGATAACATTCACAACGGTTGTTCTTCCGACCGTTGTGTTATAATATCACCTTGATCAAATGGCCAAGCCGGTTCTGGCAATAGGCCTTTGTCACAAGTTGTATGGCGATTTGAGTATGAGCATGTTAATTCGTAGTCGTCGTGGATTTACGTTGGTCGAATTGTTGGTAGTGATTGCCATCATCGCGATTCTTATTGCCCTTTTGTTGCCGGCCGTTCAAGCGGCCCGCGAAGCGGCGCGGCGTACGGAATGTCTCAACAACATCAAACAGCTTGGTGTGGCGTTTCACAATCATCACTTGACGCATAGTTTTTTTCCCAAGGGCGTCACCATTGACGAAAGCCTTCCCTGTGCGGGAATTGGCTGTATGCATACGGACCCTCAGTACAGCTGGGTGGTGCCAACCTTGGCGTACATTGAGGCGGGTCATCGTTACGACCAATTTGATCTTACCCAGTATTGGATGATGTGGTCGACGAACAATCCGAATGCGGCTTCTACGATTGCTGCTGGCTCACCGCTGCCGGCGTTCCTTTGCCCCAGCGACGGTATGGGCGGTGGTTATTCGGACTTTCCCAGCAGCGAGCGCGGTGTTCCTCACTATGGCCATTTTTTCAAGACGAACTACATGGTTTTTTTCAGTGGCACGATAATGATTCACGTGGACTGGGCGGAGGGTCCGAATCCGACGTACAAGCGACTGCGTGCTGCATTCGGTGTCGACCGGGGCGCCAAGGTCCGGGATATTTTCGACGGTACCAGCAACACCATGTTGTTGTCGGAACACCTGACGGGGGTATCGACAACAGATCGCCGTGGGGAAGCCCTTGGGCTCCAACCGGGGTTCAGTTTTCTGTTGACAAAGTTTACTCCGAATACCTCCATTGATGACCTTTATGCGAGTTATGGAGCAAATTTGTGTGAGCCCGAGATGGATCAACCGGAATTGAACTTGCCTTGCGAAAAGGGCGGCAATCCGCAGACCGGTGACCACGTTTCTGCACGCAGCCGACATCCCGGCGGCGTCAATGTGTTGATGGGCGATGGGGTGGTTAGATTTGTCTCGGAAACGGTAGACTTGACTCTCTGGCAGTCGTTGGCAACGATCGCCGGCGGAGAGGTTACTGAATCATTTTAGTTGCCAGTGGTGTGTATCGCGGGCAACCCTATTTCTTTCAAATGTCTGGTGGACTTTGCAATATTTCACCGACGACACGGGCAGCGGTGACCTTCTTATCGGTGAGTGTTTCCGCAATGCCATTGTGTTTGTAAGTCACGCGATCATGGTCCAGCCCGACCTGGTGCATGATGGTTGCCAAAAAATCGTTCACACCGACACGACCTTCGACCGCCTTGTAACCAATTTCGTCGGTGGCTCCGTGGACATGGCCGGCTTTGAATCCACCTCCCGCTACTAGGTTGGTGAATGCGAAACGATTATGGTCGCGTCCATTCTTAAGCTGCGAAATCGGTAATCGTCCGAATTCCCCCGTCCACATCACGATGACATCGTCCAGCAATCCGCGTTGAAAGAGATCTCGAATAAGTGCTGCGCTGGGCTGGTCGATACGAGGCGCAATGACGTTCATGTCCTGTGCCAAATTTCGATGGTGATCCCAGGGCATCACTTGAGGCTTAATGGGTGGCATCAGCTGAACGTAGCGAACGCCCGCCTCGACCAATCTTCGCGCCATCAGGCAGCGGGTACCGTAATCTGCCGTTAACGGTTGATCGAGCCCGTACATTTTTCTGGTAGCTTCGGTTTCTCCTGAAATATCCAGTACTTCCTCTGCGTGCAATTGCATCCTTGCCGCCAATTCGTAATTTCGAATCCGTGCTTCCAGGTCCGTTTGAGCAGGGTAAGGCTCGCGGTGTTTTTGATTGAGTTTGGCGATCAGGTCGAGCACGTTTTTTCGCGCTGAGGCCGGAGTTGCTTCCGCAGGATGAAGGTTCAAAACTGGTTCGCCGCGCGAACGAAATTCGGTCCCACGGTAGAGGGCGGGCAGCCACCCATTTTCCCATTGTGTTGTTCCGCCGCCGCTGTATCCGTCGGGATCTCTCAGGACGGTGTATGCCGGTAGGTTTTCGTTTTCCGTTCCCAATCCGTAGCTAATCCACGCACCCAGCGTTGGCCGGCCTGCAAAAATCTTGCCCGTGTTGATCATCCGTGTTGCTTGTGGATGGTTGTTGTTGCCGGTGTACATCGAGCGAATCATACACCAGTGGTCTGCCGTGTTTGCGATGTGGGGCAAAAGTTCGGAAAAATCCATTCCGCATTGGCCGTATTTAGCAAATTTGAAAGGCGTACCCATTAGCATGTTAGATTCGCTACCTGGCTGAAAGCTCTCGACCTCATCGACATGCTTTTGACCACTACGCGTTTGCAGTTCAGACTTCGGATCGAAGAGATCCATTTGGCTTGGTCCGCCCATCTGAAACAGTTGAATGACCGCCTTGGCTCGCGGCGCAAAATGGCCTTGTTTTGGTGACAGATCATGCGAAGCTGTAGCCGGTGAAGCCAGCAGGTTCTCCGATTGCATGAGATGCACCAACGCAAGCGATCCCAACCCAAGTCCCGTGTAACGCAGAAAATCGCGTCGCGAGGCCCCATTGTCTGGTAGGAATGATTCCAAGGACTCGTGGTGCATGGAAAAACTCACTGGTAGGAAGTAGTGTCTGACGGGAGGTTGTTCCCTTGGATTTTAACAGGGCCAAGCGGTGGACGATAGTCGGTTGAGTGGTACCAATGGATGACGGCGTTGGGGCTTCAAGTGGCTATGCTGGTCGCTTGCGTTTCTTTTCGACCCCAGCTGTTTTCGGGGAACAGAGTACCAATCACGCATACGTCACCTTGCCTTGCTAATGATCTGACGGAAGCCAGGACACGACTTGCAGCTGCGACAAGTCGAGTGACTCGAAGCACTGGTAAACAAGGTGAGCCAAGTCTGACTTGTGCTTGTATTGTTCCACGGCGCAGCCCGTTGGTTGCGAAACAAGCAGTGTGAAATCCTTGACGGCATCTCTCCAGGAGGAGTTCTCTTTCCTGGCCGGTTGCTGTCTATCACTGAAATGGATTTCCGGAACCTCCAGATCTTCAGGCGATTCACCGACTATGATTTCCCCAGTCAGGGTTGGCATGAAAGCTGAAATCATCAACGCGTCAGACATAGGAATGCCTGTTGCCATGTCGCCTGTTGCCGTGTCGCCTGTTGCCATGTCGCCTGTTGCCGTGTCGCCTGTTGCCGTGTCGTTGCGGACCACGGACAATGTGCCGAGACTTTCGCCCGATGAGAGAACTCCGCCATGGTTGTGGATATCGCCTCCAGCGGTTCCCCCACCGGACAGAGTGCCCTCCGAGATGGTCACACTTCCCCCTCCCATGGACAAGTGGTTGTTGATCGCCAGAGTGCCCTGCCCTGTCTTGTTAAGCATTTGGCCGTTCAGATTTAAGGCGCCATTGAATGACAGCAACGAACCGTCCGCTACATCGACGTCCACCTTTGTCAGCAGATTCACCGCCACTTGAAACTGATGATTGCCAGCGAGTACGTCGATGTGTGCATTCGGCAGAGGTGAGTCAAAATTGATGCTTCCCAAACCAGCGACAACGTATTGGTTTTCATTGTTAAAGCGCAGATTGCCGATGGTAATTGCGGTATCCGTAAAAATCGTCCGCGTTGTGGAAATGATGTCTGCCAAAAACACATTTATACCTGGGCCATTTGGGACATGGTCACCTACCCAGTGGGAAACGTTATTCCAATTACCACCGCTATCCGGCATCCACGTCGCATGCTGGAGCAGAGCGTACTTATTCCTTAGATGTTCGACGACCAACGCCTGCTCAACCGCAGTCAGCTCACGATCATAGAGCACGATGTCTCCGAATTGTCCATTGGTAATTCCGAAATTCTGAATGGGGCTCCAACCAATAGTCATCGGTGCTGAACTTTCTGAATGGCCCAACGGTGGTGGTGTGATGACGCCCGTATCCGAAGAACTCGCCAAGAAAGCCATATCGTCGACACCAAAAAATGAGCCTTCAGGGTCGCCGTCGGTGGTGCTACGGTCAAAAACGACCGAGTAAATGTGCAAGCCGCTTGATTCCAGTGAAGTGGGCATACCGGGATCGCCTTCGACAGGTGAATTGAGGCCCAAAACGTCACCACCTGTGGGGTCGGAATCATTGACTTGGGCTGCTACCGTCATTCCGGCATTGTGACGGACCGTTTGATGGCTCTTACGGTGTTCGAGAAACAGCGTATGTCCGGCAAAACTGCCTGGATCTCGTTTTTCCCAGAAGATGTGCGGTTGTGTCGAACCGTTATCGTTTACCGCTGCGACCACAAATGCCGAAAAACTGTTCGTGCCAATGTCGAGTGATGGATGAGCGGAAATAGCGATCTGGTCGGTTCCGCCGGTCGGATTAAAAACAACTACAGGACGACCATTTCCACCTACCTGATTAAAACGTGGTGCCGTGTTGCTGACCGCCGTGCCATGATTGTGGTTGTCGGATTTATCACGCCAGAGCAATACTTTGTCGCCATGATTGGGGGTTGTCGCGCCACCATTGTTATGGATGTCACTGGGATCGAGGTGGAGCATCAGCCCGGTCGTGACAGGCAGTTGACCTGATGAGTCGGGTGGAACGAAGGCAAAATGGATAGAATGTGTGTTGTCCGCTGTCACTTGAGCTGTCGTTGAAAAGCCACCAGGCCAGCGAATATCAAGGTCCACATTTCCCGTATAACTTCCCAAGCCAAAGTGCATGGTCAAATCGTTCTGCATGCCCTCGCCGCTGCCGCCTTCGACTTGCCGTAAGATCGTTTGGTTACCTGCTGTTGCGCGGACGACTGCGCCGATTGCAGCGGAATTCACCAGCTCTCCATCACCCGACAATTTGATTTTGAGCCAGTGATTGTTGTTACCTACGTCGTTGCGAAAGATGGTTGTACCGGCGCCTAAATCCAAATCGCCGTCGTTGTCATAATCGGCCCATGCGCCACGATAGGTTTGGTTCATTATGGGTAGGTTGGAGGCAGTGGTCACATCGCTGAAATTCCAATTGCCGTTGTTTTGAAACAGGCGTGAGCTATCCAGCGCATAGGCCGCTGCGAAATAGAGATCAAGATCTCCATCATTGTCCCAATCCCCGGCCACCGACGAACCAAACGATTCTTGCCAGGCGATACCACCGTTGCCGTGGTTAAGGAATGTATACCCCGCGCCAGCCCCCAAATTTTCCAGGAACTGTGATTCTGGTTGACGAGGGGATCCAGGGCCCCCAAAGCCGGCATTGTGGGAAAAATTGGCCACGAACAGGTCAAACAGCCCGTCGTTGTTGTAGTCACCGAACGATGATCCGACGGTGTGACCGCCCCCATAGCCATTGGAGGTGCCGAGGGTGTTCGTTATCCCGGCCACGTTACTGATATTCCCTAGTCCATCGTTCTGCCAAAAGAAATTCGGTGTCAGACGATACTCAGAAGCGTAAATGTCAATATCACCATCCTGGTCATAGTCCGCAGCCGTGACACCGCGTGTGGGCTTGGGTGCGCCGGGCGAAGTCCAGGAAACGCTGAACGACGTTCCGGCGTTGTTGACAAGCATCACGTCTGCATAATTCGTCACACCAAAGTCTTCGAATCCTCCCAGGAAGATGTCTGCCCATCCATCCGCGTTAAAATCGCCCCACGTCGCACCTTTCGATTTGGCGTGGGGGTTTGGAAGCGACGGCATGATGGAACTCATGTCCGTGAATCCCGTTCCACTGTCATTCCGGTAGAGTCGGTAGCCTCCGCCATATTCGAACAGATCGAGAAACCCGTCGTTGTTGTAGTCGCCCCAGATCGCTTCCTCACAACACAAATTCTGGAAGATGCTCAAACTGCCCCTGTCATTCTTCCAGACGTTGCCGCCCGAGTGGAAATCGACCCAGCCATCATTGTTGAAATCACCCCAGGCGATATTGCCGACACCCGCCGCATCAATATTGATGCCGAGGTCGGTGAAGGTTACGAGGACAAGGCGAGCTTCGAGGAGCTCAGGTGCGGAGACGGTACGGTGCCGCGTCGCGCGTTTCCCTACGGTCGGGAAGCCTTTCGAAAGATGTTTCAGAGAAGGAGGAAGCATATTCGAAATCGTGATGCGGCGGTGACGCTTTGATTTTCAATTGTAACCAAACTCGCTGTTCTTGACCATTTTTTACGGTGGCCCTTTGATTTTAATCTTCCTTTTGTTCAGCTTCGTGGAACGTGGGTATCGTTGCATGTGTTGCACCGCCTGATCATTCTACTTAGAATGTCTATTGCGTGGAATTAACGGGGTATAAATTGGTAAGTTGTGATAAGTTGTATCGTCTCAAGGCATAACATGTCTGACTGAGGTGGCAGATGGGTAGTCGTCGTGGATTTACGTTGGTCGAATTGTTGGTAGTGATTGCCATCATCGCGATTCTTATTGCCCTTTTGTTGCCGGCCGTTCAAGCGGCCCGCGAAGCGGCGCGGCGTACGGAATGTCTCAACAACATCAAACAGCTTGGTGTGGCGTTTCACAATCATCACTTGACGCATAGTTTTTTTCCCAAGGGCGTCACCATTGACGAAAGCCTTCCCTGTGCGGGAATTGGCTGTATGCATACGGACCCTCAGTACAGCTGGGTGGTGCCAACCTTGGCGTACATTGAGGCGGGTCATCGTTACGACCAATTTGATCTTACCCAGTATTGGATGATGTGGTCGACGAACAATCCGAATGCGGCTTCTACGATTGCTGCTGGCTCACCGCTGCCGGCGTTCCTTTGCCCCAGCGACGGTATGGGCGGTGGTTATTCGGACTTTCCCAGCAGCGAGCGCGGTGTTCCTCACTATGGCCATTTTTTCAAGACGAACTACATGGTTTTTTTCAGTGGCACGATAATGATTCACGTGGACTGGGCGGAGGGTCCGAATCCGACGTACAAGCGACTGCGTGCTGCATTCGGTGTCGACCGGGGCGCCAAGGTCCGGGATATTTTCGACGGTACCAGCAACACCATGTTGTTGTCGGAACACCTGACGGGGGTATCGACAACAGATCGCCGTGGGGAAGCCCTTGGGCTCCAACCGGGGTTCAGTTTTCTGTTGACAAAGTTTACTCCGAATACCTCCATTGATGACCTTTATGCGAGTTATGGAGCAAATTTGTGTGAGCCCGAGATGGATCAACCGGAATTGAACTTGCCTTGCGAAAAGGGCGGCAATCCGCAGACCGGTGACCACGTTTCTGCACGCAGCCGACATCCCGGCGGCGTCAATGTGTTGATGGGCGATGGGGTGGTTAGATTTGTCTCGGAAACGGTAGACTTGACTCTCTGGCAGTCGTTGGCAACGATCGCCGGCGGAGAGGTTACTGAAAGTTTCTAGAACCTGTCAAGCATAGCCCCTTCCAGTGCGACCTTCAAAATGACATTACCGGGCAACGTTGATCTTCTAAATCGCTTGCGTCGTTACCGTTCACTGTTGCTGCTGTCTTTCGCCCCATTGATCCTGGCGGGAATGGGTTGGTGTTTTTTTTCGGTTTTTTTCCCCCACAGCGAAGATAAAACCGACCGGCAAGATTTGGCGCCGGATGGTAGTCTTCAGGCGATTTCGGGAATGTTGAATCGCGAGACAACGTCATCCTCGGAAAAATTGGCGGGCCAAGCGGGTCATGTGACACGACCTGACACTCACGCAGCCATTTCGCTTACCACGCACGACGGCAGCGCGACGTTTGCCACGTCGACGACCCAGGCGCGTTTTGATGAAGACAAACGGTTGGTAAATCCTCGTTTGGATGGTTGGCAGTCAGAAGCTTTTAACGAAGATGCTGGCGCACAACTCAACAAGATCGGAAAGCTATTGTTGCAACCCAAGCTGAGGAGTAAAGCTCGTTTGACCGATTTCGTCACCGACGAATTTTATTTTCATCCACTACGTCCACAACATCTCGCGGAAGTCTATCGCGACAAGCTGACAACAGTGCGTTGGGCAGTCGATGGTGAACCCGATGTCGTGCCTGACACGCAGGGTGCTGCCGCTCTGACTCAAGCGCTTGCTGCGTTTGACGAACTTTTCGACCAATGTGACACGGCGAAATCGGATGTGAAATTCAAAGTGATCCATGTCGACTTGAGCGACGGTGTGGCACGGACGTCAGCCAAGTTGGAAGCCAGGTGCATGCGGAACGACAGTTCGGTGTTCGTGACCGCCACGTGGCAATGTCAATGGGATCGTTCTTCTAATGCTGCACCGCGCCTGACATCGATCGAAGTGGACGACTATGAAGAAGTGACGACGAGTGCTCCCAACGGTACATGGTTCGCCGATTGCACGGAATCTGTATTAGCCAACAACCGTTCGTTTCGCGAGCAATTGGTGTACGGTACAAATCACTGGTCGAATATTATCGACAAAACACATTTGATGGAGTTGTTCAGTTGGTATGGGATGGCAGTCGGTGACACGAATGGAGACGGATTGGAGGACGTGTATGTGTGTCAAGGTGGCGGATTGCCCAATCGCCTGTTTGTTCAAAATCCGGATGGTAGTGCCACGGATCGGTCCACTTGGGCAGGTGTCGATTGGCTGGATCTCACACGTTCGGCATTAATCATTGACTTGGACAATGACAGTGATCAGGACATGGTCATTGGCCTACCGTCGGCGGTTCTGGTCATGCTGAACGACGGTACCGGTCGCTTTCAATTAGAGCAAACCATACCCGCCAGGCATCCAGACATACAATCCATTACAGCGGCCGATTACGACCTCGATGGCGATTTGGACATCTATGTGGGAATCGCCAGGCAAACTGGATTGTTATCACCACAGTCAACAGGGGAATTCGTGTTCCACGATGCCAATGACGGCGGCGAAAATCGTCTTTACCGCAACGATTTGTCTGCCGCAGGATCGTTGCAGCTTGTCGATGTGACCGACGCCGTCGGACTCAATGTCCACAATCGACGTCACACGCTCGCCGTGGCTTGGGAGGATTACGACAGTGACGGGGACAGCGACATCTATGTTGCGAATGACTATGGTCAGAACTGTCTTTATCGTAACGATGCCGTGGATGGTGGGCGCCAATTTTACGAAGTCGCTGCCAAGGCGGGCGTCCTGGATCAGGGGTCAGGTATGTCGGCCAGCTGGGGAGACTACAATCGGGATGGCAACATGGATCTTTATGTCGCCAACATGTTCTCTTCGGCTGGCAACCGGATCACGGCACAATCCCAGTTTGTGAAAGATGTCAACCGTAACTTGCAGAGTGTCTATCGTCGATTTGCCAAAGGAAATACCTTGTTTGCCGGACTCGGGGACGGCACATTTCGCGAAGTCACTGATGCGGCTGTTGAAATGGGACGCTGGGCCTGGAGTTCTCTATTTGCCGACATCAACAACGATGGCTGGGAGGACCTGCTGGTAGCCAATGGCTTTGTCACGTCGTCCAGTCCGGAAGACTTGTGAAGTTTTTGGTGGCGTCAGGTTCTGACGCATGGCGGATCAGCGATTACCGGTGCGATGGCCGATGGCAGAGATCGGTCGGACGTTACGCGCCGGTTGCACGACCTGGTACGGCAGGGGCGATCGTGGAGTGGAAACGAGCGGAATTGCTGTTTCCTGAATACTGGCCGTTCACGCTTTGCCAATGTGTCGGGAATCAGTGGTATCGACTTTCCGGACGACGGTCGTGGAATGTCGCTAGTCGATTGGGATCACGACGGTGACCTGGATTGCTGGGTAGTGAACCGCAATGGTCCACAGGT
>CAYMUR010000045.1:0-12430 GCA_964393615.1 uncultured Pirellulaceae bacterium
TACTTCAACTGTATTATCAATGCAGGTGCTATTCCAGTGATTCTACCCCCACTGACCAATGACGAAGACATCTCGCGCGTGCTGGATTCTTTGAGTGGTTTTGTCTTAATTGGTGGTCCGGATCTTGATCCTAATCGTGATGGTTTTATGCGCCACCCTAGTGTCCGCATCATGGAATCCCGTCGCGAAGATTTGGACCGGATGCTGATGCGTCAAATTGCAGACCGTCGGATGCCGGTGTACGGGATCGGTGTGGGGATGCAACTGATCAATATTTCTCAAGGTGGCAGCCTGTTTTACCATATTCCCGAAGACGTCCCTCGCGCACTGCCGCACAAGGACCAATTAGATGCCAGTCATCGACACGGCCTCGAAGTGGTACCCGGTTCGTTAATGGAACGTGTCTATGGTGATGGTGAAGTGCGTGTGAACAGCATGCACCACATGGCCGTTGACGAAATAGCCCCAGGTTTTGCAATTACCGCCCGTTCACCGGATGGGATTGTGGAAGCAATCGAAAGCCAAATGGATGATTGGCATGCAATCGGAACTCAGTTTCACCCCGAAAGCAGTTCGGCGTCGGCCCTTGATCAACGAATTTTCGAAGAATTCATTGGCGGGGTACAGCAGTCAGAATTTGCCACCATGCGCATGGTGGCTTAACCACCCACTGTTGTTTGTGCCAAACAGACAAGGCACGGGCCCCGCATATGATTTGGCAGCAAGTCTCGGATGGTACGATTCCGCGAGATACTTGAATCCATTCTATGACGGGGCTCAGCGGGGATTTGATTACCTGCCCGCAGGCACAAAATATCCCGCACGCCTGTACCTGGCATGAAGTATCTGGGTTGAAGACACGTGCACTTCACCCCTACGACAGCAAACCTACTTGATAGACCTCAAAATTGGTACGGTTTCCGCTTGGAATCTCATACTGGTGGAGGGCCTTTGCATGAAAGCCACGACGGTCGATGGATTCCCTATGGAGTCTAACGCCACGAGACATATCGTGGGTCTACAACTGTCCAACAGTGGCCAGCGTCTCACTGGTGTAGTTTTGGCGACAAATGGTTTTGGACTTCGTGCACACGTCGACGTTATCAGCTCGGCAAAGTCTGAGCTTCCAGACCACCTGAAAGCACTCTTTCTCGGAAACGAATCTGATTCGGCCTGCCAGCGATCACCGCATGACTGTGCTGCATTTGCAGCCGAAATTGCCGAATTACAATCCACCCTCGTCCAACAACTTCTAACCCAGACACAACTAGATCCAGATCAGGTTCTCGTAATCGGCACCCATGATCCAGGGCTATGGTACAAGTACCCCAACGGCCAACGAGCATCGCTCAGCCTTTGTGACACGGCTCGTTTGGCAGAGTCGACTGGGCTCAGTGTCATTGATTCGTTTCCGGCACGTGACCTGGCACAAGGGGGTCGGGGAGGTCCGCTCTGGCCATTACCGCTTCTTGTCCTGTTCGGTCAAGAAATACATCAGGTCAACCACGGTGGCTGGCTAGTGATTGAGTTGAGACGCCAGATTCAGATTTACTATTTTCCAGCACCAGGTACCACAACCCACCATCACGTTTTCTTCCAAACAGTACAACCTGGAATGATTCTGCTCGACTTACTCGTGGAACAATTAACGGCAGGTCAAGAGAAACGTGACAACGGCGGGCGGTGGGCAGTTCAAGGACGCAAAATAGCCAGTTTAGTCGATGATTGGTCGCAACTTGACGAATTCACCAATCCCCCCAATTGGTCCCCAGAAAGGCCTGACGGTACTCCTTTTCTTTCCCTACTGCAAAGAGCGGTTCATTCCCGACGCACATTACAGGACACCCTTTGCAGCGCTACTCACTTGGTGGCCGATGGCATCTGCCAAGCAGTCCACAAGGCCATTCCGGAACAGGTTCCTGTCACAGCAGGAATTTTGTTGGGGCACGGACGGCAAAACGGAATGTTACTACGTGAACTGGGGGAACGGTTACCGAACTTCGCCTGGAAATTACCACACGATTTTGAACTCGACGATGATGGCATTCGTGCTGCTGTAGTCGCTATTCTGGCAATGTTGCACGTCGACCATGTCCCGGGAAATCTGCCAGACATCACGGGTGCCCAAACCCCAAGGATTCTCGGCCGTTTAACCCCTGGTACACCACGACATTGGCGACGTTTACTCGCCGAGATGGCCGCCAATCGACCTCCGATGATGACTTTACGGCATGCTATCTGAGCAGCGCTTCGGTTGTGAAGACCACAAAAAAACATAGAATGGAACCATTCGGTTCTCCGAAAGATTTGCCATAAAACTTCCCCAGTCCCTCTCTCATCCTCCTCCCACGATAGAGCTTGTGTCCAATATTGATTTGTCTGTACAGCTAGGTCGTTTGCGACTGTCCAACCCCGTGATGGTGGCGTCGGGAACCTTCGGATATGCGCGGGAGATGGAAGGCCTTGTGGCCATTGACCGATTGGGAGCAATCATTCCCAAAACCATTACGGCGGACCCACGTCGGGGAAACGCTCCCTGGCGTACCATTGAGACAGCAGCCGGAATGTTGAATTCCATCGGTCTGGACAATGATGGCATCGACGCATTTCTGGAACACCATTTGCCATATCTGGCTCAATTCAATGCCCCGACCATTGTCAGCATCGCCGGCAAAACTCACGACGAATTCGTGACCATGGCCCGACGCTTGGACGGTCTTGAGGGCGTTGCAGGTTTAGAGTTGAATATTTCCTGCCCCAATGTCAGCGGTGGCGTGGATTTTGGTACAGATCCAGCTTTGTGCGGCCGCGTCGTGCGTGACGTGGTAGCAGCTTGCGAACTACCCGTCCTGGCAAAACTCACTCCCAATGTCACCGACCTTGTCGCGATTGCTCAATCCGCAGCCGAAGCGGGTGCCGACGCCGTGACATTGATCAACACCGTGTTGGCAATGGCGGTTGATTGGCGACAGCAGCGTCCACTACTGGGCAACGTCGTAGGGGGACTCAGCGGCCCTGCCATCAAACCAATCGCCCTGCGGGCGGTCTACCAGGTCTCCCAAGCCGTTTCCATTCCCGTCGTCGGAATAGGCGGAATCGCAACAGTGGACGATGTATTAGAATTTGCAGTAGCCGGTGCCACCGCAATTCAGGTGGGCACGGCTAATTTTTTCGATCCGACCTGCTCCATCAAAATACTTGATGCATTACCGGCTGCGTTGTCCGCAGCGGGAATCGAACAATTTTCAAATCTCGTGGGAACTCTACAAACAAACTAACCATGCGCGTACTATCAGGCATTCAACCAACAGGACGTTTTCACTGGGGAAACTATTTTGGAGCCATCCGCCAGTACATTGATCTTCAGGACGAAGAGGAAGCATACTATTTTATTGCAAATCTACATGCCTTAACCACGATACGTGATCATGAACAATTGGCACAGTTGACCATGGACGCTGCCATGGACTTGCTGGCGCTCGGCTTGGACCCTGAACGGGCTACACTATTTGTTCAATCTGACGTCCCGGAAGTCAGCGAGTTAACCTGGTTATTAATGACCAATACCTCAATGGGATTACTGGAAAGGTGCCATGCTTACAAGGAAAAAAAAGCCAAGGGGCTATCTGCCGATGCAGGCTTGTTTACCTATCCAGTCCTCATGGCCGCGGATATTCTGGCTTACGATTCAAACGTCGTCCCGGTTGGTGAAGACCAGATTCAGCATATCGAAGTATGCCGAGACATTGCCGGTAGTTTTAACCACCAATATGGTGAGGTCTTTGTTATGCCGGAAGCAAAAGTGTTACAAAATTCCTCAAAAGTTCCTGGCACAGACGGCGAAAAAATGTCAAAAAGTTATGACAATACACTGGAAATTTTCGAGCCTCTCAAACCGCAACGTAAAAAAATCATGCGTATCACCACGGACTCACGCCCGATGGATGAACCGAAGGACCCGAATTCAGACCATTTGTTTCAGCTCTATTCGTTGTTTGCCAGTGATACACAACGTGACGAAATGGCCGCACTCTACCAACGAGGTGGGTTTGGATATGGTGAAGTAAAAAAAGCTTTAGCAGATCAGGCGGAAGAATATTTTGCGGATGTCCGTCAGCGTCGTGAAGATTTCGAAAAACATCCTGACAATGTCCGGGACATTCTGACGGAGGGAGCCAATCGTTCGCGCAACAAAGCGCAACAAGTGTTAACACGGGCACAACAAGCATGTGGTATTAAAAACCGTTCTGGAAGTATTTCTTGACCCTGTCCCTGTACACAGGCCTGTCCCTGTACACATGCCTGTCCCTGTACACATGATCGTCTTCGTAGAATCGTGGTCACGACAAAACCCAGAGCACCTTCGACTTTAATCAATCCAGGTGAAGCAGAGCCCCTGTCTCCTTGTCGTCGCTAACCCTTATCGACTCAGGTTACCAGTTATGCGAATCATCGGAATTGGAACGGACATCATTGAATGCCTACGAATCGCACAGATGATTGACCGGCATGGCGAATTATTCGTCCAACGTGTTTTCACACCGCATGAAATTGAATACTGTGCCCAGCGGAAAGCAGCAACCCAACATTACGCCGGACGGTGGGCCGCCAAAGAAGCCGTACTCAAAGCGATCGGCACCGGCTGGGCCAAAGGCATCGGGTGGCGGGATATTGAAATCCACAACCAACCTGGCGGCAAACCGATTATTCGACTGGGAGGTGTCGCTCGTGACGTCTGTGCGGAACTGCTGATTTCAGATATTCACATCAGTATTTCCCATTGCCGCTCCCACGCCACCGCTTACGCGCTCGCCACCGGAAATGACATTTTGTCAGACGATACAGAAGAATCACCCGACCAGATGTGAAGCCAATGGGATAACAGCAACCATTATTAAGAAGAAGAACGCAGGATAGGCCAAGATCGCCTCTACCAAACAGCCCTCTTCCCTGCAGCCGGCAAGCCTATTTCTTGCGTGGGGCAGCACCTTTCCTTTTAGTACTTGCTTTTTTGGTGGCTGTTTTCTTGGTCGTTGCCGATTTTCGTTTGGTCGTTGATTTCTTTTTCGTTGTGGCTTTCTTTTTCGACGTCGATTTCTTCTTGGTCGCAGCCTTCTTTTTTCGAGTCGTCTTTTTTACCGGACCCTTCGCCGCACGTATGGCAAGCAGATCGGTTGCCATGTTGAAATCGACTTCTTCGGGAGATGTCGTTTTGGGAATAGAAGCGTTCGTGGTGCCATCCGTGACATACGGTCCATAACGCCCTTCTAGCAACTTGACGGGCTCGCCTGTCACTGGCGATGCTTCAAACGTTTTAATTGGTTCTTTCGCAGCGGCCCGACCACGCCGTGTCTTCTTGGGTTGTGCGAGAAGTTCTACAGCCTGGGCCAGGGAAACATCCAAAGGTGAAATTTCTGCCGGTAATGAACGGGTTTCGGTGCCACATTTAACGTAAGGTCCGAAACGACCGTTGTAGGCCACAATCGGCTCCTTGACCTCGCTATGATCACCAAGTGTACGTGGCAAGGAAAGTAGTTTGAGGGCTACATCCAGTGTCACGTCCTGGGGCTGCATCCCTTTCAGTAGCCCCGCATTCTTGGGCTTTTCTTCACCGCCCACCTCTCCCAGCTGGACATACGGTCCATAACGGCCTTCCTTTAAGTAAACCGGCTTTTCCGTTGTCGGGCACGTACCAAGCGGTTCATCACCTTGGGAGGCACGTTCTAGCAATTCCAATGCCGCCGTAACGTTCAACTCGTCCGGACAAAGATCGCCCCGCAGGCTAGCCCGGCGATCACCCTGTTCAATGAAAGGCCCGTACCGACCAACGCGAACATTGATTTCCTCTTGGAATTCTCCTGCCTCCGGTTTACCAACAAAGATCTGACTGACATGCCGCGCATCGATTTCTTCGATTTTATTTTCCAGCTGCTGTTTCAGTCCTGGCCGTCCGTTACCAAAATAAAATCGATTTAAGTATTCCAAGTGCTGTGATTCATTGCGGCTGATAGCATCCAGATCATCCTCCATCTGGGCCGTGAATTGATAATCAACCAGAGTGGGCAAGTGTCGCTCCATTAATTGTGTCACCGAGAAGGCAACCCACGTCGGCACCAGGGCATTACCTTTTTTGAACACGTAGTCACGTGCCAAAATGGTTTCGATAATCGAAGCGTAAGTACTCGGACGGCCCACTCCCAATCGCTCCAATTCACGCGTCAACGCTGCTTCGCTAAATCGAGCTGGTGGCTGCGTCGTGTGGTCCTTGGAGTCCATCTGAACACAATCCAGCAACTCCTGTTCAGAAACTTTTGGTAAAATAGTTTCCTTGTCTGCCAGCTCGGCATTGGGGTCGTCCGAACCTTCTACATACGCTCGCAAATACCCGGGAAAATCAATAATCCGGCCACTCGCCTGAAATACGGTATCGTCCGCTTCCAGCGTGATTTTTACGGTGTGGCCGCGGGCGTCCTCCATCTGGCTGGCAATGGTCCGTTTCCAAATCAATTCAAACAAGCGAAATTCGTCCTTGTTGAGCTGTGACTGCAGCGCAGCAGGTAACTCAAAAGGGTGTCCCGCCGGACGAATCGCTTCGTGAGCTTCCTGCGCGTTTTTGACTTTTGTCGAATAAATTCGCGGTTGATTTGGCAAATATTCCGCACCATATTCTTCCTTGACCAGGTTTCGAGAATCGTCCAACGCGACCTGTGCCAGGTTCGTCGAATCCGTTCGCATATAAGTAATATGCCCATTCTCATACAGGCTTTGCGCAATCTGCATGGTACGACGTGCTGTGAAGCCTAACTTACGGTTTCCTTCCTGTTGCAACGTACTTGTTGTAAAGGGTGGATACGGCTTTGATCGGTAAGGGACTTCGTCCAGTGAACCCACACGAAACTCACCACGTCGAAGACGCTCGGCCAACTCCTGCACTGCAGATTCGTCAAGCACCACGCAGTCATCTTTTTTAAGTTGGCCAGTAGCGGAATCAAAGTCCTTGCCAGTCGGAATCCGTTGACCATTCACCGAAGTAAGTGTCGCCTGAAATTGTGCTCCGGCCTGCGTGGCAAATGTTCCAAAAAGATCCCAATAGGTGGCTGAACGAAACGCAATGCGTTGCCGTTCGCGCTCTACGATTACCCTTACGGCAACGCTTTGGACACGACCTGCCGATAGCTTGGGACGGACTTTGCGCCATAAAAGGGGCGAGACTTCATAACCGTACAACCGGTCCAGGATTCGCCGCGTTTCCTGCGCACGGACCAAACCATCGTCAATTTCACGTGGGTGTTCCAGAGCATCCCCAATCGCCTGCTTGGTAATTTCATGAAACACCAGCCGGTGCACAGGAACCTTGGGTTTAAGAAGCTCACACAAGTGCCAGCTGATTGCCTCGCCTTCGCGATCTTCGTCCGTCGCCAAATAGAGGTCTTTGGATTCCTGCAGTAGCTTTTTCAGCTTATCAACCTGCTTCTTCTTCCCAGCAGGGATGATATAAACGGGAGAAAAGTCTTCATTCACGTTGACGCCCAAGTACGCCCAGTCCTCTTCCTTGTATTTCTTGGGGATTTCCTTCGCACCCTGCGGTAAATCTCGTACGTGCCCGATACTCGCTTCCACGGCATAACCGGAACCAAGAAATTTGGAAATAGTTCTCGCCTTGGCCGGCGATTCAACAATCACCAGAGATTTTTCGCCTGTCTTTTTCTTAGCCATGATCGACACCTGATTCACAATACCTGTAAATTAGGTAAATTGGGTTGACTTTTTTCACTACTATCAGCTTGTAATGGCCTGTATCCTCAATTGCAATTCTTTAGTACCCATAAGCCGCACATTTGTTGCGACCAGACATAAAAGATAGCAAAAAATCGGATTAAATCGTCAATTTTCATTTTTCTAAGGGGGGACAATTGGGGCAACAAGGCTTCTCGCAAAGCTTCGAACACAACAGACAATCGTCCAAGACCCCTTTTTGGGATTGCATTTACGTCAATGGAACTTAAAATGCCGAGCGCTGTGAGATCATGTAGGTCGGCACCCATTTATACAGGGTTCTGGCAACTGTCAAGTCGGCTACTCGGAATCTAAAGCCGTCATGGAACCAAAAAAATCACTGAAACTAGAGCAGGATACCTTGAAATGGCTCGTGGCCCCTTAGCGTTATTTCGGAAACATCAAAAGAAATTGTTGGCGTTTTTTGGCGTGGCGATCATGATCGCTTTCTTATTGCCGTCCGCCTCTGTAAAGTTTTTTCAAGGGTCACGTAACGAAACACCACAAAATCAAATCGTGGTCCAGTGGAAAGGTGACACGCTAAGCGAAAACGAATTATTCTCGCTGCGGGCAGAACATGCCGCACTCATGCGGTTTCTACATGGAATCATCCGCGTCACCGAAGAAAGGGGGGGAAACCCCCAGGCTGCCGGACTCGTGCGTGTGCCCAGCCAACAAAGAGACGAAAATGGCCAACCTGTATCAGTCGTTCGTGATCCAGGAATCTCCAGCGACAATTCCGATGCGGCTTTGCTACAAACCATTTTATTGTCGCAGGAAGCCAAACGACAAGGTTTAATTGTCCACGACAAGACGATCCAACAATTTCTCGGACAGTTGATGGACGGAATGGGTTTGCAAAAAGAAATGGAGCAGATTGCCCAAGAGGCTTTGAATATCGGCATGGACGACGTTCGTCTTTTTGCAGCGCTGCGACGGTATTTGATGGCTCAAAAAATGCTCTTATTGGTCTCTTCTGGTGGAAGTCTCGCCACACCAGGTCAAAACTGGGAATACTTTAACCGTCTTTATCGCAACATTACCGCAGAAATCCTGCCCCTGCCGGTCAGTGATTTCGTGAGTGAAGTGGAGGATCCCACCGAAGTGCAACTCAAAAATTATTTTGAAAAGCACAAGAACCAAATAGATAACCCGAACGATCCTAATCCCGGTTTCAAACGCCCGGCACGAGTCTCTTTGGAATCCCTCGCTGCAGACATGGGACAATTCAGAGCCGAAGCTGAGCAACAGGTGACCGAAGAGGAAATCCAAACCTACTACGACAATAACCTCGATGAATTCAAACGCAAAGAACCTCCTCCCGAGCCAGCCAGTGAGGATGTTCCTAATGACGAGGATGTTCCTAATGACGAGGATGTTCCTAATGACGAGGATGTCCCCAATGACGAGGATGTCCCCAATGACGAGGATGTTCCTAATGACGAGGATGTTCCCAATGACGATGCGAGTCAGACAGATCAGCAGGAGACCGACAACAGCGCAGAGCCAGGTATCTCCACTGAACCACAACCTGAACCTACGGAAGCGGAAGCGGCTGCTGACGATCCTCGCCAGGTTCTACCGAATCCGCCTGCACCAGAAACTTCCGACTCCAGCGATCCCCGGCAAGCCGTGCCCCAGCCACCTGTGCCACCTGACAATGCATTAGGAATTTCCGACGGTAACGAAATCTACAAAGATGTGTCAATCCGCCAGGCTGCCAACCATGATTCGCTTGCAATCGTACGTGGCCAAAATCCAGAGGAGGAAACCGCTTCGGAGCAAAGCGACCAGGAGGAATCAGCAGACCCCACCGAACTGGATGAATCCGATCTCAACTTCGACCTGGAATCCGCAGAAACGAATAACGGAGATCAGACTGACAATTTACCCAGCGAGACCGATATCGAGTCGGAGTTCAAAATCAATACAGATCACCTTGCTGATCCAAACCCTGATTATGGATATTATGAACTCGACGAAGTCGCCGACCAAATTCGCGAGAGGTTAGCCATTCCAGTCGCTCATGGAAACGTTCTCGAAATCATCAAACAAGCCCGAACCGTATTGCACAAGTATTTCGAAAACCACCGCTTGTGGCTAGCCAACGAAGCACAAGGCCTCGAAACACCAGAACCAGAACGTCCCGATTTCCAACAATTAGCCGACGAGCATGGGCTGACCGTGGAAAATATACCATCGGTATCTCGCCGTGAACTCGTAACCTCTCATGAAATCGGTTTTGCCCAAGTCATGCTGGCGGGTGGAAACCCGGGCTCGCTGGGCCAGATTCTGTTTGGAACCAATTTATTAGAATTCATGCCGACACAGGCTTTGCTGTTCGACCCCAACACGCAAACGGAGAAATTTTATTTACTTTGGAAAACCAGCTCCGAAAAAGAAGGTGTGCCTGAACTGGAAGACGTACGCGACGCTGTTGTCACCGCGTGGAAAATGAAACAAGCGGTAGCAATCGCCGAAGAGAAGGTCGGGGAAATTGCCGATGCTGTCAACCAGGAAGGAAAAAAACTGAGTGACGTCGACCCAGAAAAAACAAACCTGTTTGGTCCCTTTTCCTGGCTGACCCTGACCGCTTCACCGGAAAATCCCATGGGCCAAATTGTTCTCACCCAGGTGGATGGCGTCGAACGGATTGGACATGATTTCATGCAAGCCGTTTTTTCGCTTTCCGTTGGTCAAGCAGGATCAGCTATCAACCATACGCAAGACGTCGTCTATGCCATCAAGGTGCTGACCGAAGAAACTGACGAGGAAACTCGCCGGCAAAACTTCTTTGACAATCTTGACCAAAGAGGTGGTTTTGATCCCCAGTTACTGCGGATTGCACGAATAGAACAGCAACAGTTGTTGCAAAAATGGTACGCGAAACTGGAAAATGACCTGGAAGTCGTCTGGAATCGTCCGCCGGCAGCCGCCTCATTCGCACGGTGATTTCAACAACTCTGCGCCAGAACCTGATCATATCCCTTTAACACAGGTCATTCCCTATCCTCCCTACGAGGGAGCCCGTTGCGCCTCCGGGTTGGCCGAGCGGCGCATGCGACCGTTCATGAGTGCCTGTGTTCTGGACTGCAATTGGCGCACCCGGTTGCCGGCGTCTCGACTGGGCGACGACGCCTGGCTTGGTGCAGCTTTCTTCTGCTGATACTCCACTAACTTCGTTTCCGGTTGTTCCATCCCTTCGACATAGGGAATCCAATGAACACCGTCATCGACCACAAAAGAAGGAGACGTACTGTCAATCGTTTGTTGGTCAAATTTCTGAAAGTTCTCCCGCGTTCGCCTAGCTTTCTTGTGACTGGGGTCAATGGCCAAACAACGTTCAATGCAAGTGACTGCCTGTTCCATGTCATCCCGTGTCGAGTAAACAAATGCCAGATTGTAAAAAGCATCTGCCTTGCTTCCTACTTTCTCGAACTCAGCTAATGCTTCGTCCAGTCGGCCCAAATGGCCGTATACCATACCCAGGTTATTATGAAAACGAGCCGTCTCCGGTGCCATGTCTCTCGCCTTGGTGAGTGCGATTTCCGCCTGTTTCAAGTCCCCTTTCAAATACAAACAGTATCCCAGGTCACCCCAAATTTCTGCGTTCTGGGGATCAAGCCGAATCGCTTCTGCCAGGGAAGCATGTGCCTTGTCAAAATTCTTTTGGTGGTCGGCAACCACTCCCAAACGGTGGTAAGCCTCATGTCTCTGACCGTTTTGTAAAATCAGCTTTTGATAGATTTCCCGAGCCCGGTCCCACTGTCCTGCCTGCTCTGCTGTTTTTCCCTGTGCCAAATGCTGTTGGTATTTACGAGCCCCTATTGCGCGTTGACGCTGCTGGGAACCGCCTGTCATACCGCTAATCGTACGATTCTTGCGTAATCCGACAGAGGTAGAGCAACCAACAAAAATTGTCACCATACCAACAATCGTTAACAAGCATTTATACCAAGAGATCTGAGACATAGCTCATTGCTCCCCGCCACCATTTTCTAACGGAAAAAACCACCAGTTCCAGAATTACGGCGCCCGAATCCACCACCAAAACCACCATAACCGCGGCCTAAACCGCCACCTCCAGCCCCCGTACCATAGCCCGCATTGTCAAAATTAGAATAGTATGCCTGGGCACCTTCAATTCCCGAAATGCCTTTCGTGAAGGCCGGGGCAATAATGACTCGACTTTTCATGTCCAGCCCTGCCATGCGTGTTAAATGGCCCATGACTACTTCCTGACGTTCCTGATCTAATTCCGGATCATGGCCAAAGTTGTTCTGCTCGATCACCACTGGAAAAGGAACCTGTTCCAACCGTAACGCTACGGATTCCAAGTGACGTTTTGTCCCCGGAGCCAGCTCCGCCGTTTGACCACGAAATTCATGCTGAAAAAAGATAAAATCTCCGGCTTCAGCATTGGTCTGCTGGGTTTCCCAAAAAGCGTCACTTACCGCTCCCAGTGGAAACGGACGGGTTGACGGCACGCCACAATTAAATCGCTGACAGCCGGTAAAAGTCAACAAGCAAACCATTCCCAACGAACTGACTTGGAATGTGAACGAAGCTTGTTTTATTGCTATCATTAGGAAATCCCTCTTGCACGGTACCACGAGGTGGCAACTTCAACGGTACTTTGCAATTTACTGACCAT
>CAYMUR010000045.1:12440-39661 GCA_964393615.1 uncultured Pirellulaceae bacterium
TCCATAGGGTCCGGATATCATGGTCGTTCCTTGACCTTGGTAACGTCGACGCAACCGTGGCCAAATCGTGCTACGAAAGTTCTGGTTTGAATTCCCCTCTAAATGACCCTTCATGAAAAACTCCTTGTTGGTCGGTTCTGAAATATCAAAACCTGGCAACGGTGGAACTTCCTCGGGATCCATTGGATGAATTAGTTCTGGGGTGACCAAAATAATCAGCTCCGTCTCGTTACGACTAATATCTCGACGCCCAAAGAGCTGGGATAAAAAGGGAATATCACCTCGTTTCATACCGGTCATAGAATCGTCGATTAAACCAGCGATTGCCAACGTCTGGCCCTCACGCATTTCGACCGTAGTCGTCACCGAACGAACATCCAACCCGAAGCTATTGTTATTACTTAAATTTGAATTGATCTGGCTAAACTCCGGTGATACTTCCAGTCGGATGTAATCCTTGTCAATGACGGTTGGCAAGAAGCTGATAATCGCCCCGAACGTGCGGAAATCGGTAGTCACGGCACCAATTCCGCCAACACCAACGGCTGTCGGAACTGCAAATTCACCACCCGCCACAAAAGTTGCAGGCCGACCACTGAGTGTCACCAAGGTGGGCTCGCTGAGCATCCGAATCACACCTTCCTGCTCCAACCAGCGAACACCAATCTGGATATCGTCTCCGCTAAACTGGCTAATGACGGAAGGGCCACTACCAACCGTACCAAGCGCGGTGGTAGCATTGAGCATCGATTGGACGAACAATCCAGCCGAGTCAGAAATATTGATATTCGTCTCAACATCAACACCGAACCCGCGTGCTGCAGTGCGGTTCATTTCGGCAATTTTGACTTTCAACGCAATTTGCTGCGGTCCCGGTACCCGCAACAGGTTGACAAGCGTCAAGCCACTCCTCGTTCGGTTTCCCGTTTCATTTGCCGACATCACGGCTGCCGCCTGACCGCTCACCGTCGGATCGCTTCCCGCCGACTGGACACCTGATGGAACAGCGTTTGCGTTACGATTCAACCCTGTTTGTGTCCGGATGATTTGCAGGACCTGGGCGGCCTCTTGGGCATCCTTGGCCTGGCCCCGGACAATCAGTTTATCTGCCACGGGCAACAATTCGACTTTGCTGTCCGGAAACAACTCCGTCAAAATTTGCGCCAACACCTCATACTCATCTTCTAGCTGTCGACGAGCTTGCAGATCTGGTTCAACATGCACCACATAGGTCAATGGCCGTTTTTGTCCGGTGAACCACACTGTAACCGTCGTCGACCCTACGGAATTTCCAATGATTGAAACTTCTCGTGGGGTAAACTGGACCAAGTTGCATATTTCTGGGTCGACTACCGCTGTACGGTAAATATCAAAATCCGAGCGCATCAAAACATTCCGACGAACGGTGACTACAATCGGCTCCGAATCCGGGGTGATGACTTCAAACGGCAACTTATCCGAAACCGTCACATCCGAGATGGCCCCGTCGGCTTCTAGCGGAATCTCTTGTTTGTTTAACTTCACCATGACGGGTTTCTCTGCGACAAGTCCCAAATTATCAACTGGTTCTCTCTCAAACAGATTGGGCTTGTCGTCGGGAATTTGAAAATTAACGACACGAGCTGAACGGTTTAGTTCCTGGATACGTTTTGCCGTATCGTGCGTCGTCTTTCGAACAGTTTCGCTGTCGGAGTCGACCGATTGCTGCTCGACAATCATGGCGCCAGACAATTTTTCGCGGAGAACTGCCTGGCCATTTTCATTGGTAATGCGACGAGCAATCCAACCTGCCTGGTAAGGTTCGGGAGCCTCGTCAGGTAACGGTGGTTCCTTTAAATCAGCTTGAGACTCAAGTAAAGTACCCTGCATCAGACTATCTAAACGACGTAATCCACTGGTCACAATTATCTGGTCGGTTGGTAAGTTCTGACCAGGGAAACGCGAAAGCAATTCAGGAGTCAAGTTGGGGGGTTGAGGCACATACTTTTGTGCAGAAGTGGTCAATTGACGAAATCGGCGAGGCAAATGCGAGTTCACCGGCCGTTGGAGGCTAGAAGCGTTTGAATCCAAAGAATTTGAGAGGGCGGAAACATCAGGCTCCGATGGTTGAGCCTTGTCTTCGGCGTCGACCAGGCCAGTGACAGCGGTGATCAAAACGATTCCGGTCAGTAGCATGCGCACCATAAAACTAGTTTTGTACATTCCACCTTGGCGCGACGATGAGGCGTACGGAATTCGGCAAAAACGCCAACCAGCCATTTTAGTTCCCCCTTATGGGCGCCTTTCGATGTTGAGCAAGTCCGTCCACGCAACGGTTTGACCGCCTGCCAATTCCTATCGGGGTACAGACAAGTAAAAATTGAGGAATTGTGACGATTGTTCCAGTCGATCGGAATATTCCCGTAAAAACGATCGTTGGGACACGTTTATTTCCGACGATGTATAAAACCACACGGATAGATGTCTGGCAGCAAGCTGGCTATCAAACAGCTTTGGCCTGGAATGTTGTACGGAAATCGGGAAAGAAAAATCCCTGGCGAATCCCGTTTTGCATGACAACACATCAAAAGCTAGCCCTTCATTGTACGCTAGCAGCACACGACCGGAAAATTAATGGCCCGGCAGGCCCTGGCAAGAAACCGAGAGAACCTGTCAAGAAACCGAGAGAAAACAAAACATGGCGCGACGTAGACATCCGCGAAGTAGACATCCAAGTCAACCATCGGCTGGACTGAGCCTACTGCTACTATTCGTGCTGGCCCAGTGTGTCACGGCAGGTGAGATATTCGTTACTGTACCAAAACGGCCCTTTTCAACAGCACCCCACTCTGCCAATCATCAGTTACTACTACTTGGCAGCCATTACCGAACGGGTGCTGTTCGAAGCTCAGACCATTTTGTGGTCTGGACCTGCCGATATCCCTGCGATGCAGAATGGACGTTACAGGTACTCGAAGAAGCTTGGCACGATATCAGTCGGCTTTCAGAACATTGGAATGGGGCCCAGCACACATCAAATAGAATGCACCCTCCCATTCCAGTCGTCGTCGACGCCCCACCGCATCTCCAACCGTTGTCGGAATCTACACAATTCACAGTCCAAAACAGCAAACCGATGATTTATATCAATACAGCAATCCACCAACCTCCACTGCTAGCTCAAACCGAGGTAATCCGAGCCACAGCAGTCAAAAGCTTGTTACACACCACGGGTCAGGACCGTTGGCTACCAGGCTGGGCCTATCACGGATTGGTCGAATACGTCAGCCGAAACGACAAGCAACAAAAAAATTCCCTGGTCACCGATCATTCGTGGTTCGAATTTCTGTTATACGGCGCAGATTCCATGTATGCGGTCGAATTGTTCGAAAGTCTGCAACAGGCTTCCCAAAATGTAACGACACCACTTCAAACCAGGCCAAAATTGATCCGGAACGTTTCTAGCGTTGATATCCCGCAACCAATTCAGCAAGTCGAAATAGCAGCACAGCGGGCGTTGGATCGGCTCCGCAAGCGACCAGACATTCAGGCAGCTTATCGCGCCTGGACACAGAACCCTAACCACCAACTACCCAACTTCCAACCCAATCCGACATTTTCCCAACCATTACAACGCCGCCAGCAGGAAATGGTGCTCATCCTCAAACTACTACGACGTTTCCAGGGAGCTTCGACTAACACCATCGCATTCACGGGTCAGCAATTAGCCCCACCGTCAGACACTAACCCCGCTTGGGAACTATCAACTCTCAACGACGATCTAACCGCGCTCGAGCGCCTTTATGCTCGTTTAACAGATAACAACGCGCCGTCATGGGCCACGCGCGATATCAATGGAACCCTTTTGCTTTCCCATCAAAAGCAGCGAATTGACATGTTATTTGCAATGCCTGAGGGGCGATACCAGGTCATCCGACACAACGGCCGGTTCATCTTGCTAAACCAATGGAAAGCCGACTTCGTACTGGCAGGCTGGCTGGAAGAAAACCCGAGGCAGCCAGGACAACCGATTGCGAAGGTAGAAATTCAGCAAATCATGCCGTAAAGAGGACAACTTGGCAACAAAGTTTCGCTAGGACAAATAAACCTCGTGACGGCAAACCGTCTACAACTGCCAAGCAAACGGTGTAACTAGACGAAACCCCAGAAACGATGACCTGTT
Source organism: uncultured Pirellulaceae bacterium (assembly GCA_964393615.1). GTDB lineage: Bacteria > Planctomycetota > Planctomycetia > Pirellulales > Pirellulaceae > CAYMUR01. Next base: position 16,603 of record CAYMUR010000045.1, read on the forward strand.
GGTCATGCCTTTTTCGTTTCACGAGATATCTTTGCGCGGTTTTTTGATGGCATGCCAGTCGTTTACCGGATGACCATTTTTTGCCTTTTGGTTATTTGTCGCACGATCCGTAATGCTGACAGCCTCGTTGCGAATGCGTCCGAGATGTTTTTGTGGCAGGCGGCAATGCATAATGACACGATCGTTCGAAAAACGCTTCGACAAAATTTCGCCATGGGCGGCCAGGTAAGCCATTAATTTGCCATTGGAAACACCTGTTTCGACATCGACATTACAAAATGTGCGGCTCAAGGCATCACTGACTGCCGCTGCCAATTGCAGGCCTCCCTTCCCTGAACGTGCACTGATCGGTATGGCATTGGGATAGCGATTAAGGATCCCCTCCATTCTTAGCTCGGCTTCGGGTACATCCACCTTGTTCAAAGCCAGCAACGTATCCTTTTCCTCAAAACCAATTTCCTCAAGCACGTCATACACGGCCGCAATCTGCTGATTGGCTGCTGGATGACTGGCATCAGCCACATGTAACAACAAATCAGCCTGCCGTGCTTCTTCCAAAGTAGCTTTAAAGCTGGCAATCAAGCGATGCGGCAAATCACGAATAAATCCCACCGTATCGCTCAACAACACGGGCCCCCAATGTGGCAACTGCCAGCGACGCGTACGAGTATCAAGCGTAGCGAACAGCTTGTCCTCGGCGATTACCTGTGAATTCGTGAGCCGGTTCATTAAGGTGCTCTTGCCAGCGTTGGTGTAACCCACCAAGGATACGGTCATCAGGCCACGGCGGCCCGCCACTTGTCGCTCCTTACGATTTTCAATCACTTTCAACTCGCCACGCAGATCCGATATGCGTTTTTCCACCAAACGGCGGTCTACTTCTAACTGTTTTTCGCCCGGCCCACGCATACCAATTCCCATATTCAAACGGGACAAGTGAGTCCACATGCGCTTTAATCGTGGCAATGAATACTCAAGCTGAGCCAATTCAACCGCTAAACGAGATTCATACGTTTGTGCACGGGTCGCAAAGATGTCGAGAATCAGTTCCGTTCGGTCCAGAACCTTGACAGCGGTGCGTTTCTCTAGATTACGCCGTTGTGCCGGGGACAATTCGTTGTCAAACAACACGACATCGGCTTCATGTCTTTCCACCAAGGCGATGAGTTCTTCGACCTTTCCACTGCCGAGATAAGTGCTATTTTGTGGCGTATCGCGGCGCTGAGTTAAGCGATCGACAACGCGCGCCCCTGCGGTCTCAACAAGCCCTTCCAGTTCTTCGAGCGGATCGGTGATATGTTCGTGGCGAGGAAGAATGACACCAACTAACACCGCTTTTTCAGCAAGTAGGCTTTGGTTCCTGTCCAGTTCATACACAGGTTGATTCGTCCTCCTGGGGCTTCTTCCTATTTTACTTCGCCCATCTCGATTTGTCGGTTCAGTATAACGGCAAATCCAGCTTGGACCACTATCCAAGCAACAAACTCCGCAACAGACGGGACTTAGGCAATCGCGGATCACCGCAGTTTTTAGCGAAAAAACAAAAAGACATGCCGTTCAACCCACCATCCAACAAGGATGTGGCAAACAAACTATTCGTTTTCACAAGTTTTTCAAATCTTTTTTTTCTAGCGGCCAACCAACTAGCTGGAGACCCTGATCGGTCTATCCTGCAAACCGTTCGGTCGCCATGGAATCAGAGCGACTAGCTAGCAATCTCTGGCATTCAATCGGTGAATGAGTGAATCTTGGGGACCATTCCTCTTTTTTCATTTCTTTCAGCCTATTGCTAGTCAGCCAGACCTACCACGGTCGGCATTAACTGCAGTGCCTAATTCTTGAGCACCAATCCAGGTGCTTACTTTATAAGCATGCATGCCAGTCTTGCTGGCATAAAAAAAGACGGTTTGGCCGTGGAAATTAACATTGCCAAAAGTTACAGCTTAAAAGCATTTCAATGCTGCTCTTGACTTAGTAGCAATGATTCAGGTAATTCCTATGATTACTTGGGGGGCCGGTTCAAGGAAGGATTGGCTCTATTTCGCAAACCGCAAGGAGATCGACATGCAACAAGTCGCTCAACAGCCAACTATTACCAGCACAACGTCCACCATGACTGCACCGACGCCGCCTGCACCGACGCCACCCGCACCACCCACAGCGATTCCCGTGGAAAGTCGCGGCCGGGAAGTATTTCGGATCGCTGGCGAACTTTATCGCCAAAATCCGGACTGGGTCACTTTTTTCCGAGAAGTTCTCGGAGTTGAAGGCATTGTCAGGCGAATATTTCCCTCAACGGACGAATTTTTGTCGTTCGAGCAGACCGACGAGTATTTAGAAATCCAGCAAATGGTTGCCAAACTGCGAGAGAGCAACCGCGCCCATGCCCAGGGTTCGGAACCGACCCGAGTGATCACCGTTCGGCTGCCAAAAAGCCTGCACGAATCGCTACGCACAGAAGCTCACGAGCGCCGGACAAGCATGAACAAGCTTTGTATTTCAAAGCTTTTACAAGTGATTGACGGCAATCTGATACCACACGAATAGCAACCAATGGAGCGTTTTGGTTCCTGCCAGCAACAGGAGGGGTGATCCGCACTAACGGCTCGCCCCTCCACTTCTGCACCGACCAGGTGACGCTATCTAAGCGTCACCATGGATGGGCAGAGCATCTGGCACGTACCCACTCGAAAAAACACACGCCGAGGCGAAGTGGACCTGTAAGCCGGGTTTTGTGTCCCACCAGCGATAAACGCGGCAGGCAGCGGTCATTCCTCTAGGATGCCAATTGCTTGACACCTCAAGCAGCCTACCCGAGAGTCGTGACGGCACGAACCACGCCGTTGTTTTCCCGAGGGAAACATGCTCTCTGTTTGGCCTTGCTCCGGGTGGGGTTTACCTAGCCAGACGAATCACTTCGTCTGCTGGTGCGCTCTTACCGCACCGTTTCACCCTTACCCACCTTAAATAGGCGGGCGGTTTACTTTCTGTTGCACTTGCCCTGGTCTTGCAACCGGTCGGCGTTACCGACCACCCTGTCCTATGGAGCCCGGACTTTCCTCTCGCCCTCTATTTTGAGAACCAGCGACCGCCCGGTCCACTTCGCCACAACGTGTTGTGAAATGAAAGCAACTGTGCCTGATTTTCATTTTATTATTTACACACACCAAACGCGATGGAGGAATGCTGTTTTTTTGCAGGTGGACATTCCGATCGGGAAAAACCAAGTTCAACCGCTAAAAAAACACCGAATCCGGTCATCGAGACTCCTCATTAACCTGCTTGGCTAAACGGCCCTGCCACGTATCACGTTGCTCAAATTCCTGCTCGACGGCATTTTTTACTGCCGGTTTGTCAAGACACCAACTAGGCCCCACAAAGTATTTTGGTGGCGCTTCACCACTAATCCGTTCCACAACGGTACTTTCAGGGATTCGTTCCAAAAAATCGACCAACGTCCGTACATAGGTGCCACGGTCCATTAATTCAATCTCTCCCCGTTGAACCTGGTCACCTAACGGAGTATTTTTCACGGCATACAAGTTATGAATTTTGATAGCGTCTGGCTGCAATCTGGCAACTTCGCAAGCTGTCGCCAGCATGTCTGAGTGGCGTTCACCCGGTAATCCCAGCATAATGTGCAGACAAATTTCAAATTTCCGTTGGCGGCTACGTTCCATTGCGTCAACGGTCGCTTGGTGGTCATGTCCTCGATTCATCCATTCCAGCGACCGATCATGCATTGTCTGCATACCGTATTCGACCGACAAATAAGTGCTACTCGCAATCTGGTCCAACAAGTCAAGGACAGGCTGATCCACACAGTCAGGGCGTGTACCGATGGCTAAGGCCACTACTTTCGGATGCGACAAAGCTGTTTCGTATAGCGATCTCAGCCTGTCTACCGGTGCATAAGTATTTGTTGCCGGCTGAAAATAAGCCATAAAATGATCACATTTGTAACGTTGCTTCAAACGTCCAATGCCATCATCGATTTGGCTGAGAATTGCTTGCCTTGGCCCACGCCGACTCGGGCTAAAACTGCGGTTATCACAGAAGGTACACCCCCCAGTCGCGACCGTACCATCCACGTTCGGACAGGTGAAACCGCCATCCACGCTCACCCGTTGGACCCGAACTCCAAACCGCTGACGCAGAAAGAAATTGTAGGAAAAATACCTTAAACCGACTGCTCGCCAGTCTGGAACAAACCCCCCATTTGGGGCACTAAGATCGGTTGACGATGGAAACACGTCAATTTACAGTTGAAAAGAGGTGGAAATTTACAATTGCCAGAGGGAAATGGCCCGTTGCAGCCCCTACCTTGCACTGTTGTTAACGCCAGACACCACGTCTAACGCAGCAACATTGGCTGGCGAATGTACGTTAACTCTCCGAACAAGTAAGGAAAATGGAGGCAGAAACATTTGCCAAAAATTAATTATTTTGGATCCCCCTCCCAGGACGAATTTATTATAGTTTTCTTACTGCTAAACACAAGGGACAGCGAAGGCACCGTTGAATGTATGGTCAATTGATACCTGTCGGTGGCGGGGATGTGATTCCATTGCTTAAAACTCACTTATTAGTGGGCCGCCGTGAAAGCTGCGATATCGTACTGCGATTCAGCAATGTTTCCGCACACCACTGCGAATTAAATCTCCAAGATGGTTATTGGTTCATCAAGGATCTAAAAAGTCGTAATGGTACCAAAGTGAATGGGATTCGGATTATGGAGCAATTCCTTGAACCAGGAGATCTATTGGCAGTCGCCAAACACAAGTACGAAGTGCAATACTCTCCGAACGAACTGGGAGCCACCGAGCCACCCCCCGTCGATTCGGTCAGTCAAGAAATCTTGGGGAAATCGCTCCTGGAACGAGCGGGGTTAGATCGTCGCCCTACACAGCAGACCAATGAAGACATTGGTTTTCGCGTAAAAAAAGTGCGTGAACCGCCGGAAACCTAGAGTCGAGGTTAAACGGGTTTTATAACGAGTTGGACTGGTCCTACAAAACGCCAACCTCTTATTTTGGAAAACCACTCGGCAAAATCCTCCCTTCCACTCGCGTTGTTTCTTTTAACAGGTGTTAAAAACACCACCCAGCGTTCACGACAGGCAATCCACCATGCACGGTCTATCATTTGCCTCGGTTTCCCGTTCATCTGGATAGGTTTACCAAACGGCCAGAAAATCATCCGACGGGAACATTCAGACCGCCGTTGCCTCCTACATTGCCCGCGAGACAGCAAGCCCTACGGGTTATCAGTGGCAGCCACTCCCCAGACTTGTCTTACGATTAAACAAAATTCAAGACAACTGATGCCAAAATCGGTAAAAAAAGAACTCACAAAATCAGTCTACCCTAGAGATAATCGACTCGAAAAATTACAATGTTACAATTAGACAAGTTACATCAATGGGAATATTACCTGGAAACTGACTAGCCTCTTTTCGTGTTCGCCCATTTTTCGATGGCTGTTCGAATCATTTCCCGCCGCGATTTTTTGGACCGTAGTGCTCAGGCTGCGTCTGCTCTTGCCGCCAGCACAACACTTGTTCAATCGGCAGCCGCCACAGAGACCAAGACCAACAAAGAAAAAGCGACCAACAAAGAAAAAGAAAAATGGACCAGTCTGTTCGACGGCGTAACGCTGGCAGGGTGGCACAAAAATCCTCAATTGATTCCGCACGGTTCCGGCGGGCGCTGGGCCATCGAAAACGGAATACTCACAGGAGAACAAGATCCACCTGGTTCGGGCAATGGTGGTATTTTACTGACCGACCGAAAATTCAATGACTTTGAACTTCTCATCGACATCAAACCCGATTGGGGAGTCGATACGGGCCTGTTCCTGAGATGTAACGAGATAGGACACTGTTTTCAGGTAATGGTGGACTATCACGACAACGGAAACATCGGACACCTTACCAGTATTACCCGGAAAGGCCCTCTCGATTTCAACACGCGTACGTTCGACATCAACGGGAAATACGATCCACAAAAAAATCTCACGGGACTGACAACCGCTAAACATCAATCCTCCCAGAACGTAGGTCTCCAGTATTCATGTACACCGGAAGCCTGGATTAAGGCCTGGAAACTCAATGACTGGAATACACTTCGCGTTCGCATCGAAGGACAGTACCCACAGATCACAACATGGATTAACTCCATGAAGGTCTGTATTTTCGATGGGCGCACTTCCAACAACCAACTGTATACTAAAGAAGAAATCTTTCAGATTTTAGGGGGTGAAGGACATGTTGCCCTTCAAGTCTATGGTGGAACATATTGTCCAAAAGGATCCAAGTGTCGTTGGAAAAACATAAAGATTCGCGAGCTTTCCTGATTTCCCCCAACGTCTCAAACAGTAAACCTGCAATAGGTAACCAGTTCATGGACACCGACAACATTGGCCGATTGCCCGCTGTCACCACAAAGAATAACTGTTCGCTAGCCGGACGCGAACTCTCTCGACGAGATTTTTGCAGTGGGACAGTTGCCGCTGCTGCCACGCTGACAATTGTCCCCCAGCGGGTGCTCACAGGCGACGACCGTACACCACCAAGCGAAAGGATTAACGTTGCGGTCATTGGCACAGGCTGCCACGGAACTCGCCACGTCAAATCATTACTGGCCAACCAGCCGGATATTCAGTTGGTTGCTGTTTGCGATGTTAATGCGCAAAGCAGTGACTACCATGACTTCGACTACAAGGACGGTATCGCGGGGCTGGATCCGGCCCGACAGATTGTCGAAAGCCACTACGCAGATCAGAAACGGAGCGGCAAGTACAAGGGCTGTGCCGCCTATCGCGACTTTCGTGAGATGCTTGCAAAGGAACAGGACATCGACGCGGTGATCGTGGCCACACCAGACCACGCACACGCCGTCGTCGCCATGCAGGCGATCAAACGCGGCAAGCATGTTTATTGTGAGAAGCCGCTGGCACATTCGGTCCATGAAGCCCGCCAGCTGGCCGAAGCCGCACGAACGACCAACGTCGCTACGCAGATGGGTAACCAGCTTCACTCCCTGGAAACGGTTCGTCGTCAAGTCGAACTGATCCGGTCGGGCGCCGTCGGTACGGTGCGCCAGGTACATGCCTGGTGTGTGAACACGGGTTGGCACGGCCCCTGGTCGGCGGTACTACAGCGACGTTGGGCCGCTGTTGGGGCGGCATGGGCCGCTGGTCCGGACCGACCGCAGGACACACCGCCCGTGCCCAAAGAGTTGGACTGGGATTTGTGGCTTGGCCCAGCTCCAGAACGACCCTATCACCCTGCCTACTTACCCTTTAAATGGCGTGGCTGGTGGGACTTCGGCTCCGGCACGCTGGGAGACATGGGCTGTCACATTATCGACCCCGTCTTGTGGGCATTGGACCTGGAAGCACCCGTCACCATCGAAGCCAGTTCGACAAGGATCACCGCGGAAACCGCTCCCGTATCGGCAATCGTTCATTATACGTTTTCTGCCCGTGGTGATAGGCCCGCGGTGGCATTGACCTGGTACGAAGGCGGTATGAAACCGGCTCGACCCAGGGAACTCGCAGACGGCCAAGACTTGCCTGCAAGCGGAGTACTTTACGTCGGTGACGAAGGAAAATTACTGGTCCCCTATTTCGGTACTCCAACACTATTGCCGGATTCACGAAACAAAGATTTCAAACGTCCCCTACCCTTCCTGCCCCGCGTCCCATTACAGGTCCAAGGTACGGATCCATTATCGTTGGCACACCACCACCGGGAATGGATTGATGCCTGTAAAGGCGGTCCTGCCGCGCTCAGCCACTTCGGCTACGCCGGGCCTTTGACAGAAATTGCATTATTGGGAACAATCGCTATCCGCACGGGCAAAAAACTGAACTGGGATGGGCCTAACATGCAAGTCACCAACGTGCCTGTTGCCAATGAATACGTACGCACCCAATACCGCCATGGTTGGAACTTGTAATTATTTTGTGGGACTGTTCGAGGCACGAAGAACCGCAAACCATTCATTCATTACAACCCTCCATGGACTAACTATTGGTGCATTCTAATCTTTGCCAGGCAGATATGTATCTTAAGTTTACAGGATGACTCATCATTCTCCGGCCAATAACCTCTTTGCCAGTCCCTGTCTCTGACGGTTGCATTTTCGGCAAACCCAGACTTTCCAGGTAATGACCATCGCGGTCCAGTTTTCTGGCCTCATCCAGTCAACCAGCGCTAAACGGTTCTCTAATTTGTGAATTTCAAGCACCGCATCAACCCCACAACGCTTTATGGAAATCTCGAAGTCGCTACCGAACCTTTGTAACGACCGGCGCGAATATTTAAATCCATCTCAACCGGGACAACCCCTACTAATCAGGAAAACCCCTCTTAATCAGGAAAAGTCGCGGTTGACATGCTTGGAGCCTGGGAGTCTGACACTCAAGATGCCGAAAGAAAACAACGTAGTCCTTCACGACAGGGAAAACAAGAACCTTTCGCTTGAATCATGAAACAAGTCATTCAGAATCTCCGTACGGGTGTGCTCGAACTGATGGACATTCCCTGTCCAGAAATCCGTTCGGGACATATGCTGGTGCAAACAGTCGCCAGCCTGATCTCAGCCGGAACAGAACGGAGTCTGGTGGAATTCGGCCGAGCCAACCTGGTTTCCAAGGCACGACAAAATCCTGACAGGGTGAAACAGGTCATCGACAAGGTACGATCAGACGGGTTGCTGCCTACCATTGATGCCGTGCGCACGAAACTCGATTCGCCGTTACCACTGGGATATTGTAACGCTGGCATCGTTACGGTCACTGCGAACGACGTGACCCGTTTCGGGGTCGGCGACCGAGTTGCCAGTAACGGACCACATGCCGAAATTGTACTTGTCCCGCAAAATCTGACTGCAAAAATCCCCACGGGAGTACCGGATGATGAAGCATCCTTTGCGGTACTTGGTTCTATTGCGCTGCAAGGCATTCGCTTGCTACAACCCGAACTCGGTGAGATTGTGGTTGTTTACGGTTTGGGACTGGTAGGATTAATGGCAGTACAAATGCTGGTTGCTTCCGGCACCGAAGTCTTGGGAATCGATTTAAATGAAGAACGCTTGGAACTGGCTCAACAATTTGGTGCCCACACATTTTCCGCAGACGATCCTGCCGGTGTAGAGCAAATCGCCCTCTCCATTTCCAACGGACAGGGTGTTGATGGCGTTCTGATCACCGCCAGCGCCAAAAAAGACAACATCGTCAACCAATCCGCACGTATCTGCCGTAAACGTGGACGTATCGTGTTGGTGGGTGTCACCGAGTTGAAGTTAGATCGAGCTGAATTCTACGAAAAGGAACTCTCCTTTCAAGTTTCCTGTTCTTATGGGCCCGGTCGATACGACTCCCAATACGAACAAAAAGGGATTGACTATCCCTATGGTTTTGTGCGTTGGACCGAGCAACGCAATATCCAAGCGATCTTGGACATGATGGCAGCTAAGCGACTGAACGTGGCACCACTGATCACTACCCGCATCAGTCAATCGAATGCTGTCTCTGCCTACGATCGGCTCTCCAACGACTCGTCACAACTGGGCATTGTCCTCCAGTATGATTCAGATCAAAAACCGACCACGGAACGAATCGTCCCCCTTCCCACACAGCGTGAAAACCGGACAGAAAGCCAAGTGGTCGTAGGCGTCATTGGAGCCGGAGGTTTTACCAAACTGGTACTTTTACCCGCCTTACGTAAATCGAAAGTACAACTGGAAACGATTGCGAGTGCCGGCGGCGTTAGTTCATCGCACGCGGGCCGCAAATTCGGATTTGCCTCCAGCACGACCGATTATCGGACCGTCCTCGATAATCCAAAAATTAATACCGTGTTCATTACTACACCACACGATCAGCACGTCCGCATGGTGATCGAAGCGCTAGAGGCAGGCAAACATATTCTGGTTGAAAAACCGCTAGCCACCAATCGTGACGGCCTGCAACAAGTACGCGAAGCCTTCGAAAAAACAACTGACCAACAATTAATGGTAGGATTTAACCGACGCTTCTCACCACATGCCAAGAAGATGAAGCGGCTGCTCGACACCTGTTCGCAGCCAAAATGCATGACGATGCTATTCAATGCGGGTGTCATCCCGCCAGACCACTGGCAACATGACTTACAGGTCGGTGGCGGCCGTATGATTGGAGAAGGATGCCACTGTATTGACCTCTTCACTTACCTGGCTGGTTCACTCGTATCGGACGTACAAGCCACGATGATTGGTGATGTTCCTGGAGTTGTCACACGGATCGACCATATGAGTGTCACTTTGGCCTATACCAATGGATCCGTCGCAACATTGCATTACTTTGCCAACGGCCACCGTTCTTATCCGAAAGAACAACTCACCGTCTTTTGCGAAGGAAAAACGCTGGAACTGGACAATTTCCGAGTGCTCACCGGCTATGGTTGGTCAGAATTTCGTCGACACAAACTTTTCCGGCAAGACAAAGGCCGAGAAGCAGAAATCCACGCATTTCTGAAACGCGTCGCCGAAGGCGGTGATTTGCTCATCCCGCCTGAAGAGATGTGGAGCACCACCGAAGCGACGATCCGCGCCCATGAATCGGCCTGTCGACAACAGGCCGACGAGCCGTAAAAAAGGCTACCAGTGTGGCAAGCCTTCTTCTCCACGGCAGCTGGTCCGCATTGGACCAACGACCACGCCCACTAACCCGATTTTTAACTTGCGGCTGCGGCACTCGCTATTTCGCTACTCGTCGTCGGATCGGACAGGCTTGGTCGGTTACAAAGAAATAGAAGGGGCCACCTAAAAAAACCTGGAAACAATAAAACATGCTTCACCAGCAACAGGGTTCCACCTCCATTTTGTCCTGCTCATTGGCACAGTCAAAGTTGTTAGCACCAACACAAATCGCCGGAACAAGGTAACACGACGTTATCCTGGCCAGCATCTGGACGGATTACCCACCCTCAACATACTAACAGGTCAGGTGTTTCCCAGCCCACGGATCCCCCGGCTAGCCAGGTACCAAACCGAGGCACGCTGTCTACGGCCTCCACTTTAAAGACACCACAGGGAACCGTAATATGCTGGTTGACAATTCGTTTACCAGGCTCACTATTACAGTTTACCGACCAGACACGAGTGTTTGCCGTGACGTCCGTCAGTCCAACCGGCAAAGCCAAATAGAGCCATCAGATTGGGTACAATAAGATCGGCCCATTTCCGCCCCCGGTGACGCGTAACCAAACCATTTTACGAAGGCACTTTCCAGGAGACAGTATGAAAAAAATCATCACGACCTTTCGTTTGATTTTATTCTTGATGGTGTCAACCAACACGCTCACTAGTTTTTCGCCTGGACAAACCTTGATTCGACTTGAACAACCCGTTTCTCCACCTGCCTGGGCTCTGTTGGAACGTCATTTACTCGACGAAAACGCAAAAGCGTGCCGTGAATTCTTTCAAAAATACTTTGATGATCGGGGCTATCTTTTATGTGTGGAACGCTGGGGGGGCAATGATGGCCCGGATGATGCCATCGAAAACTGCAACGATTGGCCGTTACTGCATGCCCTGGGAGGACATGATGACATCCTGCGAATGTACAAAAAGGCCTGGGAAGGCCATTTGCAACAATACACCCAAGCCAAAACCAAGGACGTGCCCTTTGCAACAGGCGGCATGTACTACAAAGAGTTTCCCGTAACCTTTGATTGGCTACATAACGCCGAAGGACTTACCGTATTCAATTTGCAAGGTCTATCAGATCCGACGAACAGTGACTTTCAACGGAGAGTCCGACGTTTTGCCGGTTTTTACATGAACGAAGATCCTGGAGCACCAAACTACGATCCGCAACACAAAATCATTCGCAGTATGTTTAACGGTAGCCGGGGACCTTTGCTTCGAAAGGCAACAGCTGTCGATTGGGCAGGGGATCCTATTGAAATCAACAATCGCTTTAATCCATTACATGGCGAAAACAACTACGAACAAATGCTCGCCCATTTTGAAGAGTACAATGACATCGTGGGAGACCATCCACAGAACCTGCTGGCCACTTCGTTAGCCATGAACGCACTTTGTCTTTCCGGCGACTCGAAGTATCGACAGTGGGTGCTTGAATATGTCTCGGCCTGGCGAGAAAGGATGAAAGCGAACGGCAACATCATCCCTACCAACATCGGTCTCGATGGAACGCCAGGGGGAAATGCTAATGGAAAATGGTATGGAGGTGTCTATGGGTGGGCGTTTAGTGTGACCGTGCCTCAAAATGGATCCATTGCACATCGCAATACACACGCTCATGGATTTGTCGGGTTTATGAATGCGTATATGTTGACCGGTGACGACAGCTACCTGGAATGCTGGCGAAAGCAAATCGATACCATTAACAGTCATGTCAAGATCATCAACGGTAAACCTCATTATCCCAGCATGTACGGTGACAACGGCTGGTACGCCTACTCTCCCAGTAAATATTCGTCCAACACATTAGAAATTTTCTATTTGTCCATGAAAGATCAAGACCGCTTACGAGTCGCAGATCATCCATGGATTCGTTATTTACAAGGAGAAAACGATTCCTATGTCGAATCCGCGCTCAGGGCAGATCTGGCAGAAATTCGGCGTCGAGTACAAGGAATACGAATCGACAAAACAACCCCTGACACACGACTGGCAGACGATCCCATGCACTTGAATCCGGCTCGTGTTACGTCACTCATTCCCTTGATGCTGGGAGGAATCCACCCCGGTCGACGTGGTTCGCTCTTGCACTGCCGACTACGCTATTTTGATCCCCTGGCCCAAAGGGCAGGCTTACCTCGTGATGTGGGTGCGTTAGTACGAACAATGACAGCCGACTCTATCACCGTTCAGCTGGTCAACACCAGCCAAACCGAACGTCGCCAGGTGGCAGTTCAAGCCGGAAGTTACGGAGAGCACCAATTTGTGCAGGTACAGTTTGGCCAGGATATCCTGCAGCTGAACTCACCGGTAGTTTACGTTCAGCTTGCCCCCGGTTGTGGCGGTGAAATCATTTTCTCCATGAAACGTTACGTCAACCCACCGACATTTCATTTCCCTTGGCAACGAATGTGGGCCACCGAAAACCAGCCAGTGCTCCCGAGATAATTTTTGTTTTCGTGGTAAATTCTGTGCTGTACGCCTGGGATTGAAAAACGTGGCTGGATGACCAACTAGCCCCCACAACATGATCTCATCCATTTTGGTTCGACCCTTCATTCCTTATTCATCATCCCCCATTGATTTTACTTGACAGACTAATCCAACGAGCCGGTCCATGCCGGTGTACCAAAACCATGAACGACCAGCCACATTGCAGTATCGACCGCCGCAACTTCATTCACAGAATCTCCCAGAAAGGCCTATCAATCGGCGCAACGGGGACTGCATTTACATCACATCGTCGTGGTGTGGCAGCATCAACGCAACGGTCGCCAATCATCGACACTCACATGCACGTCTGGGCCAACGATCCGAAACGCTATCCTTTTCCACATCCCTACACAAGAGATTTTAAATACAAGAACGTCCCGCACGAAGCAACTGTCGAGATGCTTGTCGATGACATGGATCGCCACGGCTGTTCACACGCAGTTCTGGTTCAGGTGATTTACCATGGCTGGGACAACCGATATATCGCGGATTGCGTGCGACGATTTCCTGATCGCTTGAAAGCCCATGGCCTGATCGACCCAACCGATAGTAAGGCTCCCGAAAAATTGAAATTCTGGATCCAGGAACACGGTCTGCACGGAATGCGATTTAGTCCAATTTACTATCAAAACGGTGGCCATGGCGGAGACAGTTGGCTGGACGCTCCGGAAACACACAGGCTATGGAGTACTGCCGAAAGACTGGGGGCTGTTTTCAATTTCTTCATCGGTCCCAAACAACTTCCCAAACTCGCGAAAATGGCAAGGGCCCATCCTGGACTTAAACTCACTATCGACCATCTGAGTCAAATCGATCTTGGAGCCAATGATCCGGAGCCGGACTTGCGTTTACTACTTGCCATGGCTGAGTATCCGAATGTGTGGGTCAAAGTATCAGAACTCACGTCGGTGTCACAATCAGGAAAATATCCGTTTCGCGATGCATACGGTTACGTCAAACAAGTCTACGAAACATTTGGCCCGGACCGCCTGCTTTTCGGTACAGGCTATCCCGGTTCCGCCCGCACGGCGTATGGACGCCCCACCTTGGCGGAGGAAATTGATCTTGTCAAACACGGATTTCCATTCCTCAGTCACGAAGACCAAAAGAAAATGCTGGGACTTAATGCAATGGATTTATGGGGTTTCCAACCTGCTGCATTCTGAGTTGTGCCCAGGTTCTCACGACCGCCGGATAACGCTGTTACCTCATGAAATAACCCTCGAAATGCCGAGATAAAAACTTTTCACCCGAATTCCAATCCACATTTTCCCATTTCTCACTTAGAACCCCAGACGCCCTGAAACCTCTAACCGCTGGCGCAATGTTTTCCGGAGGACCCTCATCCCTACCTGGCAGTTATACTGAAGACCATGGAACCAAAGCAGCTACAACGAGTGACCTTTTACTGGAAATTCTTTTTCGATAATGTAAACGGTTCCTGACCGAGCACCCTACGCCACGTTTCACGGCCTTGATTTCCACCAGAACACACATCCAAGCGTTACCTTGAAGCAACTACCTATATCGCCGAACCGCATGAAAAGTACACTCCTGTTACTTCTATGCCTGCTGTTGGTGTGCCCGATCGCCAATGCCTTTCAAAAACAACAGCCGACGAACGGACCGGACTTCGACACACAAATAGCACCCCTGATTAGCAGCCACTGTGCTGAATGCCACCACGAACAAGAGCCCGAAGGAAATCTGAACCTACTCAGTCGGGCCAGTGTCCTTCTGGGTGGGGAAAACGGTCCTGCCGTTGTGCCTGGACAACTGCAGCCAAGCCTACTTTGGCAGCGGGTGGTTGATAATGAAATGCCACCCGAGACTCCACTTTCCGAAGAGCAAAAACAAATTTTGCAGGAATGGATTGCAACGGGAGCCAAGTGGGGTACGGATCCCATCGACCGATTTCAATACACGACCGACAAGCGTGCCGGGTATGACTGGTGGGCCCTGCAACCACTCCAAAAGACAAAACCTCCTGCTACGAAAAATAGCCAACGAATACGTAATCCTATCGATCAATTTGTGCTGGCACGCCTGGAAAAAGAAAATCTATCGTTTTCCCAAGACGCAGACCCCCAAACCTTAATTCGACGGGTCTACCTTGATTTTCACGGACTACCACCCACACCAAAACAATTGGAAACCTTTATTTCCAACCCCAGCGATGAGGCTTATCAAAAGGTACTGACTGGACTACTCGATTCCCCGCGTTACGGCGAACGCTGGGGACGGCATTGGTTGGACATTGTTCGGTTTGGCGAAAGTGATGGGTTCGAACGAAATTATCCTCGCAAAGAATTCTGGCATTATCGTGACTGGGTCATCTCGTCTCTTAATGCCGACATTCCCTATAACGATTTTGTCCGTATGCAAATTGCTGGCGACCTATTAAAGCCCGGTTCGCCCGAAGGGTTTGCCGCCGTGGGATTTTTAGTGGCCGCTGTTCACAATACGGTCGTGGGCGATAGTGAAATGATGAAACGACAGTCACGAGCTGATGAAATCGAGGAACTAGTCGCTGCCATTAGCCAGACCTTCGTCGGACTCACGGTGAACTGCGCACGTTGCCATGACCACAAATTCGACCCTATTTCTCAGCTGGAATATTTTCAGCTCAGTGCGGTCGTGGCAGGACTCAACCACGGAACTCGCAAATTCGATCGCCCCGATCAGCTCCGCAAAATCCAACAGTTTAAATCTGATTTACAATCGGTGAACAAACAAATCAACGAAACACGTGCGAACGTACGTCAACAGATTTCTGAAAAGCGTCAACCGGCCAGCCTATCAACGACCAACATGGAAATACCACATCCGTATGCCAGCTGGGAATTTGAAGGGAATCTGCAAGACTCCTGTGGTTCACTACACGGAACTGCGCACGGTGGTGCCCAGGTTGAAAATGGGTTTCTGGCCCTTAATGGCAAAGACGGCTACGTAAGTACTGGCCCGCTTCCTCACGAAATACGCGAAAAAACGTTAGCCGTCCTGGTACAACTCCACCACTTGGAACAACGGGGTGGAGGCGTGATTAGCCTGGAAACCAGGGATGGTGAAATCTTTGATTCCATCGTATTTGGTGAAAAGGAACCGCAACACTGGATGGCAGGTAGCAATCATTTCCTGCGAACCAGGTCGTTCCAAGGTGCCCAAGAAGATAAAGCTCATCTGCGCCCCGTCCATTGGGGGATGGTTTACCATGAGGATGGTACGATTACTGGGTACCGTGATGGTGTCCGCTACGGTGAATCGTACCGCACAAATTTTCAAACATTCCCCCAAGAAGATGCAAAACTGCTGTTTGGACTGCGCCACTCGGCAGCGGGTGAAAATGGGTTCCTTGCTGGCCGTATCCTGCTGGCCCAGTTATATGACAAGGCACTCGACCAAGAGGAAATCCTGGCGATTGCCCAGGATCCCTACCACTACATTCCGGAAACCAAAATTGTCGAATTTCTTCACGGCCAGAAACAAATCGATTACTTACAACTCAAACAACAACAACAACACCTTCAAGAAAAGATTAGCCAAACAACCAAAGCGACTTACTTTGAAATGTATACGAATGTTCCAACCACCCCGGGTGAAACGTTTTTCTTACACCGTGGCAATGTCATGGATCGAGGCGTTGCAGTGGCACCAGGTACTATCAAAGGAATCGCTAATCTTTCTCAAGACCTGCGACTCGCTATCGATGCATCCGATGCGGACCGTCGACAGGCGCTTGCCAATTGGCTGACAAGCAAGCACAACGCACTGGGAAGTCGTGTGATCGTCAACCGCTTGTGGCATTATCACTTTGGGTTTGGAATTGTCGATACTCCCAGTGATTTTGGATTTAACGGTGGACGCCCCAGTCATCCTGCACTACTTGACTGGCTCGCTACACAGTTAATTGACAACCAAACCAAACTCAAGGAAATTCATCGCTTGATCGCATCCTCAACAACCTACCGGCAAGCGTCCCATTTTCGGCCCCTAGCGGCCCAGGTGGATGCCGACAACCGTTTGATGTGGCGAAAAAGCCCCTCCCGTTGTGAAGGCGAGATTGTTCGAGATTCTATTCTCTCTGTCAGCGGCCAGCTCGACCTCTCAATAGGTGGGCCAGGATTCGAGGATGTAACCATCAAACACAACAACGGAACCACGTACTACACACCGTTCGACAAAGCAGATCCCGTTTTGAACCGTCGCACGGTGTACCGCTTCACACCACGTGGAGAACGCATGACACTGTTGGATGTATTTGACTGCCCTGATCCTTCTGCGGCGGCGCCGCGCCGTAGTTCTACGACAACTCCCCTGCAAGCCCTGAGCTTGCTGAATAACGCCTTTGTACTGCGGATGGCAAACCAGACGGCTCGCCGCGTCGAACAAGAAGTCGGTGATGATGTAGAACAACAGGTAAACCGCACGTTTCTCCTTGCATTGGGACGGACCGCCAAGAAAGATGAAAGCGAATTTGCCATTTCTTTAGTGAACCGCCATGGCTTGGCGCTGTTGGCCCGGACACTTTTTAATACCAACGAGTTCCTGATTATTCCTTGAAAGAGGCCGGCATGAGCCAGTCCATCGATCGACGCGGATTTTGCCAGTGGAACCTACAAGGACTAGGTTCCGTTGCCCTGCTGGACCTCTTACGTCGGGATGGCCTGGTCGCTCAGCGTGAAAATCGACCGTCGCCTCACGCTCCCCAGGTAAAACGGGCAATTCAAATCTGCCTGGTGGGTGGCATGAGCCATATCGATTCATTTGACTTCAAACCCGAGTTGCAAAAGCGTCAAGGAAAATCGTTGGATGCCGCCGTTAAACCCGACATCTTCTTCGGCAAAGTTGGCCTTTTACGAGGAAGTGATTGGGATTTTCACCAACGAGGTGAGAGCGGACTCTGGGTTTCTGAAATGTTTCCGGAAATTGCAGCACGGGCAGACATGTTGACCGTCATCCGCTCGATGGTGTCCGATTCGGCAAACCACACACCGGCACTATTTGTCTCCAACAGCGGTTTTCAAGCGAATGGATTTCCCTCACTGGGAAGCTGGCTAGCGTTTGGCCTGGGAAGTGAGACAGAGGCCTTGCCTGCCTATGTCGTCCTACCCGATGCCCGAGGTGGCCCCAACGGCGGTGCTTCGAATTGGAGTAGCGGTTTTCTGCCAGGTGAGAACCAGGCCGTTCTCCTCCGAAGTGGCGACCAACCGGTACGTGACCTGTTCCCGGCGGTTCCGCTTTCCGAATCGGCTGACCGCGAAAGCCGAGAGTTTCTGCAACATCTGAATGCCAAACATCTTGCCAACAACGGGAAAGATCTACAGCTGCAGGCCCGGATCCGCAGCTACGAACTGGCAGGCCGTATGCAATTGTCGGTACCCGAAGTAAGTGATTACTCCAGCGAACCACAAAGTGTGCGTGAACAATATGGACTGCACGAACCAGCGACGGAGGACATGGGCCGCCGCTGCTTGCTCGGTCGACGGTTACTGGAGCGGGGAGTCCGTTTCGTGCAATTGTTTTCGGGTGGCCCGATTTCCGGGAGTCCTCGCGCCAGTTGGGATGCTCATGAAAGTGTACTCATAAATCACACGGCCGAAGCAGGTCGCATCGACAAGCCTGTCGCGGCGCTGCTGGACGATCTTCACCAGAGAGGCATGTTGGAGGATACACTGGTTCTTTTCACTACCGAATTTGGTCGCACACCATTTACCCAGTCGGCTGCAGATGCCGTGGGGTCGGGACGTGATCACAATCGGTACGGGTTTAGCTGCTGGATGGCAGGCGGTGGACTGAAACCTGGATTTGCGTACGGTGAAACGGATGAAGTTGGCTGGAAAACGATCCAGAACCCCGTCACCTGGAATGACTTCCATGCGACCATTCTGCATTTATTCGGAATCGACCACCAACGGCTCACTTTCTACCACAACGGTATCCAGCGACGGTTAACGAACGTGCACGGTCATGTTGTCAGGGAATTACTCGCCTGACCACGAGGTTCCACAGCGGTGACGGCATTCGTCAAGAAACAGTACGTGAAAACAGCAAGTTCGTTTTTCACAGGCTGGCGCCACCTGGCACGCACCTCGCCGCCTGTTTCCTGGAACTCGTTTTGCCCACCCTGTCGCTAGCCTCACCATGCACCGTTTCTAAAACAATGCTCTTTGAGCCAAATCCGAATACGCCCGTGACTTAGAACAATTCGTGAATGGCCTCACCTTCATCGGTGACAGTGTACGGACGGCCTGATAAATCAGTGATGTGAATCTTGGGATCCAATCCAAGAACTTTGTAGATCGTCGCATGCAGATCCGTCGGCCTCAGCAACCGCTCCACGGGGTGCTCGCCGCGAGAGTTTGTGGCACCGACAACACGCCCCCCTTGGACGCCACCGCCAGCCGCGAGAACACTCAGTGAGCGTCCCCAGTGGTCCCTGCCCGGTGTTCCTTTTCCATTGTGCCCGTTGTTCATCTTGGGTGTCCGACCAAATTCACCGGCAACCAAAACCAATACGTCATCAAGCAAGCCGCGCGTGTCAAGATCTTCGATGAGCGCAGAAACAGCAGAATCTACTCGAGGTAAGTAATTGACGTAAGACGGCTCAAGATTCCAGTGGTTGTCCCATCCGCCTAAGTGAACCGTCACAAAAAGAGCACCCGCCTCAACTAGCCGGCGCGCCAACAATGTACTCTGTCCCCATGAATGCCGACCATAACTGTCACGTAACTCCGCAGCCTCGTCACCAATTTGAAATGCCTGGCGAACGCTAGAACTGGCGATCATTTCATAAGCTTCCCGCTTGAAACGGTCCATCGAATCGTACACCGGCGGAGTTTCCATGGTACGGCGAAACTGGTCAAGATTTCCCATGAGATGCTGGCGATCTTCCAACCGCGAGACGGTTAACGATTCGCCCGGCACATCAAATTTACCAACCGTAAACTTATCGCTGTTCGGATCACCACCCGTCTCAAAAGGATCATGGATCGATCCCAGAAAGTTACCGGCAAAGTACCCAGGCCTTAAACCAATACTACTGGCAATCGGCACAGACACGTAGGGAATCATCGTGGAGCGACGCGAACCAAGGCATTTACTTGCAATCGAACCAACGGACGGAAATTTCCCCTTTTTATTTCCGCCGCTGACACCACCTCGGCCGGTCAACATGTAATGGCCACCTGTAAAATGGTCACCTGCATTATGATAGATTGACCGAATTAAGGAAAATTTATCGGCGATTTTCGCGTGACGCGGAAAAAGTTCGGTGACCTCAATGCCCGGAACATTCGTCTTAATCGGCTTCCAAATTCCCCGATATTCAGCCGGGGCATCTGGCTTCATGTCATACATGTCCATGTGGCTTGGACCGCCGTCCAACCAAATCAAAATCGTAGAGGTATTTTTCTTTTCGACTCCTGACAAGGCCGCATTCGCTTTGGCCTTGAGAAGCTCGGGCAATCCGATACTGGCCATACCAGCCACGCCTAATTCGATAAAACTACGTCGCTTGAGTCCGTCGCAATATCGACTCGATCCACCAGCGTCCAATCGAAGCATCTTAAGAACCCTCCAGTCGTCCAGATAATTTTATTCTTGTCTAGACTTGATAGATAATATTCTTGTCTATACGTGGCAGAAAAGTCAACCCGAACCGGCCTGTCAATGTCGGGAAATGCACCATTCTTGTTACGGACCAGCCAACATTGGGACCGCAACGCCCCCTGTATGCTGAATCAATCGCCCGTCAACAGGGTGGCCTCAAATATTTTATTCAGAAAATTATAGCTACTTCGACACGCTAAACGCCGCAAAGTGATCCAGCACTCGACAATCTTGATCATCCTCGGAAACCATGACCTGTTTTGGGTCACCAGCTTGCTTTGATTGACAATCTGCCGGAAATTTCGACTGTCAGATATTCACCCTTTGTCTTTTGCCCAGTCACTTTTTCAGACGATCTCACTCCAATCGCTTTTTCTGCGGATACGAGATACAATTAAGACATTGCTTGCAATGCTGTGAATCGAATGCTGTCCAAATCATCCAGAAATCCGGGGCTTGTCATCGCCTTGATGCAAGGCAAATCCAAAACGGGTTTCGCAAATTTCAACATCATACAAACCAAGGTGTACACCTCTCTACCCCACCTTTCACTTTGGAGTTTCGCCAAAATGTTTTCGATTCGTCGCCATCACCGACAAGCGTTTACATTAATTGAACTTTTAGTGGTGATTGCTATCATCACAATCATCATCGCCTTGCTTCTTCCGGCAATTCAATCTGCTCGTGAAGCAGCCCGTCGTACACATTGTGCCAACAATCTAAAACAGATGGGATTAGCACTGCATGGCTATCACATTACCCACGATGTTTTCCCGCCGGGCATTGCCGCTGTGGACGACAATTTTCGGGATGGTATGCATTCCGGTTTCATATTCTTACTTCCGTTCCTCGAACAACAACCCCTATATGAATCTTATGATTTTGACGTGTCGTGGCGGAGCCCAACCAACGTCCAAGTGGCCAATGCACCATTGGGCATTTTCCTTTGCCCATCCAGCAGCCACGTTGTTCCACAACATGGTGACGTACCGGGGGCGCCCACAGATTATGCCATGTCCAAAGGACGACTTGCTTATCTTTGTTTCAAAGCGGCTGAGCATGGAATGTTTGACATCAATAGCGGAGTGAGAATTGCCCACATTCACGACGGAACATCACAGACCTTGGCGCTGGGTGAGGCAGCCAGCAGTTCTGAAATTCCGGCCGCCTCAACCTGAGGCTGACCGGACATGCGCATGGGCCAGGTCTGGTCCAAAGCCGATTTTGATGGCCTCAACGAAACGGGGCATCAAGGTGGACATGGCTCCGTTCTTGCCGTCACGGCGCAAAACCCTGGCAGCGATGGAATCATCAACACGGTAGACGACCTTGACACCCCATTAAATTCGACCCCGGTCAACGTCTCGATCGATGCGAACCCCGGAGACAATTGTACCGATTCCATGGATCGAGTACGTGGCTTTTACAGCTTCCATGCAGGTGCTTCCCAATTTGTAATGGGTGACGGTTCGGTACGTGCGATCAGTGAAAACATCGCGTCGTTGATTTACCAGGGACTAAGTACTATTGATGGAGGTGAAATCATTTCCAATGCTGAATTTTGAGCAAGTGTACCAGGACAACTTTCCAACGCTTCACAGGAACAAAAGAGCAATGTGGGTAAAGACGTAGATCAAAGTGTGTCCAAATTTTTCATGATTACAACAGAGTACAACGAACGATAGGGCAGTTCACTTCGGTAGAATACCCCGGCATTGGTCTAACATCGACTGGCTTAGCCTACCCACTTTTGCTGAAGAATCACGGCTGGTCCAACAGTAATTCTGTGCGCCTTGCCATCTCCAGTCGCCAGTCATCGAGGTCGATATCAACAGTAATCCGGTCCAGCCAACGCTGGGTTTGCGACACCAGCTGAGGATGACTGCCAGCTGTCTTGGCCCTGGCCAGCGCGTCTTGCAAAGTCGCCAGATAACGTGCGTCGTCATACCCCTCGCGATAACCTTCCCAACTCAGCGTATCGAGCGGTCCCTGCGGACCGCGCATCACAAAACTGTTTGAACTTAAACGCACACCATTGTTCTTGACCTCCGGATCCTCAAGACGAACCGTTCTTGTCCAGATATGGATATAAGCCCATGTCATGGTTCCATCGACCCCTGCCCTCCACAGCCCCATTCCCCGATGGCGACGATGATACTCTGGAAACGGTTGCCCCCCCTGGGGATCAAAGTAAGTAAAAATTTCATTACCTTCCTTGTGGGCATTCTTGATCATCTGTTGGTATCCTGGTGTCAGTAGAATCT
>CAYMUR010000046.1:0-7081 GCA_964393615.1 uncultured Pirellulaceae bacterium
GGTCAAGGCCCAGATCCATGCCGGAGGACGAGGTAAAGGCACGATCCAAGAGTACCCGGAACAACATGGTGTCGAACTGGTAAAGAGCCAAGACCAAGTGGTGCGCGTTGCGAGTCAATTACTTGGCAATCATCTTGTTACGATTCAAACTGGCCCAGAGGGCCAAATCGTCCGACAAATTCTGGTCGAAGAAGGTTGTGACATTGCCCGTGAACTCTATTTGGGGATCGTGTTAGATCGCTCCGCCAAGCAACCGGTGTTGATGGTTTCTACAGAAGGAGGCATGGATATTGAAAAGGTTGCTGCCGAAACACCGCACTTGATCTACAAAACATACTTTGATCCAGCGGTAGGGTTGGGTAGTTATCAGGTTCGTAAACTTTGCTACCAGCTTGGTTTAGATAGCACAAGCGTGAAAAGTGCCGAACGATTTATGAAATCTTTGTGTCGTCTGTATGTCCAGCTGGATTGTAGTTTGGCAGAAATCAATCCACTGGTGGTGACAGGTGATGGCGAGTTACTGGCACTCGATGCCAAAATCAATTTTGACGACAATGCGTTGTTTCGCCATTCCGAAATTGCCGAATTACGTGACGTGTCAGAGGAGGAACCGGCGGAGGTTCGCGCTGCCGCTGCCGGCCTCAGTTATGTCAAGCTGGATGGTAATATTGGCTGCCTTGTCAACGGTGCAGGTCTGGCCATGGCGACGATGGACATTATTAAGCATCATGGAGGCGAGCCGGCTAACTTTCTGGATGTGGGCGGTGGCGCCAAAGTCGAGCAGGTCACCGAAGCTTTTCGTACTTTGCTAGACGACCAGAACGTAAAAGCGGTACTCGTCAATATTTTTGGTGGAATCATGCGGTGCACAACGATTGCCAATGCACTGCTTGAAGCATATCAGACCGTCGGTTTTAGTGTGCCCCTAGTTGTGCGCTTGGAAGGTACCGAAGTCGAGGAGGGGCGACGCATTATTGCTGACAGTGATGTCGATATTATCACCGCAGAGGGATTGACCGATGCGGCTCAAAAAGTGGTTGCTGCTGCCGGATAACAGCCGGATAACAACAAACTAAACTTTGTAACGATTAGAATATATCATGAGCATTCTCGTTCATAAAAATACACGCGTTCTATGCCAGGGAATTACCGGTCGTACGGGAGCTTTTCATACACAAGGCTGTTTGGACTACGGGACGAATGTTGTCGCCGGAGTCACTCCAGGAAAAGGCGGCCAACAGGTTGAGGGCGTGCCTGTTTTCGACACCGTGGCCGAAGCGGTAGAAAAAACTGGTGCGGATGCCAGTATGATTTTTGTGCCGGCCGCATTTACGGCCGATGCCATCATGGAAGCAGTGGATGGCGGTATTGAGACGATTGTAGCAATTACCGAGGGGGTTCCTGTGCTGGACATGGTTCGGACTTACGAAGCTGTTAGCGATAGTCCATCGGTCTTGATTGGTCCAAATTGTCCCGGCATTATTACGCCAGAGGAATGTAAGATTGGCATCATGCCAGGCTATATTCACCAAGCGGGAAGTGTAGGTCTGATGAGCCGGAGTGGTACGTTAACGTACGAAGCGGTTTGGCAGTTATCGAATCTCGGGCTTGGCCAATCGACCTGCATTGGTTTGGGCGGAGATCCTATTGTGGGGATGTCTTTCATCGATCTGCTAAAGCGGTTTGAGGCAGATCCGGCTACGGAAGCGATCCTGATGATTGGCGAGATCGGTGGTACTGCAGAAGAAGAAGCGGCAGCGTTTGTCAGGCAGCACGTGACAAAGCCGGTTGCTGCATTTATCGCAGGTCGCACTGCTCCTCCAGGGAAACGGATGGGACACGCGGGAGCCATTATTTCGGGTGGTAAAGGTACGGCCAGTGAGAAAATTGCTGCTTTGGAAGAAGCAGGGATTGTCGTGGCAGAAAGCCCTGCTGACATGGGAGCAGCGATGCAGCGGGCCATTCAGGCTACTTCGACCAAATAAACAACAGGCGACCAAATAACAACAGGCTTTTCCGATGGCTAATAGGACTATCTGGCAGGACCAATTCGATGGATTGTTTCTGGTCAGTTTGCCATTTCTCACATTCTGCGTACACGCTTTTGGCATCCAGTGGATAGTGCTGTCGCCTGGTAATCGGCGAACTAGTCTCGCTGCCTTAAAGGGTTGATTCGGTAAATGATCATTTTTTACTTAGTACGCTGTATCTTTCGTATCACGGTCCTCACTTTTACAGGAACTTGATTTTTGTGCAGATTGATCGAGTATTAGGTTACGGGTATTAGGTTACGAGTATTAGGTTAACAGTTCTTCTGCCATATTGAAAATCTACCTGGGCGGCCTTGTTTTTCACTTGTCGTCCTGGATGGCAATCGCTGGTGCTTAACAACGGGGCCCGAAGGTGCTATTATCCCAAGTTCAACGGATGAAACGATTGCCAACCACTTCGTCCACGATCAACCCAACTGACGAGATTGAACCTGATAAGATTTGCAGGGCAGATTGTGTCTAACGATTGGATGGTGTAAGTCATACTGTAAGTCATACTGGAAGCTCTTTGCCGGACAAGTAAACTAGTATCAATCTTTTGATGGCTCAGGAGCGTCGATGGACAGTGAGGTAACGGACTATCTGAGAGAAGCTGAATTCGATGATGCGATCAAAATTAAAAATTGGCTGGGAATGGCACTCTCTTTCCGGGTTGGCTAGCTGGACGTCAATGGTCCCGCTAGTAGTGGCATTGGTGTGGGTTGGTGAAGCATCGTTGGTCGCGTCGGACCATTGGGCCTATCAGCCATTGGCGACCACACCGCCACCAGCAGTAAAAGATAAACCTTGGATCCGCAATGCCATTGACCAGTTTGTGTGGGGTAAGCTGCAGGAACTGGGCATCACACCGTCGCCACCCGCAAATGCAGCGACTCTTGTCAAACGGCTTTATTATGACTTGCACGGATTGGTTCCGTCGTATGCGGATGTCGAGTTGCTGAACGACGATCCAACGGATGCAACTTACTCAGAACTGGTGGACCGGCTTCTTCTGTCTGAGCGGTTTGCCGAGCGCTGGGCCAGGCATTGGCTCGACTTTGCCAGGTACGCGGATTCGGATGGTTATGAGAAGGATAATAATCGCCCGAATGCTTGGCGATACCGGGATTGGACTATTGCTGCGATCCACCAAGATATGCCTTATGACGAATTCACGATTGAACAATTGGCTGGGGACATGTTACCGGATCACTCCGATGAGCAGCTTTTAGCAACTGCTTTTCATCGTCAGACATTAACCAACACGGAGGGAGGTGTTGACAAGGAACAGTGGCGTGTCGCTTCCGTGATGGACCGCACGGAGACTTTGGGAGCTGTGTGGTTGGGACTGACAGTGGGTTGTGCGCGGTGTCATGACCACAAATATGACGATATCACACAACAAGAGTATTACCAACTGTTCGCTTATTTTAACAATGGCGACGAAGCCAAAGCAGACGTGGCGAAATCTGAGGAAAAATTTCAACAGTATGAACTGGCCAAAAAAGTCTATGACGGTCGGCTGCGGAAACTCAGGACAGAAGTCGAGCAAATCCGTACCCAGGCACTTGCCCGCCAGTCGCGGCAAGAGAATGACTTGTTGCGACAACTGGCAATGGCTGTGGAAGACCCGTTGAAAACCCATCCAGTAGAAGTTATTTCTGCCTCCTCTGCTTCGGGGCAATCATTGCGTGTGTTAGGAGACGGTTCCCTGTTGGCAGGGAACCAAGAAATCAAACATGATACCTACACGGTGACGGTTCGTGTTCCGGTCGCCGAACTGCAGCGGCTAGTGATTAAAGTGTTGCCACATCCTTCTCTGCCAAAGCAAGGCCCTGGCTTGGCGACCAACGGCAATTTTGTTCTCAGTGAATTACAAGTCTTTCCGGGTGAATTGGCAGAGGGGACAGCGATTCCATTGGTGCTGCGGGATGCCGATTTCAGCCAGGAAAAATGGAATGTCTCACAAGTGCTGGACGGTGATTCCAAGACCGGTTGGGGGGTCGTTCCTGAGGTGGGAAAACCGCATCATGCCAGTTTTGACACGGAAACGGCTGTACTCCTGGGTGAACAACGCTTGGTGACCGTTGTGTTAAACCAGCAATATGAATCCGGTTTTCATTTGATCGGTCGATTTCGATTACATGTTGTTTCGGGAACGGACCCTGAACGTATCTTACCTCAAGAGATTCGTGACATTTTGGTGACGCAATCAGAACAGCGTAATGACGCTCAGGCGAAACAGTTGGCAGAGCACTTGTTGCTGCTGGATCCAGAATATGTGGAGGTTGCCGGTCGCCTTGAAGCATTGGAAACAAAGGCTCCCCCGTCGCCGTTGATGTCAGTGCGTATTATTCGCGAACGGCAAAAAGACCGTCGGCAGACGCATATATTACACCGTGGTGAGTTCAAGCAACCAGGTGAGCAAGTGGTTGCTGGAACGTTATCGGTCTTGCCGGTGATTGCGCCGCGGACTGGCTCAGCGTCGGACCGGCTGGACTTGGCGCGCTGGCTGGTCAATGGGGAAAATCCTTTAGTGCCGCGGGTGGCAGTGAACCAGATTTGGCACCATCTGTTTGGTCAAGGGATCGTGAAGACGTTGAATGATTTTGGTGTGCAGGGTGAAAGTCCAACGCACCTGGAATTACTGGACTGGTTGGCGGCCGAATACGTACGGCTTGGTTGGTCTCGCAAAAAGTTGATTAAGTTGATTGTGACGTCATCCACTTATCGGCAATCATCGCATCACCGGCAAGAATTGTTGGAAATGGATCCCATGAACCGCTGGCTGTACCGTCAAAATCGTTTTCGGGTCGAAGCGGAAACGGTTCGTGACCTTTATTTGTCTGCATCGGGTTTGTTGTCGTCCAAGATCGGAGGGCCTAGCGTTTTTCCACCGATACCGCCCGGAGTGACGGACGTGAACTACAATAGTAGCTTTAAGTGGAAAGTTAGTGGCGGCGAAAATCGGTACCGTCGTGGCATGTACACATTTTTCAAGCGAACAGCACCACATCCCAATTTATTAACGTTTGATTGTCCTGATTCCAATGTGACCTGCACCCAGCGTAATCGGTCGGATACACCATTGGCGGCGTTGGTCACATTGAACAACGAAGTATTTCATGAAGCTGCCCAGGCACTTTCCCAACGGGTACGATCGGCAGCCCTTGCCACTGACCAGGAACGACTTGATTATGTGTTTCGACTATGCGTGGCTAGATCTCCAGTTCAACAAGAGTCTAAAGTTTTGCAGCAATTGTTAGATGACAGTCGGCTCTGGTATCAACAGGACCAACAAGGGGCTGATAAAATGGTAGGAAGTTTTCCTGTTGAGCAGTTGTCGAATTCGGAGACAGCCGCATGGGTTGCAACGGTGCGGATTGTTTTAAATATGGATGAGTTTATTACTCGGGAGTGAGCCATGTCGTTAAGTGAAAGTCATGCACTGCATACGCGACGCGAGTTTTTCAATACCGCTGCTAGCGGTTTAGGCGGGATGGCCCTGGGAAGTATGCTAAGCCGCGACGGGTTGCTCACACCCGCAACGGCTGCCCAGTCCGAGGTCGTTCAACAGATTTCTTCCAATTTGACACACTTTGCACCGCGAGCTCGATCTTGCATATTTTTCTTTATGGCAGGTGCGCCTTCGCAAATTGATTTGTTTGATCGAAAACCGAAGTTGAATGAATTGCACGGTAAGACACTGCCGCAGGAAATTTGGGAAAAATCTCGCTTTGCCTTTCTGAAACCGGAAACAGCCCAGGTCATGGGAAGCCCGCGCAAATTTAGCCGCTATGGCCAGTGTGGCATGGAATTTAGTGACCTGTTGCCAAACCTGGGTCGCTGTGCGGATGATTTATTGATGGTCCGCAGTATGTTTAGCGAGGAATTCAATCACCATCCTGGACAATTAATGATGCAGACTGGCGTTTCACGTTTTGGCATGCCGTCGATGGGTTCATGGCTTACTTACGGTTTAGGAAGCGAAACGGAAAATTTGCCAGGTTATGTGGTGCTGACAGCTGGGCGGGGCTCCAGTGGAGGGGCCTCGTTGTATCAAAGTGGGTTCTTGCCCTCTTCATACAGTGGCGTGTTGTTTCGCAACACGGGTGAGCCAGTTCTTAATTTGCAAAATCCCAATGGATTACCGTCAGAATTACAGCGCAAAGGTCTGGATGCCTTGAAGCGAATCAATCGTGGTCGCTACCAGGAAGTCCATGATCCGGAAATTGCCAGCCGGATCCAGAGCTATGAATTGGCAAATCGCATGCAGACGGCGGCACCCGAGTTGACTGATTTATCAGGAGAGACGCAGTCGACGTTGGACAGTTATGGGGTTGGCCGTTCTGAACCAGAGGGAAATGATTATCGAGGCAGTTTGCCACATCTGAATACCTTTGCGGGCTTTGCACGTAATTGTCTGTTGGCTCGTCGTATGGTGGAGCGTGGGGTGCGATTTGTTAACGTGATTCATGCGTCCTGGGATCAACACAGCGACCTGGATCACCATATCACCTACAATGCCACTGCAGTGGATCAACCAATTGCCGCCTTAATTCTTGACTTGAAACAGCGTGGTCTACTGGATGAAACACTAGTCGTGTGGGGCAGTGAATTCGGTCGTACTCCATTAGGAGAAAATCGTAACGAGCGCAAATACAATACTGGCCGTGATCACCACCCACACTGTTTTACAATGCTAATGGCAGGTGGTGGTATCCGTGGTGGCCAGATTTATGGTGCCACCGACGAGATTGGTTGGAACATCGCAGAGAAGCCTGTTCACGTCAATGATTTGCATGCAACGATATTGCATCTCTTTGGGCTGGACCACTTACGTTTGACCCATCGATTTCAAGGTCGAGAATTTCGGTTAACGGATGTCGGTGGCCAAGTGATCCAGGATTGGATCACATGAGGATTGCCGTCGAGGGTCGAGTCAACCTGGTCTGAAAGAATATTCGAGCCTTTTCACTTTCTCCCATGGTGTGAGTTGGCCAGGGAACGATACTGTCAACAATCGAAAAACATGTGAAAATTCTGAGCGA
>CAYMUR010000046.1:7181-39538 GCA_964393615.1 uncultured Pirellulaceae bacterium
GTCGCTGGGATTGAAGGTCGCTGGGATTGAGGCCGGATCTCAAGTGAGATTTTAGCGACTGCAGGCCTGCGGCAACCACTTGGAGGGTGTACCTGTAAAGATCACGCCTTTGCAATCTGCCAGTGGATTGTCGGGCCATTCTGCCTCTCGGCGAAGAAACGCATCGACTGTCCTGCACGTTAAGGCGAAGCTTTCTGACTCCTGAGGATCCGAAGAGGTAGTCTGGGTTGTATTGCTGGGAGATTTGGCAAGATAACAACGGCTGACGGGAACGGAGGATTCAAAATGATTTCAACTGAGAAAAGTGACTCGAATCTTTTTGTGGACATGAGTGGTCCAGAGGTTTTCATCGCACGGTCGGCCAACGATGCTTCTTCGTCAACTACCTTGAAACTTGACAGCAAGTGACATATTCCAATGCAAAAGATGCCAGCAGATTTACCTCGTGCTGTGTCACGATCACACGGTATTTTTTATCTGGGGGCAACGCTGATGTACGTGTTGACCGGTTTTAGCCTCGTGCCTGTTGTGTTGAGCATCGCGGACCGGGTTCGAGCCAGCAACACATCCCTTTTGGCGCCCTGGGTCTTTCCATTAATCGTGGTTTGTATGGTCCAGGTTGGTTATAGTTTGTTGTTGTTGCAAACCCGTAGCCGCAGCGCGCTCTGGACGCTGGCGATTGCTGTTTCTGTGATGGCCTGCATGTATGCGATGTTTTGTGGGATCACCTGGTCTGCCAGTCGTTCCCTGGCACCACATGCGCTGGACCAGCTGCTAACTGTTTTTGTTCTGTGGGAGGCGACTGCTAGTGGAAAAGCGTCTTTGTGGAGCGGTGCGATGGCCGGCGTTTATGCACTGGCAGCCTATTTCTACATACAGGGAGCGGAGGGGTTTCGAGATCGTTGAGGTTAGGATCAGATTAGAAACGGGCTGGTTCGTGAAGGGTAGTTCTCCATTTCCAAGGACCAGGATGTTTCCAGAAATTTCTGCAGACAAATCTTGTCAAAAGGTTACCGACAGGTTCTGGCGGATTGGTTTGCCGTCTTACCTGGTTTTGTCGATTCGAAGAAACAAACATCAGCCATGGGCGGCGTCAACTGGTTGCTGGCACTAGGCGATAGCGTGTTACAGGCGATAAATGTCGTGGACAGATCTGAAAAAATCATGTAGGGATAGTTCTTGCTTACCGTCCTAGCGACTAACGGACGCATAAAAACCACGGCCCCTTCATGTCTCAATTCCTTGTCATCCTGAGCGACGATCAGCGTGCAGGTCGTGGTGTCCGTGGGATGACGTTGTACTGGTTTTTGAAGACGTTTCACGGCCGTTCCGCGGTCCAGGTGGCTACTCCCGCTGAGTTGTTGCCACGTCGCAAAATATCGGCTGACTATGTTTTCATTGGGTTGCCAACAACGGTTACTCGGCGCCAGATGGCCGGCCTTCGATTTCGTCAGCTCGTGTTGTTCGACTATCACGACTATCCATTGCCAGTCTGGGGCCAGTCAGACCAAGCCTTCTTGCGATCTCTGACAGATCATTACTGGAAGCCTTGGGTAGAGCATGATTGGCCGAGTCATTTTCAATGGGGATGTTTGCCCATACGTCGCAATCCGAAAATGAAGGCTTATCTTCGTTGGCAACGCATGACTGGCCGAGGTGTTTCGACAGGTGCCAAGCGATTTGACATAGGTTTCCTGGGTGGGCCGCACGGCCTGCGTTGCGGTGGGGAAGGCTCTACCGACAGCTACAACCAACGTGTGGAGTGGTTACTAGAACTGAACCATGAATTACCGCAGGTCACTTTTTGGGGTGGATTGACGATTCCACCCCACTTGCGCGGTTGGCAACAGCAGCACCAAGATATATCAACGATAGAGTACTCCGAAGAGCGAATCAATTTTTTCCGTTATTTTCGATCGCTGTGTCAGTCAAGAGTTGCCTTGGCACCGGCGGGAAATGCTCGCTGGTCGTATCGTCAATATGAAGCAATCTATGCTCGCGCTGCTGTCGTGTCGACCGACTTTACGCGGGCTAACATGCTAATACCGTTTCCAACAGAGTCGGTATTCATGGTCCCCGATCGACAGCCGGTCACTCCTTATGTTTGTCGAGCATTGGAACTACAACGTAATTTTCCAGACAAGGTCGAAGAGTCAGTCCGTTTTTTGGAACGTTATCTGCACGATGGATCCTATTCGCGTCGCAAGCCATTACCCATGGATCGTCTGCTGCAGCAGCTAAATAGTGCGACCAGTGTTGCTACGCTAGACGTCGCTTGAATGGGTGCCTGCCCCGCTGGCAGGGGGTCAGGCAACCGGTTTTGATCCTCCAGATCTCCAGTCGTGTCTAAAGTCCGCTTTGAGCTTGGTCCGAATAATCTTTAAGACTCGCCTGGGGACGAAGCGGAGGGCCTGCTAGCTATGCTGGGCATCGGGACAGCCCCCGAGATTTTGTCCCCGCCGCCAGCGTGGAAGAAACAAGAATGGTGAATGAAACAAGAATGATAGTTCAGGACTGAACCATGTACGGAATTTATTGCCGAACGATTGGCCTTTTTTCTTTGTTAATCCTAGTTGGCTGTGGCGTGACGGACCCGGAGGTGTTGTCGCTTCGAGAAAAATTTTTGCTCGATACGGAACCACAAGGTGCTACGGGGATCCTTGATCTGCAGGAAAATCTTGATGGGAAACCGGCTGCGGTGGTTGTAGTTGGACAGATCGGAGGCCTCGTTGATCCCTGGTCGCCGGGTCAGACATCGTTTGTGATTGCGGATCCAATCATCACAGTGGATGGAGAGGGACACTCTGAATCATGTGACTGTCCGTTTTGCAATAAAACAAGTGAGGAAACCGAAGGTTTGGCGTTGATTCAATTTTTGGATCAAGAGGGAAACATCCTTATGCACGATGCACGCAAACTATTTGGAGTTGCAAAAGACCAGATGGTGGTTGTCCAAGGTGATGCTGAAATGACGAACTTGGGGCATGTTGTCGTTGCGGCGCGTGGATTATATGTTCGCCGTTAAGGATAGGGTACTACCTGCTAGACAAATCCAAGGAGGGTTGGATGTATCAACCAATACGCTTGATGGTTGCCGCGTTGACTGTCGTAAGTTTACTATCAGCTCCAGAATGCATGTTGGCTGCCAAGTTGAGAGGTCGGATGGTAGCCGTCTATGTCGACGATATGCATTGCAAGGCATGCGCTAAAAAAATCGCTCGCAAACTGTATACCGTACCGGGAGTGGTCGCTGTACGCGCAAACGTCAAGAAGAACTTTGCATTGATCACACCCCAAAATGGAAAAGATCCATCACCACGCGCAATTTGGGAAGCGGTTGAAGCGACGAAATTTAAACCGGTCAAGTTGGTGACTCCTCGCGGGACCTTTAAGACGAAACCCAAGTCGTAAGTTGGTCACAGCAAGGCCCTGGGGATGCGTCGTCAGTTGATTTGTCCTGGTGCTTGGACAGGACCTTGCTGTGTTTTGTTTTCCAAAACCGGCATTCGAACCGCAACTCGAGGCAATGCCAGTTCAAGCAGATTCCGTGAGTTTCAAAACGGCTAAAATGTTGAAATAGCTAGTCTTCTGCCGGTTCCAGTGTCTTTTCGACAACGGCGGCTCCCATTGCATCACCGAGCACATTGACAGCAGTACGAAATCGATCAAGTAGCCAATCCACCGAGAGAATCAAGCCGATGTGTTCTAACGGCAAACCGACTGCGCTGAGCACAATAAGCATGGTAACCAGGCCAGCTTCCGGAATTCCAGCGGCACCAATAGCGGCCAATGTCGCCGTAATGGCTACGACAAACTGTTCTCCCATGCCAAGATCCTGGCCGATAGATTGGGCAATAAAGATGGCGGCGGCTGCTTCGTAAAGCGCGGTGCCGTCCATGTTGATCGTTGCGCCGAGTGGCAATACGAACTCGACCGATTTTTCTGAAACTTTGGCGTTCTTGGTGGCGCACTCCATGGTAATGGGTAGGGTGGCCGAAGAACTGGCAGTCGAAAATGCCGTGAGTAAAGCCTGGGACATTTGATAAAGGAAAATGTATGGATTACGCCGTGTCACAAAATACAAAATGAATGGCAAAGTAATCAGTGCATGAATGGCCAGGCCAAGCAGCACGGTTACCATGTACCAGCCCATTTGTAATAAATGGTCATCCAATTTACCTTCGGCGTTGGCGTGTCCGAACCGGGCCGTGACAAGACAGAATATACCTAGCGGTGCGATTTTCATGAGTAACATCACGAACGACATCAAGGCGTCATTGATTTGGCGCACCAAGTCGGTTAGCCCTGTGACCCGCGGACCCATCGTAGTCAGCATGCCTGCGAAAATAATACTGAAAAAGATCAGCGGCAAAAGATCACCACGTGTCGCGGCTTGAATGAGGTTGTCTGTAAACAACATCAAGACCAGATTTTTCAGGACAGTCACCACGTTTGGTTTTTGTTCAGGCGACAAGTTCTCGAAGACCTTGTGGATGTCTTCTGACGGAACGTTCACAGCCTCTGACAAATGTTGGCTGAGCTTTTGCTTGAGCTCTTCCTGTTCCATCCCAGCATTTTCAGGCAGTGCTTCTAACGCCTGTTGCGACCGTTGGTCGACACCAGGCCGAATCGTATTGACGACAATCAGGCCCACGATCACCGCCAACAGCGTTGTGGCCAAATAATAACCCACTGCGGCGCTGCCAGGTTTGCCAAGTTTTCGAATGTCCCCCATTCCCAAGATGCCGGACATTACAGAAGTCACCACCAACGGTACGACAAGCATTTTGAGAAGTCGTAGAAAAATCTCTCCGCCAATATCAAATTGGATGGCGAAATTTGGCCACAAAAAGGCAAAACCAATCGCGGCGAAGATCGACACGAGAATATAGCCTGTCAGGCGGCTTGTGCTTTGCAGGGGCGGCTGGTTGGTAGATTGTGACATGTTCCTTCTTTCCAGACTCGACGCGGAACCATGTAGGTCTGTTAACGAAATACCCAACACAGATGGCGAATAGAATACCCATTACGTGGTCCATAGGCCAAGCGTATAGGTTGGGCCTTTATTTTTACCGAGGCGCTTACACAGATGTTATGGCCTCCTAGTTTGCCATCTTGCAGAAAAAGATGACGTCGTTTATTTAAACTCCGACGCTTTGGGTGCGGGTTACTGGCCGGACAGACTGACGTGCGGGCTGCTCCGTAATCTCACGGGCCAATTCACGGTAGTCCTGCGCACCGTTGGAATGCGGCGCATATCCTAGGATGGACTTCCCAAAACTAGGCGCTTCAGCCAGGCGTATATTGCGACGGATTCGTGTCTGAAATGTTTGGGTTTTTGACCAGGGACTCGTTGACTTGTGTTGCTGGGAAAAAAAGTCGCCCACGTCCCGACTTACCTCGTTTGCCAGCCGGGTTCCTGACTCGAACATGCAGAACACAACACCACTTAGCTGTAAGCTGGGATTGATGCGGCGTCCAACCAACTCGATCGTACCCAGTAGTTTGCTTAATCCATGCAGGGCAAGGAAGTGTGGTTGAAGGGGCAGAAACACTTCATCCACTGCGGACAATGCGTTCAGCGTGAGCAAGCCAAGGGAAGGAGGACAGTCAATCAAAAGATAGTCAAATTCTTGTGGGTCCTCTGCCAGGGCGTCCCGCAGAATGACTTCCCTGCCTACTTCATCTGCCAATTCGACTTCGGCTGCTGCTAAATCGAGGTGGGATGGGATGACCCACAGGTTTTCCGAGACTTGGTGGCGGACTTCGCTCAAACGTGTATCACCGGTTAACACGTGGTAGATGGTTCCTTCACCATCTTCGGGAGCGAGGCCCAGATGAAGTGTTGCGTGGGCCTGTGGGTCAAAGTCGAGCAGACAGACCCGTTGGTCCATTTCAGCCAGCGCGGCACTCAAGTTGACCGCTGTGGTCGTCTTGCCCACGCCACCTTTCTGGTTAATGATCGCGATAGCCCGCATCGTCACCAAACTCCTTGTCCAGACAAAAATGGGGATGGGATTATACTTTCCTGGGCCGAAATGAGCCTAGACCGAATTGGCCTCTCTGTCGGTTGAATATGCCTGCAAATTTGTGATTTTCGACAAAAAAAACATTTTGACGCTTGGATTGAGGCTTGGTACGTGACTCGTTTTGTGTCAAAACGATATGACTCAAAAGAGAATGGAATGAATGGTTTGCCAGCAAATGGAGGTTTGCTGGCAAGTTTTTTTTCTGAGGTCGTGAGACTTGGACCAGATTGGCTGCGGGGTTTTTCAGCTGTTCTTGGTGAAGTAGTCCAATTACGTTAAAAAAGTGCCATGCGCCAAATTGGAACGTTCGAAAAAGAAAAAACTGCCCATCACTTTGTGGATTTACTGATCACTCTTGGTATCGGGGCGCATTCTGAGCGCGAGCAAGATGGATGGAGCATTTGGGTACGGGACGAGGATCGTCTCGAACAGGCGAGGACCGAGTTCGTTGATTTTCGCCGTAACCCGGAAGATCCTCGCTATGCGGAGGTGCCCCGACAGGCGCAGGCAATCCGCGACGCGAATGTGCGGCATCACCAACAGGTGCGGCGCAATACGATTGAAATACGGGGCCACTGGAAAGTGGGTCCAGGGGCAGGACGCCGGTGCCCCACGGTGTGGTTAATGATCGGTATTTCGATCGTCGTCTTTTTATTGACTGGAGGATTTAATTCGGATAACGAAACGTATCGGTTGCTACAGTTTTCCGATCCCAAACCGGTGCCCGTGGCGCCTCAGTTGGCCATAGAAGGTCCTTGGAAGGATATTCGACGTGGCCAGGTGTGGCGGTTGGTGACGCCGAATTTTGTACATGGCGATTTGTTGCATTTAGTGTTCAACATGATGTGGTTGCATTATCTTGGTGGTCAGTATGAGCATTTACGGGGAAGGTTTCGGTTTCTAAGATTCATACTGACTGCAGCCTTGGTGTCCGTTTTGGCGTTGACTTTTGTCGACCAAGCCGTAGGAGGTGGTATGTCAGGTGTGAACTATGCCTTGTTCGGCTATATATGGATGCGTTGTCGATTTGCCCCCCAAGAAGGCTACCATATTACCACGTGGACAGTGGGGCTCATGGTGGTATGGTTCTTGTATTGTTTTAGCATGCCCGGTGTAGCGAACGGGGCGCACGCTTTCGGATTGGGATACGGCCTGATCCTGGGGATTCTTCCCGTGATGCTCAAGAAACGTTGATGGGTAGATGGTTTTGCCGTGTTCATGGCTCTAGTTGACACTCACCTAGACGTTAGCGGACACGGCAAAAATGTGATAAGTGCTGGGATAAAAAATCTTCGGGAAACAAACAGAAGGAGTGTTCGCGTGAGGCTAGTACACGGTAGTTTTGCAATTGCGTTGTAAGCCTTGTGTGTTCTGTTTCCAGGAATTCACGTTTGCGTCTTGTCAGTGTTTGCAAGTGAGCATTGGCTCGTTCGATTGCCAAATGCCTTTCGCGACGGTTTTCAGCAGGCGATTCTCGTCCAATCCAGTCCTGTTTGTACTTTACCCACGTTGCAGCCTCGGTGAGTTCTTTGCTGGCTACTGACGACTGATCATCAGGCAGGAAATTTTCTGGGTGAAAACGTAATTCACGTAATTGTAATTGAACGTGTTGCAGGTCGTTGCTGGAGATGTGGTTTTGTTTTATGGGAAGCATTGTGGTGGCCGAGACAGTCAAGAATGACGGTGGAGAAACGCCCCAAAACAATTGCATCAAGCGATCGGTGACTTGGTCATATTTTGCTCCGCCAATGCCATGAATAAACAAA
This sequence comes from uncultured Pirellulaceae bacterium, assembly GCA_964393615.1. GTDB lineage: Bacteria > Planctomycetota > Planctomycetia > Pirellulales > Pirellulaceae > CAYMUR01. Next base: position 14,977 of record CAYMUR010000046.1, read on the forward strand.
TCTCCTAGCAACAAGCGGGCAAAGAGCGTGGTCGTCAATGCTCGTGGACGGATCTTCCATCCTTGCTGCCGGAGTACCGACCAGCTTTCGACGGCCTTCTCGGCGCTACCGTCCAGGTGAAGTGGTAGACGCTGATGAAAATCGTCTCGATTGCTCAGTTCCAACTCGTTTGCATGCTGTCGAACAAACAATGGTCGCCTGGTGGGCTGTGAATTGTGCCAGATCCAGAACGGTGACTCGTACCAATCGTGCTGGTTGCTTAAATCAGGCAAGGGTTGGGCCGAATTTCGTGTGTGATGTGCCAGGCGATATTCGGCGAGTGCCGTGTTGTAGGAATGGGCAAGGCGTGGAGCATGCCGTAACAAATGACTGGCAAACCACCAAAACGCGGTGGTATCGCAAATCCTGCTCAAAGGAAGTTCCAAATTAGTTAATCCGAATTGTCGCTCGATGCTGTGCCGAAAACGTGCCAGAGCTTCGCCCAAGTTGTTGGTTTCACGGAGGGCCGCACAAGCGATTGGCCAACGATGTTTGACCATCGGTTCGGTTATCCAGGGACGAATCGCAGCGGTGACGTGTTCTCCAAAACGATCAAACGTTTCACGATCATTACACTGTCGTTGTTCGTAAGGAATGGGTGCCTGATCCGGATCGAGTGAAATACGCTTGGCTAAGACTTTGCCGGAGCTACCAGCAGGTACGAATATTCCAGCTTGGCGCACTGGATGACTGTCGATCAACAAGTTGATTGCTAGAGCGTGACATTCTGTTGACAGAGACGACAGGACAAAATTCTTGAGCCATACACCGGGATGAAAAAGTTCCGGTTGATGGCCTGTCAAGAATAATGCCGTTGGCGTGGTGGGTAAATCAACGTTGTGATAAGTGCGCGTGTAGGCAGCAGCAAGCTGTATCAGTTCCTCGCGTGCCATGCGTTGCAGGTGTGGTAGAGATTTTCCCTGCAGCATACCGAAGTCATGGTGAAATGTTGCCTGATTGTCACGTAACAGGTCGCTGGCACGGGCCAGTGGGGGCTCAATCAAAGCCGTGCCGTGTTCGGTGGGGGCTCGTAAGCGGCGATAGGAAATGGCGGAACTCATGGATCCAAGAACCTCGCCAGGGTCGTCGACGATGGGGCCGAGCGTAATGATGGAAAACACCGGTCAGTGTGTGCGAGGAACCTGACCGACCAGTGTCTGTAATAACGAATAACAGAAGGGTTGTGTACCTGGTATGAAAAGTAGAACCAGACTGGACATGTTTCAAAAAGTCCGAAGCGGAACATGCTGCCAGGGGGATTGGTGTTAATGCCAGCTGCGGTCGGCCAGTGCTTCTTTTTCACGATGGCTCAGGGCTGCAATGCTTTGTTCCAGCACGAGGCGATAATATTCCAGGCGCACGTCTGCTTCATCCAACTGACCACCGAAAGTTCGTTTTTCGTCCAGGTAGATTAACGGGACGGGAAGCTCTGTTACCTGTAGGCCGGCTGCCGAAGCCTGTACCCATAATTCCAATGGCATGGCGTATCCAGGTTCGGTCAGTGGCAGTGGTTTCAAACTGGAAACGCGATATGCTTTGAATCCACAAAAGGCGTCAGTAATATCCAATGATAATCGTTTATTAATTTCCGCAGTGAGCATTCGATTAATGCGTTCACGTTCTACGGGGGGCAGGTCACCATTGACAAAAGGCCGAAGATAACGGCTTCCCGAGACAATGTCCGTTTTGCGGCAGGCCTTCACAAAATCGGGGATCAATTGTGGCTCGTGTTGTCCGTCACAGTCAATGGTCACCAGGATATTGTAATCGTGGGACATGGCATATTGAAACGCAGAAATCAACGCCGCCCCGTAGCCGCGATTTTGTGAATGCGTCACGAGTTGTATGTCGTCCCGCGCTGCCAATAGAGCGGACGTGCCGTCATCGGAACCGTCGTCAATCACCAGCACGTGCTGGCTGTAATGTTTTACTTTATCGAGCACTGCATTGACAAACGTAACTTCGTTGTAAACAGGCAGTGCAGTAAGGAAATGATCGTTCATAATCAAAACAGTGCTTACCGAAGACGACAGTTCGTGGTACTCCAGTTTTTGGTTTGTAGAAACCTTTCTTTGTATTGTAAACGGCTCATCTCACGGGTCAATAACTTCTATTCACATTTGCCAGAGACTTGTTGGCTAAAATTGGCTATGATAAAGGTCTAGGGAAAATGCGATGACACTATGCAATATATTGGCAGCCAAAATGGGCCACCTGCGATGATTCTGGTGATCGACAACTACGATTCATTTACCTATAACCTGGTGCAGCGTTTGGGCGAAATTGATCCCGCTTTGGACATTCGGGTCATTAGGAATGACCAGATTTCACCGGATGAAGCCGCAGCATTGTGTCCCAGCCATTTGATCATCTCGCCCGGACCATGTACGCCAAATGAAGCGGGTATCTCGGTCGAATGCGCGCAACGCTTTGCCGGGCAGATTCCTGTTCTAGGAGTTTGCTTGGGCCATCAGTCAATCGGTCAAGCGAACGGATCGACAATTGTCGCAGCCAAGCGACTGATGCATGGCAAAACGGACGATATTTATCACGATGGTACCGGACTGTTTGAGGGGCTTCCCAGTCCTTTGACTGCAACCCGTTACCACAGTTTGGTGATTCAGCCCGACACCTTACCGGATCAGTTCGTGATGAATGCCTGGTGTAATGCACCAGATGGATCGTGCGAAATCATGGGTATCCGCCATCTTGATTATCCATTGATTGGTCTCCAATTTCACCCAGAAAGTTTTCTGACGGAACTTGGGCCCGAGTTATTGCACAGATTTATACAGATTCAATGGCCCACGAAGTCAGCTCAATCATGATTTCTGTTGACGATGCCTTGCGTTATGTGTTGGCCCACGCCCATGTTCGTTCTACGACGGTCGTGCCGCTCGCTGATGCATGTGGCTCGGTGTTGGCCGAGAATGTGACCAGTGACGTCGATTCGCCCCCTCATGACAAATCTTTGGTGGATGGCTATGCAGTACGCGTTGATGATCTGAAGTCCTTGCCAATGTCATTGACGATTCTAGAAGAAGTGACTGCTGGCTTGGTTCCACAATGTGAAGTGACACCCGGTACGGCAACTTGCCTGATGACTGGTGCGCCGGTACCTCGTGGAGCGGACGCAGTAGTGATGCTGGAGTCAACAACACGCATTGATCGTTCCAAGGTACGGATTGACCAGGCAGATCTGGTGAAAGGTGGCCATATTCTGCGTCAGGCTACCTCGCTACGTCGAGGGAATAGGGTTCTTCAACGCGGAACATTGCTACGGCCGATTGAAATTGGCATTCTGGCAGAGGTTGGCCGTACAGAGGTTGAAGTCCAGTCGCTTCCCCGGGTTGCCATCGTGGCGACCGGCAACGAACTGGTGGCTCCCGACGAGATTCCCCAGCCTGGTCAGATTCGAAACAGCAACGCTCCCATGTTGTGTGCGTTGGCTAGAGCAGCCGGCGCGACTTCTGTTGATCTGGGCATTGGCCGTGACGACAAGGCAGACTTACGTTCACGTGTTCTGCAAGGTCTCGATCATGACCTGCTCGTGTTGTCAGGTGGCGTTTCAGCGGGAGTGCTGGACCTTGTTCCTGGTGTTTTGCGGGATTGTGGAGTGCGCGAGGTGTTTCATAAAGTCAATTTGAAGCCAGGAAAACCGCTTTGGTTTGGTGTTGTCCCCTCAGTGGACCAACCTGAAAGGCTGGTGTTTGGCTTGCCTGGCAACCCCGTTAGCAGCCTGGTCTGTTTCGAACTGTTTGTGCGACCGGCCATTCAGGTGATTTCTGGAAAAAATCATCCCGGAGAACTATGTTTGCAAAGTGCCAAACTGGCGGTGGACCAGCATCATCGAGGACAACGGCAAACGTTCATGCCTGCACGTGTTGTGTCAGGAGAGACCGGCCAGGAAGTCGAGCCGTTGGCCTGGCACGGTTCAGCGGATCTGGCCAGGTTGTCAGTGGCCAACTGTCTCATAATGTTCCCGGCTGGAGATGCCAGTTACCTTGCCGGTGACCCGGTCGAGATATTGCTACTTTAAATATTGCGCCGTCGGGAAGTGTGGAGTGTGTGTTTCCAGTATCTTTCCGTCGTGACAAGAATGATTCTGTGGCGTGCCACCGGAAAAAAGGGAGATAGGTACAACCATGGAAAAGTCATGGATGGCGTCGACGGTCAGGCCCATTGGGAATTATTAACAAATTCAAACTTCTCTGGTGTTGGCAAGAAACTGAATAGTCCGCTAGCATTAGCAAGCCTGTTGGCTCAACGGGTTGTGGCGTTGGAAGCCGAATTTTCAAATGGATTGTGGTTTTCCACCAGCAGCTTTTGTTCTACAAGATGCTCACAGTCATGATGCCTTGCGCAGTCAACCGACATAGGCTTCACCGTCGCGACTGACTAACATGTGGTCCATGCTCTATGATGCGAAAATAGCAGATCGACAGCACCTTCACCCATTGCAGCGTCACGCCTGCTTGGTGTTGGGAATGACCAGTGCGCTGTTGCTTTGGGCCTCTTTTCCGCCACTCGGGTGGTCCTGGTTGGCCTGGGTAGCCCCGATGTCATGGGTGTTTCTCATTCGAATACCAAAGCTGGGTGGGCGGCATCCCTTTCGTATCTTGTGGTTGGTTGGTTTTGTCCACTGGTTACTGGTCGTGCATTGGGTTCGCTTGCCACATTGGTCGACATATTTCGGTTGGCTGGCGTTGGCGACGTACCTGGCATGTTATCTCCCGTTATTTGTTGCCCTGGCCCGATTGGCGGTCCATCGGTTTCACTTTTCAGTTCTCATTGCGGCTCCGGTTGTCTGGACTGGCCTGGAATTGTTACGTGGATATCTACTAACGGGTTTTTCGATGGCGTTGTTAGCACACACACAAATGGAATCCATAAGACTCATTCAGATCTCGGACCTTACTGGAGCTTATGGTGTAAGTTTCCTGGTGATGTTTGTCGCAGCTGGTTTGACAAGGATGATTCCCATCGGGTCGGGGAAGCTGGTGTGGTGGCCACTGTTGTGCGTGTTGGCCGTGGTTGCAGGGGTTCTGGGCTATGGCACGTCACGCCTGGTGGTGCAAGAGGGAGAAAAACAATCCGGGGTCCGTGTTGCCTTGGTTCAAGGTTCTGTGGACGTAACTTTTGACAAGTACGATCCGATAAAAGCGGTGGATCACTATCTCAGTTTGTCCTGTGATGCATTGACGCACAATCCTGCATTGGATGTTATTGTCTGGCCCGAATCGATGTGTACTTTTCTTGCGCCGTTGGTGACCTACGACGAAAATTTACCAGTCACGCAAGAAGCCCGAGATTGGGCAGATAAGAACAAGAAAAAGTTTCTTCAGCGGGTGCAGTTGTTAATTGATCAACATCGCCAGGCTCAGAAAATCTCTACGGTGAGGGAACCGCATGATCTACCGTCGTTCATTGTTTGCTCAGGGACCGTTCGGTTGGGTCAGGATTGGCAGCATTACAACACCAGCTTACTGATTGGACCGGCTGGCAACATTGAAGCACGTTATGACAAAATGCATCCTGTAATGTTTGGCGAGTATTTACCGCTGGGCGATTGGTTTCCGTGGCTCTATCAACTGACGCCCCTGGGTGCCGGACTATCGACCGGTTCTGCGGCGGTTGCTTTTCCGGTAGAGGATTTGACGTTTTGTCCCAGTATTTGTTTCGAATCGACCGTGCCACACTTGATTCGTCAGCAGGTGATGGAACTGACTCGCAATGGTTCGCCACCCGACGTGTTAGTGAATCTGACCAATGATGGTTGGTTTTGGGGTTCCAGCGAATTAGACCTGCATTTGGCTTGTGGAGTGTTTCGTGCCGTGGAGAACCGTTTGCCAATGTTGATTGCTGCCAATACGGGTTTTTCGGCTTGGATTGATACGAATGGCCAGATTCGGCAACGTGGGCCGCGTCGAGATACGGGAGTTGTCATATCCCAGGTCATGGCACAGCCGCAAACCAGTATTTACCGGACGGAGGGAGATTTTTTTGCTGGAACTTGTTTGCTGGCCAGTTTGCTGCTATTGGTTTGGGCGGGGATTCTGTGGCTCGCTTCCTGCCGGCAGCCCCCATTTTCTTGGGAGGGCGTATTCCTGTCTAGGGATGCTGGAATTCGGCCAAATTTGGACTGAATCAGCGGATATTCCCCTTTTTTGGTCTTCACCGACGAAAAAAATGTGGCGATTGGGCAGGATGCATGTGATGACGGGCGGTCATAAGTGGTATATACGTCATGTCCGTTACAAGCACATGGCCGACAGGCCCTGTTCTTGCCCATAATCAGCATTTCATTGACATAATGAAATAGCTGAAATTATACTTAGAGTATGTAGGGTTGCTATGGCTAGGGCGTCTGTCTGCAGAGTGTGGCAGCAACCTTTTGGATTTCATCATGTTTCTTTCTAAGGTCGGTAGATACGAAGAAGGCTGGACAACTTAGGTTGTCAAATGCAAAGGAATAGAGGACATGAACCTTTTGGGTAAGATTTTGACGGGACTCATTCTAGTAATGAGTATCTTTTTTCTTGGGTTTGCGATTGCCGTGTACGCAACGCACCGCAATTGGAACGATCTGGTCAACAATTCGACAGCGACCGCTGACAAACCGCTTGGTTTAAAAAGCCAGTTGAGGGATGCTGCGGATGAAGGTGAGCGACTGAAGAACGAGCTTGATACTTCTGAAACCAAGCTGGCGATGGAACGGGCAGCACGTCGGATGGCGCTGGCTCGACTAGAGTCGGAGCGACAACAACTCCAGGATCAACTACGTCAAAGCGAAGCGGAAAATGTGCAATTGGTAGAACAGGAGCGTCAAGCAACGGCTACCCTGCAAACTGCCCAGGAGAACTTGGGACGACTCAAGGATGAAGTGGAAAATTTACGTGATGAAATTCGTGTGGCCCAAAAAGATCGCGACTCGCAGTTCGAAAAAGTTGTCCAGAAGACTGACTTGTACAATCAGGCTCAAAGCAAGATTGACGGACTGCAGAATCGTGTCGACCAGCTGACCGAGAGAATTGGTCGTCAGGCAGCCGTACTCGACAAGAACAGCCTCACTGAGTTTGATCCGGTGATCGACATTCCACCGCGTTTGGAAGGTGTCGTTTTGGACGTGAATAGCCGAGATTTGATCGAAATCTCTGTCGGTTCGGATGATGGCTTGCGCAAGGGGCACGAGCTCGAAATTTCCCGTGGTGATAAATATCTTGGTCGGATTGTGATCGTTGATGCGTTTCCCAAACGCGCTGTTGGCGAGATCGTTCCGGAACTTCGTAAAGGTCGAATTCGGAGGGGCGATCGTGTCTTCACCAAAGTCTGAATCAGCCGGTCGTGACGCGAATTCCAAGCCGCGTTCCAATGTTTACACGGTGATGCTTTTTATTTCCTTAATTGCTGTCATCACAGCCTGTATCCTGCTCTTTCTTGAATTAGGGCGGTTTGGCGACTTTCCCTACTGGAAAACGAGCAGCATTGAGAGCACTCTCGTATCTCCGGTATTCTGCCATGCGACGTGGCTATAAATTAGCCGTTTTCTTGACGGTTGTATGATTACCTTTTTGATCTTGCGATGGGCCCCTCGTGCTCTTCTGGCAGGTGGATGCTTGTTGGTGGATCCAAAAATTGGTAAACTACGGCTGTGTCACGAGGTTTTCTGGGAGGGAGTCGCGTGCCTGGCATCACATCGCATGTCATGACGGTTAGCAAGTTGTGCTACTGGTTGGCGGCCTTTCGTAATCAACATGGAATGATAACGTCCGCGCACTAACGATAACGTCCGCCCACTAACAACGTCCGCCCACTAACAAGGGATTGCAGATTTGCCGGCTTTGACAGGCCGAAGGTGTTTTTTCAAGTGGCTGAGCTTGGTTGCTGGACTGTGTAGACTGAGCCGAAGCCTTTGCTGACAAAGGGCATGCAAAATAGAGGATGATGCATTCAATAGTGACCAACATGGAAGCTTGAAAACTTATTTGAGAGGAATGACTTTTGTCCACGGATGCAACAGGCCCAGACGATCCGAATGGGCCAGATCTGACCAAGGGTAGTGGCGACGGTATTGGCGACAACGGTGCCAATGGCGCAGGCCGTGTGTTGGACCAGCCAATCGAAGAAGAGCTGAAGGAAAGCTATTTGACGTACGCGATGAGCGTCATTGTCAGCCGAGCTTTACCAGATGTTCGAGATGGCTTGAAGCCTTCACAGCGTCGCATTCTGGTGGCGATGAATGACCTGAATGTTGGACCTGGGTCGGCGCGTGTCAAGTGCGCCAAGATCTCGGGGGACACGAGTGGTAATTACCATCCACACGGTGAAAGTGTCATTTATCCCACGCTTGTCCGCATGGCGCAAGATTGGAACATGCGACATGTTTTAATCGATAAGCAGGGGAATTTTGGTTCGATTGCCGGATTGCCGCCAGCTGCGATGCGTTATACCGAAGCGCGTCTTTCGCCTGTGGCGGCCATGTTGCTGGATGACTTAAAACTTGACACGGTCGATTATGTTCCCACTTATGATGAAAGTCGTACAGAGCCCACGGTCCTGCCTTCGCGGTTCCCCAATTTGTTAGTGAATGGGGCGAATGGAATCGCAGTTGGAATGGCCACCTCCATCCCTCCCCACAACGTTACCGAAATCTGCGACGGTTTGATTCGTGTTATCGACGATCCTGACGTTTCTATCGACGAGTTGATGGAGTTGGTGCCTGGACCTGATTTTGCGACAGGTGGCGTCGTCTGTGGACGATCCGGGATTCGGCGCGGATACCATACGGGGCGAGCAAATATTGTGATTCGCGCCCGTGCTCGCATTGAAGAACACAAGAAGGGCCGGTTTCGCATTGTTGTTTCCGAGGTCCCATTCCTGCAAGCCCGCGACCGTGTTGTCGAACGGATTGCTGCCCTGGTGAACGACGGTCGCATCAAGGGCATTGCCGGGATCAGTGATGAAAGCGACCTGAAGGAACCCGTTCGCCTCGTGATCGATTTGAAACGTGATGGCGATCCAGAAGTCATACTGAACCAGTTGTACCAGTTTTCCCCATTACAAGATACTTTTTCCATCATTCTGTTGGCGCTAGTAAATGGTAAGCCACGGTTGTTATCCATCAAAGCTATGATGGAAGAATTTATTCGGCACCGGGTTACTGTGATTCGTCGTCGGACCCAGTTTTTGCTTGGGAAGGCCCGCCGTCGAAAACACACGGTCGAAGGCTTGTTGTTGGCCCTGGCGAATATTGACGAAATCATCAAAACAATTCGGTCCTCGCAGACCCAAGCCGAAGCGAAATCACGATTAATACAGATTGAGTGTCCCGCTGCGCTGATGCAACGTGCACTCGGCGAAGAAGGTTTCACGCAATATCAGCAAGAACGGGGCGTAGCGGATTCTTATACGTTGACTGCTGTGCAGGCTGACGCCATCCTGCGGATGAGCTTAGGGCAGTTGGTTAATCTTGAGCAGGAGAAATTGGGTGGAGAACACCAAAGTCTGCTTGAAGAAATCACTGAGTACCTCAGGATTTTGTCTGAAGAAAAGAATATCCTGGCAATTGTCAAGGATAATTTGACGGAGATTAGACGTCGGCAAGGCGAGGCACGAAGGACGGAAATTAGTGGCGAAGAAGTGGGTTCGATTGAGCTGGATGATCTAATTGCAGAAGAAACCATGGTGGTTTCGATCAGCCATCGTGGTTATATCAAACGAACACCAGCTAGTGTCTACAGGGCTCAGCATCGAGGAGGCAAAGGACTCAAGGGGGCAAAGACCGAAGAAGAAGATCCCATTGAACATTTGTTTGTAGCAAGCACACATGCTTATTTGTTGTTCTTTACAAATCGTGGCAAAGTCTATTGGCAGAAAGTCTATGATCTTCCTGCACTGAGCCGTGAAAGTCGTGGACGAGCGGTTGTTAACCTGCTGAAGCTCGATGAGGGAGAAAGAATTCAGGATTGCCGTGCGGTGCGCGACTTTAATTTGCCGGGTCACTTTCTCATGATGGCAACGCGCAAAGGTTTGGTCAAGAAAACAGCATTGGAATTTTATAGCCGCCCACGCCAAGGTGGAATCATTGCGATCAAGCTCAAAGAAGACGATGAACTGGTCGACGTTGTCGTTGCAGAGCCGGGGAACGAAGTTGTATTGTCGACAGTCAAGGGAATGGCGATTCGATTCAGTGAGTCCGATGTGAGGCCAATGGGCCGTAATACCTCTGGTGTGAAGGGGATCTCGCTCGTTTCCGATGACGAATTGGTTGGCATGGTGATTGCCCATTCTGACGAAACGTTATTAACCGCTTGCGAACACGGGTACGGAAAACGAACCAAGTTCGGAGCAAATACGATTGATTCAGGCGATGCCGAAGAGGCCAGTGACGAATCTTCGTCCAACAGCCGTTATCGTACTCAACGACGAGGTGGAAAAGGCGTACGGGACATTAAGACGACGGGTCGCAATGGACGTGTGATCGGCATTACTCGCGTAAATGATAATGACGAAGTGATCATGATGACAGCTCGGGGAAAGATTCAGCGCATTGCAGCTTGTGAGATTGGTGTCATCGGCCGTAATACCCAAGGAGTGAGGATCATGAAAACGGATGATGGCGACACTCTGGCTGCCGTCGTGCCGGTTCCACGGGATGAGGAACAAGAGAACGGAAATAGTGAAAAAGTGAATCCCGGCGATAGCAAGAGTGACGCTTCTAGCTAGTGACTCGTGAATGTGCGAGAAATCTTCTTTTTCGGGCGGGGTATCACGCCGGACTGCTAAATAATATGACGTGCTGAGGGTTGGTCCTATGCAAATCGCGGTAGTTGGAACGGGATATGTTGGGTTGGTGACCGGAACTTGTTTTGCCGAAAGCGGCAACCGGGTCACGTGCATCGACGTGGACAGTCACAAAATTCAATTGTTACAGCGAGGTGAGATTCCGATCTACGAACCGGGACTTACTGAACTGGTGTTGCGCAATGCGGCCGCGGGCCGGCTTCACTTTACGACTGATTTGGCCCCAGCAATCAAGAGTGCTGACATTGTCTATCTAGCGGTTGGGACTCCCCAATCTGATGACGGCTCTGCCGATTTAACTTTTTTGTTCGAGGCAGTCGAAAACATGGCTCCGTATTTAAGAGCCGACGCCATTGTTGTCACGAAAAGCACCGTTCCGGTAGGTACGAATGCTGCTATTGTTTTACGCCTCAAGGAATGCACGGGCCGCGAGTGCAATGTCGCCAGTAATCCAGAATTCCTTAAAGAGGGAGCGGCCATTAACGATTTCATGTTTCCGGACCGTGTGGTAGTGGGAGTTCGATCTCCAGAAGTAGCAGAAGTCCTGCGGCGACTATATTCCACATTTTTGCGGACCGACAAACCATTTTTGGTGATGTCACCAGAAAGTGCCGAGATGACCAAGTATGTTGCCAATGCATTGTTGGCAACGAAGATCAGCTTTATCAATGAGATGGCCAATGTTTGTGGAAAGATGGGGGCGGATATCAACGACGTTCGTAAAGGGATTGGTCATGACCAGCGGATCGGTTTTGCATTCCTGTTTCCCGGTGTTGGCTATGGCGGGAGTTGTTTTCCGAAAGACGTGCGTGCCATGATGCGTATGGCCGAAAAACATGGTGTGCGGCCCCAAATTCTACAAGCTGTCGATGAGGTGAATTTGTGTCAGAAAACGATTCTGCTCGACGCGATTGACGAACATTTTAATGGTCATTTACAGGACAAGAAGATTGCTGTGTGGGGCTTAGCTTTTAAACCACGGACGGATGACATTCGAGAAGCGCCTGCATTGAATTTGATTGATGCTTTGCTGAAACGAAAGGTTCACCTTTCCGTTCATGACCCAGTGGCAATGGAAAATGTTAAAGCGATCTACGGTGGCCAATTGGATTATGCTGCACTACCACTTGATGCACTGGAAGATGCACACGCACTAGTGATCATGACAGAATGGGGAGAGTTTCGACATCCGGACTTGGATGAGATGTCACAGCGAATGGTTCAATCAGTTGTGTTCGACGGTCGCAACTTGTATGAACCTCACCAGATGGAGGAGGCTGGCTTTGTCTATTATTCGATCGGTCGACCGAAAGTTGCCTCTTCCTAGATTCGAGCCGGACGTAGATCGTCCCATCCGTCTTTTGTTCCCAGGGCAGGGTGCCTATGTTTTCGAGAACAGCCAGTTGGACGAAGGCATGGAAAATAATGTGTCGAATGCCGGTATGCAACTGTCTATCTCGAACGTCTCTCTAGCAGCTCTATTTTTTCGGGCGTTGTTGCTAAAGCAATGGATGCAGTAGTGGTAAAGCCCGGATTATCGTCCCAAATCATTACGGGTTTGTCTGTCGAAAACATGCCAGGGGGCAAGCAGAACTAGCAGCAGGGATCGTGTAGGCATCGAGATGTTAGCCTTTGATCGGGTGTTCCGATGGTTTGGGATTGAACGGATCGCTTGTGAGAAACGAACACCCAGGAAGCAAGTGAAAGAAGATGCGGTGGTAGGATTGGAGTATTGTTTTATTTTAAAATAGTCAATGAACTGCTTCAGGCTATGCTGGCATACAATGGAAGCGTTATTTGATGGTACAAGCAGTCACTGACGGCACCTTGCCTGATCAGTCTGGGTTGTACCCACCGCGGTCAGACCGACAGGACGCTTGTTGTATTCATTGAGGTGATGGCACTGCATCTGTGTATGTGATTCTTCCACCTGGAAATCTCATCCTTGGGCTTGTAGTGGCCCTGCGGTAAAATTACTATACGTCGCCTCCGTATGGGGGACTAAGGTCGGGACCACTTTCTGAGGCGGATTCGGAATGTCTTTCCCGATTTTGTCTTGCTTTGGCTGGTGATGTTTCTGTTCAACAAAAGGTTTGTTTCGATGGCATCGTATCGATTGTATGCGATACTGGTTGGTTGTTTTTTGATGGCTGGTGACGTGGCTGCCCAATGCTGCTGTTGCTGCGGTGATGTAGCGTTCGCTGGTCAAGCCACCTATGAAGCTCAGCCGACGGTACAATATCGTTTGATCTATGAAACACAATATGAAAAGCGAGAGATTGTGACTTGCCGACCTGTATGGCAGACCGAAATGCGAACGCATACTTACCGCGTCGCCAAGCCCGTTACCGAAACGAATACCCGAGAATATAGTTGCAAGGTTTTACGTCCTGTTTGGAAAACGATCAATCAGCAACGACAGTATGTTTTAAGACAGCCGGTTACCGAAACGGTGATGCAAGAGAGAAAATACTGGAAGTATGTACCTGTAAAGGTGATGCGTACACAGTACGTCGATCAAGGTCAGTATGTGAACCATACAGAACAGGTTCCAGGAAATGTCCGTCGTCGTTTACGATTTCGCGGACGACAGTATTATACGGATTCTGTGACTGGACAGCAGAAATGGCAACGAGCTGGTTTATATTGGATCCCAACGCAAGGGAGAGGGTCGACACATGTCAAACGCGTATGGGTTAGCAAGTACGTGGCTCAACAAATTCCTAAAACGACATATCAAATCCAACAAGATGTGAAACAGGTTCCAGTACAAGTTACGAAGTATGTGGAAAAAATTGTAAAGCAGAACGAACCGCGGCAGGTTTTAAATTGGAAAGAAGAAACTGTCACCCAACCTTACCAGGTAACAACGACCCGTTACGAATACGAGGAAAAAACAGAAAAAGTACCAGTTCGTGTCTGTAAAATGATCAAGGAGAAAAAAATAATTACCATTCCGCGCTGTGTGGCCAGGTGGGTACCAGTGAAGGTCACTCGCATGGTGCCGAGATCTATGCCGCTGTCTCAACGCGGCCCAACACGGATGTCGTACAACGAAGAGCACCGCCAACTCTCGCTGGAAACAAAAATGTCGGAAAAATTGCAGGTTCTCCAAACAGGGACAGCTTTGCGATCCCCGCAATATTCTGTGTTGCAAAAGGTCTCTGGGGATATCCCTGAAATCACCAGTTTTCCGGTGATTGTTGACGACGGTCGTCTCATGACCGTGTCACATGATGAGGAGCATTAATGAAACGATCATTCCAGGTTGGCTGAAACGCAAAACGGTGCGGTATTGGACGATACCAGTTGGATTTCTTTGGTCGTTGATCGGGTCATTGAAATTTAAATTCTTATTGTGTCGCCGTGAGAAATGATGCTTGGCGCACTCTCATGGCAAAGCCGAGTCAGCGGTGCAGAGCCAGGAGGGCGATTATTGGTATGGGCCACCGCTGAATATCAATGTGACGAATAGAGAGAGTGTGACGACCTTATATTCATCACACGTGGCAGTGTCTTATGGTCTTTCAATAAATAGGTTGCGCCGTGACGCCTCCTGTTGGCTGACACCGTTGTCGGTTAAAATAGGTAATTCCTGTCTCGAAGACTGTATTGTATTACGGTGGTTGTTCTATTTTGAGCGCCCTGGTTCATCAATACTTTTCGTTGGAAATCAAGATCACGATATGAACACCGACTTGGAAACGGAATTATTTTTGCGTGGCAGAAATATCGCCTTTGTTGGCAAACTGGGCGGGATGAACCGCCGTGAAGCTTCACAATTGGTACGTCGGCATGGTGGAATCTCGGTGGAACTGTCAAATCCAGACGTCGATCTGGTCGTGATTGGTGCAGATGAATTGTTACTCGACGAGGACTTGTTGTTAGAGTCTACTGTGCGCGAAGCTGCTGCGGAGGGACGATTGGAGATCATCGGTGAAACGGATCTTTGGCAGCGGCTTGGTTTCATAGACGATGACATCGATTGGGATGTCCGACGTCTTTATACTCCAGCGATGCTGGCTGGATTGTTGAACGTACCGGTATCGGTGATTCGTCGGTGGCATCGACGCGGGTTGATTGTTCCGGCGCGTGAAGTACAACAATTGCCATATTTTGATTTTCAAGAAGTATCTACGGCCCGACATTTGGCCCAATTAGTTGCTTCCGGTGCATCGCCGCTCATGATTGAGAAAAAACTTGGACAGTTGGCGCGATTTGTAAATGACGCGGAACGTCCATTGGCCCAGTTGGGGGTAATCATCCAGGGACGTGATATACTGTTGCGGCAGGGAGAAGGTCTCATCGAATCTGGCGGTCAACTACGCATTGATTTTGAGGCGTTCGACCAATCTACGGCGAATGAGATCACCAGAAAGATGACTCCCCCTCAGACGATTCTCTCCTTTGATGAATTTGTCAACGAGGCTAGCACTGTCCAGGAAATGATCGAGTCAGCCGTTACATGGGAAGAGCGGGGAGAATTTGGCGCCGCCGCTTGCTTGTATCGTTCTGCACTAGCTGCTGGGGGCCCACAGGCAGATATTTGTTTTCGATTGGCAGAAGTGTTGTTTTTAGATGGGAAGATAGAGGCGGCACTTGAACGTTACTACATGGTGATTGAATTGGACGAAACCTTTGTGGAGGCTCGAGCTAATTTGGGATGTGTGTTGGTTGAAATGGATGATCTTCCGTTGGCCGTGGCTGCATTTCGGGGCGCGCTAACCTGCCACCCTGATTACCCTGATGTGCATTACCACTTGGCGCGGGCGCTTGATGAATTGGATGAACATACAGAAGCGAATGTTCATTGGGATACTTTTCTAGATTTGGCGCCGGACAGTCCTTGGGCTGATGAAGCTCGTCTGCGTCTAGGGACGGATTGATAAAGACGTAGACCAGACGAATTGGGTACTAAGAATTTCTTTTATTGTCACTGCCTGACCTGGAACGGTTTTTGTTCAAGCAGACGACTGGCGTTCCAGCGACAGTGAGGCGGTCGCTTTCAGTGCATTTACTGCCACTAACCCTCACGTTTCTAAACGGCTTACGTGGTCTAGGGCCGCAAAACGGCCTTGGTCAGTTGTTCTGGTGTATCGACCAGGGCGGCATATGCTTGGGCTCCTTCTGAGAGAGGGTATGTCTTGATCCAATCGAAATGCTTGATGGAACCAGCTTCCAATGCCGCGATGGCGTCACGAAAGTCTTCTGGTCGTGCTGAATAGGTTGCGAACGTAGTCACTTGCTGTCGGATTAAATGATTAAAATCTGCCTGGGTCACAGCAGTGTGTAAACCAAGCCAACCGATACGCCCCATAGGGGCGACTGAGGCAACTGCCATTTGACGTGTGATTTCCAGTCCGACTGCCTCAATGACCGATTGGGCCAAATGGCCATCCAAGACATTTCGGATTGCATTACTGATTTGTTCGGGAGCTAAGCCACGTGTGCAAATGGTATCGGTAGCCGCCAAATCACGAGCCACTTCCAGGCGGCTTTCAACGAGATCGACAGCGATCACTCGAGGGACGCCACAGTAAGCTGCATAGACCATAGCAAGCAACCCGATGGGACCGGCACCGATCACCACCAGCGAATCAACACAACGACCGGAATTTTCGGCAGTGTTGTCCAGGCACACATGTTTTACAGATTGAATTGATGTACTGAATGGTTCTACTAGTGAACCGGCAGGACTTAATAAAACATCTGAAATTTCATAAGCAATCCGTTCGTCGACGGCCATGTATTCTGCGTCGGCTCCCGGTAGATGGATGCTGAACACTTTTCGTTCCGGGCATACCTGGGCGTTTCCACTGCGACAAAATTCGCAATGAAAACAAGGGACCATGGGGTAGAGTGCCACAGCTGTTCCCTGACGCCACTTTTTTTGACAGGAATTTGTTGCGACGACGGACCCACAGAATTCGTGGCCCAGTACTAGTGGCGGGAAACGATTCGTGGACACACCTGTAAACGCTTCCAATTCGGAACCACAAACACCGACCGAGTCAACACGTACCAGGATTTGACCGGGCTCTGGTTCTGGTTGAGGGATGTCTGTGAGTTGCATCTGACGGGGGCCAGTCCATTGGAGTACTTTCATGGTTCTGCCTTTTGGTCAAGTTTGCTGAAAAAACGAGATGCTGTGTGATGAAAACTTGGGCATGGCCCATGGCAAGGAGGTTCATGGTTTGGATAGCAGATGATCGCAGTTCAACTTCGTTTGGATTGTACCATGCAAACGGAATGATGGGTTTGTAAAGACACCGATTTCACCTCTCCTGCACAAGTTTGACAACTTGAAACCTATATAAAATGAGGTAACCATGTGGGTTGTCATAGTGCGATGTGATATGTACAGGCGATGTAGGGGGATTAGGGCAAGCAAATCAGTGAATGGGGACCTTGTAAAACGATCTAAACTGCATATTCTGAACAGTTAAGGAGCGCCGTTATTCTTGTGGTAAGCCGCTGTCATCTTAGATCCAGATGAGCTTTGTTGACACATTGATCTTCTAACGTATGAGTGAAATCCTTTTCCATTATCAAGAGATCTATCCCACGACATGGGCTTATGTCTCGTCGCTGATAATTATCGGCTTGTTTTTCAAGTTCAGTCGGTTTTGGAGTGTGCGCAATCTCGACTTGGTACTGCTTGTTTTGCTTTCTCCTGGATTGCTGTGCATTTATTTCGGACAGGAGATTCAGCAGGATTCACGGCAGATGCCAGTGAACTCGATAGACACAGTGAACTCGGCAGACCAGAAGACACTTGGCGAATCACCAGCTGCGCCAAGTAACGGTAAAAATCTTACGGAAAACGATTTGCAATCGGAACACTCCAGTTTGGGTGAAAACGATCAGGACCTGGATGAAGATCGAGATAGATCAAAACAATTGTCATTGGTCAATCAGGATTTAGAAAACAGGTCGATTGACATGGTTGATTTGGACCCATCGTCAGTCGATCCAGTGTCAGTCGAAATGGCCACTTCGACTCCTGCATCACGTGAACGGTCACGAGGAATCAGTATTGAGAGTTTGGGTTATGTATGGATATTTGCTGTGGGGGCATTATTTTTGGTGCGATTGTTAATCGATCCGGCGATGGTACGTCGTCCGTTGCTGGCACCAAATTTGACATTCGGTGGATTGACATTTGTTTGTTGCTCGCTGTTTGTTTTCCTTATGACAAATGTGATTACTGGGGAGCCAACTCCCGAAGACCTGAAGGGTCCGTCGGCCGCAGAAAAGATTTTGGCAAAGCAGGAATTCGCTCAGGACAGCGATACTCATGTCCAACACGGTCCAGGGATACCACTGTTGTATGTGATACCGACCATTATTACTGCCTGGGTAAATAGTGCAGACGATGTGCCTACGACCGAGCAGAAGCACGTCCACTATGTTTATGCAGCGAAGTTGATGGCAATGCTTTGCCAATTAGCCATTGTTGTTGGGCTGGTTGTGATAGGTTACCGTCATTTTGAGAATGTCCGAGCAGGAATGGGTGCAGCGGTGCTTTACCTGTTACTGCCTTATACTGCCTTGATGACCGAACGAGTAATGCACGTGTTACCAGCGGCTTTATTAGTTTGGGCCGTGGTGTTTTACCGTCGTCCAGAGATATCTGGAGGACTTCTTGGATTCGCCACCGCTGCGATCTACTATCCGTTTTTTCTTTTGCCGTTGTGGATCGGTTTTTATTGGCAACGAGGACTAGTCCGTTTCGTGGTTGGTGTTTTTATGAGTCTAGCACTCGTTGTATTGTCATTGGTATGGATCACGAGTGATCTGTCTCATTGCTGGAGCTATCTACGACCGATACGTGAATTAGTGATTCTGAATAACCAAGGATTACAGGGTTTCTGGCTGGGCCTTGGCGAAGCATGGAGATCCTATCGTTATCCGGTCCAGGCAGCATATTTTGGGATTAGTCTGGCCATGGCGCTGTGGCCTGCGCAAAAAAATCTGGGTACCTTGCTTAGCTGTTCTGCTACGATTATGTTGGCGACGCAGTATTGGCACGGATACGATGGTGGGCTGTACATGGCGTGGTACATGCCACTAGTGCTGTTGACAATTTTTCGACCTAATTTGGAAGATCGTGTTGCGTTGGCTGTCTTGGGGAATTTCTGGCCAAGCCGGCGCTGAAACACAGAGGCACTAGAGACCACGCTGCGTTGGGAGTGCCCCTTTTCCGATAACTCGGGAGCTCAACGGCGTCGCTCGAGAATTTGCTGAATCTGTTGGAGAACCAATTCGCTATTTTCTTCGAGTTGCATTCGGCGTAAGCGTTTCTGTAATTCCGGATCAGAAGTTGTCGCAAGAACCGTAATTGCGGCAATGCGTACTTGGGGGTCTATGTCTTCACATAACCATGTCCACCAGCGTTCAGTATCGATAGGAACACTTGGTAACATACGCGTCAACCGTATCCGTTGTTGAGGGTTTGACGCTCCTAATAATTTGGCCAGCTGTAATTCTTTGTTGTTGAATCCCCGGTTAACAAGTTCTTCTTGGGCTGCCTGTCTTTGGCTGGATGAATCACTGTGGAGCCAATGGATAAGCTCGCGCTCAGCAATGAGTTGCAAGTTGGGAAATTCCTGATCGTGAGACGATGGAGAGCCATTGTTCAACGGACCCCAGTTTAAGCGTTGACCAGACATTGGCAGATGACTGGTAGTTGGTTGTTCTTGTCCGCCACGTGGTAGCCTGTTGGCAAACGGTGGGTCTAAGGGGGCTGGTTCTTGTAGATGGTGGTTGACAGGCTTGTCGCGGCTAAACTTTAGATCAGATGGAGAATCTGTCCAGTAAGGCTTTTTCTGGCGGGTTGATCGCGGTCGAATCTCGCTGGGCGGTAACGCAGACGGGATGTTAGCAATTTCTAGTGGGAGGTCTCCCCCGGGGATTTCTGGAAGTTCATCGAAAGCAATTTCATGGTCAGTTGCTGATTGGGTAGGGTTGGTAGTTGATTGCCGATCCTTTCTGTGAGCTTCCACGATTAGATTTGCCGAGGCAGTTTGATGGCTGCCGGCGGCGTGCAAAATCGTTTCACAATTTTGAACCAATTGGATTTTTGCAGATGCTGGCATGTCCGCTGGCCAGACCAGCATTTGCATGGCTAAATCAACAGCCCAGCGACGTTCTTGTTCGTTTAGATCTGCCGATTGGTGTGCTAGTTGACGAGCTAAATGTTCCAGTCGGGGAGTCGCCTGTTGTGTTGGTTGTAATCGCCATTGGGAAAATTGTTCGCTCAGTATGGTGCGAGACGCAGTAGCAACTGATCGCCGGCGATGAGAAAGTGAGTGGATAAGGATTTCGATGCCAGGTCTACCCAATTGCGCAATTTTCTCAAGTTGCCGGTGCACTTCAAGGTCATTAAGAATGTCGAGTTCCGCTTCCCAGCGTAGAGCCAATTGGTGTGATGGTTGCCAGATTGGTACAACGGCCATGACGATAGAGACACCGACTGCAAAGAGTATTGTTAACACCACGCCAGTTTTTACTCGATACGGTGTTTGGAACATGGTTTTCAACCGGGGGTGTTGTTGAAAGTGTGGCGAACGACAATAAGCAGTCGTTCGGCTTGAGATAGTTGTGAATATTTAGACTTGGGGCATGTAGTTGACAGTGTCTGATCTCTTCATTTTTGTCTAACAGAATCCTGGTTTTGTTGGAAGCGGAAGAACTCCTCAAGCTCAGAAATAAATACGCTGCCCTGGGTGCTTGCTTGACAGCGTTGCTACCCATCTGATTTTCACTGATTCTTCTGCCGGCATTCAGCCGAATAATTCTTACAACCGGTCTACTTTGATCGGCAAATCATCGCACGGAAATAGCACCACCCCGTGCACGATGTCATGCTGCGACAGTTCCACAAGGGGGGAAATGTGGCGCCGAGCAATAAATTTGCCATGGTGGAACAGCAAGTTCCATTATGGTGTATCGCGTTTGTGGCAGGTTTGCTGTGTTTCGCGGTGCGCGATGTTCGATCGCAAGCATTGCCACTACCGACCACGTTCGAGAAACGATCCATCGACTCGACCAGTAGCCGATTGGTACGTCTTGACGGAACACGTAATTTTCCGCTGGCAAATCTCACGCCAATGGCGAGGAAACGGGTCGAATACGTACTTGCAAAACCGACGCTCTTTCGTCGCATCATCGTCCAGGATATCGAATGTGACCGGGACCTGTTTGTATTCATGGTGCGAAACCCCGAAATTGTGGTCAATATCTGGGAGCTGATGGGCATTACGGAAATGCAGTTATTGCGTACCAGTCCTGATAAGATTCACCTGGATGACGGTCAAGGCACTGTGAGCATGATCGAGATGCTCTATGGGACACCGAATGTGCACATTGCCTACGCAGATGGAATGTACCAAGGACCTTTGTTTGGCCGTACTCTGAAAGCAAAGTGTGCTTTTGCAATGCACACGTGGTACACGCGTCATCAAGACGGACGTCCCTTGGTGAGTTGCCAGCTCGATGTTTTTGTGCGAGTGGAAAACCTAGGTGTTGATTTGTTGACCAGGACTCTGAGGCCAGTGGTTGCAAGAATGGCAGACTATAATTTTTCAGAATCAACTCAGTTCATTAGCCAGATATCCCAGGCCGCAGTCAAAAACGGTCCTGGTGTACAGCGGTTGGCACACCGTTTGACTGACGTTGACCCTGGTATCCAAAAACAATTTGTCCGTTTGACAGGTGCGATTAGTATTGGAAAAAGGACTCCTGCTACCGAAACACCTGTTGGGGCTGTTGGTTCATCGGTTCTGGCAGGCCTGGAAAAACCTGGAATTTCCATCACCAGTCGCAAGACGCCGTTACAGTTGCGTCGAACTCGGTTCTTGCAACGCAAGTGACTTCTTTCACTCTCCAGTCACCTCACGGCTACTGTGTCATGAAGGTTTTGTGATACATCCAGCACCACGCATCGTTGACACTGTGACTCTCGCAACCGTAGAATAACAGTCCGCACTTTGGTGCCAGTGGTAGTCAAATTGTCACAGGTTTTTTTTGTGGCAGCATTCATAGCTGTGAGACAGGAGCGAATAAAATGTCCCAGGTTTCAGGCGGAAAAATTGACACAGTCATGCAGGAGGAACGGCAATTTCCTCCTAGCCAAGCCTTTGCCTCGCAGGCCCGTATTCAGTCATTGTCCCAGTACCAGGAATTGTGGAATGCTGCCAACACCGATCCAGAATCGTTTTGGGGACAACTGGCTCTTCGAGAATTACATTGGTTTGAGCCTTATGGCAAAGTATTCGAGGGGAATGTGCCCAATGTAAAGTGGTTTGTAGATGGTAAAACCAACGCTTCTTACAATTGCCTTGACAAGCATCTCGGTACGGAACGAGAAAATAAAACAGCCATTCTCTGGGAAGGTGAGCCGGGAGATACACGTACTCTTACCTACAAGGAATTGCATCAGGAGGTTTCGCAGTTCGCGAATGTTTTGCGAAGGCTCGGAATTGAGCAAGGCGATGTGGTGTCAATTTATATGCCCATGGTGCCCGAGCTTGCAATTGCCATGCTGGCCTGTGCACGGGTGGGTGCTGTCCACTCGGTTATTTTTGCAGGATTTTCCAGCGAGGCGATCGCTGATCGGAACCAGGATGCTGGTGCAAAGTTGCAACTGACTTCCGATGGGGCCTGGCGACGTGGCAAGGTATTGCCACTGAAAGATACAGTTGATGCTGCCCTGCAGAAATCACCTTCCGTGGAGAAATGTGTTGTTTTGCAGCGCACTGGCAATGATGTTCAGATGCAAGAGGGCCGCGACTTTTGGTGGCACGAGTTAATGGAAAACGCGTCAACCGATTGTCCTGCCCAGCCGCTGGACAGTGAATCGCCTCTTTTCATTCTCTACACGAGCGGGTCTACCGGAAAGCCAAAGGGAATCAAACACACAACGGCCGGCTATAATTTGTACGCAAAGCAAACATTTGAATGGGTGTTTGACCATCGGGAAGATGATATCTACTGGTGTACGGCAGATTGTGGCTGGATCACTGGACACAGCTATATTGTCTATGGTCCCTTGTCGGCTGGCGCTACCACAGTGATGTATGAAGGGGCGCCCAATCACCCGGCAGAAAATCGTTTTTGGGACATTATTGAAAGACACAAAGTCACAATCTTTTACACGGCACCGACTGCCATCCGCGCGTTTATCAAGTGGGGAGATGAGCACGTTGATCAGCATGATCTTTCATCCCTCAGATTGTTGGGCACGGTGGGAGAAGGGATCAATCCCGAAGCCTGGATGTGGTACCACAGGAAAATCGGTGGTGAACGGTGTCCCATTGTTGACACTTGGTGGCAGACAGAAACTGGTGGCATCATGATGTCGCCCCTGCCTGGTGCGATCGCTACCAAACCGGGTAGTTGCACGAAACCGCTGCCAGGCGTCATTCCGGCAATCGTTGATGAACAGGGAGAAGAAGTACCCTCCAATAGCGGCGGCATGTTGTGCATTGCCCAGCCATGGCCTGGAATGTTGCGGGGGATTTGGGGTGATGATGACCGTTTCGTAGAGCAATATTGGAGTAAAATACCTGGCAAATATTTAACGGGAGACAATGCACGTTGTGACAGCGATGGGTATTACTGGATCATGGGCCGCATCGATGACGTGATCAATGTTTCTGGACATCGGCTCAGTACCATCGAAGTGGAGAGTGCCCTGGTGAGCCATCCACACGTTGCCGAAGCAGCGGCCATTGGCAGGCCCGATGAGATTAAAGGACAAGCGATTGCAGTCTTTGTAACCCTTAAGGACGTCGAACCCAGTGACGAACTTCTGCGAGAGTTAAAGCAGCATGTCCGACAGGAAATCGGTGCCCTGGCGCAGCCAGACGATATTCACTTTACCGCTGCTTTACCGAAAACACGTAGTGGCAAGATCATGCGACGCCTTTTACGAGATATTGCCGAAGGAAAAGAACAGATCGGAGACACGAGTACCCTGGAAGACTATAGCGTGTTAGCAAAACTTCGTGAGGAAGATGAGTAGGTCACGTTGTGGTTAATGCGGTTAAGGTCTCTTTAAATACCCTATATGCTTTGTCGTCAAAGAGTACGAACCGTACCAGTTCGGGTTGAGTTGCCGTCTGCAGGAATTCTATCACAGTACCCAGGGCGATATGTGCTGCTTGGTCGAATGGATAGCCATATGCCCCTGTACTGATGGAGGGAAATGAGATGCTACGACAATCGTACTCGACTGCTAATTTCAGGCAATTGTGGTAAGCGTTACCCAGCAGCGCTGCTTCATTTTTCTGGCCCTCGTTCCAAACCGGGCCCACGGCATGGATAACGAATTGTGCCTGCAGATCTCCGGCCCCTGAGATGACGGCTGTCCCCGTTGAACAGCCGTTTGGGTAACGCCGTTTGGTTTCGGCTATGATCTTGGCACCGCCAGCACGGTGAATGGCTCCGTCTACACCACCACCTCCGGATAACTCAGAGTTAGCGGCGTTGACGATTGCATCGGTTGCTTCGTGAGTTACATCGCCACGGGTTAATTCGAGCGTTTTTCCATGGATGGTGACCAACATGATGATTTGTCCAATCCATTCGATGAAATAGTAGTTTTCAGAGAATGGCTGTGAATTCATGCGAATACAATAAGTGTATTCGCATGCTGTTTCAGAACAGAAGTGACACTTGCATCTTTATAAGTGCTGCGTATGTTCAGCGTACCATA
>CAYMUR010000047.1:0-5992 GCA_964393615.1 uncultured Pirellulaceae bacterium
ACGCACCCATTCAAACCTCGCACAGCGGTAGGTTGGAGCTGGCACGTTGGATCGCAAAAAAAGACCATCCACTTACCTGGCGAGTGATCGTCAATCGACTCTGGAAAGGACATTTTGGCAAAGGAATCGTAGCGACTAGTGGCAATTTCGGCATGCTGGGTGCCCGGCCAACCCACCCGAAATTATTGGATTGGATGAGCCACCAGCTGACCATCAACAACGGTTCCCTGAAAAAATTTCAGCGGATGTTACTCACTTCCAGTACCTTCGCCCAAGCACATGTCGTTAACCCTCAGGCGGCGAAAGCGGATCCAGAAAATCACTGGTTGTGGCGGATGCCTCGCCGACGATTGGAAGCTGAACCATTGCGCGATTCCCTTTTGGCAATCAGTGGCCGCCTGGACCGTCAGCTTGGAGGGACTTTTAAGGATTGGTATGTGCCTTATGTGGACACGGTCGACACAAAGCGTGGCCTGATTGCACTCGCCAAACCGTCGAGCACGATCGCTGCTTACGACTCTGGGAGACGAAGTGTTTACTTGCCTATTTCGAGAAATCAACTTTTTGAATTCTTTTCCTTGTTCGACTATACGGACCCAAGCGCGATGATGGCCGACCGCGTTGAATCAACAGTGGCTCCCCAATCACTGTTTCTGCTTAATAATGAAATAGTCCGTCGCGAAGCGTTACACTTCGCACGTCGCTTGTTATCCAATAACGACAATCAGGACACTCAACGGCTGCAGCAGGCCACCCGCATGGCATTGGCCAGGGAGGCTCACGAAAAGGAAGTACTCGAGGGACTCAATTTTTTGCAGGAATATATTAATCATCGACAACAAAATGGTGTCGATGCCGAGCAAAGCAGACTCGACGCCTGGCAAAGTTATTGCCAGCTGTTGTTTTGCCAAAATGAATTTTTATATATTGAATGATCCCAAAAGCGAGTCGCCCTCTTTTTTGCAAGGGATGAAAAACATGGGAAATACAGCACGGCACCAATCCGCTTATGAATCTCTTTCGCGCCGCGATGCGCTGCAACGCGTCGGATGTGGATTCGGTTTCACCGCACTGGCAAGCCTCACCGCATTAGAAGCAAACGCAGCAATCGAAAACGCCTCAAGGTATACCAATCCCTTGGCCCCCAAGCCGGGACATCACCCGGCCCGTGCAAAACGAGTCATTGTTCTCTTTCTGCATGGTGGAGTTTCACACATTGATTCTTTCGATCCCAAACCGAAACTTACCGAGCTTCATGGTCAACCAAGTCCGATCGAGAAACCAAAATTCAATTTTGCACCGACGGGAAATCTGCTCAAGAGTCCCTGGAAGTTCAAAAAATATGGTGAATGCGGAATGGAAGTCAGCGAATTGTTTCCGGAAATCGGTTCGATCGTGGATGACATTGCTTTTATTCGTTCCATGCAATCTGACTTCGTGGCGCACGGCGGTGCCTCGCTTCAATTATTTACCGGTGATGGCATCATGGTCCGGCCAAGCATGGGAGCTTGGGCACTTTATGGACTGGGAAGTGAAAATCAGGACTTGCCTGGATTCATTTCAATTTGTCCCACGGTTCACCACGGCGGTGCCCAGCATTATGGAACGTCGTTCCTTCCAGCCGTCTATCAAGGGACGGCGATTGGCGACTCCGTCGTACCGCTCAAATCACAGGCTGGTATCAAAAATCTCGATCCAGCCGAGCAAGAAGCTACCCTCCAACGCCGCCAACTAGATCTTTTGGCGGAACGTAATCGACGCCACGCAACCCAAACCAGCCGTGACCTACGACTTGAAGCTCGAATCCAAGCTTTTGAACTTGCCTATCGCATGCAAATGCAGGCCCCCGAAGTCTTAGACCTTTCGGGCGAAACCAAGGAAACTCTGGAACTGTACGGAATTAACCAAAGCCCAACCGATGACTATGGACGCGCTTGCCTGGTAGCTCGTCGTCTTTCTGAGCGCGGAGTACGCTTCATTCAAGTCACACATGGACTGCCAAAGGCATATTGGGACGCACATGGAGGTCTGCGGGGTAACCACAGCGGGAATGCGAAAAAGGCGGATAAACCGATCGCGGCCCTGGTAAAGGATCTCAAGCAACGTGGCTTACTACAAGATACATTGGTAATATTCGCTACCGAGTTTGGGCGCACACCAGCCGCGCAAGGCGACGATGGCCGCGACCATCATCCACACGCCTATACGATGTGGATGGCTGGTGGTGGTGTACGAGGAGGAACTGTCTACGGCGCCACGGATGAATTGGGTTATTATGTGGCCGAAAACCGCGTGCACACCCACGATTTCCATGCAACGATATTACACCTCATGGGAATCGATCATACGCAACTGACCTACCGTTACAGTGGGCGCGATTTTCGACTGACCGATGTGCATGGAAATGTTGTCCATTCAATCATCAGTTAGTGACCGCCGGTGCAAAATTCGAGGACGTAGCGACTAGCTCCTCGCCTGTTTGCTTTCCGCGACTGATTGGTAGCTATGGTGACGGCCAGTTGTACTGACCCAGCAACACTTCTTACAATTCACTCAGGAGATGAGGGGGCGTCTGTCCTTGTTAGCCGCTGGTGATCGCCGAATCCGACAAGTCTGTAACGAAACATTTCTGTAGGAGAGTACTGCCAGGGTCAGCGCTGATAGGTAGCCCCACGCATCAAAAGGAACCGACTTTTCTGATTTCACACTCTCATCAAGTATCAGAAAACACATCACTTGAGACTTTACAACATGTCCAGAAACCGTGTAACATTTTTTAGAACCTGTGCGAAAACTAACCTTCTGAACGCCTGGTACAACAAACCATGCTGTTGTTGTGACCCGAAAGACCAAACTACTTATGGCTAGCAACTCAGTAACCGCCGCCACACAATACAATCGATAAAACAGCGCTGACCATGTCTTTAACATCACAAAAAAATCAGCAACAAATCGCGGTGATCGGCGGTGGAGTCGTTGGAATTTGCTGCGGCTTGTGTTTACAACGCGACGGCCACCAAGTCACGATTTTTGAACCTGATGGTCCTGGCGAAGGTTGTAGTAGTGGAAATGCGGGCCAGTTTGTTACGGGATACTGTGTTCCCGTTGGACTACCTGGCATCATCAAACAGGTTCCAACGATGCTCATGGACCCGCTGAGCCCACTTACTATTCGCTGGCGATACTTGCCACATTTAACACCCTGGTTGTTGCGATTTATGGCTGCCAGCCGCGCGAATCGAGTGCACGCAATTTCGGATGCACTTTATGCGCTTAACAGGAACGCATTGATCGATTTTGCTCCACTCCTTCAACAAGCAGGAGCAGAACACCTGGTCATCACTAATGGCAGGATGGATCTTTACCGGTCCCACAAAAATTTTCGGAAAGCACACGCAAAATTTGACCTACTGAATTGCCACGGCGTCCAGGTCGAAATGCTCGACAAACAGCGGATTGGCGAATTAGAGCCAGCACTAGCAAGTCACTACAACTATGGAGCATTTTATCCTGAAACGGCGCATACGACTGATCCCCTCCGTTTATGTCAAATGTTAGCAGAAGATTTTGTACGTCATGGTGGTCGAATTTTGCACGAAAAAGCAATCGCTTTTCCAATCCATTCGGTGGATTCTACAACCGTTCAAACCAATGTCGCTGGACACCCTGTTCAGCATGTCGTATTGACGGCTGGTGCTTACTCCGGTCCACTCGCAGCCAAACTGGGAACCCATTTGCCACTTGAGGCTGAACGCGGATACCACGTCATGTTACCTCAAGCCAACGTTGAGCTTAGCCGCACTGTGGTGGACGGTGATATGTACTTCGGATTGACTCCCATGCAAGGTGGTATACGCCTGGCGGGAACGGTCGAGTTAGCCAGTGTGAACGCTGCCCCCAATTTCAATCGTGCCAACAATTTACTGTCTGCCGCTAAAAAAACTTTTCCCAATCTCAATGACGAAGGCTCGACCCAATGGATGGGGTGCCGACCTTCAATGCCTGACTCGTTACCGGTCATTGGCCGGTCACCAGTTCATCGATCAGTTTATTTTGCCTTCGGCCACGGCCATCTCGGTCTCACGGGTGCTGCGACGACAGGCAAAATTATCGCAGATCTCATTTCCGACCGCCCGCCAGAAATTGACATTACTCCTTTTCGTGCGGACCGATTCTAAACCAGGACAACACAAACCACTGGCCACTAGCATTCGTTCTGGTGCTATCACTGATCACACCCCAGGCAAATTCTTAAAAAAAGAATCCGATCTGCACCTTGCATCGTTACGATCAAACCTACTAGTCATTGACAGTCGTCCGTCGCTTTTCACCGGGGTCTGCATGGGATCGCCGAACTTTTGCTGGACACCTATTTTGCCTGCTTCCTCCTCGGCAATAGCAATCCGACCACGACGCATCTCAGTAAGGAAGCCATCGTCTCACTGTCCGGCTACTCAAGGCGACGCTTGTCCCCTGGTTCCGCATTGCATACCCCTTTCAGCGACCTCGCCAGATCCCGGTCGAGAACGCTCCTTCCATACGCCATTAGCATTAGACAGTCACCACCGGTGAGCAACGTGTCATTGCTGTTATTCCTCGGGAAATTCCGCGACAAACCCCGCCTCCACCAGCATACCCGCCTGGAGCTGGACGCCATAACAACGCCGATTTGGTGGATGCGTTCCAAAGTATTCCTTCCAAACCTCGTTCACCTGTCCCACATCTCGTAGAACATCTTGCAGGTAGATACGAGCAGAACAGATGTTGGTCCGTTCTAACCCAGCCTCATCAAGAATTTCGTCCAATTGTCGGAATATTTCACGCATTTCCGCCCCCGCACCTCCAGCGACGGGCTTTGATTCACCGGGTGGCATAGCGACTAATACGGTTTCGAGAACTTTGCCGCTGTGGATTACGGCGGAACTGAAAGGTGTGACATCGTTGGATCGTATGAATTGCATTATTATCTCACAGGAAAAAAGAACAGTTGCCTGACAAACATGGTTCGGTACTCGCTAACATACAACATCCACCTGTCACAAGTCACCCATCCATCTTTTAAGATTTTCCCCAACACATCTCGCTCCGCTTCAGGGAACGACCTCCGGCTTCTCGGCTAGAACCTGGGCGGAAAGTGTTGCGGAACAATGAAAATGAAGACGGAGAGAACGTCCCTCCATTTTACATCTTCCTCCCGTCAACAGAACCCGACCGGAACAGCTGGCAAACCGAAATTCTGGCAACGGGGTTGCATGCCGTTGTTGACATTTGCTTGAGCCCTGACGGATCCTTTTTCGTAACCGATCATCAAGGCCATTGGAATCCCCAAAACCGCATCCATTGAGTCCGCAAAGAAAAGTTTTATAGAAGAATGATGATCACTTTTTCGGAATCTTAGACCTTCCTTTGGCCATAGACCACCACATGGATGCCGTACACAGATGATCCCTGAAACCGTATCCACAAACTATGGTTCTCAACAGTTTAACGAACACGATTTGACCATGAAAGATTTTATTCTTCGGCGGATGGCAAAACCGTGTTTCTCAAAATCCCTGGAATGGAACCAACATGGTGTATGGCGATCCACATTTCCATTAAAACAGGTAAGAGATAAAATATTGATGGCTAGATTCGCAATGCGATTCACCGCCTGAACCCATAACTATCAACTATTTTTTTCAACCTTTTTCACGCCATATCGCATTCTGATGACTCGCACCGGTAACCGTTTCATCATGCGCCTGGCATGTGACAACGTCCATTCTGCTAATTTTTTGTACACCAGTATCGCCTTCTGCATGCAACCTGGATGAATCGTCTTTTCCTTTGATCAGCCATACGTTTATCATTCAATTAGAGTGGCTCGAATTCCACAAATTCATTAACTCGAACACTGTATTGAGATCTACCCTAAACCGGAGCAACCCACTCAAAAGGACCATCGTGATTTCAAGCGACACTGGACCGTTTGATGGGTTGGTCAACATCG
>CAYMUR010000047.1:6002-8816 GCA_964393615.1 uncultured Pirellulaceae bacterium
ATTTCAAGCGACAATCATTTTCAGAAATTAATCCACTGGCTCGAACTGGAATCCGATGCACAAACAAAACAGATCGAGGAACGGAGGCAACAGGGAACCAGGCAAGATGCTGAAAAGTCGGGCCAAACAATAATAGATCTTGTCATCATAGAAACCGAACCGGGACTGGGAGGGCGGACTCTGCTGACTTTTGCAAAACGCAACCGCACCGTCGAGTTACCATGGAGTCGTTTGCGCGTCGGATCACCCGTTTTGCTTACGCCCGAGGACATAGCAGGCGATTCAAAACAGGGAGTCATCTGCACTCGTCGTCGGAACTCGCTCCAGGTATCCATCGACCAATGGCCAGAAGGAAATCGTTTCCGGATCGATTTATTGCCGGATGAGATTACTCGTAAACGCCAAGAAGCCGCATTACGATCGGTAGAAAAAGCACGAGGACGAACGGGAGATTTGCGAAAAGTTTTACTCGGTGAACGCGAACCACGGTTCGATGAACTGCCCAAATGCACTTTCAGCGCAGACCTGAATTCATCACAGCAGGATGCGGTTCAATTTGCTCTCGCTGCCCAGGATCTGGCGATTATCCATGGTCCGCCAGGTACCGGAAAGACAACGACTGTCGTCGAATTAATTTGTCAGGCAATCGACCAGGGTCAAAAAATACTCGCCTGCGCCCCAAGTAATACGGCCGTCGACAATCTGCTAAAACGGTTAATTGCCGCAGATCGTAAGGTCGTACGCATTGGACATCCGGCTCGTGTGGATAAACAGCTGCAACATTTTACGCTTGACTATCAAGTGGCCCAAAGCGAATTGATGGACATTGTGCGCCATATGCTACGCGAGGCGGAAATTCTGCTACGAAAAACGGAACGATTCACACGTGCAAAACCGTTGCCCGGCGCACGACAGGAAATGCGCCGAGAAGCGCGACGGCTGAAATCTGATGCCCGGCTACTCGAACAAAATGCCGTGGAAGCGGTTCTAGATCAGTCCGACGTCGTCTGTGCGACGACGTCTTTCAGCGAAGAACTACTCACTGACCGTCAGTTTGATCTGGCAATTGTTGATGAAGCTTGCCAGAGTACGGAACCTGGTTGTTGGATCCCAGTCCTACGTGCCAAGAAACTAGTGTTGGCTGGCGATCATTATCAGTTGCCACCTACCGTTCTGTCGTCCGAGGCAACACGAGAAGGTTTCACAACAAGTCTGCTGGAACGTCTTGTTTCCCATTACGAAGACTTGGTAACGAGGCGATTAAATGTTCAATATCGAATGCATGCGAACATCATGCAGTTTTCCTCGCAGCAGTTTTACGGGGGTTCGCTCTATGCGGATGAGACCGTTGCAGCTCACCTGCTTCACGAACTCCCCCACGTCACATGTTCGCCATTGAACATCCAGGCAGTCACTTTTATCGATACCGCCGGAGCAGATTGGGAAGAAGAGTTAGACCCAGCTGGAGAAAGCAAACTGAATCCCAAAGAAGGCGAGTTGGTACTTCACAAAGTTCAACAACTGCACGCGACAGGTTTAGACCTAAAGGATATGGCTGTGATTGCACCCTATGCAGCACAAGTTCGCTGGCTTCGTCAACATTGCAATTCCGACGATCTGGAAATTAATACGGTGGACGGTTTCCAGGGACGAGAAAAAGAAGCCGTATTCATCTCATGTGTACGGTCTAACTCGACAGGCGAAATAGGGTTCCTGGGCGACCAACGCCGCATGAACGTAGCACTGACACGAGCCCGTAGAAAACTGATCGTCGTGGGGGACAGCGCGACACTTGGTGGGCACGAGTTCTACTCTGCCATGCTGTCCTACTTCGAGTCCATCGGTGCCTACCATTCTGTTTGGAATGAAGATCTTCATATTTAATGAAAACAACGTTTCGATCTGAAGCGATTTACTATTCCGCAAACATGACTCCGACCCCCGCCCGAAATGGTTCCCGTCACACGTTTGTGGCATTCATTTTTTCTTGTTGCAAATCTCACTCCGCCGGAGGGCATGGCTCGAAAAAGGACCTTTTTCCTTGTTTTATCTCTTTTCGTGCACCATTTTCAAAGAATACTTGAGGCATGGTGATACCTGACTTGCCACCTCACAGACTCATTAGTACACCATACAATTCCACCCGTTTTGGATGTGAATGCTTGACGTGCTGTTCGTCAAAATCCATAATTATTACTTATGTGTCCTGATTTTATGTCAAGCGGTTTGCTCCGAACGTGTCGCCAATGCGTTCGCTGTGTAACACTTCTCGCTTACCTTTTGGTAACATCCGGTGTTTCCCTACCGCAAATTGGATTCGAGCCGAAACAAGCTTCGGAATCCTTTCCCTGCGCAGGCCGAGGCTGTGGCTGCGCAACCGCCGAACAATGTTGGCGACAATGTTGTTGTACTTCATTAGAAAATCGTTTGGGCTGGGCCAACCAAAAGAAGATTCAACCACCGGAATGGATTGCACATTTTCCCGGTGAAGTATCTCGCCCCCCCGACAGGAATCACCGTCGTGCCAACTGTAGTTCCGAGCAACCAGTCACATGTGCTCATGCTTCTCAAAACGCCTCGACGAGTCCAAAAACTCAACCGATGACTTTCGTAGGTTCGTTACGATGCAAAGGAAGTGCTGCGGGATGGCTTGTTACTGGAAGCGATGCGCCCCTTTTGCTGCCTCTAGATCTCAGATGGGATGATCGCTTTTGTGGCAAAGTGTGCGTGGTGACTTTTCAACCAAGAGCGTACCTCTATCCTCCTCCTCTACCTCCGCCGAAAATCACCATTCGGCTGCTGTTAAGAAAACTA
>CAYMUR010000047.1:8826-38946 GCA_964393615.1 uncultured Pirellulaceae bacterium
GCCATATTTTCTTCAACGGTCAACACCTAGCACCACTGTCTCATTTATCTTGTGGTTTCGTTGCGCTTACGGTTTCACCTTAGACCTAACGTGCGCCACAGTAGTATTTTTTTGGAGAGTCTTGACGTTGTTAACAACACGGCGTCCTGTAGACAACACCGGCTTCACGCTTGTCGAATTGCTGGTGGTGATAGCAATTATCAGTCTCTTGGTTGGACTGCTGCTGCCCGCGGTGCAAAGTGCACGCGCGGCAGCCCGGCGAACCAAGTGCATGAATAATATGCGACAAATCGGCATTGCGGTCCACAATTTTACGACTGCCCACGACGGTCTTTTTCCTCGTACATACCATGACAGTGATCAAGAATCCTGGATTTACACATTGGCAGCCCATATCGAAAACGTTGACAAAACCCGCATTTGTCCGAATGATCCACATGATCGTACGCGACTTGCAAATAAAGGGACTAGTTACGTGATTAGCGAGTATGTGGCCAAAGACAGTCCACAATCGGTAGCGAAAATCGACTACCTGGAATCAACTTCACGGACCATCATTGTCTTTGAAGGTTCCGATGCCAGGGATCCTGAATCCTTTTATTTCGAACATGTCCACCCATCCATCTGGTTTGCAACTAGCGCCCTACCGACCTGGGTCAAGTTAACGCGTGACATCCAACCCAACCGGCATGAGGGCGAGTTGGCACATTATCTTTTTGCCGACGGACACGTGGAACCGATTGCCGCTCAAATTATCCACCAATGGGCTGATGCAGGGTACAATTTTTCCTTACCAGGTCATGCCAAGATTCCACATTGAATCGCAGAGAGAGACCAAAAATGAAATCGACCATACCGTTTGTTCTCACCGTACTTGCCAGTACGTTAGTGGCTCCGACAACCGCCTTAGGGCATGGCATTCCTATCAACGTTTTTGTAGGCACCCAGAACCAACTTGAAATCCCTTTTGATTTTGATCACGGAAAGTTTAGTGATTTTGGAGGTTACATCTTCTCCAATTCACCAGCTGTAGGCGTATCACACCCAAGCAATGGTCTGCCTGATGGCAGCCAACTCAAAGTGAATATCGCGCGTGGCCTGCTCTACTGGGATGGAACGGCAGTCGTTCCAACCTCATCTACGTTGACTGTTTTTGCACCCGTGAAAGACGGTTTTGGTAATACCAACACCAGTCCAATTAGCCAGTACGACGTTAACGCTAACTCCGGGTTTCAAAGCGGGATGGTGTGGGGAACCTATCAAACTGATCCGTTTTTTTGGGAAACACATAGCGAATTCTTATTGTCATCCGGATCTCCGCCAGGAATTTATGGAATCGCTCTACAATTTTCCTCGCCGGGGTTAGTAAGCTCTAACCCTTTAATGGTTCCATTTGTATTCGGCGCCAATGGCCAATTCAACACCGATACAGGAGTCAATGCTCTTGAAACGCACCTCGATTCGTCCAACGTCCACCAATGGATTTCCACGTTATCTTCAGCAGAGTGGAACTCCGTTTCCAATTGGTCACCAAGTGGACAACCCATAGCAAATTGGGAAGTCGAACTACACAACACAACTCTCCATTTTCAAACAGCAGAAGTCGGTAACAATTCCATTGTTTCCAGTATCCACGTGATTGGCGATGCAGCACCCATGCGTTTACTCATTGGTGACAACGTCGGATTGACTGTTAGTAACAACGTAAACCTCGGTCGTAACGCTGAGTTATTTTTAAATGGAGGTACACTAACAACAACATTGCTGACTCTCGCACCAGCTTCGTTGCTTTCTGGCGAAGGTACCATTGTCGGTGATATAAATGTCAATGGTGGCATCCTGTCTCCTGCACCTATCAATTTCCTTAAGAGCGGAGGTATAGCTACTGTTCAATCTCCAGAACCATCCAGTCTGCAACTTCTTTGTGTAGCACTCTTGGTTCTGACCAATTTTAGCCGACATGGACGACCACAATAGGTTCACTCAACCCATGACTGAACCGTGACAAATGAAAGATGTTTTTACAAGATTAGACCGTTTACTTAAAAGGAAGAACAAATGATCAGACATTTATTTTTTAGTTTTCTTGCATTATCCCTTACGTGCAACGTGGGCAATGCTGCTACATTTCAGGCTGTGTTGTCGAACTCCTATGTCGTCAACAATGGAAATGTGTTCTCAACTTCTGGCGCAACAGGAACTGTCGTTGTGAATTTGATGCCGGTTGCCAATCCGGTCAACACGACACTCAGTTATCAAATCCAACTGAACGGATTAGATCTTGATGGAATGCAGACAACTGATGCGGCTGATAACGTGACCGCCATTCATTTCCACGATATCACCCGTATGCCTAATGGTGATCCCAACCCTGATTCCGACACGGTAGGAACACGACACGAGTTAAACATCTTTGGATTTCCCAGAGAAGACGATGCGGACATGGTATTCGATGCCAGCACGGGAACAGTAATCGGACTCTGGGATAGTTCCGATGTCAATCCTGATATGCCTGCGACCG
This sequence comes from uncultured Pirellulaceae bacterium, assembly GCA_964393615.1. GTDB lineage: Bacteria > Planctomycetota > Planctomycetia > Pirellulales > Pirellulaceae > CAYMUR01. The sequence goes on from CAYMUR010000047.1 coordinate 11,348, forward strand.
GAATTCCTGCAGATATCGTGGATGAACTCAACGGTAGAAAAATGTTTCTGATGGTTCATACCACAGAGTTTCCCAAAGGTGCGATCGGCGGACTCCTCATACCAGAACCGGGATGCCTGACACTGTTATTGAGCGGCAGCTGCCTTTTGGCAATTTTGGCCGGTCGACGACGTAGTTAGCCACCGGCTGAACGACTGGAGCCCACCTCGTCTACCGAAGCTAATCTTTGATTCCCTGGGGCTGCCCTTGCCTGTCTTACCAACAGCTTAGGCAGGCCCCTACCAGCGGTAGCCGAAACTTGCCCCATCACCAGAGAAATCTGGTGATGACATGGACGGATGAGCATGCAGTGTGAGGCGAATTCGATGCCCAAGATAAAAGACCCTACTCGAGTTCACAACCAGCGCCCAGGTTTTGCCTGGACAAACGACATGATTTACCGACGACGACAACCTGGTGATTTCCAATCATGAAAACCTGACAAATTCTCTTGGTATCCGTTCCAGGGCCACAGCACAGCTCACTTTTATCCGTCTCGCCCCTTGGACTGTTTGTTTGAGCTGCCCGCTGCAGAAACGCTTTTGTCGGCAGAAGACTCCACGACGGCTCTTTGCTGCATAGGTGGCCTGTGCAACCAGGCCGTCAGCGTAGGGCCACCATGAGCTAAATGCGCTCCAGAAAAATACTCAACCCGACGGACGTGTTCTTGCAAGTCATACCGAACCTCTGCCCGCACGTCTTCTCCATCTAACGCGCCTTCGAGTGGGGTTCCCACAACTTCCCACAAACCTAAGGTTAATACGTCCGCCACGGCATGTAGTCCCGCGCGTCCCACTCGACAGGGCCGAGAATAACCTTGCTTGAAAGCAAAGATATCCTTCAAGCCGCTTTCGTCTTGTGAGGCATAAACCGGTGGACCTAACTCCGCGATGACTTGTGACCGTGGAATACCAGGTGTAAGCACCGTCAAATTTTTCTTTTCCGGAGCACGTGTGGCCATCATCACGGAACAACCCGTAGAAGTTCCTAACAGTAAGGTCGCCAGGACCAGTGGAAACAGTCGAACGCCGGAACTTGCGGCTGCTCTGATAAAAAACATCACAGGGACTCGTGATTACTAGAAAATATTCAGGCAAGTAACAGAAAACTCGAGAGACCGAGCCTTTCGAGTTCCAGACCGTACTGAATCCTTTCACCCGAGTAAAGACCGTTGAAATGAATGCACCGGCTGACATAACTTTTGACCTTCGCCTGGATACTGTTTAGGAACATTTACCGTGCAGAGAGCCAAACTTACCGTCGATGGCCCCGGAGGACAAAACACTTGATATCACGTCCAACAGGCAGTGCTGGCACCGAACTCAATGATAAGTCTTTACACGCGCGGATGACGGTATCTGCGGTTTCCGATAGCAGAGCATAATAAACCGACCCAAGTGGGTGTCATTTTAAAAAAAATCTCCAACCAATAAATCACGTTTACTGATTTCCTCTTATCCCATTTTGTAGTGCTGCGATGCTTCCTTTTCGAAACGAACCATTCCCTCTTCGGGTCGGATGTCCACCTAAACCACAACACGAATATTGACAACATTCACCTCTGCCACAAACGTCTGGCAGTTGCCAACACCGTCGACACACTCGTACAAACCGATCGGGAACAGATAACTAACGGCAGGGCTCCAAACAGACCAACTAGGTTTCACACGATCATGACCGAAGAGCCCGTGATTCGATGTAGAACAAGTGTCCTCCAATGTATCCATCCACATATTTCGTTGCTGAAAAGTCTCAACGACCAGCGTTAAGCCACACTCATTTTGACCGACGTCGTTTAAAGTTGCCCACCTCCGGTTACAGGATTTAGACTATTCTGAAAGAATGACAGTCACAGCTTGACTTTTATAGCAATCAGACCTCGAGGACATTATGAGGACACGTATACTGTTCGTTCATTGCTTGCTTTGCTTCATGGTCGGATCTGTTGGCAGCGGTGCCCTACCTCGCGTCATGGTCAATGGCCTGCAATTGGAACAACTTGCGGAGCAGCCTGAAATCGTGACTCCCGTAGGCAGTTCGTTCGACAACCAAGGACGACTCTTAGTCGTTGAATCTCATACACACCAACGGGCAGATGGTTACCCAGGTCCCGCATTTGATCGGATACGGGCTTTTGAGGATTCCAACGGCGATGGACAATTAGATCGCTGGAGCACTTACGCAGAAGGTTTCCGTTTCGCGATGAATTTAGCGACCCATCCAAACGGTGACGTCTATGTTGTCACGCGAAGTGACGTACACTTGCTTCGCGATATTGACGGCGACGGACAGGCTGACCAGAACAAGAAAATAGTACGTCTCCAAACGGTAGCCGATTACCCACATAATGGACTATCTGGGATTGTCGTTATACCACAACGAGGTGAGCTTTATCTCGGACTTGGTGAAAATTCTGGAGCCGCCTTTCGTCTTATCGCTGCTGACGGCAGTATGTGTGACGGAATAGGTGGCGCTGGCAAGGTCTTTCAGATGAACCTGGCAGGAGAGAAAGTCAAACAGTTTGCCACCGGATTTTGGAACCCTTTTTCAATTTGCTATTTTCGGGGAACCCTGTTTACCGTCGATAACGACCCACACGCCCGTCCACCCTGCCGGTTGTTACATGTGCAGGCGGGCAGTGATTTTGGTTTCCGATTTGAATACAATTCTTCGGGGGCGCATCCTTTGCAGGCATGGGATGGAGAATTACCAGGCACAGATCCCATGGTTTGCGGTACGGGCGAAGCTCCTTGTGCAGTCGTTCGGCATCAAGGTGCACTCTGGGTTGCAAGCTGGGGAGACCACCGCATCTCCCGCTACGATCTCATTCCTAATGGAAATTCGTACAAAGCCAGGCGGCAGATTGTCGTTCAAGGAACCGACGATTTCCGCCCTACTGGAATGACTCTTGGTGCTGATGGAAATCTCTATTTCACCGATTGGGTAAAACGTGACTATGCAGTCCACCGCACAGGGAAAATCTGGCGACTCTCATTCAAGACAACGGCAAACACCGACAAAGAGGTTCCGACGAATCACCAAGGCATACAAAAGACGGCCGTCTGGAATGCAGCCCAACAGCAGGACTTGGAATCCATTGTCTGGCAAGATTTAAACGACCCGGTTCAACGTTTGGAACACCTGAAAGCACTTCGCTGGAAAGGCATTGAAAACCCTGTCCCATTATTACGACAAACTTTGAAGGATCCCCATCCGGACGTACGCCTGTTTGCTGTGCGCTGGATTTGCGATCAGCATATGGACGAATTGCGAAATCCTGTTTCCGACCTGCTCGCAGATCCTCAAATTTCTGAACGTGACTACCTTTGCATTCTATCAGCCGTTGACTGGCTTTCCGAGGACCGGAAGCCACGAACCAAAGACATTGCCGATGGACTTTTAGCACGTGAGGTTCGCAATTCAAAACGCTCGCCGCAAACCCGTGCGCTCGCTTTACGATTAATTGCCCCGGACCACTCCGACGTGACCTTTCATCGACTCGAGACATTCCTTCAATCTCCTCACAAACCACTTCGGCGCGAAGCCATCAGAACCCTCAACGAAAAAACATCGCCCCAGCGATTTAACATGCTGGCCCAATTTGTCCGTGACAAACAACAGCAAACAGCGCACCGCGCCGATGCCCTCGTGGGACTGTCGGCAGATGTCAGTACCTATCAATCACTCTTTACAGAATTCGCTAACGGTAACAATCCTGTTTTAGCAGTGGAAGCGGCGCGCATTCTTCGTCTCGCCGGCTTGACAGCCCCAACGGTCGAAAAAAAACCTCCGGCCAACGACCGAAAGGCTTGGCAAAAAATTCTGGCCACACCAGGAGATGCGGCGTCAGGCCGACGGCTGTTTTTCAGCCATGTCGGTGCAAAATGCAGCATCTGCCATCGGCATGGAGGTCGCGGAGGGCAGATAGGACCTGACTTAACTCATCTGGCAAAAAGTTCGAGCCGCAAACAAATCATCACATCGGTGCTGTTACCAAGCCAGGAGATAGCTCCCCGTTACCAACCTTGGGTGCTAACGACCTACGCTGGCAAGCAATATGCCGGACTACGTATTGCCCAGGGAGGCGATAATGGAAACGAACGTTATTACGACGCGGAGGGAAAGATTTTTGAATTGAAAGCCAACGACATTGAATTCCGCAATACCCGCGCCACGTCCATCATGCCGGACGGACTTGAAAAAACAATTTCGATCACCGACCTGCGTGATCTCGTCACGTTTCTTCTGTCCATTCGTTAAAGTACACGGTTGGCTGTAAAATCCAGAATATCAGCGACTAACTGTCACACCAGTATTTCTTTTACCACATGGCCATGGACATCCGTAAGACGGTAATCGCGACCTTGAAAGCGATAAGTTAGCCGTGTATGGTCCATACCCAAGAGGTGCAACAACGTGGCGTTGAGGTCGTGAACGTGCACTCCATCCCGTACAACATTGAACCCTATCTCGTCGGTCACGCCATGCACGTGGCCAGATTTAATACCACCACCTGCAAGCCATATCGTAAAACAACGATTGTGATGATCGCGACCATCGTCACTGTTCTGCACCATCGGCGTGCGCCCAAACTCTCCACCCCAAAACACCAAGGTATCGTCCAGCATTCCACGTTGTTTCAGGTCAGCAATTAATGCCGCCGAAGGTTGATCAGTATCCTTACAAACCTTCTTGATGCGGTTCGTCAGCCCACCGTGATGGTCCCAATCCTCGTGGAACAATTGCACAAAACGTACGCCCCGTTCCACTAGGCGTCGTGCCAGCAAACAGTTCCGTCCGAAAGTCGATTGGTTAACATCTTGAATGTTATATTGATCCAGCACATGTTGTTCTTCGCTTGACAAGTCCATTAATTCGGGAGCACTGCTTTGTAGACGGTAGGCCGTTTCATAACTTTTAATCCGAGAAGTAATTTCCGGATCCCCCATATCTGCAAGTGCTAACTCATTGAGACGTCGCAGACTGTCGAGCGATCTCCGCTGCGTTACGTCATCAAAACCTTTCGGGTTGGACAGGTAAAGTACCGGGTCCCCAGAGCCACGGAATGGAACTCCTCCAAATGTCGTCGGCAAAAACCCACTCCCATAATTGCTGGCCCCAGCACTGGTTCCCTTGGCACTCGTCAGCACAACAAACCCGGGCAAATCCTCGCTTTCACTACCGAGACCGTAAAGCGTCCAAGCACCGAAACTTGGCCTGCCAAATTGCTGCGCACCAGTGTTCATCATAAGCTGACCCGGCGCATGATTGATTGCATCAGTGTGCATGGAGCGAATGAAACACAAGTCGTCAACCACCCCTGCAGTGTACGGAAGGATTTTCCCCATTTCGATTCCTGACTGTCCATGGGGTGCAAAAGAATACTTCGGCCCCAACAATGCCGAATTTGGATTAATGAAAGCGGAACGGTAACCTTTTAGCAATTCGGCTGGAGGAAGTTGACCATCTCGTTTGGCCAACTCCGGCTTGGGGTCGAAAAGCTCCAGCTGGCTCGGAGCACCAGCCTGAAACAAATAAATGACTCGCTTGACCCGCGCCGGAAAGTGAGACTGATTTGACTCATACGGATCTTGAAAGCGGACCGCCTTAGCATCTCTTGATAGCAACGAGTTCAACGCCATGCCGCCCAGTCCGATGCCGCAGTTCCCCAAGAACCACCGTCGAGTTAAAAACCTGCTTCCTTCTGTTTTTAATTGACGGTAAAGATTCATATCCATTGCCCCGATTAAAAGTTACTTTTTTATTTTTCTAATTCTTACTTAACGTCTCATCGAGATTCAACAGCACACGTGAAACAATCACCCACGCGGCAGCATCTTGGGGAGTACATTTACTTGGAAGTTCTAACGGTCGGTCAGAATCCCCACTGGCAACTTCGTTGATCGATAGCCAACCTTCGGCAAGTCGGTTCCGACAATCCTGCAAAAGAGCAAGCACGACTGTCTGCTCGTCAGGTTTTACGCCTCTCGACGTACACAACCGAAAAGCATAATCCGTACGTTCCTGGTCAGTCTCTCCCCCTTCGCGAAGAATTCGCAATGCCATAGCCCGTGCCGCTTCCACAAAAATCGGTTCGTTGAGAGCTACCAGCGCGGCCAACGGTGTGTTGGATCGCATCCGGCGGACACAAGCAAAATCGGCATTTGGCGTATCAAAATTCATCAATCCCGGGTCCGGCATGGAACGTTTGCGAAACACATACAATGCCCGGCGATATCGCTCAGGCCCGGTAGTAACGTCCCAATTTGGCCGTGTGAATGTGTCACTCAATACGCTCTCGGGTACAGGTGGCAGAATGCTAGGTCCACCTATTTTGGGGTTCAACAACCCTGACACAGTTAAAGCAATATCGCGAACCACTTCGGCTTCGACACGAAATCTCGGGCCGCGGGCCAATAATCTATTTTGAGGATCCAAATGAAATTTTTCAGCACTCACGCGTGAGCTCTGTTGATAGGTCGCGCTGTGCAGGATAGTTCGAATCAGATGTTTCGTGCTCCAACCATGTGCCACAAAATCTACGGCCAGCCAATCAAGCAGATCCAGGTATTCAGGCTGCGGAGCGCGGATACCGAAATCCTCAGGAGTTTCGACCAGCCCTGTACCAAAAATTGCCTGCCAAACGCGATTGACTTGGACACGTGCACTGAGCGCCGAATCAGGATCCACGAGCCAACGAGCGAAGTTCAATCGCGAAGCAGTCGAATCTGGATACGAGCCATCGGTATCAGAAACTCCTTCTTTCGTTGGCGGGGACTCGCCACGTTTCAGGGGATGAAACAACACAGGGACATGTGCGGTAATCTTTTCCTGTGGTTGATCCCATATGCCTCGTTCCAGCAAGAAGGTATGACGTTCGTCGACAGCATCACCGGCCGTAATAGTCAGTACGCTGGTGTGCGCTTCCGGATACTCCCGCTCGTAGGCTGTGATTTGTTCATTCATTGCCGACAACGCCGGAATGGATTTTCTCCAGGCGGCAAAAACAGCCGCTTGTTCTGCCGGGCTGCGGTGATCAGGTGACTTTTGCAGCGCAAGCGTCGCCGCATGGCCATAGGCCGGTGCTCTCGGATCCGACGACTTGGTAAGTGCGAACCGCATTCGCCCGAGCATGGTGCTTTGGCGACCATGACTCCCCGCACTATGCTTAAAGACAAGCGACACTTTGAGTTGAGTTCCCTGTGGGAAATCCAACGGTTCAGCAAACTGAACCACGGCAACCGATTCCGTATGGCGTAGAATGGGACCACGATCGGCACGCCAACCCGTTTCGACTTTGTCATCAATCAAAAATTCAATGGGCCCGATCCGTCGCTTCTCATCGTTTTTCAAGTCTACCAATACTAACGGTTGATCTTGTTCGGCAAAATCGGTGGTCGCATTTTTCAAGACCAGTTTCGTCCAGGATTCGCTATCATGTTGTTTCACTTCAACACTTAACTCGCTGATCGCAAAGGTACCTCGATAACTACGGCCGGGACCTGCGAAGGGTAGATCACCGTGTGTTAATGCCTCGAGCCGCAAACCGGTGACTCCGTCCAATGGTGGTTCGGCAACCACGTACATCTTTCCTGCGACGGTCGGATGGCCCAACACCATCACGCTGTGGTCAACCTTTTCATCAGGATGATTCACTCCTTCAACCCACTCCTGCTCAATAGTATTTAAGATCTCCCATTGGGCAGTATTACGCTGTTGCGATTGCTCCCACTGAGTAATCTCTTGTTGATAATCAGGGTGGCTTATTCGGTATTGATCGGACAATTGCTGGATCGCTGCTTTGATCTCAGCAATCTGTATTTGTTGTTGCGGAGTATACACCCATGCCTGTGATTCACTCGTATTATTCAAAAACGCGAACATTCCGTAGTATTCTTTTTGTGAAATCGGATCGTATTTGTGGTCGTGACACTGTGCACATTGAATCGACATTCCAAGCACAGCCTTGCCAATGCAGTCCATGCGGTCAAATAGCCCTTCCATTCGAAACTGCTCGACAATAATAGCCCCTTCTTCGTTCACCATCCCGTTACGGAGAAACCCGGTCGCAACCAGCTGATCCTGAGTCCGGCCAGGAAGCAGATCACCAGCGATCTGCTCAATGATAAACTGGTCATAAGGCAGATCGGAATTGATTTTTCGAATCACCCAATCCCGCCAAGCCCATTGTTCACGCTCGAGATCTTTCTCATAACCATTGCTGTCCGCATAGCGAGCCACGTCGAGCCAATGCCGGGCCCACTTTTCCCCGTAGTGCTCACTGCCCAGCAATCGGTTCACAAGCTCGTCCACAGCACCCACCAAATCCTCTTCGGCCAGCGATATAAATTTTGGGACTTCCACAGGAGCTGGTGGTAGTCCGATGATGTCCAGATATATTCGGCGGCAGATCACCGCAGGTGATGCTGGCGGAGAACTGGCAACCCCTAACGTACCAAGGCGATGGGCAACGATGACATCGATAGGATTAGTCATTGTCGGATTCAAATCAGGTTCAGACTCGTTCGCCGTTGCCGCAGATTTCTTGAACATATCCGTTTGCCGGGGAGCAACGAAAGCCCAGTGCGACGTATACACCGCACCCTGCTGAATCCATCTCTCCAATAATGATATCTGTTCGGCCACCAACGGATTTTTCTCACCAGGTGGTGGCATGATTAGGTCTGGATCATGTGACTTGATTCGCAAAAGCAACTGGCTTGAATCCGGCTTTCCGGGAACAACAATCATTTCACCGGACTCCCGTTCGACGGTCACTGCCTCACGCAGGTCCAGCCGCAAATCGCCCTGACGCATCCCTTCGTCCGGCCCATGACAATGCAAGCAGTGTTCTGTGAGAATTGGCCGAATGTCCCGTTGAAAATCAATAGGGGTCTCTGCTTGGACAGTGACATACCCTGACACCAACCACAACAGACTCGTGGTCGTCAGCAGGATTGTAAACAACCTTCTATCGTGTTTCATCATTTCATACACCATTATTGCTTCGACCTGCCAGATGGCAGTACCACCTCCACAACCCATCGGTTACGAAAGAATACCTTCCACAACATTTCCGTGAATATCGGTCAGACTCATGTCACGTCCACCGTAACGGAAGGTGAGCCGTTCGTGATCAAGACCGAGCACATGAAGAATGGTAGCGTGCAAATCATGAACCGTCGTGACATCTTCTGTAGCCTCCATACCCAAGTCATCCGTCGCCCCGTAAACGGTTCCACCACGAATCCCTCCTCCGGCCAACCAGACGGTAAACCCGGAGACATGGTGATCACGTCCATCACCATTGCCAGTATGCGGAGTTCTCCCCATTTCCCCCGCACACAAAACCAAGGTTTCCTCAAACAGTCCTCGCTGTTTCAGATCTTTCAAAAGTCCTGCAATCGCATGGTCCACCACCAGGGAGTTGGTTTCATGGTCACTCTTAAGCTTCCCATGCTGGTCCCAGGTACCGTTTGCCAATCCCAATGGATTGGCAGTAATTTCCACAAAACGCACACCTTCTTCAACGAGCCGTCTGGCACGCAGACACTGGCGTGCGTAAGAGCTAATGCGATCATCGGTTGAGTCAACACCGTATAGTTCAAGCGTAGCGGTTGTTTCTGCATTCAAGTCCAACACGTCAGGCACCGCCGATTGCATCTGGTAAGCAAGTTCATAATTTCGTACCGCGGACTCGACCAAATGATTATCACCCAATGACACCGCAAATCGCCTGTCTTGTTCCACCAACCAACGAAGCTTACTTTGCTGTACAGCGACGCTGGTATCAGCTCGCCGGATATTCGCCACAGGCACTCCCTTGGCTTGGATGGACGTTGCCTGGTAATTGGCTGGCAAGTATCCGTTGGCAAAATTCTCCTTGCCACCTGGCGGCACAGTACCACTTTCCAGGAGTACGTAACCGGGTAAATTTCTATTTTCACTACCCAGCCCGTAATTAATCCAAGACCCTAAACTGGGGGATCCGGCACGTAAGCGACCTGAATGCATGAACAAATTGCCCGCAGCGTGGAGAGGTAGTTCTGCAACCATCGAACGAATAACCGCCATGTCATCCACGTGGCGACCGATATGTGGAAATAACTCGCTAACGGGAATTCCAGCCTCTCCACAAGTGACAAATTCCCATGGAGATTCTTTCCAGGTTCGTTTGCCATCACTTTGTGATTTCGAATTAGCTCGGTCACCTATTGACTTGCCGTGTTGTCGGATCAATTCGGGCTTCGGGTCAAACGTGTCGACATGTGAAACGCCACCAGGCATAAATAAGAAAATGACATTTTTCGCACGCGGTGCAAAATGAAATCGGCTACCTGGCAAAGTGTCTCCACCCGCCCAATCAGCCATCAAGGTAGCAAACGCCAACATGCCGAACCCGTTGGATGTGGACTTCAGCATTTCCCTTCGTGAAAAGGGCGTCGGCAGTCGTCCGGGACAATCACCTGCGAATGACTGGAGATCGCGTTGCATCAATTCCATACCTGTTTTAGTCAAGAGAGCATGAACCTTCCAACTCATTCCTTGATGTTATCAACTCACCAAAGGTAAATCAATTCTTTTACGTTAAACAGCACATGACAAACGTCTTTCCACACCTGTTGACTATCCAGCACTTCCTCCCATTGAACATCGTGCAGTTCCGCCAAATGCTCCACTAATCCTGACATGCTTTGCAGCTCCGTTGTGCTGGGGGGTCTGCCTAACGCCTTACGATACATCCAGCGAATCCGGTCTGCAGCTGACAAATCATTTCGTTGGATAAGCATCCCAGCCCAAAACTGTGCCTGACTGACAACAAACGGATCGTTGAGCAGCGCCAAAGCTTGTGCAGGGACATTCGTGCGATCCCTCTTGCCCCGAGTTCCCATCGGATCAGGTAGGTCAAAAAGCTCCAAAAATTTATCACCCTCCATACGTGTAACTTTGATGTAAATGCTACGGCGGCCATGACTGTCAAGTGGTCCAGAACGGAGCTTTCGATGGAGCTTTTCTTCGAAACGATATGGTGGAATACTCGGTCCGAAATAGGAACGGTCAAGGCGACCAGAAACAGCCAGCATTGAGTCACGGATCGCTTCGGCATCCAACCTGTATACCGGATAATGGTGTAGCAACCGGTTATCCGCATCTTGTCGTTCCGATTCTGGATGAGGCACACTCGCCTGCTGAAAAGTGCGGCTGGTGACAATCTGCCGAATTAACTGTTTCACCGAGTATCCTTGTTCGACAAATTCGCTGGCTAAAAAATCGAGCAGCTTGGGGTGTGACGGAAGCTCGCCCATACGTCCGAAATTGTCAGGCGTTTTGACGATTCCCGTTCCGAAAAGTTGCTGCCAGATACGATTCACCATCACACGTGCCGTCAATGGATTGCTAGGATTTGCAATGCGGTTAGCCAGCTCCAGTCGCCCACTTTCGCTTGCAGTGCCAAACCTTTTTTGTTGGGTACCAGACAGTACCTGCAAGTATCCACGTGGCGCAAGGGGACCGGTAACCATTGGATCACCACCCCTTAAAACAGGAAAATCAAATCCAGGTCCTTGATCTGCCATTCCTACCACCACCCGCGGGGGAGAAATAGTGGCTTCTAAATCTCGATACTCCCGGACGCTTTTTGCCAACCGCAGATCACCGGTAGCGTGGTTTGCCAGTAAGCTTGTCGTCAACGCCCAGTTTATCCAACGAACATCGGCATCCGTTGCCTTCTGATCGCGAAACGCTTCGACCGCCTGCTGTATCACGAACCGATAGGCTTGCGCCACATTTGACACGGTCTGAACATCGGAAATAGCAAACAGCCGAGCAACATGAGCCACTTCTTCCTTCGGCGATTCCGGACAGTCGTGGCTCACCGCATTGACAATACCAAACCATGATCGAGGTGACTGGCGCAAAGCAGCATTCATCTTTTTTTCATGGCCATCGCGTTCCGGCCAACGTGGGTTGAGGGACTTGGTGGCCATTTCTAGATAATAGCGATGCGGGGAATCCTGACTGGTCGCGAAACGTTTCGACTGTTCCGTCGTTTCAGCAAAATACGTGGGATCCCCACCGGCAAATTCACCCAAAATACAACTATCTAGAACTGCGCGTACCATACTCAACCCGCCTGCCAAAAACCGCACCGTCACATACTTGTGTTGTTTGGGCAACCAAGGACTGCGAATAGTACCGTCTAACTTGTCCGACACAAGATGAGTGTATTGTCCCGCAGGCAGAACTCTGGAGATGATTTGATCGCCGTTCATAGCTACCGCAAACTCGCCTGCCGGACTCGGCCTGTTCTTCGCAAGACCAAGACCACTCACCTGCCAACCAGGATTGTCCGTGTGCCGAAAGTCACCCCATGGCTCAAAATTCTCGGAATTGAACTCTTCAATCTCCGACTGCTGACGCTGGTATTCTTTTCGAATCCTCTCCCAGGTAGCAGAAATGCCCGGGCTGTCAGCAGCCGACAGCCTGGCGATCTGCCGTAGGACGAACGTCGGATTTTCCCAAGGCAAATCTTGATCGTCCATCTGCTGCTTTAGCACCGTTCCCATCTCTTTGTGGGGCGATGCCTCCTTAGTAACATTCTGCTCGATGGACTCTTGCGGCGCCAAAGCCAGCAGCAGATTTTGTTCCAGTTGTGATAGGTTAGCTAACCACACCCTGCTGATTTCCCGGCGAATTTCATTTTTCATCTTGCGCAACATCTCGGCAGGTTGCCGAAAGCGGTCAGCGAAATCGAGCGTGTGAATGACCTGGCGGGAACTTTCCAGAATTCCAACCAGGGCATAATAATCGACGGTTGAAATTGCGTCCAACTTGTGATCATGGCAACGTGCACAGGAAACCGTCATCGCCTGAAACGCTTTGGAAAGTGTATCGATCTGATTGTCGAGTGGATCAAACCGGATCGCAGGAAACATCACACCATCGTCATGCCCCGTTTCACTAAAGCGAAAGAAGGCGGTGCCTATCACCGATTCGTTGATCCCGAGCTCCAGGTTGAGGCGAGGCTCCCCCAACAAATCGCCAGCAATATGCTCGCGCACCAATTGATCGTAGGGAACGTCTGCATTGAACGCTCGAATCAAATAATCTCGGTAACGCCACGCATCTCGAATTTCAAAATTCCATTCATAACCATACGTTTCGGCAAACCGCACAACATCCATCCAGTACCGTGCCCAACGCTCGCCAAAATGAGGAGAACTGAGTAACGAGGTTACAAGGTGTCGATAGGCGCTCGTCGGATCTTCTTCTGCATCCTGGAGAAATTGTTCGACCTGGCCCGGCGTTGGCGGTAACCCCGTCAACACAAGGCTTAATCGGCGAATTAATGCACGGCTTCCGGCAGGTGCTACCGGAGAAATACCCTCTGCTTCCAGCCTGGATAAAACAAACCGGTCAATAGGATGCTCGGACCACGTATCATCCACCACAACAGGTACCTGCGACGTCTCAATCGGTTTCAAACTCCACCAATCACGACGTTCTTCCAAGGAAGAAGACAGGGACCGTTCACTCGATTCAGTAACGTCTGGCGATCGAGCTTTCGGGGCTAAGACAGCGGCATTCACCAATGCAAGATTACAATCGAAACGTACTAACAAACAGGTGACCGCCAGTAGCACGTTTCTGATACTACGAAGGACTGGCCGAACATTCGTCATGGGGTGTGACGGTGACATCTGGGTACGACCCGCATATCTTTTGAAAATAAGGGTATCACGCTTTTCTTTATGATAAGCCATCCAACAGGTAATTAGTAGTCGAATCCCGCCAGCCATACGGTGCCTTGCCACAATAAATTTCCGTAACAATAGAATATTATTTTAACAAGACGCACTGGCCTGTTGGACACAACCATCACTGGCCGTTGGTGCTACCCGGCCAGATTGATGACACACGTCTCATTCCAGTCATCTGGATAATCGACCGTTTGCGAAACAACCAGTGCACAAACTATTTTGTGACGTAGGGTCGTCTCGTGACGTCAGGCACATTTTACCATTCGTATAAATTTCGATGTGAAAATGGTGCACGCATATCCACCACGACAACGGATCTCCGCCAGACAAATCAAAGTGACCACCATTTGTTTTCACCATTGGTACAGCACGGCAAACATATTGATAAACGTTTTCATTCAGACTGGCATGTATCCGGTCAACAGAAAGTGTTTTGGTCGACCGATCCCATACGATCCGAACAGGCTCCTCGTAGCCCGTTACCAAAATGTCCACGAATTGCCAATCCACTCGACGATGGCCATTTCGCTAACTTACATGATTAGACACCACTGAAAACATCACATGTCTCATTAAGCTCGGCAATAAATTTCTCCAACCGGGTGTCCAAAAGTACACGACCTGAAAATCAAAAGGGGGGCCAGCCCAAAAAATGGCAAGTGCCTGGAATACAAAACAATGCGACTTCCGCTAGAATGCCAGGAATACACATCGGCCACCATTTTATAGAGCGATGTTTACGATTTGTAAGAAAGGAACCTATTCATGCGGTATCCTCACTGGCCTGTCATCCTGGTACTCAGCATGCCACTCTTCTCCGCATCTTCCGCACTACCAGGCAATGAAAATCTTCTGCCTAACGCTAGTTTTGAATTAGGTTTTGGAGAACACATGCCAACCCACTGGCTCGATTACCAGAACCAGTTTACGTTGAAATTGCTCGTGCATGGTCAAGTACCTGCGACCCAGCCCACACTTGTCGATGAAAAAGAGGCACCCGATGGTCAACATGCTGTTCGTCTTTCGCTAACACCTGACAGACCCGCCCATCTCCCGTCACCGCTTCTGGCAATTCGTCCAGCACAAGCCTATACCCTTTCGATTTTCGCACGTAGTTCAGAACCGACTGCCCGTCTTCAACTGACGCTGTGGACCCGCAGTATGAATCTTAGCGAACCGCCAGACATATTCAGTCCGCAATACACTCTTTCTCCGCAATGGAAACGGTACGATTTCCATTTCGTGACTGAAGAGTTCATGCGACAAGCTGTCGTCGATATTGTCGTTACCAGCAACAGGGCAAGCGACGTGATCGTAGATGCGGTACAGTTAGAAGAGGGCGCAATTACCTCACCTTTCCACACACGTTCACCTGTCGAAGGTGTTCTCTTCGGACGCCGCGACCACGTTGCCCTCCACTTCATGGACGAACCATTGGTCGTCTATACAACGTTGTACAACCAGACTGGGCAGGTACTAAACGATTCCCTTGAGATACGGTTCGAAACGCTATTTGGAGGCAAGCACCTTTTTTCCCGGACCATTGCAAGTCCGATTGCTACCGGTATTCACGAACACAAAGTGACTGTTGACCCTGCACCACTAGGCCGTTTTCGCGCACGTCTATTTTCCTCCCAGGGAGTCGAAGTCGGTGTGGATGATTATCCTTTTATTGTCCATCCTGTCATGGATGACGACTTCCAAGGAGTGCTCTTTTCTGACAACGGAAAAGTTGGAACACTACCTGCAGAACGCAACATTCTGCCATGGTCCAATCAGAGAAACTGGTACGCCGATCCGCCACAAAATCTTGTACTTACCGACAATGATCTGATCTACGTCCCACTTGCCGACGGCACCCACCTGGCACGTTCTGACGATGGTGGACGGACCTGGATTATTCTCGAAGTCCCCTTGGGTGACGGGGAATATGTCGATCTAGGCTATGCTGGTGTTGGATTTTTTCGCAATGGCACCTTTTTACGTGCTTTTTGGAAGATGGAAGCGTCGCAGGTCGAATTTCGTGCATCCCAAGATGAAGGAAAAACATGGACCACACTCGGCTATATCGACGGCGTGAATAGCCCACCACAATTTGCCCCCGTGCTGGAACGGCCAGATGGTACACTGGTCTGGGCCATTCACCATGAGGTCGCTGGTCAACCGGGAACGACTTACGCCTATCATTCCAACGACCGCGGCCACACCTGGTCTCGACCTTTTCCGATCGCTCCCGGTGGCGAACCAACGATTTCAGAATTGCAGTCCGGTCGGTTAATTGCTCTGGTCCGCCACAATCCACCGATCCCTCATTTGAGTTACGTCGATCGTCTGCCGTTCGAAAATTACACAGCTTGGCGATTTTCGCAACGAAACCGGAATGCCAAAGATGTCAAATCTTGGACAAAACGTGTACTCCTGGCACGCTCTGATGACGGGGGAAAAAACTGGGAAACGATTGGTCCAGGTAGTCTGATGGTGGGCGAAATGCATGGTGGTACAGTCGAATTACCGGATGGTCGGCTGTTATTACACCACACCCATAGGGCTCCAACGCACCGTGGCGGTGAATGGGTTCGTATTAGTGACAATGGTGGCAAAAGTTTCGAGGACCGCACCTATTACATGACCGCCACACAACAGTACCCAGGTTACGCCACAATGCGAGTTCTTCCCCCCCGGCTTGCTGATGGAAAAAAAGGCATGGTACTCAGCGTGGTCGGTGAACGTGGCCGTCCAGGACGTCCCGCCCGACTGCAAGCGATTCGCTGGCGCCCGCTTCCTCGATGAGCATCCTGGAAAACAGCGCGTACCCTACGGTCGTGCTAATTTCAGGTGGTTCCTCTGGATGCGTGTTGCTTGTGACGTCAGGACGACGCGTTGGCCATCACCGATTTGTCAACTGTTCCATGGCTTTATTTCCCCCGTCGACCGTAACATCAAACGGAGGACAGGAGGAAAAATACTTATAACTCCATCACGCTTGTGACCTGATGCCGGCCTGCTACATGCAAAACAAACCGATCACCATTCACTTGACGATGCGTCTCTAACGCGACTGCCGGTGAATTATTCTGTTCCGACAAATGAATCAGACAGACCCACTGGAGCCGCGGATGAGCAGCCGCACGAAGTAGTTCCGCTGCTTCGCTATTGGACAAGTGACCACCAGGGCCTCGAATTCGATCTTGCAAATGGCGAGGATAAGGTCCATTCGTCAACATCTGAACGTCGTAATTACTTTCCAACAGAACAGCGTCCAACGAATGAACTGTCTCTTCCAATCCCGCAAATACGTGTCCCAAGTCAGTCAAGATACCAAGACGGTACTGACCGTCGTCAACAACAAATGCAACCCCGTCCGTTCCGTCATGGGCCGTTGGAATCGTTTCAACGGTTAGATCATTAAATTCGAGCGTGGAACCAGACTCAAAATATGACAAAGTATCGATTGGCCCCAGATTAAACTTGGTCCTGGAAACCTGGTACGTCATGGATGTGACATGCAATGGCACCCCAAATTTACGCTGGTAGATCCCCGCGTACTTGACATGGTCCACATGATCGTGGGAAATGATCAGGGCATCGGCACCAGATATTTCTCGACCCCTCAAAGCCAAACGCTGTTGAGCCTGTTTGCCAGTAATCCCTGCGTCAAACAGTAATTGCACACCACGTGATTCCACATAAAAACAGTTTCCCGAACTTCCAGACTGAAGGGCAATGACGTTCATCCGCTCATCTTACCCAGTAATTCGATCTGCCATAATGCCATGTACGCCGGTACGACCGCTTTCTCTACAAGGCAAGCCTCAAAATATTTTTTTCTGGTCAGCACAGACTGGTTCGAGACATTGTGCTAAAAAGACAGTGATCGGATCCAACCTTTTCACCTAGGCAGGATCATCAGTAACTTAGACAACCCGGTTCTTTCTTCACACCTAGGCCTTAAGAATTCTGACAATCTCTTCCTTCCTCAGGGTCTTACCTTACGTTGACGCTGTTTCGGTCCCGAAGACTCGTCGAGGTGGCCTTGTCATACATCGTCCAAACCGTAAACTCCACAGAAGTGTTGCTTTATTTCCTTATAGCCTCAAACCAAACTACAGCTGTTAAGCGGTCGAATCTGCTTTTGGACCTGGTTCTGAGTGGAGTCGTCCCCTGACCAATCTGAAACGACCCTTGTTGCCACGGGAGAATGAACTATGAAGCAAACGGCTATTTTCCCCGGTCGTTATGTACAGTCCGAAGGTGTATTGCAAACATTAGATGAAGAACTCACCCAATTGGGAAAGAACGTCCTGGTTGTCGCTGGTAGTACCGCCGCAAAATCACTCGTTCCTCCTCTGCTTCCTCATTGGCAGCAGCATTTTGAAGTCAACGTCGAACGATTTGGGGGTGAATGCAGCGATGAAGAAATCTCCAAACTAGCTGCGATTGCCAGGAACAAAAATTGCGATGTCGTCGTCGGAATGGGGGGCGGAAAGGTCATCGACACAGCCAAAGCGGTCGGCTACGAAGCGAAAACTCGCGTGGCAATTGTGCCAACCATCGCTTCTACGGACGCTCCCACCAGTGCCGTGTCAGTGATCTACACTTCGACAGGGGCTTTCTCTCGCTACCTGTTTCTACCATGCAACCCAGACTTAGTCCTGGTCGATACACAAGTGATCTCACGGGCTCCTGTTCGGTTCTTGGTTGCCGGTATGGGAGATGCGTTGGCTACCTGGTTCGAAGCGGATTCCTGTCGGCAATCGTATAGCAACAATCAATGCGGAGGATTGGGAACGTTGGCCGGATACAGTCTCGCCCGTTTATGCTACGAAACAATTCTCGAAAACGGCGTCTCCGCTAAAACATCGTGCGAACAACAGGTGGTGACTCCCGCATTGTCTCATGTCATCGAGGCCAATACGCTACTCAGTGGCCTGGGTTTCGAGAGTGGCGGTCTGGCAGCCGCTCATTCAATTCACAACGGCTTGACAACACTCGAGGGCACCCACGCCTATTACCATGGGGAAAAAGTTGCCATTGGTGTCTTAGCCGGCCTGTTCCTGGGCGACCGTCCCAGCGAAGTCATTAACGAAGTCTACGATTTCTGTGAATCCGTGGACTTACCGACTACATTGGCCGATGTCGGCATCGGAGACGCCAGTGATGAAGAGCTCCAACAAGTAGCCCTTGGCGCTTGTGCCGATGGCGAAACGATTCATCACGAACCATTCCCTGTTTCACCGGATAGTGTCTTTGCGGCTCTCAAAACAGCAGACCAGATTGGCCGTGAACGTCAACTTATCTGACCGAGCCGAGCCGCGGACGACAGGCAATTCCCAACGACCGTAATTCCCAACGACCGTCGTACCAATGGATGGCGTCCCTGTTAACAGCCATATCACTACAGACCAAATTTTTCTATCACATTACCAGCTATCGGCAAGGTAAACCCGCTGCGCTGCACGAAGGGTATTACCATCCTCTGCAAAACACTCGATCCCTACTGGACGTGTGTAACCAATTTCACGAATTGCCTTCAATACCTCCGTATAATTAATTTCACCCGTGCCCGGTTCGTTGCGGTCAGGTGAGTCGGCCAACTGAAAATAGCCAATGTAGTCCCGTCCTTTACGGAGATTGTCAATTAAGTTTCCCTCATAGCGTTGCATATGAAACAGGTCCCAGTTTAATTTCACCCATTCCGAGCCAACGGCCTGACATATTGCAATACCATCGTGACTTCCATACAAACAATGCCCGGCATGGTTATAGGGATTCATCGGTTCGATAATGATCGTTTTCTCGTGCTGCTCCAAAATGGGTACGACTTTCCGGATTTTCTCAATCGCCGCGACGTGCATCTGATCTTTTGACAAGCCGGCGATATCGTCACCAATCACGACGGTAAACAACTCGCAACCAGGAAGCTGTGCGGCGACAGCACAGCTTTCCTCAATGTTTTTCACAAACCGTTCGACACCCAACGCAGGATGATTCAGTTCTTTGCCAAAGCCCCAAGCTGTAAATTGGCTGCAAGTCATACCGTACTTGTTCAAAAGATGCGCGATCGCAGGAATATCTCGGTTTTGATACGGCCAGAACTCAACCGCTGGAAACCCTAGCTCCGCAGCTTGTTCGATCCGCTTTCGCATCGAACCTTTGAACCACATTTCCAAATTAACAGCAAACGTTGTGTTTGGTGTCTGTCCGGGATTTTTTATATCAGCCAACGTTTCCCGGACCGCCTCTGCACCGGCAGCTCCAACGGTTGTCGAAACAAGAGCTGCTGAACCAAGCATCGTCCGCCGTGAAATCATTGAATATTGCACATCTCTCTCCCAGGCGCACCAGTTCGATTCCCACTTTCACTGTGGACCACATTCCACCTCGTTGCCAACTTTATGGTCTCACCAGCATTTTCACAAGAATTATCTTTCTTGGCAACTCTCTCCTGCAGAGAACTTTGTCACTCGCCAACCCAGCTCCATGCATGACAAGTCTGCCACGCCAGGTTTTGAAAAAGGCAACCGGTTTTGATCACGCGACTTTACAATCTAGAGTACTTTCCCTACCTGGTACTCATGCGATTACTGGGACTACCAGGTTCACCTAGTTTCCCAAACAGTTCGTCAGGTGGTCTTACCAACCTAGAATTTCCCGGCAGGCATTGCTATTGAGGACCACCTTCGCAACAAGTCTCACAAATCGTATGACAACGGGTGCACTGTAGTTTGGAACGAATCGAAATTAATTCACCACCACAAACAGGGCAGGCTGGACAGGCTGCCGGCAAATCACAATGATCGTCATCTTTTTTCTGCATAGATCTCATTCCTCGGCATATCATGACTCGCTAGTATGATTGGCAAATAAATATCGCCCTGACAACACACTACCTCAATTATCAAAATTTAGTGCCTGAAACTAGCGAGCAAAGTGCCTGAGCGCGGAGATCCAGAAACCCGAATCCACAACGAGTTCGTTTTTTGTTACCTCGGTTTTCCTTTTTCGCATACATATTCATTCCATCCACAACCTATCTTTTGGTAGCCACGTGTGCCAAACAACATTGTCTCCTGTCAGACAACGAGCTCAATGACCTATTCTTCCGCCACATTCACGTAAACTTTCAGAGCCGACTTTTCATCGACAAGCAACCGCATCATTTCGGCATAACCGTCTAGACCCTCGACAGGACTTGTGAGAATTTTTTCAATGACCTGTGGAAACATCACTTCACCCATCGCCAGGTCTTTGATCCCGGATTCGAAATGTTCGCGGTTCGCATTGACTGATCCCAGCAATAGCTTGTTGCCCAACACCCAATCAATATTGATCCTGTCAGACGGAATTTCAGCGCTATGATTGCCTCCAGTGATACTGGTCCACACCAACACGCCATTGTGACCAAGTGCCTGCATGGCACTGAAAGCCATTGCACTGGAGCCAGTCGCATCAATGATCAAGTCCGCCTTGCCAACCTGACTGACAAGTTCATCCAGGGATGTCTGTGACGTACTGACATAGGTTGCTTCCATGCCTGCGACGATTTCTGCATTGTGAGTCGGCGGCTCTGATCGGGCCAGCGTGAATACATCCAAACCTCTCAGTTTTAAAATCAGCGTCGTCAACAGACCAATCTGTCCCGCCCCCATCACGTATGCCACTTTGGGATCCCAGACTTTCATTCTCCGTTGTACTTCATAGGCTTGTTGCACCGCCTTTGCCGCGCAACTCATCGGCTCCGCCAGCACATGCAGATGTTTCAAACCTGAGGGCATGCGCACGATATATTCAGCAGAATCAACAAAGTATTCAGTCAAGAACCCATGTAAAAGATTAATACCGCGTTCGTAATAAGTCTCTTCACTCGTCATATCATAGGTACCGATCTGGTCATAAATCGACTGACCGGGCCTGCGCACCGTTGCGGTGACGTAATCGCCAGGTTTCAAACCGCGGACCTGCGACCCCACTTCGACCACTGTTCCAAACGATTCATGCCCCAGCACCAAGTAATCGTATCCTGGCGGCGCATTACCATATAAGGCTTCATTGATTTCACGGTCCGTCGCATCCACACCTACCTTCAACACGCGGACCAAAACCCCTTTACCATCAGCCACCTCTTCGATCGAGGGCCGGGGAATTTCTCGCAAATGAACACTATTTGGCTGGCCAGGGGTAACAGCAATGGATTTCATAAGCAGTACAAATTGGTATTCTATGACGTCAAGTAAATATTGGCATCTTAGTCGTCGTAAACGTGGCAGTATGGCAGCTGCTGTAAAAGCTGACAATATGGTGAACCGCCCCACAGGTCGAGCTTACGCCATTCGGTCACAAACTTGAAGCTAAATCGCGTCGCACAAAAACAATTCTTCTTGCGGACCGGGATTTATTGAATCTTTCCATTCACCCAGAGAATTGGACGCTAATCGAGACGCAGATAAATTCTTGCCATTAGCGGACAGAGCAATCCAAACGCATGACAAAGAGAACCGGCAATCAAGAGGGCTAGTCTTTCTTTTGCTGACACATTGCCACATTTCATCCAGACATTGGCAATATGCCATGCATTGATTTCACGGCGTGTTGCCGCCATCTGGCAGTGCTTCATACAAAAACGGCCTGCGAAACATGCCAGCCAGGTGATGTTCGCAGTAACAACGTAGGGCAAGGATATTTTTACCAGCCTTGAGTTGTCCGGTCAGGTCAACGTCCCACTCAAAGCGGTAGTCATTTAGCCACCATAGTTTTCCTTGTTTTCGATAGGCCACTTCGGCGCCATTCACATAGAGCCAGCATTCATTGAATAGGCCAGGAAAACGCAGGTGGATGGCCCCGTCAACCTGGTCAGCCGTCAATTCTACATCTGTTCGGTACCATAAGTGGCCAAGATAACTTTGCCGATTCGGGTGACGAATTCCTTGAGCTTGCGCATAAAGGTCGGTACGCAACATTTCCCACTGATCAGGATAATCCTTCCGACTGTCAATCGTCAGGGCGTGGCGACTGTTGTTCCAAAAACTCAGATCCAATGGCCCCGTCGCATAATTTTCAGCAAGGCCGACATTACTGGCATCCCGACGAAACGCCCATTCAAGAGGCAGCTTGGTGATGAGTTTCCCCTTCGTACCGTCTACGAACGGAATCAATTCACGATACTGTTTGACTTCACCGGGCCACCAGGCGTAACCATTTTCTTCTGCTTTGAACTTACGATAAGTCGTAAAAGTGCCGTTCATGTCCGTCATTTTTTCGCGCACTGCCAGCGTCTTTTCACCCACGGAAACCGCTTTGGCATAGTCACCCTCTGTGGCCGCCGCGTTGACCATTTCCACGTACCCAGCAATGATATCGAAACTGTAACGTGTAAATATCATCCGTTCTACATAACGTTGTTCGTTGCGAGTCAGAGGTCGGCCCTGCACTTGGATGCCCTGGATGATTTGCTCTCCCTTGACAAGATTGGTTTGCAACACCTTCACAACTTGTGGCGTGTAAATGGAAGTAGCCACAAAATATTCATGCTCGGTACAAATCGTATTTTCCCAGGCGTCATAAATGGCTCTCCAGTAAATTTCCATTGGCTCAGCTGCAGGACCGTAGAACCTGGGATAGAAATCCGCCAGTAAAGCGTCAACGTCTTCGTCGGGATTCCACATCAACCGGCCACGGATAAACAAGTTCAAAAATGTTGTTGCAATCGCATTGCGGCTTTCTGTGTTGATCCCAAGAATTTTGGCGTCACGATAATGTTTTACATCCTGGCGAAACGCCATATGGGAAGGGTTCGGCAGATCGCGCCAGACCAACATTCCTTGGTCATAATCATAAATTGTCAGACGCCCTTGCATGACCTTAGCCCACTTGTACAACATGTCACGAAATTCCTGCCGTGGTGGCGACTGCGGGTCGTCCATGCCGTGATTCGGATCGATGTCAATTGGCGCCAATTCGCAAAACAACGACGGTTCGGCAACCATGTCGCGCACGGGTGGAATGGTCATATTGGCGTAAGCCAGGAAACCAATCTTGCCACCACTCGCGGGATATTTTGAATGCAGGATACGAGCTACGTTGTTGTATAACTCAAGCATGGGGTCAGCTACCGACCAACGTAAAAAATATTTATCCCACTGCAGCTTCATCAGTTTCTGATCATTAGGGTAGTCCGATTGGTAAACCCCATCTTCCATACCAAGAGAAAACGCATGGCCGGCAGCATATTTTTCTTCTACCTGGCTGGCAACATGCTCTGCCGTCTTAGGATCCGTAATAGAAAACTCATAAATACCTTTTCCGATGTCCTTGGTGTACATGCCCAGTGCATGGCCCGAAGGTGGTACGTCCCCGCGTCCGGTCATCATGTTTCGCTTCTGAAAATCCTTAGACCCGGCGCCGTCTCCCAGCCAAGAAATCCAGTAGTTGCGAATTTCAAAAGGCGAACAATAGGATTCATCTAAGTGACCGATCTTCAATTCGGGTTCGTCGGGAATGCACTCTCCAAAATCGGTAGGCAAATACCAACGGCATCCCCAGCGCCGCAGCAATTCAGCCATCGCATAGTAATGCGCAAAATCGTTATTACCAGCCAGGTAAACACGATTGCCTGTACGCCTCAACACAATGCCGTCCGTTCTTAGGTGAGGATCTTTTTTGAGAACCGTGTTGAGCACCTTTTGCAACGCAGGCTGGGCGCGAAAAGCCTCTTGGCCAACCAACAGCACAGGCTCTGTTCCCTGCATGGCAGCCTCTATCGTGGATGGCGTATTGACCAACAAGGGCTGTGCGCCACTCATCATTTGTATGTACTTCACCAAATCGTCTGCCGCTTGTTGCTCATGGATTCCGGCGTGGGAGGAAACAACAACAACAGCCGTTGTTTTTCCCGCCGCTACCACAACCAATTCCTGGCCGCCAGGCTTGCCCGCAATTTCTGCATAGGATATCGACCTGGCTGCCATCAGCAGAACTGTCAAATGGATGAACAGGGCAGGGTACCTGCCAGCATTTTTTTTAAATGGTTGCATTGTCAAAGTATTCAGGGGTGTCTTAAATACTGTCGCCTCTTTGTTCACGAGCATAAGAATTCTTGGGCTTGGCACCATTCCGATTTGCCAACACGCCATCATAACATAATGCAACCACGTAGCCACACTGGAGCGACAACACCTGCTGGTCGGCGTTCATTATCAAGTGACCCACTCAGCTGCGACAGCCTTACGAGAAGAGACATTGAATTTCGTTTTGAAAAAAAGAGCGTCGCTCGATAGTGAACGATTACTCCGAACCCTTGGACCGTTTCTTTCGTGACATCACCCAGCTCAATCCTACCCCCACGGTCAGATTCACCAATAACGACACTGGCCCGATCCATTGAAAACTGATCGGGTCGGGAGCCAACAAAAACGTCTCTCCTGTAGTCGTGTGAACATGCTCCTGTAGTGACACACCAAACGTTTCAGCAGCCAGGCCCCACTTCAAGTCCAACCAAGTGACGAGTGGTCCTGAAAAGGCAATGCCAGCCGCTGTCAAAACACTACAAACAGTACCGATCCACACGGCGACCCGGTGTGCAAAAGGAACAAACAACGCAAAAAAGAAGAGGCCAAAGATTGGCGCCGTCAACAAGTTGACGGTCTTGTTTGTCACGGCAGTAATATTGCCAGGAATGGTCCCCATACACAGGCTGCCCGAAACCACAACCACCCCTATTGTAAACGCCAACATTTTGGCTTTCAGGACGTGTCCTCGATCGGATGTGGGGTGCCTGCCGAGGCGATCGAGAAAGTCAGTCATCACGACAGCGGTGATCGAATTCACACCTGAGTCAATACTCGACATCGCGGCTGCGAACATGGCAGAAACTACCAGACCAGCAATTCCCACAGGTAATCGATGTGAAATGTACCACGGGAAAATATCATCCGCATCTTCATACAGATCCATTCCGGTGGGTAGCTGATCGGGGTATGCGCTGAAGTAACCGAGCAGTGACAAGCCCACCATTCCGAGCACAAGGGTGACGACTGCCGAGGCAATCAACTGAATGGCATAGGAGTAACGAGCACTACTTACGTCTCGAGTGGCCATGAACCGTTGTACCGATGTCTGGTCACCTCCTGCGGTACAAACGACCCATGTTGTCATCATGAAAAATGTTCCTACAACAGAAATACGAGTGCGAGGATCAAAACTGATGATGGGCTGAGTGTCCCAGTGCGGATACCACTGCGTCGGAAACCAGCCGAAACCTCCCATGTCACAGGTAACTATAATGACGACCAGTAGTGCACCGCTTAGCAACAACAAAAACTGCAGAAGGTCAGTCACAACAACAGCCCGTAAACCTCCGAGGGACGTGTAAATGACTGCCACCAATCCGGTAACCATGACAATCCAGGGAAGCCAATGCTCACCTACGCCCAGCATGACCGTCATTGCCCTAGCCGCCAGATACACGAGTAGTGACATCCAGACCAACCGCAAGGCAATGAACATCAACGCTCCGAGCAAGCGGGTAAAGACCCCCAACCGATGTTCCAGTAATTCGTAAGCGCTCGTAACACGCTGTTTCATGTACACAGGTAACAAGCCATAGCCGACGACAAAATAGATCAGTGGATACGTCAACAGGCTCGTCACAATCAGCACAGGTCCCTTTCCCAGAATTTCACCTGGCTTGGAAAGATAGGAAATAGTACTCAGCAAGGTCACGAACAACGAAATCCCAATCAACACTGGGTTGATGTGTCCATGACCGATGAAATATTCCTTGGTGGATCCGTAGCTGCGGCCGAAATACCAACCGATTCCGATCGTGGTACAGGCATAGAGGGCGATGCAAATCCAATCGACCAGCTGTAATCCTTGTGGCAAGTCGCTCATCATAAGCTTTCAAAAAAGGGGGGGGTTAATCAATCTCACCGATCATTGTTTTGTACCTCCTGAAAGGTAGCAGAATTGTCAACAAATCCGACCACCCGATCGACAATATTCTTCAGTTCTGCCAGGCAATGAATGATTTTCCAAGCATTTTCATGAAATTTGAAACAAAGTTTTTACCCATATCTTTTCAAGCGATGACCTTGGCCGTAGACTTCTGACTGGATAAGAACATCGCCCCCATCACATGGCAAGCACTAATCTCTGGCAGCCATCACTCACCGCCAAGATCCAATCCAACCGACTCGACGAGCGAAAATAATGCTGTATCCTTTTAGGCTAAGGTTACATCAAACAAATCGTTCTTGGCAAAACACCATGTAACCACACAAGGAAGAGTTGCGATGAAAATTGACAGTATCGAACTGTATCACGTGTCGATGCCATTAATTTATCCCTGGCGGACCGCCTATGGTGAGGATACGTGTATCGATTCTGTACTCGTGAAGATGTGCAGTGCCGACCAATCGGGATGGGGAGAATCCGCACCCTTTGCGGCACCCTGCTACAGTCCCGAATGGGCCAGTGGCGTGTTTGGCGTACTGCGAGACTGGATGGCGCCCCGTTTGATCGGCCAGGAGCTTGGCTCCGGCGAGACTCTCCAAGACCAGTTGGCTATTTACAAAGGCAACCCGTTTGCAAAGTCGGCGTTGGATACGGCATGGTGGGCCCTCGATTCGCGTCGCCAGGGTATTCCGTTGTATCGAGCCTTGGGTGGCGTCAATGGCTTGGTGGAAGTGGGGGCAGACTTTGGCGTTATGGATTTGCTGGACGATCTGATTATCGCCATCGACAAAGCGGTCACAACAGGATTCAAGCGGGTCAAACTTAAATTCCGTCCAGGATGGGGTTTGG
>CAYMUR010000048.1:0-7979 GCA_964393615.1 uncultured Pirellulaceae bacterium
CGTCGTACATGATCAAGGGATGCAGGTTCCCGTCACCGGCATGAAACACATTGGCCACACGGATATCGTGCGCCGTACTAAGTCGGTCGATTTCTGCCAAAGCAACTCCTAATTGGGATCTCGGAACGACACCATCCTGTACGATGAAGTCTGGGCTCAATCGGCCCACCGCTGAAAAAGCGGATTTTCGTCCAGTCCAGATTTTCTTTCGTTCGGCGTCATTTTGTGCGACGGTGGTCAGGTAGGCACCGCTTTGCTTGATCACTTCGTGTAAAAGTGGTTGTTCCGCGGCAACTTCTTCTGCCGTTCCTTCGAGTTCGACGATTAGAATCGCACTCGCATCTTCAGGGTAGCCAGCCTGAACCGCCGCGTCAGCAGCGTCCATCGACAACCGATCCATGATTTCCATGGCGCCCGGGAGGAGACCGGAGGCGACTACCAAGGCGACTGCCTGGCCTGCTTTTTCCAGAGAATCGTAAGCAGCTTGCAGCGTGTAGTAGACTTCTGGTTTGGGTAATAACCGCAAACTGATTTCCAAAGCGATACCAAACAGCCCTTCGCTGCCGACGAACATGCCGGTCAAATCAGGCCCTACCATTTCCAGGCTACGGCCTCCCAGTTGGCAGATTTCTCCGTCTGGAAGTACCACTTTGAGTCCCAGCACATGGTTTGCTGTCATTCCGTATTTTAAGCAATGAGCGCCGCCTGAATTAAAAGCGACGTTCCCACCCAAGGTGCAGATAGGACCACTGGAGGGGTCCGGTGCATAATATAACGAGTTCGCGGCAGCCTGTTTTGAAACCGCATGGTTGATGACTCCCGGTTCGACCACCGCGAAGCATTGCTCCGGATCGTACTGCAGAATTCGATTTAAGCGATTCAGGCCGATGACCAGCCCTCCGTGGATCGGTACAGAACCACCGCTGAGACTGGTACCGCTACCACGTGCCATAAAAGGTACTTTGAACTGATGACAAAGACGGACTGAGTCGATGACTTCCTGCTGGCTCTCTGGAAGTACGACTGCCGCTGGACGGGCACGAAAAGCAGTCAGCCCATCCGATTCATAGGGCGCGACCTGGGCGCGGCTGAGGAGCAACCTGTCAGGAGGGAAAACCTGTTGCAGCCCGGTGTGGAAGTTAGCATCGACCGTTTTTGAGGTGTTCTGGTTCATGGTTGTTGTTGTGCCTGAACCCATTCTCTCACTTTGACCCGTAGCTGCTCGCTATTCCAGCCTAGTTCTTCGGCACGCCGTAACATTTCACGTTGTTGCTGGTGTGGTAAGCGGGCGACGGCCGCGTGGGAGGACCAGGAAAGTCCTGGACGTCGGTTTTGCCTTGGAACACGCCGAGCTATCGATTCGTAACGTTGTAACATTTCCGATGATACATGGCCTTCACAAACTTGTGAAAAAGCTTCTCCAAACCTGGCGTCACCAGCATTTAATAAATCTCCAATCCACCAAGGACTGGCGCGTTGGCACCAAATGGCCACCATGAGGGGCTGAGCCCATTCTTCCAAGGCAGGCTTACCTTGAATCTTTGCTGCCGTGGGAAGAAAGTCAAAGTTCCCGATGGAGATCTTTGGCGGTTGTTCTGCCATCAACGGTCTCTCCGCAATCATGTTCTGCTACCCAAGGGGAAGCATAACGTATCGACAGCAGCGGAAAAGGCCACTTCTTAAGGAGTCGGTAGACAATACTGCGATGTGCAAGGCGAGATACGAGGGACTGTGAGACGCTGGCGAGGTAGGTTCTTGATGGAAGAGGCCTGGATATTGATCCACGAGGTCGCATTTTTCAACCTATCCTCTCGAAACGGTCGGTTACCTGGACGCTGGCGTGTGGCATTGGCTGCTCACCTCCTGTGTACCACGCCTGCCCCGTTTCGGCGAACCATTTGTCTTTGATTGCTGCGATCAGGAAAGATTTAACAGATGGTTCAGATAAAAAGACGCAGTTTTTTATCTGCTGACCAATAGGATCGGCTAGGCCCAGGGGCTGTGGCAGGCCTCTCTTGTTCGTGCATTGGTGTTTGTTAGCAATGGAGTACCAATGGACTTCCAGCCAACTCTGTGGAAACCCTTTGCGGAGTAAAAATTTTTGAGGTGTGCCAGAGATTCCAGTTGCTGGTTTTGATCGGTCCATTTACCAGATGGTCATGCCAGCACGAAACAGATCAATCAGTTCCTTTTCACCAGCAGGTATGGGCGACAGCTTGGTGACACGGTGCTGAGGAAGTGTCCCTTCAACAAGCTTGGGAATATCGCTTTCTGAGTAGCCTACCGCAGCCAGGCCGTTGGGAACTTCCAGTTGGCGCATGAAATGAGTCACCTGGCCAGCCAGTACGTCACCTGCCTGGTCTGGCGTCGCGTCTGAAATATCGGCTCCCAATGCAGCCGCAGCGTTCAAATGTCTGAGTGGATCGGATGGTGCGGTAAAACGATTGACGGCTGGTGTGTTGAGAATCACCGAAATGCCATGTGGAATCATGGGGTGGTCGACACAGTAACCGGGATGCTCATAGCTGTTTACCATGCTGGCTACGGGGTAGGACATGCCGTGGGGCAGATGGACTCCGGCGTTTCCGAAGCCAACACCCGCCATGGCGGCGGCTAGCATCATTTGTCCGCGTGCTTCATCGTCACTCGTATCCGCGAATGCCCGGGGAAGAAATTCGGCCATGATTTCCAAGGCGCGTAGGGACCAGATGTCACTCAGAGGGTTCGCTCCCTGATAGGCGGGTCGTTCCAGTGGTCGCGCTGGTTGTGGCCGTTGATCAAATGGCAAGGCCGTGTAAGATTCGAGGGCATGGCTTAGTACATCCAGACCGGTTGCCACGGCAACCGATGCGGGCATTGTTCGCGTATTGTTGGGATCGACCAGACCAAGGGTCGGTTTCATATATCGATGGGCAATACCCGTTTTGGCATGTATTTCGACAAAATCAAAGATCGCCACACCCGTCGTTTCACTTCCCGTACCTGCCGTGGTGGGAACGGCGATCAGCGGTTTCAAAGGGCCGGGTACTGGTCGGCCTTTGCCCAGTGGAGCATTGACATAGTCCATGAAATCTGCGGGATAGGTTGAATAGAGATTGGCCGCTTTGGCCGTATCGATGGTGCTGCCACCCCCTACCGCGACCAGGGAGTCAAATTGGCCTTCTGTAGCAACGCGAGCTGCGTTTTGAAAACTTGTATCGGTGGGTTCAATACTGATTTCGTCCCAGACATCATAATCGATGCCGGACTGATCCAGTGCTTCACGTACACACAGTCCGGTTGGCAAAGAACGTAGTACGGGATCTATCACGACCAGGGTTCGTTTCGTTCCCAGGTCTTTTAGGTCCATGCCAATTTCACGAGTTACCCCCGGACCGAACCGGATGTTTGACGCGGACATTTGAAAAGCTGTATCACGTTGCATGAATTGCTCCGCTATTGGATGGTTGACGCTCTTAACGGGAACCCTTCACTGAGGATGCTTTCGCGGGCGGCGAGAATACCAGCTTTGAGAGCGCTTATTCCGGAAAAATAGAAGATCAGGCCAGCTCCCGCGCTGACGCAACTTCGGACCTGTTCGATTGAAAAACATAAGGCTGCCCAACTTTTGCCAGTGTTCTTCGCTGCCTGTGAGATGCTATTGATTGCTGCCTGTACCTTGGGGTGTTCAAAATCACCGGGAACTCCTGACAAAATTGAAAAATCACTTGGTCCGAGCATCAGGAAATTCACGCCGGCTACGGCAGCAATGGATTCGGCCTGATCGACTGCCGACTGGTGTTCCAATTGAATGATCACAAACGTTTGTTCGTTAGCTTCACGAAGATAATCCGAGTGGGGCCGGGACATATAAGGCATGTCCGGATTACTGCCGTCATAACCGCGAACGCCCAAGGGGGCGAATTTTGACCAGCGTACAACCTCTTTTGCTTCCGCCGCATCATCACAGCGCGGATACATGATACCGGTGGCACCCATTTCCAGGAGACGGCCCATCCGCATGAATTCTCCCTTGCCTGGTCTCGCTACAATGTCAGCATCGCCCACGCGTGCGGCACACATTAATTGGGATGCTGTTTCCACGGAATGGCCATGATGTTCCAGATCCATCCAGATACCATCTATACCCGCCAAACTGGCTAATTCATAAACCGTGAAATCCGACATCGAAAGTGATAAACACCAGGCTGGCTGATCATTGGCTAATTTAGCCAATACGTGACTTTTGCGCATGCGAAATTCCTTGGGTAAAGTCTTTGTCAAACGGCCGATTATAGAGTACTTGGCGATCGGCGCGGAGTCACCGGTTGCTAAAAAAAGGCACAGATTTAGTCGTTCCGTTCGTGACGACGAAACGAGTGGCGTCAGGACAGGTCTTGAGGGCTGGTCTTGCAGTATTTTCAAGTGGAGAAAAATTGTCAGAACGGGCCAAATTGTGGCGGCAGCTGACACTGGAAGTCAGTCGCATTCGTTTTGATTGGGTTTGTCGTCACAATGATGACGCTGGCGTTGAAAGTGCGGCGTGCTGCCATTGCCCTCCCCAAGAGCGTTCCTCTTTTTTTTCCACCGGATGGCAACTCCCTTTCGGGCTGTCCTGTTCACTTCGAGTGGTAGTGAGGGAGCCGATCCGAGGAATGGCAACCCTCGTTCCACGGCTCAGAATTGCCATGACCAATCCTGTCGCAGCTGAAATTGGTTGTGCTGCCCTGCCCTGCCGGCCGATTGGGATTGGCGATGGGTGTCACAGGGTGCGTTACCACTTAACCGGGGGTTGTTACAGCGCAAGACGTCTTTACGCCGAAGGCTGTTGTATGATAGCGAAAAATAGATATCACAGGGTTCGCTTTCCCCGTTTATATCGCTTGTTGCACCGAGTTTTACCCCCCCTATGACGGAATGAACCGCGACAGGCAGTGAGAAGTTTCCAGAAAGCCGTGGTCTCCTGGTGTTTTCCTGACCGGTTTTTAGTGTCTTTGCTGCGGACAGCGACATGGAAGCGGTGAATTCCGTGGCGGATCACCGGCAGACTGCTATTGGAGAGCAAATTGACCTGTAGGTACGATGAGGTGGTTCCCGAGTTGTCCATCCCTTCAAATTAAATTACGTCGATGATTTTCCTCGTTGCTCCGGGGTAGTTGGCGCCGGTACTGATAAGAGGCTTGAGTCAAAGTAGGCTTCCAAGAAATGGAGAATGGATAAAGAGATTGCAGTGATGTTCTGTCCATTGCAGTCGTGGAGACGACAACGAGAAGTCGTGGAGACGACAACAAGAAACGGTCCTGGAGGGCGCAAGCCAAAGAGAAAGAGTAGGAGGGGTAGAAGCCATCAACGACCATTGCCTTTTTTCCTTGCAGAACTGGCCGGGGTTTTTGCTGGGCTGGTTACTATGGTTGAACTTGCCAGGCGGGTTTGTGGTAACGTACGCGCAGTCAACACAGTTGGACCGCAGTCGGTTGACCCGCCCGGTGTTGCGTGTTGCTGACACGGCACGTCAGGCACCTCCCGTTCAAGATCATCCGCTTGCTGCGCCATTGCGCATGGCACGGGAAAAGCTTGCGTATAGCCAGCAAGAAATACACGATTATTCAGCGATCTTGGTGAAACGGGAACGCGTGGGGGACGAGCTTCTCGCTCACCAGTTTATTTCTCTCAAGGTTCGCAACGAACGTCTCGATTCTCAAGTTGGCGTTGTTGTTCCTTTTAGTGTCTATATGCATTTTGTGGGTCCAGAGAGTCTAAAAGGGCGTGAGGTGCTATGGGTCAAAGGTCAAAATAACAACAAACTTGTTGCCCATGCAGGAAGTGGTTTTGCGGGACTGCTTTCCATTTGGCTGGAACCGACGAGTACCGTTGCCATGCGCGATCAACGCTATCCGGTTAATTACATTGGTATGGAGAGTTTGCTGGAGCAATATATTGTGCGTCTTGAGAAAGACAGGCGTGTTGGAACCAGGGAGGATTTCCAGGTCCGAATATTCAAGGGGGCACGTGTGGACGGTCGAGTCTGTACTTGCACACAAGTGACCCATCCCGTTCGTCGAGCTTATCTTGACAACCATGTGACAAGGTTGTTTGTTGATGATGCGGACAATGTACCGATTCGTTATGTTGCTTGGGACTGGCCGACACAACAAGGCGCAAGTCCAGCGGTTATCGAAGAGTACTCCTATACCAAGGTGAAGCTGAACTTGGGGTTCACGAATTCGGATTTTGATTACAAGAACCCAAATTACAATTTCTAAGAAACGGCAGAGAGGACTTGCCGGCCTGCCCGACTGAAGTAACGGACTGTGGGATTTCGTGAGTTTTGTTGATAGAGGGCAATCTGCGTCTGAAAAAATTCACCACCCGGTAGTCACTTGGATGGTTCGTTGACGCGGCCTCCCGTGTGAGGCATGTGTACCGCTTGGTGAAGTCCCGGGGTATTGACGAAGGTCTGTCTGATGCTCAGGACCCGGCCTGGTTGGCTTTGCTGGTTCAGCCATGTACCGACATTGCAGTGCTGGCCTGATCTTTTGGGACGCTAACGGGTGGAAAACGTGGTGCGAATCAAGCCGGCGTCCAATCACGACTTGGGTATTTTCGCTTGATACGTCATCATAGGCCCAGAATCCTGGTAAAACGTCATTCACCGCACTCTTATTTGGCTGTTTTTTCGCATGACTCCTAATCATTCCGCTACGACTGCCCGTAAACCACCTAGGTGGCTGGTTGTTGTCCTAGTTGGTTGTGGTGTCATCGATGGGGTTCTTTTTTTGGGAGACCCGGTCGGTGACCACGCGCTTGGAAATGTGTTAGTTTTGATTACGTCGTTTATTGCGTTTGTGTGTGGGACGGCTTGGTTTTCCACGAGTAGAGGGTATCCGAAATGGATGCGTTATGGGTTGTTAATCAGTATGGCTGGTGTTGTGGCTGTGGCGGTGGTCACCTTGCGCATTGAACGGCTGAGTGGAACCTTGGTGCCTCAATTGGTCCCCCGCTGGGCTGAAACTCACGATCGGTTACTTGCTCAGCCAAGTCAATCAGATGTTATTGCCAATTTAGAGAAAACCTCGGTCCACGATTTTCCACAGTTTCTGGGCCAAGAACGGAACCAGTGTGTGTTGGGCATAAAGCTCGCACGTGACTGGCAGCAGACGCCGCCGCGCGTTGTCTGGTGTAGAGAGATTGGCGCTGGCTGGTCTGGATTTGTGGCGGTCAATGGTTTTGCAGTAACCATGGAGCAGCGCGGTGAATTAGAGTTGACAACTTGCTATCAGGTCGAGACTGGAAATGTCGTTTGGTGGCGTGGCGATGAAGTACGTTTTTCCGAAGCCCGTTCCAGTGTCGGTCCACGGAGTACCCCTACAATTCATGAGGGCCGGGTTTATACCGTTGGCGCGACCGGAATACTAAGCTGCTTGCAAGGTCACGATGGCGAGCCCCTTTGGCAACGTAATATTCTAAAAGCTGTTGGGACGACAGCAGAACAGGACACTCAGCTGGTTGCCTGGGGGCGGAGTAGCTCACCGCTGATCGTGGATGACAAAGTAATTGTGGCAGGAGGAGGGCCTGAGAGTGGACCTCACGTATCGCTCTTAGCATGTGACAAGCGAACGGGCGAAATCGTCTGGCGTGGTGGCGAACACCAGATTAGCTACAGTTCGCCGCAGCTCGCCAACTTGGACGGTGTGCTACAGATACTAATTGTTAACGAAGCGACGGTAAGTGGCCATGATCTCAGTACGGGCGCTACATTGTGGGAAACAGAATGGGACGGTAGCAGCGCTAATAATGCGTCAGCATCTCAGGTGGTGCCGTTGTCAGACAACCGTCTTTTTCTTTCGAAGGGCTACTATGAAGGGGCGAAGGTGATACGTGTCCTACGTGGTACTGCGGAGGATTGGGCCGTTGTCGATTTGTGGCACCAGAACCGGTTGCTGAAAACCAAGTTCACAAATATTTGCGTCCGTGAGCATTTTGCTTACGGTCTGAGTGAT
>CAYMUR010000048.1:7989-25781 GCA_964393615.1 uncultured Pirellulaceae bacterium
AGCCTTTTTCTTCAAACTCTCGAGATACACGATCAGGTCGGCGACCTGATCGACGGTCAGCGAAAATGGAAACGCGGGCGGTTTGGTCACGGACAGATCCTCCTGGTTGACGATCTGCTTCTCGTGCAATCTGAAAAGGGAAAAATAGCACTTGTTTCAGCTAAATCGGATGGATTTGCAAAATTAGGGGAAATGAGGGTTCTGTGTGGTCAAGCGTGGAACCATCTTTGTCTGTACAATAATTATCTGTTAATGCGAAGTGACGAAGAAGCAGCTTGCTTGGAGCTTCCTGTGCGTGATTAACTAACAGGATTGTTCTCCCCGAGATTTGCCATGCCTCTGAAGGTTCCGATCTATCTAGACAACCAATCGACGACGCGAGTCGATCCCCGTGTGGTAGAAGCGATGTTGCCGTATTTCAGTGAATATTACGGCAATGCCGGAAGCACTAGTCACCAGTTTGGGTGGGATGCAAAAGAAGCCGTCGAAGCATCTCGCCTCACCATTGCAGAAGCGATTGGTGCCGGGCCCCGTGAAATGGTATTTACTAGTGGTGCTACCGAGAGCAACAATTTGGTAATCCGTGGCCTGGCCGAGCAGCGGCGACGACGAGGAGATCATATCGTCAGTGTTGCGACGGAACACAAGGCCGTCCTTGACCCGCTTGATCGACTGCGTTCCCGGGGGTTTGACATTACGTTGCTTACGGTGAAGCCGGATGACAGTCCGCAGGCCGGTCAAGTGATGCCGGATGAGGTTGCTGCCGCAATCCGACCGGATACGGTACTGGTATCGGTGATGCTTGCCAATAACGAGATCGGTGTCGTCCAGCCAATCGCCCAAATTGGTCAGATCTGTAAAGAACAGGGGGTTGTGTTTCACACGGATGCAACTCAGGCACTGGGCCAGTGGCCGCTCGATGTCCAGTCTCTCCATGTCGATTTAATGAGCTTTTCCTCTCATAAAATTTACGGTCCCAAGGGAATTGGGGGCCTTTATGTTCGTCGGACGAATCCCCAAGTCCGTCTCGTACCGTTAATAGATGGCGGTGGCCAGGAAATGGGTCTACGCAGCGGTACCATCAATGTCCCTGCCTGTGTTGGTTTTGCCAAAGCGATTGAGATATGTCGCACAGAAATGAATACGGAGCAGCCGCGGTTGTTAGCATTGCGGCAAGCATTATATGATGGTTTTATGGCGGCCATTCCGGATGTGCATCTGAACGGTCCCGCATTAGATGACGGCCAAAACCGTCTGGCTGGAAACTTGAACATGCGCTTTTGCCGTGTAGAAGGTGAGTCATTGATGTTGAGCATTGGTGATGTGGCTGTTTCGAGTGGCAGTGCCTGTACATCAACCAGTCCCGAACCAAGTCATGTATTGCGAGCGTTGGGGCTTAGCGATGACGATACCCGCAGCAGTCTGCGGTTTGGAATAGGTAGATTTAACACGGAAAACGAGATCGAATACGTCGTGAAAAAGGTTGCTGACGTGGTCGGGCGCCTGCGGTCCATGAATCGCTTGATTTAGGACGGACAAAGGTGGTAACCCCGTTGTCTTCCCTGGGAAATAGTTTTTTTCGAAAAAACGGACTAGTTTTTCTGATAGCGCTTTCCTTTGGCTACCGAATCGTATAATCTAGATAAGGGTTGACTCTCAATTTATTCGTTTTGGAGCAAGAAAAATGGCCGTTAGTTTGACCGAAAAAGCTGCTGGTGAAGTGAAGCGAATCATTGAAGATCAGAAATTCGAAGAAAGCATCGTGCTACGAGTTGGCGTGACTGGTGGTGGTTGCAGCGGTTTTTCCTATGCATTGAATTTCGATAAAGAATATGACGAAAAAGCAGATTCTCGCTTTGACTGTCACGGCGTTGCGGTCGTTGTGGACCGTAAGAGCGCGCTTTATCTCGACGGAACAACCGTTGATTTTCATGATGGCATCGACAAACGTGGATTCACGTTTAACAACCCCAATGCAGTAAAGTCCTGTGGTTGTGGAAGTTCTTTCCAGGCTTGAGTAGTCGTTGACTTTTGATGAATCTTTCACGCGGTACCGCGTTTCCGGTACCGCGTTTTTTTTTTGGGGCTGGGTAGTGTGGGATGTTAGGGAGGGCGCGGTGGCCGCTCACCCGTTTCCTGATTCGCCATGTTTCCGCTAGAATCTCACCTGAGAAGTTTATTCCCGTTTGATATTTCCTGCGAATTGAGGTCAATCGTTTTGTCTGAACACGAAAAAGTTCATATTGTTGGAATTGGGGATGACGGTCTGGAAGGAGCAACGGCTGCCGCACGCACGGTTCTGGACCAAGCTGACCTCATTATTGGTACGGAAAATTCATTGGAGTTGGTTCGTGATGTAAAGGCGGAAAAACTTGTCGTAGGAACAGACTTTTCAATGATTCCAGAGCAGATAACCGAGCATGCTGGCCAGCGCATCGCGGTGCTTGCCATGGGAGACCCATTGTTTTATGGAGTCGCCAGATTTCTGTGTGATCAATGTGGCAAGGATCGTTTTGAAGTGGTACCCCACGTCAGTTCTATGCAGCTCGCTTTTGCGAGGGTGAAGGAAAGCTGGGAAGAAGCGTACTTAACTGACCTGGCCAATCAACATCTTGATCATGTGGTAGAGCGAATACGTACCACCGAAAAAGCGGGGGTGTTCACCACCGAATCGGTCCCGCCCGCTTCAGTCGCCCAGGCTCTCCTTCATCGTGGCATTGATTATTTTTCTGTCTACATTTGTGAAAATCTTGGCTCGCCTGACGAGCGAGTAACACATGCGGAATTACAGGAGGTAGCGGAACAGCAATTTTCCGCACTGAACGTAATGATCCTGGTGCGGGAACCGAATGCACCGGACCGACCAGTGGAAATGATCGGACATCGCTTGTTTGGCAATCCCGATGAGGCGTTCTTGCAGTCCCAGCCGAAACGTGGCTTGCTGACTCCTGCCGAAGTCCGTGCGATTGCACTGGCGGCACTTGATCTAGGGCCGACAAGCACTGTTTGGGACGTAGGGGCTGGGAGTGGAGCTGTGGCGATTGAGTCTGCCCAGTTAGCAAAAAATGGACGCGTCTATGCGATCGAAATGGACCCTGAGGATCACCAATTGATTATTGCCAACGCTGAACGTTTTGGGGTTGCGAATCTAGTACCCATACTTGGAGAAGCGCCTCATGCTTGGGAGCAGTTACCCGATCCAGACGCCATTTTTGTGGGAGGCGCCGGGCGTAGTGTCGGGGGTATTGTCGAGCAGGCTTACCCTAGATTGCACGTTGGTGGCCGTTTAGTAGCAAATGTCGGTAGCGTCGAAAATCTCTCTACTGTCAAGCAGTTATTGCGGGAACTGGGCGTGGATTGCCAGGTCTGGATGGTGAATATTGCTCACGGCACAGACCAATTAGAACGTATTCGATTCGAGGCTCTCAATCCAACTTTCCTAATACGTGTCGTCAAAAACTAAGGCAACTAGTGATCGTTGCGGACTGGTGTGGCTCAGGACCCAGTCGTGGATGCCTATTGTTTTATTCACTTACTAGTACTGAGCCTGCATGGAATTCTTGAAGGCCTGATTCATTTTCAATCAGAAGTGCGCCCTGCTCATTGACACCACGGCACAGCCCTCTCACTTGTTGCTGGCCGATTTGTAATGTCACCGTGTGACCTTCGAGGAGGCAATCGGGTTGCCAACGACGTGAAATCGACAATTGTTTATTGGCGAGTTGGTGATAATGCGTAATCATGCGGTTAATAGAATTTACCAGCAATGTTGATAGATTCGACCTTGATTGTGTTGTGTTAAAAATCGATGTTGCTTGGTCACGAAGGAGTGGTGGCGCGTCCTCCATGCAACTGTTGACATTGATCCCGGCCCCAACAACTAGCAGTCCGGAATTGCTGGCAATTGGTTCTAGCAACAGGCCCGCTACTTTACGCCCACTCAGAAAGATGTCGTTAGGCCATTTCAGTTTTGGGTGACATGCTGGCTGCGTATCCCGCATTCCGGCCTGCAAGGCCAAGGCAGTTGCCAGTGAAATCTGTGGAAAGTCACGTGGTGAGAGCCTGTACTCACGAACATCAAAGAGAACAGAAAAAGTGAGCGTACCTGGTAGGGACCACCAGCGATTTGTGGCACGGCCCCTGCCCTCGGTTTGATGTTGGGCCAGCACCAACAATGGACAAGGCTGTGGCGCATTGTTTGCCAGTTCCAACGCACGGTCGTTGGTTGATTTCAACTCAGGGAAATATTCCATTCGCTGAATCGGTGTATTGGTGCGAACCTGTGCCAGATCCTCTGCCGTAAATGTGTACCAAGATTTACTCATCCAGCCAGTCTCGAGGGGAATGGTTTTTCGGCAAATCGCATAGTATTTGACGATGAACAGCCAGGTACCAGGCAGTGGTTTGGAGGATACCAGGGGGAAATGAAATAATGACTCAAGGCAATGTAACCGACCGTTCCAGTGAAAGCACGACTGCCAGTCCGTCCCCTTGATTCACTCGGGGGAATGTACGCAATGTGAGAATAAGCCCTGCTTCTTCAGTGACTACTTCATAAGACTGATCTCCCAGTGTATTGCATACCGTTCCCAGGCGGTCGCCGACTTCTACTTTTTGACCGAGGATGACATCTGTGGCAAAGTAACCATCGCAAGGCGCAGGGTTCTGGATTTGCATGTAACCGGCCAGGGGACGTGTGTCTTCGACGAGGTGCACGATCTGGGAAGGTGGAGTGGGACGCTGTAGCATTTCTAATTCTGCCATTACGTTCAGGCATCCGGCGACATAGCTTGTGACTCCTTTTGGATCACACGTGGCCGACCCCATGTATTCGGCATAAATGGCGGGCACATTGCAGTCGCGGGCCACCGATAAAGAACGGCCATCCAATTTAGAACCGGTTCCCCACACAATGGGCAAGTTGAATGCTCTTGCCATACGACGCTGTTTGTCGAGAATATCTGGGTCAGAATGTAACGAATATCCCGCGAGAGGGCTTACCGCAAGTGTCGTCCCGCCCGTGTGCAAGTCGATATAATAATCAGCCTGTTGGATTAATTGGGTCAGGGCCCAGGCTGTCCGTTCGGTGATGGATCCGTCCACTTGGCCAGGACAGACTCTCGCCAAATCGAGTCCATCTGCGCCGCAACGATGCTGTTGTTGAAAAGCTGATTCGTTCACTACTGGGACGAGTGTCAGTCGACCATTTAGTTCTGCCGTATTCATACCACCGGCCAGTTTGCGAATGGCTACCATTGGCTCAAATTCATCACCATGGACACCTCCCGTGATCAAC
The DNA here is from genome assembly GCA_964393615.1 of uncultured Pirellulaceae bacterium. Lineage (GTDB taxonomy): Bacteria > Planctomycetota > Planctomycetia > Pirellulales > Pirellulaceae > CAYMUR01. Next base: position 13,286 of record CAYMUR010000048.1, read on the forward strand.
AGGTGCGGCCCGGGATTTTTTCCTGTGAATGTCTTCTGAAAAAGCTGGATCGCTTTGACCATAGGGAGGGGGTCCTTTGTAGCGAGGTACGGGGCATTATCAAAATGGGAGGCAGTTTTCTGAAGTCTTGTTTTACACTTTTTTCAACCAGGAAGACACGGCCTGCCAAAGTTCAGTTCTTCGCTGGGTATATTGGTGATCTGCTCCTTCGACCATCGAAAATGTAAGGTGCTCAAAATCGTCTGCCAATTGTGCGATTTTTGGGGAAAGGCCCCGAAAGGCGAGCATCGTATCGGCTTCTCTAGTCCCGATGAGGATCAAGGTAGGTACTGTTACCTGTGGAATGTGCGACAGAATATCGAGCTGCCCTGCGGGACCGTATTTTTGCAAGAACGTTCGCGCCGATATCAAAAGGGGGACCGGAAAGTGTATGTCTAACAACGCCTCTGGATTTCCTTCTTGCATGTGACGTTTTGCTAGTGCCAGGTTGGACTGGAAGGAACCACTGGCGTCTGCGTCGAGGAAATCAGTCAAGGAGAACCTTGGTGGAGATGCCGCAATGACACAATGTACCTGTACCGCCTGGCACGTTGCCAGATAGTAAATGGACTTTGCAGCACCCAGGCTGTGGCCCCACAGGCCAATGCGACGGTAGCCCGCCGTATGTGCGAATGCAACCCAGGCCTCAAAATCACAACGAACCGCATCCATATCTTCGAATGCAGCACCCACACGTATCGCTTTCTGACGTTGTCCAGGCTGGCGAACGACAGCCCGGCTGACGAGGTCGTGGCCACGATTGTTGACTCTTAGTACCGCGCAGCCATTTTCGAGTAAAGGGTCACAGTAGTCGTCGAAAAGGCTCGGCTGATAGAAATTCTCTCCGACACCATGATGGAGGATCATTGCATCCACACCCCATGTCGAAACGGTTTCGGCCGTCGGGCGACGTAAGGTACCATCAAGCCGAATACCGTCTTCCGTCTCGACGTGTACTAGATCTACAAGCATTGTCACTCTCACTAGATGCAGGAAATATGTCGTACTATTTATTTTTAAGATTCTGCTGGGGGCAGGTTGAAATGGTAAACTGTGAGTGTGGGTAACGGGCTGAAAATTATATTCTGGTAGAGCGGAGTGGGACAATGAATTGATTGTGAATCGTTGCCATTGTACGCCGCAAGGCTTATTCGTTGTCTCCGTGTCTTTTGCTGGCTAATGCTTTATTGTTCGGTACCTAACCGTTGAAAGATTGACGTGCTGTTTCGACTGGTTTTTGGCTGTCCCGATAAATAAGGTGTTAGGCAGAAAAGAGGCAAAACACCAATTTTTCAGAGACGCTGTGCCGTGTTTGGGTCGTGTTAGCCCAGCAACTGCTTCGACTTGGTTTGGTCGTTAGGGTTTAGGCTACAATGGTTCGCATGAGAGCGTCAATACATGCGAAAGACCAGGCAAAGAGGCACAGATTTTCCTGCAAAATCCTGGCAGCGTAAATGACTGGAATCTTAAGTGTGACCAGTGGAGGTTCGCACGCTGAGCTGGTTCCTTTCGACCAGCCGACCTCTACTATCCGGGCCGATTCGGAGCTTCATTGGCTAAATTTGGACGGCCAGCCAGTAGCATGGTGCCGCGAAAGGGAGTTGCAAGCGACCGTGTTTTTTCGCCCGTACGGACTGTCCCATTTCAAATCGCTATGCGCCAGAAGTGATTTGTCTATACGAAGAATTTAATAGCTAGGGGTGGATTTTATCTGGTCTACGTTGAGCCGAACGTATCTGCATAAATACACTTACCCTTGCCATGTACTACGCGACCCACATCACGAATGGGTGCGGCAGGTGGGCGCGACGGTGACTCCAGAAGCAGCCTTGTTTGATGGGCAGCAGCACGTGATCTACGGTGGACGCATCGATGGTCGATACGTTGATTTCGGGAAATAATCGTTCGACCGTGATGAAACATGATTTAGCAGATGCGAGTCAGGCCATTTTGTCTGGTACTACCATTGCCGAACCATTTACCGAAGCGGTAGGGTGTTACATCAGTGACTTGACGTACTGGTCCAATTGTGGTGCCCGGCAAACACCGCTGCAAACCGTCGATTTGCCAGTTTGGTGGTGCCAAAGCGACTTGCCTCAAAGCACGCCGATTTTCAGCGGAGATTGTTCACTGCCGTTGTCTATGCTCTACAACTAACTTTAACGGATTGCTTCAATAGGGAGATAAGAGAATGCATTTGTCGGAAATGTTTCAATTGGATGGAAAAGTGGCTGTGGTGACAGGTGGTGCACGGCATCTTGGATTCGATGTGGCAGAAATCCTGGCGGAAGCGGGATGCCAATTAGTGATCACGTCTCGAACGCTTGCCGATGCTGAACACGCGGCGGAACGATTGATAGATTCGACTGGTCGTGATGTATTACCTTTGCAGTTGGACCTTATGGATACGAGCACGATCGAAACATTCGCCCAATCGGCCTGGGATTGGAAAGGATACGTCGACATTCTCTTTAACAACGCGGGTGGTGGCGTAGGTAACTCTTCGGGGCATTTGTTTGACCGGAGTACAGAAGACATTTTAGCCATGATCGCGCTCAATCTGAGTGCGCCGTTGCTGTGTTGCAAAGCCTTTTCATCCAAAATGGCCCAGCGAGGTTCGGGCAAGATCATCAATATCGCGTCGATTGCGGGAATGGTTGGACGTGACCGTCGGATGTATGAAAACCACGGAATGTCAGGTCAACCGATCGACTATGCCGCCGCCAAAGCGGGGGTGATTGGTATGACGCTTGACCTGGCAGGATTGTTGACCCCAATGGGAATTCAGGTGAATTCCATTTCTCCGGGAGGTTTTGGGCCACAGGACAAATTACCGGACGGTTTTGCTCAAGCGTACGGTGACCGCACTCCGGCGGGAAGAATGGGGTTGTACGAGAACGAGATCAAGGGCGCCGCACTCTACCTGGCTTCACCAGCCTCTGATTATGTCAGCGGACATAACCTGGTGGTCGACGGTGGGTTTACAATCTGGCATTAGGAGTATCCTTTGCTGACATGGAGATCACAGGCGGACCCACCAGAAGAAAGGTGCTTTTTGTCGCTTTTGTCAGACGATTCATTTCACAAGCCAGAGGATCCTGTCGCCATGGCTTGGCAGTCTCAGGCGGGAAACTGTGGTTTGTTGCCTTGAAGTACGGCCCAGATGTCTCGGACTACCCAGCTCATGTTTTCCAGTCCAGTATCTGTGCGGGAGGCCAAGTGAGGTAAAAGTCTTACGTTGGGCAGACCAAAAAGCGGGCAATCGTCAACCGGTGGTTCCGGGTCGAGGACATCGAGTATTGCTCGGCTGTTCAAGTCAGCGGTTTCCTTTGCCCACTGCGCTAGTGCCGCCGTGTCAATAATCATGCCCCGTGCCGCATTAATTAACAGGCAACCTGGTTGCAGCAGGGTCAGTTGGTTCGTTCCGAGCAAGTGTCGGTTTTCCGAGCGACCATCTACGTGAATGGTCAATACATTACTCTGCCTGCAGAGCGTCTCCATGTTCACGAATTCAAAAGGGTAATCCACCTCTTTTCGTAGTTGTTTTTCAGGCAGCAGATCATGTACGATCAGGTTCATGCCAATGGCGTGCGCCACGGCGCCCACGCGTTTACCGATTCTTCCCAGTCCGAGAATTCCCAACGTCAACTGGTCCAGCTGTTGGCCCAATTCAGTTCGGCGTAATTCGAGATACCGATCTGTCTCGATCGGTCCAACGATGGAGGTGCGCGGTCGGAATGCATCCAGCATGAGTGCGAAAACATATTCAACGACGGCTTGGCGATTGGCTTCGGGAGTGTAAACCACCTGTATGCCCCGCTTCTGGCAAGCTTTCATGTCGATGGTCTCCAATCCAACGCCGGAGCGGCCAACGACCTTTAAGTGGGGCGCGTGATCGAGTAATTGATCGTTTACCTTTAAATAACTTCCAATGATCAGGCCCTCCGCACGAGACAGTTGTGTGTGGAGTTCCTGTTCTTGACGATGATCACAATTTACCAGTTCGACATGTTGTTGGAGCCACGTAGAACAAACAGGAACCAAGGGAGCTGTGTTGACGACAAGTGGGGGCATGTTTTCGGCCTTGAGTTGTGGACAAACGGGGATGTTCTTCGTCAAGGAACGGCCAAATGATCTACCGCCGTGTGTCTTCACGGAGTCACGTTTGCGAGAATTGTTTGTGCTTGAGTATAGTGAACTGCGGCAAAGTCTCCAACCGAGTTGCTTTTGATGTCTCAACAGCGGGTTGTCTGATTCCATTCAGAGCGGGAGTGGCGGGAGGATGAACGTTGCCTGATACCATGATGGTGGCTGGCTAGAGATGACAGATTTGTTCCACCACCTTGCCGTGCACGTCAGTCAAGCGATAGTCGCGCCCTTGAAAGCGATGTACCAGACGTTCATGGTTAAATCCCAGCAGATGCAGAACCGTGGCCTGTAAGTCGTGAATGTGTACCGGGTCACGCGCTGTGGAAAAACCAAGCTCGTCGGATTCGCCGTGCACATATCCGGGTTGGGCACCACCTCCCGCCAACCACATCGTGTAACAATCAGGAAAATGGTCTCGTCCTAGTCTGGGAGACTCGGCTGTCCGACCCTCGCGAAACGGAGTACGGCCGAACTCTCCACCACAGATGATTAGCGTTTCATCCAAAAGTCCTCTTTGTTTAAGGTCTCGGATCAATGCGGTGACTGGCCGATCCATGGTGGCACATTTTTCCGTCAATCCATCTTGAATTTCAGTGTTAGAGCCGTTTCCATGGAAGTCCCACCCCCAATCGAAAAGTTGAACATAGCGAACCCCCTTTTCAATCAGGCGGCGGGCCAGCAGGCAGTTGTTGGCCAAGCTTGCTTCACCTGGTTGGGCACCGTAGGCCTCAAGAGTTTCAGCTGTCTCGTGCGAGATGTCCATGACTTCGGGGACTGCCATTTGCATACGAAAAGCTAGTTCGTATTGCATGATGCGGGACAAGGTTTCAGGATGTCCCAACTGGTCGGCTTGCAATTGATTCAACCGGCTCAATGTATCAAGGCTGCGACGGCGGAGACTGCGATCCATCCCTGCGGGATTGGAAGCGTAGAGAACCGGATCCCCTTTGGACCGACATTGAACACCTGCGAAGACAGACGAAAGGAAACCGCTGTCAAACGAATTTTTACCTCCGTTCGGTTGCACGCCACTGGAAATTAGCACGACGAATCCCGGTAGGTTTTGGCTTTCTGAACCGAGTCCATAAGTCACCCATGATCCCAAGGACGGACGTCCCGGGCGCGGTGATCCGGTGTAGAGTAATAACTCGGCCGGCGCATGGTTGAACTCGTCCGTGTGCATCGAACGAATCATACATAACTCATCGGCCACACCTTGCAAATGAGGTAATGCATCGGACATCCACATCCCGGATTCCCCGTATTGTCGAAATGTTCGAGGGGTTCCCAGGAGTTTAGGCTTCGTGGAGGTAAACGCAAACCGTTTGCCGTCAAAAAACTCAGCGGGGCATTCTTGTCCGTTTCTTTTTACCAGTTCGGGTTTGTAATCGTACAAGTCAAGGTGAGGAGGGGAACCGGTCAGATGCAGATAGATGACACGTTTTGCCTTGGGCGGGGCGTGTGGCTGTCGAGGCAGCAACGGATTCGAAACATTTATGGAGGCGGAGGCTGCCGATTGACTTCCGTTCAACAGAGAAGCCATTGCCAAAGAACCGAGTCCCAGACTGGAATGACTCAGAAAGTACCTTCGCGTTGCCTGCTGGATTTCAGGGAGTTTATTGTACATCATGTTATTTCTTAAGAAACATTTCGTCCAGGTTCAGCAATACATTACCGACGACTGTCCAGGCCGCCAAGCGGACTGGATCGGCTCCCGGAGGCAAAGGGCCTAGCGGAACTGTCGCTAACTGGCTTGCCTTGTCAGCGTCGTCTTTTAATTGCAGGTGGGATTGCTGGTACAGTTCGACCAGGTGGTCGAGCTCTTTGCTGCTGGGATTTCTGGACAGGCAAAGACGAAAACCGTGTTGCGCTTGGTCTCTTAAGCTGCCTTCGACCGCAGCGATGCGTCTGGCCAGGCCTTGGGCAGCTTCTACATAAACCGGGTCATTTAACGTTACCAATGCTTGAAGTGGTGTATTGGTTCGTGAACGTCGGATCGTGCAGACTTCGCGGTTGGGGGCATCAAAGGTAGCCATTGACGGGTAGGGACTCGACCGACGCCAGGTTGTGTAAACAGCACGTCGATACCGGTCGGATCCTTGGCTCGGTTCCCAATCGATGGTGGGCCCAAATGCGGCGAGAAGTCCCAGCTTTGGCTGAGGTGGCCGGACTGGTGGGCCATAGAGTTTCTTTTCCAGCAGTCCACTGACAAACAATGCTTGGTCACGAATGACTTCAGCGGAAACTCGAAAACGTGGTCCACGCGAAACAAGTTGATTGTCCGGAAATCGTTCGTACTGTTCGGCGGTGACGGCGGAGGATTGTCGATAGACGGCCGATTGGACGATCAACCGTAATAAGGCTCGAGTGTCCCAGTTGCGACGCATCAATTCGGTCGCCAGGTAGTCCAATAATCTGGGGTGCGATGGTCGTTCGCCTTGTGCTCCAAACTCTTCGCTAGTACGTACCAATCCAACACCAAAGATGGCTTCCCAGTAGCGGTTTACAACGACCCGGGCGGTGAGTGGATTGCGGTCATCGATCAGCCATTTGGCGAGTGTCAGCCGATTCATAGGGAATGGTGCATTGGGTGGAAGTTCGTGAAAAACGGCCGGTATGCCAGCAGACACTTTCTGACCCACATCCAAAAAATTTCCGCGGTGTTGAACATGTGTATGGCGGTGTTGATCGGGTGGCAGTTCTCGCATGATGGGAACGGTCGTAGGCTTTATGTCGTCCAGACGTTTTTGTAAGGCAATCATCTCGTTAGCAAGCGGTTTTGGCGGTACTAGCGTTTTCATGTAGTAATCCACCAGTTTTTGTTTGTCGGTATTATCCAAATCGCCCCATGGATAGTTCAGCACTTCGGCAATTGCAGGGGGGACCAGTTTCACTGCGCCGACGGCTGTTGTTGCAGAAATACGAAAATGGCCGAGTGTATGTTGATCGCCGTATTGCTGTTCAAGCGTCAATTGCAAGCGAGTCAGTTCACCTTCTATTCCGACAGACTCTTTCAGCTGGAACGCGGCTCGACTGGTGTTACCAGCAAATCCGCCAACTGCCCAGCCAGTTTGGCTGTCTTGGCCATTATCGTCGATCGCTCTTTTTGCCGCCCAACGATTCAATACAAGATGGTTGTTTGGGCCGATTTGTTCTGCATCGGCTGAGGCATCCGTAAATACCAGAGGGACCGCACCATTTAGATCTGCTGTTAATTTTGGCTGCGGTGCGATTTGATAAGTTTCTTTCCAAATTACCGAGTGATTGTCATCGAGAATTGACAAGATCAACCCGTTCAGACGTGATGCTAAATCGCCATCGGTGCGATTCCAAATGGATACACTATCGATCGGTTGGAGTAGGCCTAAGTCGACTTCCCACCAGGGATCGTTTTCAGTGGTCGTGTGCGTTACGCTGTGGTTGGTGTAGACGCCATCCGTGTTTCCGTCGGTGGCATGCTTTGCAAACCCGCCAAGATGAGTCGATGATTGGGTCGCTTTTCCATCTCGCGCAATGTTTTGACCGCCGCTCCGTACCTCGACTTCTGCAATGTGAATCACCTTATCCTTGCCTGGTAGATCAATTCGCACGAAACGACCCATGCGTTTACGCCGAGATTCAGAGTTGTCAGCCACTCGGAATTCAGTGAGAACAAAGTTGCCGTTTTCTGCCCGTCCCGGGCCTTTCGAAGGCAACGAATTGTCAGCGACTGCTTCGATCTGTAGGGCAGTAATACCGGACAGCTCGGTTTCGATCTCCAGGAAATAAGTGTCCTTTTTCGGTTGAGCTCCCGACACCAGCACATCGCCGTCCTCGCTAATGGTCAACGTGGCTTTGCCGGTGGATTTGGCGGAGGTCGGCACCAGCGTTTTCCATTTGTAGTCGCGATGGGCCAATTCTTTCCATTCTCTGTGTTTATCAATGAAGGATTCATCATCCGGCAACAATTGCTTTTCCAGTGTTATTAATTGACGTTCTAATTCCGTTTCCTTTTGTTTGATTTCATTCGTCATCACAGTCAATAAGGGGGACTCGTCCAACAGGTCAGCATCTGCCGTATTGTTCAAGATCGCGAATAACTCGAAAAATTCCTGCTGTGACAGCGGATCGTATTTGTGGTTATGACACTGTGCGCAGCGAATGGTTGTGCCCATCCACACCTGCATCGTTGTATTGACACGGTCGACAATTGCCACGTTGCGAAATTCTTCGTCATTGGTACCCCCCTCATTATTTGTGAGCGTGTTGCGATGAAAAGCAGTGGCGATCAGTTGGTCTTCGTTCGGGTTTGGCAGCAGATCGCCGGCAAATTGTTCGATGGTAAACTGGTCGAAGGCCATATTAGCGTTGATGGCGCGAATGACCCAATCTCGATACGCCCATATGGTGCGGGGAGGATCGTCAGCGTAACCGGCCGAATCTGCGTAACGTGCCAAATCGAGCCACATTCTCGCCCAATGTTCGCCGAACGTCGGGCGACTGCAGAGTCGGTCGACTAGTCGTTCCAACGCCACGGGCGAGGGATTTGTCGTAAAATTTTGCGAGTCTACCCATGCCGGAGGTAGGCCCGTCAAATCAATGGATAACCGACGAATGAGTGCGTGCCGGTCCGCTTCCAGAGAGGGTGACAGACCGTTTTGTTCCAATTCAGAAAGAATGAAACAATCAATTTCGTTCTTAGGCCAATGTGAGGCGTTGAGTGTTGGGATCGTGGGCCGGGTAGGTGATCGGTATGCCCAATGTTCCGTGAACTTAGCTCCTTGTTGAATCCACTTTTTTAGTAAACCAATTTCACGGGTTGACAATTTCTTGCCACTGTGGCTCGGTGGCATGCGCTCGTCGTCATGCAGACTGGCGACTCGGCGGATGACCTCGCTCTGTTCAGGTTTCCCCGGAACGATGGCCCTTGTCCCTGATTCACGCTCGGACAGTGCGCCCTCTGCCGTATCCAACCGGAGATTTGCCTGTTGCTGCTTGACATCCGGGCCATGACATTGAAAGCAGTTGTTAGAGAGGATGGGACGGATGTCCCCATCGAAGTCGACAAGGGTCGGTTCGGCAGAAACCGTCAGTACGACCAAAAAGGAAAAAAAGGCCACTTGTCGTCTTTGTGGGTTTGGAAACCACCAAAATCTTGAAACTCCCTGCGCTCCTCGGAGTTCCAAACAGGGTCTCTAATTTGGTATACCAGATAAAAACGGCGGTAGAAGCTTACCTGAACACAGACCGGATTGGCCTGCCGCTCAGAAGCCAGTTACCTGTAATCGTATATCATCCAATCGGCATGAGCAAGCTGATTCAGGCAGGATAATGACAGGTTTGTTGTTTCTGTCGGGGCCGAATCGTGACAAGAAATCCGGTTGTTCCACACAGGATCAAGAGCAGTGAACCTGGTTCTGGTACGGGAAAAGTGACATCCCAGGAGGGGAATACAACAGGTTGGTCGGATGCGTTAAAACCGCTGGCAGCCGTACCTGTCCAGCGAACTTGAGGAGGTTCGATTCTATCATCGAGTGCATCAAAAGTGATTTGGAAGATGTCACCACTGACTGCCGTACTCGGCAAACTGGGATCATGGGTTTCCCCGAGAAGAGCCCGGTACACACCGTTTCCCAAGTCAGACTGGCGAATGTTGATCCCTTGTAGGCCTACCGGTTGGTCGGAAAGCGGATTAAGCCGTGACCCGTCAAAGTAAAATTCTCCTTGGAATTTAGTGATTCCTTCAGGGTCGACAATATAAGTCCATTGGTTGTTCACTTTCGTGACTGAAATTTTCCAGGTATTGGGTGGGACAAAGGCCTGCGACTCGTGGCAAAACATCAATAGAGCAGACAAGGCGGTTACGAAAGTGGCGAGTACTTTGAACTTCATTGGTCTTCTCCTGGGAAGTGGCGTACGGGAGAGTGGTGAAACCAAGGGAACATGTGGCAAGATTCATCTTGTGTCACTCTAGCAGGGATTGATGTGTCACGCGGTCCGAGGACGTTTTACTGCCAGATGTGTTGGTGCGTTATTGGTTGAGTTTCTCACCCTTTTGTGACTGTGTGCATGCGAAGTGATTTCAGCCGTTTCATTCACGCTAATTCGCTCACAAAAAATTGTCAAGAAAAGAGTCTCTTATTGGACAAACGAGAATAGTACAGAAACGTTTTATGCAAGTTCTGCGTTTTGTATCACATCGCCGGTGGGTACGAATTCAGGCGTCACTTGAAATGCCAGGTAGTTAAGTACCCAGAAGAAGGTGGCGAACTGCAGGAGAAAGTTTGCCTACGCGTCCTGATATCCAAATTTCAGGACCCATAATCGATACAACGCTTAATTTCTACGTTGTTTACCTGAATTGTCCAAATTTTCCACCAAGATTGTTTTTCGATCGCCGCTGATTTGTCCGATTTGTAATAACATCGGACGAACATGGATTCCCAAGGTCGGGGCGCACTGAACACACCTTTGCCAAACCTTGGGATAATTGCCATGCAGAAACTTGCTACCATTCAGAATCAGGCTGAAACCGTCATTTCTACGAATCCTTATCTGGCGCAACAAAGTCTCCAGCTCGAATTTGAAAGAGGACGTCTCGTATTACGTGGCGTGGTAAAATCGTTCTTTCAGAAGCAGATGGCCCAAGAAGCAGTGCGCCATGTAGACGGCGTCGACGAAATTGAAAATCAGCTGGAAGTCAACTGGATGTGAAGTGGAGGGTGACGGAGGCATTGGTTGGGGTGACTTTGTGTCCGCGACGCTAGTCTTCTAATACAATGTGGGTTGGTTTTTGTTGGGCAAATGAACTGCGATACCCGAGTGAGGCCCTTCTCGTGGCCAGTCACGAAGTCGCCCCGGTTTTGTGACGCTGGGAAACTGCGCCGCAGGTCAACATGAGCGAATCACTCTATCTGCCCGTTGCCAGGACCACCAACGGGCATTGGTCAAATGGTCACCTGGGTGTGGTGTGATTGAGTGACAGCTTCTATTTCTATCGATCGGGTCAATTGGCAAGGCGCAATGGACCAACGGTCCAAGTGCATGACAAGGCAAGTTGACAATGCGTTGTTGCCAGGTCTCCAGGGTCTCAGAACGAGTTTGGCCGCATTTTTGCGCTACTGGTACAGGATAGAACGGGGCAATTTACCATGGAGATGTACATCTCTAAAGTCATAGAGTGCATTAAGTTGAAGCAAGCTTGCGGGCTGTTTTGGTGGCGGGCCTAGCCCCCGTTATCTGTCGGTCAAGATTTTTTGTCAATTTGCTGGACAGGCCCGCTGGGTGACTCGCCAGCCGCAGAGTGTTTTGTGGTAGATAGGTTAACGAGTGAGGTAAAAAAATCTTTATGGATCGAAAAAACTGGTTCCTGGTGCTGTGAGAAAAGGACCGAGCCACAAGCATTGCCGACAGGGCGCCAAAACACAACTTTTGCCTGGGGGCGGTAGTGCCCCTTGCGAACTGGCGGTCTGAGCCACATACTGACGCCTAGACAGGGTTAAAGATTTTGGGTTGTCTTGTCCGGCCCGGTCTGTTGAAACGTAGCAAGGGACGCAACCCGTCACTTCACCAGAATCAAGCGAGGTAAATCGAATGGGACGCAGTGGAGCGGTTACATTTAAGGGGAATCCATTGACTTTGGCTGGTAGCGAGGTAGAAACCGGACAGCCGGCTCCGGATTTTACTTTACATGCCTTCGAAGACGGCGAAATGAAGACGATCACGCCGGCTGACCTGAAAGGAAAGCCGACGATCATCAGTGTTGTACCTTCCTTGGATACTCCGGTTTGTCAAACGCAGACCAAGCAGTTTAATCAGGATCTGGCAGCGTTTGGAGATACGATCAATGCTTTGACTGTCAGTCTTGATTTGCCGTTTGCCATGAATCGGTTCTGTGGTGCAGAAGAAATCACCAATCTGCGCAGTGCCAGTGATTATCAGGAACGTAGTTTTGGACAAAACTGGGGAATGCTAATCGAAGAACTCAAAATTTTGGCACGTGGCACGTTTGTACTGGATGCACAAGGCACTGTTGTGTATGCCAATACGGTTGGCGAAGTTACCGATGAACCGAACTACGGTAGCGTGCTGGACGCGATCAAGAGCCAACTCTAACGGTGGTTTGCGGCGAAAGAAGACAGGCAAAAACGGTGTTGAACTTACCGTCCTGGTGCAGCTACCGTTTGGCGCTTGTGCCTTCGGAGGATGAAAGTGGTAGCAGGTAGGCTGAACCGACGAATACCTGCGATAGGGGCTACGATGGAAAGGTTCACACTTGCTTGGACGTTGACCGGGCCGTTGCTGATTCTGCCGGTAATACCAGTGAATT
>CAYMUR010000048.1:25791-38374 GCA_964393615.1 uncultured Pirellulaceae bacterium
GTGAATTCGGGGGCAGCGAATTCGTTGGCAGTGAATTCGTTGGCAGTGAATTCGTTGGCAGTGAATTCGTTGGCAGTGAATTCGGGGGCAGCGAATTCGTTGGCAATGGACGCGTTGACTGGAGTCGGCGATTGACTGCATTTGGCGCTAGGGTGATGGCAAGGCAGATGGCGATTTACCGGCACCAGGTAGAGTGGTGTTCCTGCCTGCGGGGACGTACCGAGTCAGCCAGCTGTTATTACGGGGCGGCGACTGTTGTCAGAGATCTGCTTATCGAACGAGTTTGGTTTCCAAACCATCAGGCCGAAGCTCGGGTTACAAACGACCAGTGAGAAGAACACGGTCGCTTGTTGTTCCGGGACCTGGCCATCTGCTGTTCGGGTAGGAACCATGGATGCGGGATCGCCATTTGTTCTGGCTCTCCCCTCTGGAGTGACCTGCCCAGATTGTGAAGTCAGCATCCAACCCAACGCCGATGACAGTGACGGGGGGGCGTCACATGCTACGATTCGAGTCTAAAACTGTGAATTACCTATCGCATCAGCGCTGGCTCAGCGGCCCCCAATATCTTTCTCGGCAAGGCGCAGCATACCAGTGTTGTGGACAACTGTTTGTCCCGCTTTGGAAACTACTTTTTCGAAGTCGAGTAAAATTTGGCTTGGCGGCTGATCGTCCCGCCTAGTGTATTCGCTGCCACTTCTCATTTTGTCACCCCGTCCAGCGTATTCGGAAAAGAGTATTGGGTTTGTAAATGGCAGCGAAGCGTGCAAAGAATTATTTCTTGCAGGAACACATGGTAAACTCGGTCGAGTTCGTTGCCGGAGGTGAGAAAACCCCCTTGCTTTCTCAAACAAGATATTGCAAGAATAGTAAACCATCATGGTAAAAATGCGAAAGGTTGTGTGCAGAGTGATAGCCCCATTGAACTTGGTAGTTGACAAAGAAACACAATTACTGGGAAGGCAGGGAAGCGAAAATCATTACGCCAACTGGGGTCCTAGGTCAAACGTGTCCGGACAGCGGCGCGATGGCGTAAACAATTTGTTGGGCAGCTCCAGATAAAACCAGGTTTGTTTTACACAATGTGTGATACTTGGCTGTTCACTTTGGGGTTAAACTTCAATTTATCTTGTGGTTCCAAACGTATCAATGTCTTTGCAATGAACTTTTTGGCGCTGTAAAGCACGCTCGGAGGGTAGTGTTTTCAGGATGCTATACGGGTTTGTGTCCATTGGGATGGGTGGTCACTGTCGGGCCCAATACCGATGAGAACGGTCACCACACGAGCCTGTCCGGTCTGACCTATTTCTGAACAAGTGAAAGATGGAGCAACAATGAGCAAAACAATCCGTTCCCACCACTGGGGGAAAACCGGCATTTTACTGTTTTTGTCATGTTGGTTGTCGTGTACACCTGCGCCACCAGACGGCGCACATGAAATAACGATCGGAGTGATGCCAAAACTGATTGGGATTGATTTTTTTAATGCGGTGGAGCGTGGTGCATTCGAGGCGGCCGAAGAATTGGGAGTGACCGTCAAGTATGATGGACCACCGACCAATGATGTAGCGGCACAGGCACAAATGGTGGAAACCTGGATTCACCGTGGCTACGATGCCATTGCGATTGCTCCGAACGATCCTGATCGCATTGCCCCTGCCCTGAAGAAAGCACAAGAAAAAGGCATTGCCGTGCTGACTTTCGATGCGGATGCGGTGTCTGAATCCCGAGAAATTTTCGTAAACCAAGCCACTCATTTGTCGATCGCGCAAGCATTGGTTGACGTGATGGTCGCAGGGATCGGTGAGCGGGGGAAATATGTAATTTTGACCGGTTCGTTGACGGCTACCAATCAAAATCTATGGATCGAAGAAATTCAGAAATACACGCGTGAAAAGTATCCTCATATGACCGATTTGCGCGATTCTCCGCTTGTCAGCGAAGAAGATCAGGCCAAGGCCACCCAGGTTACGATTGATGTGTTGAAGGCAAATCCAGAAATTGAAGGGATCTATGCGATGACTTCGGTAGCGCTGCCAGGTGCCGCCGAAGGTATTCGTAAGGCAGGTGCTGCCGAGCGAGTGTTTCTCACGGGATTGTCGACTCCGGTGACGATGAAACCTTATGTTAAAGAAGGCATTGTCAAGAAGTTTGTTCTTTGGTCACCTGTCGACCTGGGCTATTTGACTGTCTATGCGGCCCATCAGCGAGTCAAGGGAAAATTGGCTCCTGGTTTTTTCCAGGCGGGACGACTAGGGAAGATTCAGGTAACGGGAGACGAAGTGTTGTTAGGTGCGCCAATAATATTTGACGCCACGAACATCGACCAGTTTGACTTTTGAGGTTCGAACACTTCTGTTAGCGTTATATCACTTTGTATAAAAGGAAGCTCGGTTGCACCGGGCTTCACCTCTTAGCATTTGGGAATGTTGTTCGTGAGTCGATTTGCGGTGCCACGTTTGAAGCTCAGTGGATTGTCGAAGTCCTACGGGGGCGTACAGGCTTTGGACGATGTGAGTCTTGAAGTACGACCAGGCGAAGTTCACGGGCTCGTTGGTGAAAATGGCGCCGGTAAAAGCACCTTGATCAAAATAGTGTCTGGTGCGGTCACTGCGGACGTGGGGGACATTTATCTGGATGGTCACCGTCTCCAAGTACGTCATCCACGCGACGCGCGCGATGCTGGTATCGTGGTGGTTCACCAGGAGGCCGAACTGTTTCCACATCTCAGTCTGGCGGAAAATATGTTGTTGGGGCAGGGATTGCCGAGAAATTGCTGGGGTCTTATTGATTGGACAAAGTCGTACGCCCAGGCGGAGGAAGCCCTCCAGCGTGTGGGGGAGTCATTTCCTGTCAGGCCATCCGCTGGCAACATGAGTGTTGCACGGCGTATGTTGGCGGAAATTGCAGCAGCTGTTGACCAACAGGCTCGGTTATTGTTTCTCGATGAACCAAGTGCGGCGTTAACCAAATTGGAGACGGATCGCCTGTTCCAACAAATTCGTGAAATGGTCAGCCAAGGAGTCGCCATTGTATATGTCAGCCACCGACTAGAAGAAATTCAACGGTTGTGTGACCGGGTGACCGTATTGCGTGATGGCAAACATGTGTGGACGGAAGAGGTCGCATCACTTTCCTCAACACAAATTGTGACCCACATGGTAGGGCGCGAGCTGTCCCATGTATTTCCCGAGAAGTTAGCTTCGCGAGGTCCTGGAGTGCTGCGTTTGGAAAACATGACTGATGCGGCAGGACGGTTTCACGACGTATCACTCAGTGTCCATCGTGGTGAAATTCTCGGGATATACGGTCTCGTAGGTGCTGGTCGCACGGAGCTGGCCGAAGCGATTTTTGGGTTGCGGCCACTGGTTGCGGGCCGTGTTTATCTGAATGAAAAGCAAATTGCCAAAATTCAGCCGACCAGTATGATGCAAGGCGGAGTTGTTTATTTACCCGAGGACCGGTTGGTCCATGGAGTATTTGCACAACTTTCCTTGACATTAAATACCATGATTGCTGTGTTACGAACTTGGTATCACAGGACATTTGTGAACCGGCAACGAAGCGACCATGCGACGCGAAACCTGTTCGATAAGTTGCGGGTGAAATACCAATCTGTCACACAACCTATCCATTCTCTGTCGGGGGGAAATCAACAGAAGGTCTTGTTTGCTCGCTGGTTGTTGACCGAACCTGATGTGTTGATTGTGGATGAACCAACTCGTGGAATCGATGTAGAGGCCAAAATGGAACTGCATCGTTTACTGGCTGAATTGTCAGCTGCCGGTCAGGCAGTATTGATGATTTCTTCGGATCTGCCGGAAGCAATGGGTATGTCGGACCGCTTGCTCGTGATGTGTGAAGGCCGGATTGCCGCTGAATTTGTGCCAGTCGAAACTAGAGAAGAGGAAATAGTCCAGGCAGCCCTACCCCAGGCAGCCCTACCCCAGGGAACCACCGCAAGGGAGTCAAGCCATTCTCACGCGAAAGCCGTGACAGTCCAATGGTTGAGAGAGCTTTCTTTGCTGATAGCTTTGGCATTGTTAGCGAGTGTGCTGGCACTGGTGGAACCTGGGAAATTTGCTTCGATTAACAATTTCCAGGACATTGCTGCGTCAGCGGCGATCCCCTTCTTGATGGCACTGGGTGCCACGTTGGTCATTGCATCGGGTGGGATCGATATTTCGGTTGGATCGATCCTGGCGTTATCGGCCGCTGTTTGTGGGCTGGCAGTGAATTACCAGTATTCGATTGTCTGTGCGGTATCCTGGGCGGTTGTTACGGGAGCCATGCTGGGAACGGTCAATGGTCTACTGGCCATTGTGGGTCGCATTCATCCTATTATTGTCACGTTGGCCACGTTAGGCGTATATCGTGGTCTGATGCGGGTTATCACCGCAGAAAAACGAATTGAAGGTTTTCCCGACCAATTTCGGTTATTGACCGAAGGGTATTGGTACGGTGTACGACCGTTGATCTGGTACAGTCTGGTGGCCGTTGTGGCGGGAACTGTTTTTCTGCAGTGGACTAGAACTGGTCGGTCGTTGCTGGCGGTGGGTGATTCTCCCCGGGCAGCCGACATGATTGGACTCAGCCGTACACGGTTGCAACTTGTTGCCTTCACAGCATGTGGAGCGCTGACCGGTTTGGCAGGTGTCCTCTGGGCTGCTTCTTATGGGATTGTAGATACCTATACTGCACAGGGATGGGAGCTCAAGGCAGTTGCAGCGGCAGTTGTTGGTGGCTGCTTGATTACTGGTGGTACAGGAACGGCTTGGGGAGCTGCGATTGGCGCATTGCTGATGGAATTGATCCGCAATGGATTGGTTATTCTGGGGGTGTCGGTGTATTGGGAAGGATTCTTTGTGGGGATTTTGATTCTCATTGTTGTCTTTGTTGACCAACGCTTGCGAGGGACGGTCGTGTGAACATGTTGAGAACGATGACTCATCGGCTGCCTGCTCGTGAATCGTTGCTTGCAATGTTGTTGGCTGCTCTGTTTATTTGGTTTGCTTTCAGTGTTCGCGGTGGATTAACCCTCGACAATTTGTTGAACCTGCTAAACTGGTCACGTCATTGGGCAGTAGCCGGAATGCTGGCCGTTCCCATGACATTGATTATTGCTACGGGGGGCATTGATCTGTCCGTCGCTTCTCTGGTGGCGATGGGCGGGATGGTATTGGGGGTGTTGTGGCAGAAAGCAGGATGGAATATTTGGTGGGCAGCTGGTGGTGGAATATTGGCAACGACTGCGGCGGGGGCAGTGAATGGCTGGTTGAGTGGTCGAGGAAAGTTGGCGCCCCTGGTCGTCACACTCGCGACCATGGCAGCGTATCGTGGATTAGCGATGGGAATCACGGAGTCCAAGCCAATTACCAATATTCCTGAGTCGTTTTACATTCTCGGCCAAGGGCAGCTGTGGGGAATACCATTTCAACTATGGCTGTGGGCAGTCGTTACGGGGGTGGGGATGTTGCTTCTACGTCGCACTTGGGTAGGAGATAGCTTGCTCGCTTTGGGTGAGAATCCAAGTGCGGCCCGCTACGCTGCACTACCAGTGGATGGAATGATTTTTGCTTTGTATGCGACCAGTGGTTTGGTAGCGGGCATTGCGGCGGCTGTTTATGTCTCACAATACACCGGTGCCAATCCGGATATGGAACTGGGGTTAGAACTGAAAGTCATTGCGTGTGTCATACTGGGAGGCACCCGCATTACGGGTGGGAACGCATCACTCACCGGTACGCTGTTTGGTGTGTTGATCATTGGAATGCTGCAGTACAATCTGGACTTGGTTGATTTTCCCAAGAAGTATCAGCCAGTGGTAATGGGCATCATGGTGGTTGCAGCAGCCATGATAAATGAAGCTGTTGCGCGTTGGCAAATACGTTTGTCCGTGACAAGCGATAGTCAAACGGCTTGACCGGTTTGGCCGGGGTTGACTGGTGGAAAAGGTTGGGCGTCCGACCACGGATCCATGGGGTTGATTCACAGCATCCACTTGCTCAGTCCATTAGTTTTCCGCTGAGGTACTCCTTGGCAAAAGATAAAGCAGCAGGCAACTGTGCTGGATCTTTGCCTCCCGCTTGTGCCATGTCAGGTCGGCCACCGCCACCGCCACCGACCAGTTTTGCAGATTCACGAACCCAGTCGCCAGCGCTAAGCCCACGTTCCACCAGATCACGGCTAAGTCCTGCCACCAGGGTTACTTTGGATTCTCCCTGTTGAGCTGCCAGCAGGACAGCCAGCGGACCTTGCTTTTGACGAATTTGGTCGATCAACTGGCGCATCGTGTTCGGGTTACCTCCGGGCGTCTCAGCGACCACAATGAGCACACCGGCAGATTCGGTGGCCTGTTCCAAAAGAGTGTCGGCAGAGATCGTGCCCGCGGCTTGGCTCAGGGCAAGTTGTTCTTCGAGTTTGGCAATTTCGGCTTGCAGCGCGACGAACCTTTGTGGCACATCAAAAGGGCTTACATTAAACATGCGTGCTGTTTCCTGCAACGCATTTCGTGTTTGCACATAATCGATGGGTCCCGATGCAGCTGGGGCCGGACTGGCGACCGGTGGGGCTTTACCACCGCCGGCAATTTGTTTTTTCAGGTCACGGACATGCTGTGCGAGATGTTTCGCTATGGTCGGTACCTCCAGTGGATGGGTACCTGCCAGAGTGGCCATTTTTGTCAGAACGTCGCTAGTGCGTTGCTGATGTTCGCGTGCTTTGATACCGGTGAGGGCTACGATTCTACGTGTACCGGCGGCAACTCCTTCTTCGTTCACGATTTCCAGCGATTCGACTTCTTGTGTGTTTTCCAAGTGCGTACCACTGCACAATTCATGGCTGAAATCGCCCATCGAAACCATGCGAACCGGGTCAGGATATTTTTCACCAAACAGCATCATTGCTTCCTTTTTTCTCGCTTCGGAGAGTGGTAGCACTTGAGTGACTATCGTTTGGGCCGTGCTGATTTTTTCGAGACAGTCTTTTTCCACATTTTGCAACACGTCAGAGGTGACTGCTGACATGTTTGTGAAATCGAACCGTAGCCAGTCTTCGTCGACCTTGGAGCCTTGCTGTTGTGCATGCGATCCGAGTTTTGTTTGTAGTGCATGGTGTAAAATGTGTGTGGCAGAGTGAGCACGACGTATACCTTGGCGGCGGGTGAGGTCAACACGTGCGGTCGCAGTGTCTCCGGTGCGCAGTGTTCCTTCGAGCAGGTGTCCATGATGCAGAATCAGATCACCATCTTTTTGAGTGTCGCTCACTTCAAAGCGGAATTGGTTACCGACGATTTCCCCCTGGTCCCCAACCTGACCACCACTTTCACCGTAAAAAGGTGAGCGATCAAGTATCATGACCACGTCTGCATCACGTCCAGTTTCGCTTAGCTGGTCACAGGGGTGGTTGTCCGTAATGATAAACTTGACTTCTGCTTGGGATTCGGTAGTTTCGTAACCAAGGAAATCTACGTGATGAAAAGCTTTTTTTATCGCATCGATAGGACTGCCGGTGTCTCCCATGACCGTGTGCACCACAGTTCCAGTCCGTTGCCGATGTTCGTTGGTGGCCTCTTGGTAGGCGTCCCAGTCAAACGCCAGTTTTTTTTCTGCCGCTAACGATTCGAATACTTCTGGAGGAAATCCAAAAGTTTGATACAAGTCCGCCGCTGCTGCACCGTCAACGGTTGTTCGGCCCTTCGATTTCATTTCCTCGAAAATTCGTTCCATGCGTACCAGGCCCGCATCGATCGTGTCAAAAAAATTAGCCTCTTCGTTCTGGATGACGTCAGCGACGCGTTCGATGGTGGAATTCAGTTCAGGGTAAGCGGTTTTCATTTGATCGACCACGGCCGGAACAATTTTATAGAGAAAAGGTTCCTTCATCTGCATTTGATGTCCATCGAGGACGGCGCGGCGTAGTAGGCGACGGATGACATATTTTTCTTTCTGCGCGCCTGGGTAGATGTTTTCATGAACAGCCATTGTGCAAGCGCGAAGGTGGTCGGTAATGCGCCGCAATCGCCGTCCGTTGTCAGATTCATAGGTGTAGGTGACGTCACATATTTCTGCGGAGGCCTCCACAATCGGCTGTAAACTGTCAATGTGATAGTTGGTTGGCACACCTTGCAGGCAGGCGGCAGCGCGTTCTAATCCCATGCCGGTGTCGATGTTTTTACTGGGTAATGGCCGCAAATTGTCTGGGGGATTTCCCACGCGATTAAACTGGGTAAAGACCAGATTCCAGATTTCAACTTCGTTTCCAAAATCGTCCTGGTAGAAAATCTCGCTACATGGTCCACATACACCGTCAGGACCTGCGCTCGGCGCGCCAGCTGGCCAGAAATTATCGTGTTCCCCCATTCGCTCGATGAGACTTGGTTTGAGTCCGATTTCATTTTCCCAGATGGCAAAGGCTTCATCGTCGTCCAGATAGACGGATACGTTTAACCGTTGTGGGTCGAGGTTCAGCCATTGTTTACTGACGAGAAATTCCCAAGCCCAGTGGATTGCGTCTCGCTTGAAATAATCCCCAAAACTGAAATTACCCAGCATTTCAAAAAAGGTGTGGTGATAGGCCGTACGTCCCACATTTTCGATGTCACCGGTTCGTAGACACTTCTGGCAAGTTACCGCGCGGCTGAACTCCAGCTTGACTTTTCCGAGAAAATGGTCCTTGAACTGGTTCATACCCGCAGGCGTGAACAGTACCGACGGATCCCAGGTTGGAACAAGGACATCGCTGGCACAACGGGTGTGTCCTTTGGATTCGAAAAACTGCAGGTATTTCTCACGTATTTCGTCAGTTTTCATTCGTTTTTACCGGTTCAATGATACGAATAGTGTGGTCATTTGTTTCATGGTCAGCAAATCGTAATTCGACTGGCCCCAAGTGCTTTGCGACGGCTGCCAGAAATGCGGCGGGTGTTTCGACCCGCTGTTCCGCGGCGTGACTGATGAACATGCCACGGCGTACACCGCTGCGCCAAGCAGGGGTATCTTTCAACACATCCGTAACTGCTACGTATTGACTCGAAGCTATCACGGACAGTTCTCGAAAACCTTCGGAGGCGGTGGCATGGTCCAAATGTAATCCTCGCCACCATCGGCTGTCTTTGTTGGCAATGGTTGAACGCGCTCCTAGAACATGTTTTTTTGCCAGGGTGACTTCCAGCAAAATTTCTACTCCGTCACGTTGGATTTGTAGTGGGATCCGTGTTCCCACCGGATGTCGCCCGATGAACAGCATAAATTGGTCCGTATTGGCAACCACCTCTCCATCGATATGGGTCACGATGTCACCTGTGAACAGCCCAGCCAAGTCAGCAGGTGTACCGGGTAATACTTGTCTTAGCCGAATTCCCGTAGGATTGTCGCCAAGGGCGGAATCGCTTCTGAGATTTTCCGGGCTGACACCTAGAAAGCCATACTCGACTTCTTTTCCCTTTCGTAACTCGTCCACGATTCGTTGGAATGTTTTGTCGACCGGAATAGCATATCCGGCCGCTGACTCGAACGCGATGGCTGCTGCCAAGGATATCGTCAGTCCGATCATTTCACCACGTAGGTTAAGCAGGGCTCCACCACTGGCACCCCAGTTCAATTTGGCGTCAGTCTGTAGCAAGGTTCCGAAATGGTGCATGGTTTCACGCCCGCCTGCCGGAGAAGGATGAGCCGAGAGCCCCAGTTTTCGTGAACGGTTTGACAGAATGCCCCAACTGGCACTCGGCCGGCCGTCACGCGCCACGGCATATGGATTCCCCAATGCTACCACAAATGAACCTTGCCGGACTTGGGTGGCGTCACCGAACTCGATGGGTTTCAAGTCCGTAGCAGCAATTTTCAAAACCGCCAGATCGCTCCATGGATCCGCTGCAAAAATTTGTGCGTCGTAAACCTTTCCGGCTGCCACCGTGACAAAAAAATTGGATGCCTTCACTTGTTCATCATCACGTCCCAAGACGTGGTAATTGGTTAAAATCAGGCCATTGGTCCCTACAACGACTCCCGTACCAAAATCGTGTGGAACAAATTCAGGATCCTTAGGATCGTATTGAAAGCCATTTAACTCAGGTGTGATTGTTTCCTGGAATAAAGGGCCACTGACTTGGGGGCGCCTGACTCGAGCCACGGCGACAACACTAGCGCGATTACGTTCAATGATGTCACCGATGATATTTTCTAAGGCCTGTACCGTTTCTAAAGCCTGTACCGTGGCCAGCGAGTCCGTTTCCTCGGCGAGCGCGTAGGCAGGTGTCAGGCAGAGGAGCAGGCCAAAACAGGCTATGGATCTGAAAACAAAAGTTCCGTACACCCACAGGCCGAAGAAAAGTGGGGCGTTGTAAAGGGGGGCGATCAACAGCGGATGGTCCATGTGTTGTGGTCTATCCATTGTTTCCAAAGTGACGTGCATATGTTTCCAAGCGAGGTGAAAGTGAAACAACCGATGAAAGACAAAGTGCCTGTCTTGAATAGACCGAGTCCGTTGATCACCGGACGGTACTTCATCGCATTGTGTACCAAAGGCAGCCTGGTGTTACACAAGTTTTGCGACCAAGTTGACGAACTCGGTAGTTTGTGATTTGTTTCTGAAAAGCCACATCTGTTTCAGGCGACCAATCGGTATTACCCTACTTTGAGAACGCATAATTTGACATATTGTTGCGACCGGGACCAGACGAGTGTTGCGTTTAACGAATTTGATGGCTGTTGCTGGGGGCAGCAGTCGTGGACACATCCTATCAGGCCTGCAATACCGTGAGTATCGGTGCGTCGTTCATCGGTTTTGCCAGGAATGGACTAAAAAACTTGCAATTTATGGGATCTTTTTTATGCTGGAATAAGGGAGTGTTATGGACTGAGGGAGTGGATTAAAGGTTGCCTTGGAGGTGCAACGACAGGTGTTCAGCACGGTGTTTCCTTCCAAGTGAAGTCTGCAGCCAGTTGTTGGAGACTTTGATTTTGAGATCCTGGCCAGTCAAAAAAATGTCTGACGTAAGGAATAAATCGGTTGTTGTTTCGCGCAGTCGTTTTATTTCGAGGAAAAGACAGGGGATTCCACGGGGTGTGTGATTTATTTAGCGATAAAATATTTGCTCCGCCAAAGTCAGTTTAACGAGCCCGTGTTTACCTGCGCAGCGCAAAAAGGTATTGAAACTATGAGGAACTTACCGTTGTATCAACGATTCAACGCGCTCAGCGTTCCTCTGCTGCTTTTAGCCATAGTTGCTACGGGTGACGGGGGAAAAAGTTTTGGTGAAGTGGTCAAGTTGCGGTTTGACATTACGGACTTATCGGGATCACCGATTGATTCCATTCGGGTGGGGGAATCGTTTCATTTGAATGTTTATGTCCAAGATATCCGACCTGCTTCGGTACTGGAGCGAGGTGTGTTCAGTGCGTTTTTGGACGTTTTCTATAATGCGTCATTGGTTTCACAATCAGGCGATGTTACGTTTGGATCAAGCTATAATATGTCTCCGTACTTAAGTACTACGAGTTCGGGAGTGATCGAAAATGTAGGTAATACGGAAAGCGGTTTTGGTTTTGGTGGCGGTGTAGGCGCCGAAGAGTTTTTCTTCTTTCGAGTGCCTTTCCAAGCAGACGAGATTACGACCGGGGGCCCAACAGAACTGTGGGGCGGAGCAGCCGACAATCCGCCATACACACATACAATGGTTTTTTCTGATCCCCATGCCCCAGTCTTGCCGGAGGAAATCGTCTATGGGAGCGATACACTCCGTATCAGTTCTCATTGTGATTTCAACTTGGATGAGGCTTGCGATCTGGCTGATCTCAACCTGTTGTATGCTCAAGGGAATTTGCTGACTGGTGTTCCTGTTTCAGTGGATACGGCGCGGTTTGACCTTGATGGTGACAGCGTACTTGATACGCAAGATATTGCTGATTGGTTAGCGCGGTCTGCGGACGAACAGGGTTATAGTTCGCCGCACCGATATGGTGATACGAATGGGTTAAGTAACGCATTTCCTCAGTCGAGACGGGTGGATATCGTTGATTTTAACCAGTTGGTGTTAGCGTTTAGCCCTTTGGGAGATGGTGATCCTACCAACGGCCCATTTTGGGACCAGGGAAATTTTGACGGCGACGATGACGTTGATATTGCGGACTTCAATCAGCTAGCGATGAATTTTTCCCCCCTGGGTTACAGCATGGTGCACGCCATTCCGGAACCATCTTCCCTGGTTTGTTTCTTTTTCGGGTGCCTGATGACAATTGCTTGTGTCCATTGTCGCCTTTGCCGTTGAGCTCAGCCAGATTACCAGTTGTGGTAACCTCTCTTTGCAAGTGATGGTTTTGTTGCTTGTTTCATGGGCGGATGATTAAGTCGTATGACATAGTGCATGGCTCGTCATGTATTCGGCAGGTCTCATCCGTCGGTTTGGTGAATGGCTGTGGCTTCTAAAACGAACTCATTCCCCATTTGTTTGAGCGCATGGAACGTAGGGACAACGATAAAAAAATTGTGGCTAGACTACTTGTTTACCGCACAAGTTGCCGCTACGATTTAAGAATACGTTCTCGGCACCGTATTGGCTCTCTGTTTCGACATATAGAATTAGAAA
>CAYMUR010000049.1:0-38022 GCA_964393615.1 uncultured Pirellulaceae bacterium
CAAGTAAAGTTATTGATCGGCTTTTAACGTGGGCCACCGACCAACCACGACACGCCACTTCCACTTCAAGCTACCCGGTCGAAACCAGTTCGCCCCCAGTGGAACGAGTCATTCGAAGGCAATTGTCAGGATGGCAATTGTCGAATGACTCCCACTCTTCCAATTCTTTCGTCAGCTTCTATTTTACGCTACGGACCGCCGCCCGGCCATAGCTGCCAGGCCACGACAACTGCTCCTAACAGGAAACACCAGTAGGCAAACCGCGACAAATGACCTTGTTCCAGCCAATGAATCAGCCACCACAGCGAAAACAGGCCTACTATAAATGCCACGCAGGCTCCCAGTATTAGATGATTGATCGGTGTCGAAAGGGTAGCGTCTGTGGCCAAATCCTTGATTTCTAGTACGGCGGCACCTGCGATGACTGGAATGGCCAGTAAAAAAGAAAAAGTTGCCGCCGACTCTTGTTGCAGTCCTAACCTGAGACCAGTCGAGATGGTAGCGCCGCTGCGCGAGATTCCGGGTAAAATAGCGACGGCTTGGCTGATGCCAATGATCAGTGATTGAGAATACGTCATCGTTTGATAGTTCGAGCTTTTGTCCTGTTCTGCGCGTTGGGCCCAGAGTAACATACTGCCTGTCACAAACAGCATGGCTCCTGCCAACAATGGATTGCTGAGCCATGGTTCGAAATATAGTTTGATCGTCAAACCGACGATCACCGCCGGTAGGGTTCCCACTACCAGGAGTCCGATCACGCGCCGATCTTCGCCGATCAGCCGGCCAATGCGCTGCCAATAAAAAACCAGAATTGACAATAATGTCCCCAGGTGAAGCACAATATTGATATCTGCCACATCCAGATTGGCGGTATTACTTTCGCTCGACAACGTAGCAAACCAGGCAGCCACGATGACAAGGTGTCCTGACGAACTGATGGGTAAAAACTCGGCCACACCCTGTACCAGCGCCAAAACAATGATTTGCCACAATGCCAGACTCATTTATCATTCCTGTTGTCAGATAAGATGTTACAGCCCCGTAAAAAGCCACTTCCCGACAGCAGCGGTTGTCAGCCTAGCTTAGCGACGTCACAATGCCTAGAGTAAAACAGTTCAGACTGTTGTTCATCCACCGTTGTTTCAGCTTTGCAATTTCTTATGTCGCCGTCAACTCAACGCATCACGGTTCCTCAGTTTAGTGCTATGAAGGCTGAGGGTCACAAGATTACGTTTCTAACGGCGTATGACTATGGGACCGCGGCATTATTGGATGCAACCGGGATCGAAGGGATCCTCGTGGGAGATAGCATGTCGATGGCAGTCCAAGGCCACACGACGACATTGCCGGTGACGTTGGATGAGATGATCTATCACGCCGAGATCGTGGGCAGGGCTGTTCAGCATGCTTTGGTGGTTGTCGACATGCCTTTTCCCAGCTATCACCTGGGAGTCCACCGGGCCATTGAAAATGCGGGGCGGATTCTCAAACAAACCCGGTGCCAGGCGGTCAAATTGGAAGGAGGAACCCAGCAGTCTGAAGTGATTGCAGGTCTTGTCGCGGCGGGCATTCCGGTCATGGCCCACGTTGGGCTGCGGCCACAAAACGTCCATCAGTTGGGTGGGTACAAAGTCCAACGTGATGAACACCAATTGCTTGCCGATGCCGAAGCGGCCGAAGCAGCCGGTGCCTTCGCCATGGTCCTGGAGTGTATCCCGACTGCCATTGCTGAGAAAATTACACGTGCTGTCAGAATTCCGACGATTGGCATCGGGGCCGGATCTGCATGTGACGGTCAGGTCCTTGTTACGCATGACCTACTTGGTTTGACCAGCGGTTACGTACCACGTTTTGTAAAACAATATGCCAATTTAAAAGAAACCATTTCTAGTGCGGTGACGCAGTTCCGGGATGATGTTCGCGAACAAACATTTCCCGGTGACGGACAGACTTACCGTTGATGTACTGGTCCATGATCTTTCACCTGGCATTGCCAATCGATTGGCCTACGGTAGGTCGATGTTTGTCCAGCGTGACAGGACTGTGCTTGATTTCTCGTGAGACGAGTGGGCTCACACCACGGATACACCCTGGCGACCATCCTGACATTGTCGGGCATCCTTTGTAAGACTTGAATTGAGCCTGTTGTTACACTGTTTAATTTGTTGTCATCGGCGGCGAAAAGGTAATCAGAAGATGTCCAATCAACTGGCCAACGAAACAAGTCCCTACCTCTTGCAGCATCAGAACAATCCTGTGGACTGGCATCCCTGGGGACCTCAGGCCCTGGCAAAATCGGTGGAGGAAGACAAGCCTATTTTCTTATCCATTGGCTATGCCGCTTGTCACTGGTGTCACGTGATGGAACATGAAAGTTTCGAAGACCTGGGAATAGCACGTTCATTAAATGAACAATTCGTATGCATCAAGGTAGATCGGGAGGAAAGGCCCGATCTGGATCAGATTTATATGCATGCCGTACAACTCATGACCGGGCATGGTGGCTGGCCAATGTCGGTTTTCTTGACTCCCCAGTTGCAACCATTTTATGGTGGCACGTATTGGCCTCCCCACGCGTCGCGCGGCATGGCCGGTTTTGACCAGGTGATTGCTGCGGTGTCGGATGCCTGGCAAAATCGCCGTGATCAAGCCTTGGAACAGGCGGGAAAAATTACCGAACATCTGGTCCAATTGGGTGCGAGTAAGGCAACCTCTGACCCGTTACAACTTGATGTATTACGCATGGCTGAAACAAAAATGGAACAGATATTTGATTTTACTCACGGTGGATTTGGGCGAGCGCCCAAGTTTCCACATCCGATGGATCTACAGGTCCTACTCCGTGTCTGGTGCCGCTGGCCACGCGATGGCGTATTGAACATGGTGACGCTCAATCTCGACAAGATGGCTTGCGGCGGTATTTATGATCATTTGGGAGGTGGATTTGCCCGTTATTCTGTGGATGAACGTTGGTTGGTGCCACACTTTGAAAAAATGCTCTATGACAATGCCCTCCTGGCAGGCGCTTATCTGGATGGATATCTGGCGACCGGAAAGAACGAATATGCATGTATCGCTCGCGAGACGCTTGATTATGTTTTGAACTACATGACGGATGCGCGTGGTGGTTTTCACAGTACCGAAGACGCGGACAGTGAAGGGGAAGAAGGAAAATTCTATGTCTGGACACCTGATGAAATTCAAGCCGTATTAGGACCGGAGCTGGGTACACGTTTCTGTTATGTATATGACGTGAGTGCCGAAGGAAACTTTGAGGGAAAAAACATTCTTCATTTGCCCAAGACGATTGACCAGTGTGCTTCGATTCGCGGATGGAATGTCGAGCAACTTCGTGAAGAACTGGCTGGAGCGAGAAAGAAATTGCTGGCCGAGCGAGATGCCAGGATACGTCCGGGAAAAGATGATAAAATCTTGGTGAACTGGAATGGCCTGATGATCGATGCACTGGCACGTGCGGCGGGAATTCTCGAATCAAGCGGCAGGGACTCATCGGATAAGTATCTACAGGCTGCCACACGCGCTGCTGATTTTATCCTGACCCATTTGCGCTGCGAGGATGGTGGCTTACTCCATTGCTGGCGGTTGGGCCAAGCTAAATTGGATGCTTATCTGGACGATTATGCGTGTTTGATTAACGCCCTGGTCAGTCTCTACGAGACCAGCTTCGAAGAACGCTGGATTGACGAGGCGGTGCGACTGGCGGACATTCTACTGGCGAAGTTTTATGATGCCGAGGGAAGCGGATTCTTTTATACGGCCAGCGATCACGAACAGCTGATAGCCCGTAATAAGGACGTCCACGACAGTTCGGTCCCTAGTGGTAATGCCATGGCCGCGACCGCGCTATTAAGGCTGGGTAAGCTTTGTGGGCGTCGTGATTATAGGGACGCTGTCTACGGGACTTTGCAGGCGACCTTGGATCTCATGAAACAATCTCCGACAGGAACCGGCCAGATGCTCATTGCCTTGGATATGTTCATCGGCCCCACGCCAGAAATTGTTGTCTTGGGTGACCCATCCAGTCCAGAGACGGGTAAAGCGCTCGCTAATCTGCGCAGCCGCTATGTACCGAACTACGTAGTCGCCTGTCGTAAGATGCCTCAGACGAGCAGGTCGTCATGCTTGGATCCGCTGTTTCAAGGTAAGCAGACAAGCAAAGAGCCAACGGTTTACATTTGTCAAGACTTTACCTGTCAAGCTCCCGTTGAGGGGACCGATGCTGCGATCGCAGCCTGGGACCAGCTTCTTTGAAGGAGCCAAGTCGTCTGGATGGTTTCTCCGCCATGACAACGGACCCGAGTTTAGTGCGGCGATTAATCTGAATCGAATGCTGCCATCATGCAAAAAGATGTCTGGAACCAAGAGGTCATTCGAGATCTGTGTGGAAATGTTTGCCAGGCTCCGATGTTGTGCCCTGTCACTAGCTCATTGACAAAAGTCTTGGTAGGGTAGACTAGTGCTGAGCTTGGTTTGAAATACACATGCGATGGAAGTAATACCATGTCGAATACCAGCAAAATATGCGGAGATGAGATTGTTGACTTTGCCGAGATTCCCAGCGTTCCTTGCCCCTGTGGAACTAGCCAACGCGCCTATGCCGACGTCGCTGATTTTTCGGGTACGTTACATGTAGTACAGGTGTCGACAGACGCACGTACCCATTACCACAAGCGGTTAACAGAAATGTACTATATTCTGGAATGTGATCGTGATGCCCAGATGCAGTTAGCCGAAGAGCGGATTCAGTTAAAACCTGGTATGAGTGTACTGATTCGTCCTGGCGTACGTCATCGGGCGATCGGTTGTATGAAGGTGCTCAATATTGTCTTGCCCAAGTTTGACCCGGCTGATGAATGGTTCGATTGACGTCAACTGGCGAGAGCCAGCGCCGAATCATTTTTTTAGTGACGTGCCTTGAGCATGATCTGTGCGGAATTGTGGATTGCGGGAGAAAACAGGGTCTTCAGGGTGCGATGCCACATGCATCAGTTTTCAGATATGCTTCGTCATCAATAAATCAGAAGATCTCGGCAAATAACAAGAAAAGATGGTTTTGTTCGTGGAGCCTTCTCTTGATTCCGCAAGCAAAAGTAGTTGCATCTTGTCAAGAATTCTGGGACAATGCGTAACTGTTATGTTCGCTCTGTAGTGCGATCAGTTGTAATGCCAACCAACAAGAGTTGTTGTTCTTCTGTATTTTAACGCAATGGATTTTCTGGACTTCCTTTGGTGATTGAATGAAAATGAATAAACGCCCGAACGGTTTCACGCTGGTTGAGCTTTTGGTGGTGATTGCCATCATTGCAATTTTGATAGCATTGTTGCTTCCTGCTGTGCAAGCAGCCCGCGAGGCGGCGCGACGTATTC
This sequence comes from uncultured Pirellulaceae bacterium, assembly GCA_964393615.1. Taxonomy (GTDB): domain Bacteria; phylum Planctomycetota; class Planctomycetia; order Pirellulales; family Pirellulaceae; genus CAYMUR01. The sequence continues at coordinate 5,389 of CAYMUR010000049.1, forward strand.
AGTGTACGAATCATATCAAGCAGATTTCTTTAGCAGCCCTGAACCATGAAAGTGCGTATGGTTCGCTACCGCCTGGATTGCCAGGTTGTCATCGTAACAATCGGCGTACCCAATGTGCCCAGGTGGGAACGCAGCTGGGGAATTATTGTGCCGGGCCAAATTGGCTATCCAATTTGTTGCCTCATCTCGAGGAGGCGGTACGTGACGAGGACCTGGACAATTGCATGATGGGTTCTGGTGATGGATGGAATGCAGCCGATGACTGTGAACACGCTGCTTTTAATGGTGTCGGTCGAACGACTCCCGGTTTTTTTCGTTGTCCGAGTGCCGAAGTAATGACTGTTATTCACGAGTCGACGGTGACTGCGTTTGAGGCCCTAAACAAGGGAAACTATGCTGCTTGTTTTGGTGCCGACACCTGGAGTGTTTGGGATAGTGCTATTCCGGATGAACGGTTGTTGGCAGGCGCCTACCAGGTGAATATGGTGGCTGAACTCACCGATGGTGAAAATTCCCACAAGTGTTTAAATTTAGGAAAGTCACGTCGGGCATTGGGCAAAGGTGTCAAATTGGCGGCCATTGAGGATGGGACTTCGAATACGATTGCCTACAGCGAATTGCTTGCTGTTGACCATCGCCAAGACTTGCGCGGAGTCTGGGTCAGTGCTGCCATGGGAGGGTCGATTTTTTCAGGTCGGTTTACACCCAATTCAGAGGAACCGGACATGATTGTCGGTTGTGCTCCTAATCTTGCCGCGGGTGATCCCAGGCCCTGTGTCGCGGTTTCTGGCAGTGGGGCGTGTAACGCCTATGCAGCGGCACGGAGCGGGCATCCGGGTGGCGTGGTAGCTGGTCGAGTGGATGGATCAGTGCATTATATCAGTGATTCGATTAATTTAAGTCTGTGGCAATCGCTGTGTACGCGTGAACGTGGAGAGGTGCTCAATGACACTTCACTATGAGGGTGCTGATCAAACGAGAAATTAGGGATTATGCTAGGAGTGGCTGGAGTCTTGCTGGTTGTTTGCGGATGGACCCACAATTCGCCTAAGGACCCGATCTTATCTGCCATGGAGTGTTGGTTGCCAGGAGAATGTTCCATTGTCCAATTGACATGATCGTCCATGGCTTGGAAAATTGGTGATACCATTCACGATTGCAAAGGTGGCACGGCAACAGTTTTCTGTGACGTCCCATGTGACTTATACGGAGGGCAACCAGTGAATCGTGTTCCCGACATTTGCTTTAAAAGCAACATTTATGTAGGTGTTTCCAAGATGACACAACGAGTTGTTTCTTATTTTCTGTCTTTGGTGATGTGGATTGCTGTTTTAGGATTCACAGGGTGTTCCCAGGAAGATCCCTTTCCGCCAGGAGATAAAGGAGCTGTTTATGACCTGACACGTTCTGTATCCGATGCGGCAGGCAGGCCTAGGTTTGCCGATCTTTTTGCAGAAGGTGCGGTGCCAGACAAAACACAAGAAGAAAAAATGAATCTTCTTGTCTGTATTCCCGAAGGGGACATCCAATTTGAAAGCGATACCGTTAAATTCGAGGTGACTGTTGAAGATATGAAAGCCAATGCGACGGTGATGACATGGTCCGCTCGCAAAGTAGGCGAGACTTGGAAATTGACGGACGTACCTCTACCTCCCTAACTGCTGTCCAGCGACGAGATGAATTCTCGATGTACCAAACAGTGGATCGTTTCGCCATGGTTTGACCTCTGTTTTTTTTGTAATCTGTGGTGGCTTGTTGCTTGCCTGCCCCTGATGGTGTCAGCGGAAGGCACGTCACGCTTGGAGTTCTGGCAAGTCTATTTTCTGACGACGCCGCATCGTTGGTTGACATTGATTCTGGTTGTGACGGACTCGGACCGCCGACAGGGTCGAAATTTTCTATTCCTTGGTTTAGCTGTACTGGCCGCCATCGTCGTCCTTGGCACCTATTGGTGGACCGACGCCTTTTTGTGTCTTGCCATGGTCGACTATGTGTGGAATTCATGGCATTTTGCATCTCAGCATGGTGGTGTGCTACGCATTTATTCACGAAAGCATGGCGGTGGACGGCCGTGGTTGGAAACGATTTGTGTCCGTATTTTTGTGACGTATGTCTGTTTGAGGTTGGCGGGTTGGACGACGGGTTGGGCCGAATCCATTCCTCTCATGGTGGTGACCATTCGTTGGATGGACGGTTTGGTTCTCCTGTTGCCCATGATCCTGCTGTTGACCGAAATGGTTAGTCGTCAGACGGGGCGTGGCCTGGCAAAAACGGTTTATTTGATTAGTGTGATGAGTCTCTATGTTTCGCTGTTGCTAAGTTTGCGATCGGGGTACCACCGGCTTGTGATCACGCTCACGGTAGCATCGGCAGCATTCCACGCGATAGAGTATTTGGCTGTTGTGACTTATTATGCCGGGCGCCGCCGTGAATTCGGTTCCAGGGCATTATTTCAAATGATGGCCAAGCGGTGGTTAGAACTGTTAGCGATCTTTGTGATTGGTTTTGGTGCTTTTGCCAGTTATGTCGACCATTTTCATTTACAAATATGGTTAGGTCTCAATTTCTGGGCGGCTTTCTTGCATTATGCTTACGATGGGTTGATCTGGAAGCTGCGACAACCCGTTACGGCAAACACGTTAGATGTGGAGTTGCCTGCTTCGTCGACGGCTACGAGGGAGGTTTCTTGAAACGATGCGTTCAACAACGGATCCCCTATCGGACCGCGACTTGTGCACAACAGTCCGCTTGGTAACCTTGGTATTACTGGTCTTGGCTATCACTTGTTTCAGCTTGTTAGCTGCTGGTGTGTTTCAAGGCCATTGGTGGCCGGCAGCGGTGGGGCCTTACGGGTTTGCGTCATGTGTTGTGACCAACGTTTTAGCAACCTGTCCTTTGGCGTGGTATCTGGTGTTGTTGTGGGATCGCAGCTTGGCTGGTCGTTTGCGTTGGATGACAGGCTGGGTGAGTCTCTTGCTGGCAGGTGGTGTTACGCTTGCAACGGTTCTGAATTGTGGAAAGGTGGAAAATGTTGTTGCGGATAGCAACGAGGCCATACATTGGATTGTGAGATTTGCCTGGCCATTGCTGTTGGGCGTACTATGGTTCGGGGGTCTGGGTAGCGTTGTGTTCCGACAGATATTCACTTGCTGCCGAATACCAGTTACCTGGCTCAACTTGCTGGTCGCCTTGCTACTTGCCTTGGTGGTTCCTGCGGTTTACGCCACACATTTGAAACGAGAGCAAACGAGCCTAGCGGAGAGACGGCGAATTCAAGGGCAAACATACCGTGCCTGGTACCTGGTGGACCGTCTCACGGCGCTAGGAAGCGCACAGTTAGTATCAGGGCAGACTCTAGCTCAGCAGCGATCATTATGGAGTCTTGAACTTGAAAAAGCGAAAACGTTCTTGGACGAGCCACTTGCAGCCAATGCGGATATTGATACAGACCTGCGGCGGGCGCGGAATTTACTGGCATGGTCAGAACGTGATGAGGACTTGGACCAGGTGATAGAGATTTTGTCGACAATCGTGTTGCAAGAACCACGGGCGTTACTACTGCGAACAGCAGTCTATGGGATTCGCGAGGAGTGGCTGGCCGTGATCGATGATTGTCAGAAGGTTGTGACGCTACTAGGCAATTCCTCCGCATCCGTGCTAAGGGCTCATCACTGGCGGCAGCAGGCCTATACACGTTGGGCGGAGGCACTACGCCAGCTAGGACGTTATCGCCAATCCCAGATGGTGCTGGAAGAGGGCCTGGAACGCTGGCCCAGTGACGGATTCTTTCATTTTCAACTCGCTCAACATCACGAGAGGGGTGGTCGTCCCCAGCAAGCGATTGCGTACTATCTCCAAGCAAAACAAAAGAACTCGGAATGGCATCCACCGGCTGACAGGGCCATTGCGAGATTGAGAGCGGATTCCCCCGCCTGTTTCCTGCGAAGTGTCCGGTTGTCGACGCGATGAACACCTTTGGCTTGGCTAACATGCCTGCCATAGTGGGTTGAGGATCGTTCACATTGATAGTGTGTGGACTACGATTGGTGGTATCAAGTCGCTAATGGTAAAACGCACAATCAGCACGAGCCCCGTTGAATTGTTAGGGTTGCGCCCGGTAGAACCCTCTTGAAAGAGGACTAAACGTCACAATCGGTATGCTTACCCCGCGGGGTATGTCAGAAAATGTGTTTCGATCGGCCAACAAGTAGCCCTCTTTTCTGGAACAAACTAAAATAGAAGGTAGTGAGTACGCGTAAGAACTTACAAGCGTTTGTTGCTCATTTCCCCTGAATGTATTGATCACTGCGCAATTAGCTGATTGGACTACTATGTCTTCAGTTCAGCCAACCCACTTTTCGGTGTCGACGGAAAGCCAGCCACTCAAACGGTTATTGGTCGCGTTGCCGGCGTTGGACGAAGCGGCCACGATTGCCCGTGTGGTCAGTGCGGTACCTCAGGAAATACCGGGCATCGATGAGATCTCGATCCTGGTAGTTGATGATGGCAGTAGCGATGACACGGGTCTACTCGCTGAGAAAGCGGGTGCTCATGTCATTCGCCATGTCCGTTCTACCGGAGTGGGTGCTGCTTTTCGTACCGCGTTGAATCATGCGCTCGAAATGGACGTCGATGTTTTAGTGACGATTGATGCGGATGGCCAATTTGACCCTCGCGACATATTGTTACTGGCCCGACCCGTCATCGATGGTGAGTGTGACTTTGCCAGTGCTTCTCGTTTCAAGGATCCTTCTTTGACGCCTCGCATGCCATGGATCAAGCGTTGGGGAAATCGGCAAATGAGTCGTTTGATTTCACGGTTAACGCAGCAACAGTTTTTTGACGTTTCGTGTGGTATGCGTTGTTACGATCGCCGTGCCATGCTGAATCTGAATTTAATGGGGGCCTATACATATACCCAGGAAGTATTTCTCAACCTGGCTTTCAAACGGTTGCGAATTGTCGAAGTACCGATTGCAGTACGCGGTGTCAGGCAATACGGTAAAAGCCGCGTCGTTGACAGTTTGTGGGGATATGGATTTCGGGCCTTGAAGATTATCATGGCGGCCTATCGTGATTACAATCCGATGCGATTTTTTGGCGGGATAGCTTGCGCCACTTTTGTACCCGCCGTGTTATTAGCCATGTTTTTAGGGTTCCATTATTTGCATAGCGGATCTTTCTCGCCACACAAATGGGCCGGTTTTGCATCGGTGGTTCTTGGCTTGTTGAGTATCCTCTTGACACATATAGGCTTGATCGGTGACATGTTGAACCGTCACCGAGTGTATCTGGAAGAGCTGCTATTTTATTCTCGTTTAAGCGGATCAACCAAAGAGTCGATGGACCGACAACGACAAGCATCTGTGAATTCCCCGTCCGCGTTAGAGCCCGGACGTGATGACCAACGGGATACGTTGGAAGCGGTGCCAGTTGCTGAAGAAGCATTGCCATCTCGGAAAACGCCAGCATCTGCTGACTAGCCGTGATATCGAATCAGTCATAAAACGAGGAAAAGAAGGAAGGTCCAGTGCTCGGAAAACCTTTCTATTTTCCTTGCAGGCTGGCGTTAGACCTTTTGTGCCAGGAGAACCGCACGATAAAACAAGCCGACCGAACGGTCGTAACGTCACCTGCGTCTACCGCCTGCAAGAGATATCACAGTTCGGCAAAGCCTTCGTCAGCTCGGCAACGCCTGCGTCGGTGATATAGTTGGCATAGAGAAGAAGCCGATAAAGATTGGTGAGACCCTTAAGATGCACCAGCCCCGCGTCGGTGACCTGGGTGCTGTTGAGCCTGAGCTCCTGCAGCTTGGTCAGCCCCTTTAGGTGCACCAGTTCCTGAGTGTTTGCGAGGGCGATTGCCACTATCTCGCCCCGCGCGTTCCGTTTGATCTCGAAGTTCTCCAACGCGGAAACGAACGCTTCGGTGACGTGCGGCGTGGTGGGTGAGCTTTCAGCTGGTGGTGCATTAGCCTCACCACAACCCACCAATACCATTATCAACAACATGAGTCCTAGCAAACGTTTCATCAAAGCTTCCTTTCGTATCGCTTGAAAAGTACGTCACCGCAGTAACAGTACTGGAGCGGAACCGAAGGGACTGTTTCATTACGAAGTGCTACTCGCTCCCCGCGTCCTCGCCCCGCTGACGTAAAACGGGACGAGGTTTTGCGGGCTGGGATTTGCCTTCGGTTCAGTTTACGAAGTGACTCTGCCGGTCCTCGGAGTCACAGCCACCGAAGTCGAGGAACCGGTCTTCGCGGAAGCGTCGCCAGTTACCGGGCTGATCGTCGTAGTAGGTATAGTGACCAACGAAGACATCGCATCCGGCGCCACCAGTCAATTGGTCTTCTACACCATCGTAGCCGCCGTCGAGGTAATCGTACCCATCGTCGCCGAACAGGTCATCCAATCCGGCCTCACCAAAGAGGACATCGGCTCCGTCACCTCCATGCAACTCGTCGTTCCCATTTCCACCAAACAGCTCATCGCCGCCAGAGCCTCCGAAGAGACTATCACTACCGGACTCGCCTCTCAAAATGTCATTGCCACTGTTGCCATGCAATTGGTCGTGCCCGTTGCCTCCTTCGATGACATCCGAATCCGATCCACCGTAGACGGTGTCGTTACCATCGCCCGCGTACATCCAGTCACTGCCGGATTGACCGTACAGCTGATCGTCCCCGTCTTCACCAAAAACAGTGTCATTACCGCTGCCGGCCAACACGATGTCATCCCCGGAGCCAGCAAAAATTCGGTCGATATCGGAACCACCGATGATGAAGTCCTCGCCGGAATTTCCGTTGAGGAAATTCGTGCCGCTGATCCCCTCGATCCGATCGTCACCAGTGCCACCGTAAACGTTATCGTCGCCGGACCCAGCGTTCAGGCGATCGTCTTCACCACCGCCCCAAACCTCGTCATTTCCAGATCCGCCATTCAAAACGTCGGAACCAGAACCACCCTGAAGAAAGTCGTTTCCGTGCCCGCCGTCGGCGGTCGAGCGAACACCGGTCGTATTAATGAAATTGTCATTGCCAGCGTATCCTTTGAAGCGAACTTCGTTGACAAAATCCAAATGGAATTCCCACACCTGATCGTTCAAAGTCGCTCGCAGTTTGGAGAGTGGTGAGAACGTTCCATTCTTTGAAGGTGGCGAAATGATTTCTACTCGAGCGTCGTCATCGCACATCGTGCCGTGTATTTCGATTGCTCGATCGACCAAGTCGTAGGAGATGTGCCCATCGTAAATCTCCGAACATGGCACTCCCAAGTCGTGATTCACGGGATCGAAGGTTCCGAATGCGCCGCCAAAAACACCAGGTCCAGGCTCCGAAGGACTGTATCCGTTTGTGTTGTCCCGACCGGCCGATTTGCCACCTGGCGAAATCGTACCACCGTAGTTGTTGACACTACCACTAACGGTGCCGTTACCCGAAACGACACCCGCGTGGACGTTGATCATTCCATTGGTACCGCCATTTCCTTCGACCGCAGAAACGAAGACCGGGGTGGCGACTTCGTCGACCGGGTCGGCAGCCGGTATCAGGCCACCTGCGCTAAACAATTGACGGATTTCGAGCTGTTCCTGACTCAACTGCCTGTAGGAGAGGTAGGACTTGGAGCGGGAGGGTTTTCTCGTTTTGCGTGACATGCTACACCTCGTCGTTTCAGAGTTGAGTTTTAGTCGACCCGGTGGCCGCCGTTGAGATATCAACGCAGAACAGGGTGGGCGCTCACGGAAAAAAACTTTTTTTTCTCACTTTCTACGGTTTTTCCCGCTGGCCATGTTCAGATTGATTGGCAGCGGTCAACGGAACCGTTAAATTGATGGCAGTTGGCCGGAGGACCACTCACAGGTGTAATCAAACGATGAGCGAGGACAAACGACAGCAGGCGTTGCTCCAAAGGGCGGTCGAAGGCGACCTGCAGGCTACCGAAGAGTTACTCTGGTCGCATTACGACCGCTTATACCAGTTCATCGAAAAGAACCTCCCGCCCGTGGTGCGGAGCACGCTGAGTGCGAACGATATTCTGCAGGAGACGTTTGTGGTGGCTTGGCAGCAAATCGGCTCGTTTGAAGATCGGCACCCCGCTGCCCTCTCCACTTGGCTGCGGGCAATTGCCAAAAACAAACTCACCGATCGCGTACGGGCCCAGGTGGCCGCCAAGCGGGGCGGGGGCCGGGTGGCCGTGCAAAACCGTGGCGGCCAGAGCAGCCTGGTAGACCTGGCCGAGTTGGTGGTCGCCTCGGTCAGGAGCCCCAGCGGTTCAGTCGCCCACCGCGAGGCGGAGCGGATCACCCTCGTCACGCTCGCCCATCTGAAGGAAGATTACCGGCAGGCAATCACGCTCCGCTATCTGGAAGGCCGCAGCGTGGCCGAGACGGCCGCCGCCATGGGTCGGACCGAACGATCCATCCACATGCTCTGCAACCGGGCTCTCAAAAAGCTCCGCGAGGCGCTGGGCCGTAGTTCCCAATATCTGACCAAGGCGCCTTGAACCGCCCTGCCATGTGCCATGAACGTGCCGCCCACTACCCTCGAATCGATTATCCAGGAGACCCTCCGACGTCGTGCCGGCGGGGAGCAATTGGAAGACGATGTGGTGATCGCTGCGAATCCGGAACTGATGCCGCAGCTTGAAGTGGAACTGAAAAAACTGCGGCTTATTGCCGGTGCCCGGGCCGAGGCCGGGGCACCGGCAGAGTTTGGCGATACTGTTACCCACCGCCAGGAAATGAGCCAGGAGGATACCGATTCGCAATTTGTGGAGGATCGACGGCCCCGGGTTGAGATTCCCGACTATGAGTTGCTCAAATTCTTGGGACGTGGCGGATTCGGCGAAGTCTATCTGGGGCGGCACCGGATCCACGGCGAGTTTTCAGCCGTAAAGATTTTCGCTAAACGGCGCGCGGCTGAACTGGACGGAGTGCGGGCCTACAAGCAACGGGCGCAGCCAAACTCAAATCTCGTACCGATCGAACACGTGGGGGAACTTGCCGAGGCCTACTATTACGTAATGCCGCTGGCCGACGACGTCAAACCCCGCTCGGCAGTCCGGGCCCCCGAAAGCTACGAACCGAAATCACTGAAGTGGTGCATCGACAATCTGCCGCCCTTTACTCCGGAGAAGGTGGCCGAGATTGGTGTAGAACTGCTCGAAGGCCTGGAGGCCCTACACGAGGTGGGCCTGACTCACTGCGATGTGAAGCCGGCCAATATCATGGCTTTCGATGGCCGCTGGCGATTGGGAGACCTCGGGCTGATGGTTCCGACCGAACACCTCAGCGGTGATCGCGGCACGTCAAGCTTCTGGCCTCCTGAAGGGCCGAGCGACCCGACGGCCGACCTCTACGCGCTCGCTCTCACGCTCTACCTGTTACTCAGCGGTGGCGAACAGCTACGATTTCAGGATTTTGTTGCCGGTCGTGATTTGTCCGAGGGTGATCCAGAACAATTATCCTTATTACGAGGGGTGATTGCCCGTGCCTGTCACGAAAAACCGGGGCAGCGGTACCTGTCCGCCAGGGCCATGCGGGCCGATCTTGAGGTGATACCGGGCCGAACGAAAAGCCATGGGCCCAAAACACACAGCACCCGTCGTCGGTTGCTCGGCGGTCTGGTTGCCGTGGTGTTGCTTGGTGCTCTGGCCTTGCTTTTCAATGGCAACTCGGACACGGACGTTGCAATCGATTCGGTGTCGTCAGAAGGTGACACTGCGGGACCGGAAAGAGATGCTCAAGTCACAATCGGACAACAGCCGACACACCGGCCGACTGATCAACCTGTCCTGGAAAGGTACTCCGACATAAATCCGAGCCGGCTGGTCGGGCAGGAGATCCCTGGAAATGTTTCGGCAGATTCCGGACACTCCGACTCACCCTCCGCCGATCCTTTTACAGATCGGCCAGGCGACCTGTTTGTGCCGCTGGTACGGATCCATCCGGGTGAGTTTTTTATGGGTTCACCGAGGGGCGAAACCGGGCGCAATGAGAATGAGGGCCCGGAGCACAGGGTAAGGCTCAGCCGCTCCTTTTTCATCGGGCAGTACGAGGTGACCCAATGGCAATATGACCAAGTGATGGAAGCCAAACCCAGTGCGCGTCGGAATCCGGATGCTCCGGTCGAAAACGTGAGCTGGCATGATGCCATCGAGTTTTGCCGCCGACTTTCCGACCGCGATGGCCGCCGGTATCGGCTGCCGACCGAAGCGGAGTGGGAGTACGTCTGTCGGGCTGGCAGCACGACTGCCTACGCGACCGGAGCCGAACTGGCAGCCGGGTCTACGGCAGTCCCGGGCGGTCTGCCTGGCGCGGGCCCGTCCAAAGTCGGCACCTACGAGGCTAATGCTTGGGATGTCTACGACATGCACGGCAATGTCTGGGAATGGTGCCAAGATGGCTGGGACACGGAATACTATGACGACTCGCCCGACCTCGACCCAGGCGGCCCGGACAACGGCTCGCTCAGGATGATCCGTGGCGGCAGTTGGCGCGACGGGGCCACGGCGGCCCGCTCGGCTTCGCGTCGCAAGTTGCACTCGAATTCCCGCCGCGACGATGTCGGTTTTCGCGTGGTGTGCGAAGAGGAACTGGATCACAAATGAACCAGCCAGTTCTCCTCCTGTTTCGACCGTAAAATTCTCTTCAATACATGTGCGGGTCAGTTTTCTCAAATACCGGTTGTACATAGTTCCAACAAACCAGTTAAAAAAAGAAAACTACTCGGCAATACATCCGAAATTGGCCTTCAGCGTTGGTTGGAAATGACTCCCGATTATTGGGAGTTGATCCACAACCGTTTTGTGCTGCCCCCGACTCTCACAGGCAGCGGTACCAGCAAGGAACAGCAGCCCAGACCAGTCTACCTGCAGCAGCACGGCAACCCGGTACGCTACCGAAATATTTGGGTTGTCGAAATCCCTCGGTTTGATTGCCTATCAGAACGAAGGAAACATCTTGCTAAGGATGAACATTTACCGGTTCTTGGTTACCGGGCTCATCCGACCCTCAAGGTCCTAAAAAGTTGATTTCGCAACTAGCATTTCTACGGGCATTTCCACGGGCATTTTCTTCTAGCGGCGTGTTCTGTTCATAACAGGCCACAATTCACGGGCTATCTATTTGTGGGTGGGGAAAACGGATCTTGGTGGGATCTACTTTGAGCAAGCAAATGGCCTCTTTAAACCTTCTACGGTACTGAAATTCTCAACCAATAGCGATTGCCATTGCGTCACGTTCTGCCGTAACTCCTCATTGGCAAACGGTCCTGGCTGTACAGAAAACAATCTTCAACGTTGCAGGATCAGGGTATTTGCTACGTAGTACTTTATAGACAGGTCGGACATCAAAATCCAACAGGAAATACACCATTTCTTGTCTTACAGCGATCATTTTGTATGCTTATCTTTTCTGGTGTGTTTTGCTCACCGAAAGTCATTATGACGGTTTCCGTGTTCTTGAATCCCCAAATCTGAGAGGGTATTCTGCTTGGTTCTAGAAATGGAATTGCCTATAATGATTGGTGCAAGAAAGAAAAACTTTGGTCGCACCGGTAGAGATGGCCCATGTTACAACTTGTCGGAAATTCTCGTCGGTTCTGTGATGGCATCGACCGTCGCAGGTTTATTTCGGTGGGATCACTTGGTGTCTTTGGGTTGTCCCTCGAACATTTACTGGCAGCTGAGAACTTGTCTCTGGGGAGCTCACCCAGAAAATCGGGTCGGGACAATGAAAGGTCTGTCATACTGATCTGGCAGCACGGAGGACCATCCCAGCTTGATACGTTTGATATGAAACCGGAAGCACCCAGCGAAGTGCGAGGTTCGTATCAATCGATTGCTACGAAGCTGCCAGGCGTGCGAATCTGTGAAAAAATGCCTTTTCACGCTCAAGTTATGGACAAGGTCAGTATCATTCGTAGTTTTACACACACGACGAATGATCATTTTGCCGGGGCCCATTGGATACTGACTGGTTATCGTGGTGCGACGGGTGCGGATCGGGTGCCGCGCAACCCTTCGATGGGATCGGTGGCGGCCCGTTTTTTGGGATCTCGACATTCTGGGATTCCACCTTATGTGAATATTAATGATGGTGGCTTTGGATATCATGGGGCCGTGTTTCTTGGACCAGCCTATCATCCCATTCGCACCGGTTCCTACAGCTATGGTGACGAGGGCATTCAGTTTCCGGCGATCCAGGAATCGAGCTTACGATTGCTCGAAGGTTTAACCAACAATCGGGTTCGAGAGAGAATCTCTCTGGCAGATGGATTTGACAATCTAAGGCGCGAGATCGATCAGGCTCCGGCTGCCGAGAAACTTGGCCAGTTCTCACGTGAAGCGGTTGATATTGTCATGTCGGGACGGACGCGGGAAGCGTTTGACTTAGAGAAAGAGGATCCAAAGGTCCGTGAACGATACGGTGATGGATGGGGATCCCAAGCGCTACTGGCACGTCGTTTAATTGAGGCGGGTGTGCGATTTGTGACACTCAATACGGGCTATTGGGATGATCATGGCAAAATTGTAGGTGCTCTCAACAGCAAATTGCCCCGACACGACCGAGCAGTTGGAGTACTGATTGCCGACTTAGCAGAGCGTGGCATGCTTGAGAACACGTTGGTCATATCAGCTGGTGAATTTGGGCGCACGCCTACGATCAACAAAGATGCTGGTCGAGACCATTGGGGACCGGCCCAGAGTATCTTGCTTGCCGGTGGGGGCTACCGACATGGTCAAATTATCGGTGCCACCAATTCCAAGGCTGCTTATCCGATCGAACGACCAGTCGGTCCTCTTGATTTATGCGCAACGGTGTACAACGCTTTACAACTTGATCCAACTCGATTGACCGTAACGTTACCCGACGGGAGGCCGGTCCACTTAGCAAAAGGTGGAGTCGTTCCACCAGAGTTGGTTTAACCGCCGTGGCATCTTATAGAGAAGATTAGGAGTGTTATTCCAGGGGGGATGCTGCCGCCGGTTGGCTATGCCGCCTGCGATTTGTAGGGGTTAGCCGAAGTCACACGCTCACTTTCTTGTTGTTGGAATTGGAGATTGTCTTCAGCGGCATCTGTCGTTTCCGAGCTTTCTGGTTCTGGTTGGGAATCAGTTTCCTCGTTGATATTGTCAGTATTTTCATCCGTAGCAGAATCCTCGGGCTGACTATCGTTTGGCCCAGTTGTATCTTCACCTTGGCCGACTTCACTCCAGGGTCGGAAATTCGGATCGTGTAGCTCAATCAGTGGTTTGAGTTTGAAGTCTGCGGGGAATGCTTCGTCGAGTTGACCGAGCAGGCTGACATAACGTTTGATTGCGTCGACAGCATCTTCGGCACCTACGTCCTCAAGCAGACTAGGGTATTGCTCATAGATTTTAGCCCAGGCGTCCCAGGCAAGTTCATAGTTCTTTTTGGCATCCAGCAGATGGGCATCCCGGAAATCCTTATCGCCATGAAAGAGATGCTTGCGCGCTATGTTCGCTTCATCCAACTGTTCCACTTCACAGCGGGTTTTCCAATAATCAAAATTAACAATTTGGCGATACCGTCTAACAAAACTGGCTCGTCGTTGTTTGTCGGAAATTTCAGTAGCCCGCCATCGCGCTTGATCTTTACGATCATCGGTTGCAGCTTCCGCCATTTCCAAAGGGCTGACCTGTAGTTTGTATTCAGCTTCGCGTGCTAATTGCATTTGATCAGAACTTCGTTTTTCAGGAAGTGTATCCAAAGCCACTAACTCATCGGGAGAAAAGTTGGTGCGTTTTTGAGCGATCAACTGCTGTTCGATACCGGGTAATAATTCATTAAATTCATTACTAAGTTGCTGCACTTCGGTTTCCAGTTGTTCGGCTTCATTCAGTCGAATATAGAAATCAGCCGAAGTCCTGATTTCGCGATTTCCGTAGTCTTTCCATGCGAGATCTGCCTTGGTCCATGCATTTTGGGCAACTTCGTCAAAAAATCCCTCTTCTTGGATTGCCCCTGCAAAGTTAATCAGTGCCATGGCTGGGTTGGAATGGAATAGCACCGGGCTTTTGCCTTTGTTCCGATCCGAAGGTTTTTGTTCGAAGATCGACTGCAAAGCGCGACCTCGCAGCGTGGCTTGTCCGGACACCACTGAATCCTGGGCCTTCAGAAACCACTGCCGGCTGACTAACCAATTGTCAGGACCATTGTACGGTCCAAAACATTCTCGATCAAAATCAGCAACGTAAGACCTCACAAATTCATGAAACGCGTCGTCTTGTCGAAACTCGCGACGAAATTGTTTGTATTCGTCCGCCCTACCTAATTTCTGACCGAAGAACCAACCGATATCCCACAGGAGGCGTGGTTCATCGCGATTATAGCGAGTCCCATCGATCAAAAACCGGATGCCTCGTTTTACCCAGAAATAACGGTGCAGGTAATTGTCAAATTCGACGGAAACATTGTAGGACACATTCCAAGCTTGGAATTGCCATACCGAAATAAAGTTCGGTTGCAGGTTGGTGATTTGCTCGACCGTAGCCATGAGTTTGGGCCATTGTTCTGTTTTTTTATAATGGTTTGCTTTTGTCCATAGAATATTGGCAGCGACTCCCCGCATGCCAAGCAAAGCCAATTTCATGGTTTCGCTAGCCGGATCGATTTCACCTAACTTGGCCTGGGATAAATTATATTGAGCCCGCTTTTGGGCCAGCAAACCACCCGGGTCTCCGGCGGTATTGCTCAGTCCTGGGGTGGCGGGCCGACTGATCCAGGAAAGCGGAACCAGTAAAACTGCCATCAGGGCGATATAGATAACTTTGCGTCGAAAAGATTTATTCCAATTCATGCCGCGATTTCCCGGGTGCGCAGAAAGAAATAACCCAAGCAGTTTGCCACCAGTGCATAGGCCACTGCGATCACGATCTGTTGGCTCCAAACTTCGAAAGGAATGTTGTAGCCCTCTGCCACATAACTAACACTGTCGAAACGAGCAAAATTAGGCAGCAGGCTGGCAAAGGCCCACATGACACTCATGATGCACTGATCCAATGTCTTGATAACTGACGTCGCGAAACCGAGGTCTAGATCTAACGTGAGATTGGTTTGCCGAAGCAAGCGGATCAAGGCTTCGATAGGTCCGCCACCCGGGATTTCGGGATTGTCTGGGTAGAATACGCTTGCCGCAAGGGCCTGGATTTTGGTGGTAAAGAATCCCATGCCAACCGTTCCCAAGGTTGCCAGCATGGCGACCGGTGCGCTGAGGAACGTGCTAAACATCACCCCCATGCTGATTACGAGTAACATTTGTAACCCGATGCTCAGATGACCTTTGGCAAAATTCCAGAAGAAATTCTTTTCTCCGGCGAGCAAGTATAAATCTGCTTGGGCTGATCCAAAGTATTGTCCGCGTTCTTCACAACGGAGTACCAGTTCCATGCGACCCTTGTCGTCAACATACTCTTCAAAAATATCAACGGTTTCTCCTGTGGCCAATTCCAACTTGCGCGGGATTGTGAAGGAATCGCTAGTGAACTCTTCGGATTCAAACGGGAAAGGAGGACTTTCGTTGGGTTTGGCAGAATCCGGGTTTCTCAGCACCCACGAACCTGACACACCCTCTTCGATATCACCTTTGTGTGTACGAAAGACGCTGAGATGCCATTCCATGGGAAGTCCAGCTGGATATTTTTCTGGCGTAATGCCTTCGAACAACCAGATGGCAGCAGCCAGGGACCCTCCCTCAAAGTAACCCCGATAAGTCCATTCGTAACCGACACTGATAGATTTACCCGGTTTGCCACTGCGATCCAGAAATCGCAGTGAGCCGTATTGAGGAACTCGGGCCGCAACCGCTCCAGTGGGTGGCTCTACTTCGTAATGGGAAGAATCCCCTTTCGCAATCCTTTGGATGCCATGCCAATGGCCCTGTACTTCATCCGTTGTTCCCTGGCCATCTGTATTCAGTTGAAAACGATGCGTATGCCCCCCCGACTCCAAAGTTTTTCCTTCTACCAAGTCGGTCCCTGTTTCTGATGGTTGGACGTTATCAGAACTGACCGCATGGCCGTGATCTAAACCGCGTATGACAAACAAATAACTGAAAATACCCATCACCACCAGCAGCGACGATCCAATGGCGGCAAAACCGAGGATACGTCCGAGTACGATTTCCCATGCCCGAACAGGCTTGGTCATAATCGTATAAATCGTGCGATTTTTAATATCAGTTGGCAGGCTAAACGAACTCAAAAACAATGCCAGTGCCAAAACGAGATAATTTGTCAACGTGAGGACAAAACTGATATACAGGTGTCCGGGGTCTGTGCTATTGGTGTCGAGAAACCAACCGGCAAAGAGAATGATCACGATGAACACAACAACAGCAGCCAACACACGACGGCGAATCGATTCTTTAAAGGATAATCGAGCCATTGCGAGAACACGGCGCGGTGAAACTTGCAATAACTCACTGACACCGGTAAAAACGACTTTTGCCGTTTTATAAAAAGCTTCACTTGGTCCGTGGCGCGTTGCAGAAATTAAAAAACCGACGAAGATTGCGACTATCAAACCCACCACCAATGCCAGGATCGCTAACGGTAAATTGGCGAGCAGCCACTCTAAAAAAGGTAATGGAAGATTTTCGACAATCATCGTGTTTGTTTATAGAACCTATAATTACCTGAAGGAATGCATGTTGGGCTAAATACTGATTGTTTCTTTAATTTGACTAGGTTTCTTTGGAAACCGTTGCTCGTTTTCCTGGTCGTTCTTCGCTTTCCTGTACGATATTCAAGAACAACTCTTCCAAAGTGGTCGTTGGATTGTCCATGGATTGTAATTGGCCACCGTGCCGGTCGATCACGGTACGGATTTCCGTCTGGGCTTCATCACTCAGTCCGGTCGCTAGAATTTGCGTGACGTCACGAACTTTCAGCAAAGCATCGACGCGACCCAGTTCTTTCAGTTCGCCTTGATAAAGAATAGCAATGCGGTCACAGACGTCCTGCACATCTGCCAACAAGTGGCTACACATAATGACTGTTTTGCCGTCTTGCTTGAGACGCAAAATAAGGTCCTTCATTTCGCGTGTGCCGATTGGATCGAGACCAGTCGTAGGTTCGTCCAACAGTATCAATTCCGGGTCATTGATTAATGCCTGGGCCAGACCAATGCGTCGTGCCATCCCTTTGGAGTATTCTTTCAACTGGCGGCGCCGTGCCCAGGGTAGCTTGACCATGTCAATCAATTCATCGATCCTACCACGTCGAGTTTCACTGGACATGTCAAAAAGTCGGCCATAAAAATCGAGTGTTTCCTCGGCATTGAGGAATGGATAGAGATACGACTCTTCGGGAAGGTAGCCGATCCGTTCGTTCTTGGCCACTTCGTCGGCATCCCGGTTAAACACGAGAGCCTGGCCGCTGGTCGGAAAGAGAAGCCCCAACAGGAGTTTCATGGTGGTGGTTTTTCCAGAACCATTTGGTCCCAGCAGCCCGAAGATTTCACCTTGCCGTACTTCCAGATCGAGTGCTTTCAGAGCACGCACTTTTTGTCGACCCCAGAAGTCTCGGTAAACTTTCGTCAGATTACGTGTTTCCACGACAACTTCCGGAGAATTTTCACCGGTAGCCTGCTGCTGTTCAGCCTCGGCGATTGCCATTTCTCAATACTCCCAACATGTTGTGAAGCTATTTACGATCGTAACCTGATTGCCGACAACTCAGCAAATGGACGGAACTGGAAGAGGCAAACTCTTGCCATCGCGGTAGATCGCCGCCTTCAAGCCTGAAAAGGAACCACGTCGACATACTCTGTTCATACGTCACCAGCGGGACCTGTGTTCGGATCTCGGTTCTGCTGGCCAGATAAGGTGTTACGAGCCAAGTCGCCCACTATACGATAGGATGGGCCTTGGTGCAAGGATCGGTCTAAATTCAGCGCTGCGAACACGTTTCCACGCCGCTACCGAAAATACACGACTTTTCTTGCCTTTTCCGGAGTTCTGCGGTACTGTTGGTTGGAAAATGGTGGAAAGAAGGGTTTTTTTGTAGTGGACCGGTCGTTACCCGGCTTTCGAAACAGACCAGCATGGGGAACAATGCTTCTGAACCACGGTTTATTCGGCAGGAGTGGGCCGATGGGGGCAGGGGTGTTTAGGCAGGGGTGTTTAGGCAGGGTTGATGATTCATGGGGCGCTCGTTGTCGGAAAGGGCCGTGAGGAGGCCAGATCCGCAGTACCAGGTGACTTGTACTACCAGATCAGGAGAACCAATTGGAACAGACGGAACCTGGACTTGAGACCTTGCATTGCGAAGCGTCCTTGGAGTTTCTTAATCGGCGGATTGACTACGAAAGAAATGCTGTCATTCCCTATCGCTCGCGGACATTCAAGCTTGATCGTATGCGAGAGTTACTGGCGCGTTTAGGCAACCCTCATCATGCCGTGAAAGTGGTCCACGTTGCCGGAACCAAGGGTAAAGGGTCGACTAGCGCCATGATTTCTTCAGTACTTCAGGCAGCCGGATACCATGTCGGCTTGTATACTTCTCCGCACCTGGAACGCCTCGAAGAACGTTTCTGTATTGCAGGAAAACCGTGTTCCTCCGAGGAGCTTGTTGAACTTGTTGCACTGGTCCAACCTGTTGTGCTGAGCATGGACCAGGAAGCGACGGGATCAAGCGAAGCCCCATCAGGCCCGACTTATTTTGAAGTCACAACGGCCATGGCGTTTTTGTATTTTTGTCGACGAAAAGTCGATTTGGCTGTGGTCGAAGTGGGACTGGGCGGTCGTCTTGATTCTACCAATATTTGTTTGCCGTTGGTTAGTATCATTACCAGCATTAGTTTCGACCATATGAAGCAGCTGGGGTCAACGTTGCAACAAATCGCGACGGAAAAGGCAGGTATCATCAAGCCAGGAGTTCCTGTCGTAAGTGGTGTTCGTACTGCTGAACCGCGGCGGGCAATTCACACAGTAGCCAGCCAATGCGATTGTCGTTTGATAGAGCTTGGAAGCGAATTTGACACCATTCGTACTGCGGATCAACAAAACTTGCTACACGGCACGATCGACATGCCAAATTGCATGGATTATCGACAATCACCTGATATCTATCTTCGTAATCTCCAAGTGAATCTAGTGGGTAAGCACCAACTGGAAAATGCTGCGGTGGCAATTGCCACTCTACTGGAACTGCGTCAAAGCGGTTGGAACATTGACGATCAATCCATCCGATCTGGTTTGGCCCAGGTACAATGGCCGGCCCGCGCAGAAATATTTCCTGGCCGCCCGCGGGTTGTTCTGGATACGGCCCATAATGTAGCTTCGATGGCGGCGCTTCGTGACGTTCTTGAAAATATTTCGGTGACCGGTCGTCGCTGGCTATTATTTGCTGCCAGCAGTGACAAAGATATCCAAGGGATGTTAGCGTGCGTGCTATCATCCTTCGACGAATTAATGTTTACTTCTTTTGGCGACAACTTGCGAACGACACCGCCAGAGTTATTGGCGGCCGCAGCAGAAAAGCAGCTTGCACTTCAGGGTGCTGATTGCCCGTCTCCCCGTTTGAATGTAATGTCAAACTGCCAGGGTGCCTGGCAGCGAATCATTGAGCAGGCTGGAAGAAATGATTTGATTTGTGTAACCGGTTCGTTTTTTATCGCCGCTGAATTACGCAGGCACGTTCTCGAATTTACCGACAAGTGACACGTATTTCCTCCTGATGAATACCTTGTTGCTACTCATCGTGGGAATGTGTAGATCGGAACAGAAAAAAGCTGCGCGGCCAAACGCGATTCCAGATCTATTCTGGTTGCGGTTGGTTTTTCTGATTTTCCCGGTAGGTAATTCGATTTTGCGAAGGTTTGTACCGCTGGTCGAACCGGTATAGCAGATGCCAAACAAATTCATGCTGCGTCAGCAGGTGCAGACTTGTTTTGACTTGTTTCCAAGATGTATTCGACTGCCCGGCGAAGTTGCGGATCGTCTATTGTTTTGACTGCCTTAGCATTCGTTTGATCCTCAGCCTGTTCCGTGTTTGCTGCCGGAGGACCGGACTCCGTTTCCAGGTTGTGTTCGGAGGGCTCGTCCTGCGCTTTCACATTGCTGGTTTCTGGGTCGACGTGTGATGTCTCTTTGTCGCTGCTCGCTGCGTTCTCGGTCGCTTTTGCTTTGGTGTCGGGATCTTTTTCTACTGGATCGTCCAAGTTTGTTTTCGAAGGATCGTCAGCTTGAAATTCAAATCCTTGATAATCGGCCTTGTTGCGGGCCAATACGAGCTGTCGGAATTCTTCTTCAGACAGGGCAACAAGATATCCTTCATTGGGAGTCACACCCCAGTCCCCCTCGTCATCCGCGTCTTTTGCGCGGTGAATGTTCTTGTTGCTTGGGCGCCAGAACGTTGCGGTAGTCAGTTTCATGACACTTTTTCCGAGCTCGAGTGGAATGACGTTTTGTACTGTGCCTTTTCCGTAACTGCGTTCACCGACGATGACGGCACGGTTGTGGTCCTGTAAGCAGGCAGCCACAATCTCACTCGCGCTGGCACTGTACTTGTTGATGAGCACTGCTAAAGGAAGATGAGTGTCCACGGTGGTACCCTGTGATGCGACACGTCTGTCACGCACTAAGGCAGACCGACCGCGGAGTGTGACGATTTCACCTTGGTTGATGAACATGTCACAGGTTGCAGTCGCGGCCTCGAGTAACCCACCGGCATTGGACCGTAAGTCCAGAATCAGTCCCACTAAATGCTCAGTATCCAGTGACTGAATTGCTGATTCCAACTCTTCGATGGTGCGTTCTCCAAATGTAGTCAGACGGATGTATCCGACATTTGACTGGCTCTCTAACACAAAATTCCAGGATCCATCTTGACGCATAGTGTCCCCCAGTACCGATGGTACCTGGATCACCGCCCGCGTGATCGTAACCTCAATCGCCTCGTCGTCACCACGATGCAAGACGGTAAGCCGTACGTCCGTACCGGGCTTGCCGCGTAAATGCTTGACGGTTTCGGCCATGCTGAAGTTTTCAATGTCTATGTCATCGACTTTGAGAATCGTATCGCCTGCCAAGAGACCCGCTTGATGGGCGGGAGTACCCACGATCGGGCTTAGTACCAGTAAATGTTTTGTTTTTGGATTGGGGCTCACAATGATCCCAATACCGCCAAACTCTTGATCGATATCCGATTTAAATTCGAGATATTGTTCTGGTCCGATGTACGTTGAGTACGGGTCAAGCTGTTCCAACATGCCTTGCATGGCATCCTCAAACAACTGGCGTTCATCGACTTCACGAACATAGCTGGACGAGATTCGCTGGACAGCCTCTGCAAATAGACTGGCAAAGCGATTGCGTTGGGCGCGCCCGTAGCAGGCGATTGACAATATCGCTGCGATTAAAATGATAGCCAGATTTCTGCGGGGCATACTGGTAGCTCGATAGGTTTTGCGACGACGAGACGCCAGGCTGTAGGACGCTGACGAAAATCCAATTAGCGGTGCTACCATTTTATCGTGCACCAGTAGCCAAGGCTACACGAGTGGAAATGAGATGCATCATGGCAACGTATCGTCGCTCAAAATACAGGACTCGCAACGCTGAAATGGTCAAGGAATACGATGCCAACTGACAGAAAATCGCCGCAGATCGCCAACGTCCACCGGTATGATCCCGTCGGATCAACGTAATTCGAGTTCGCAGCAACCGCTTGAATATCCTTAGAATCGGCGCCAGACAGGAAGTGAGAATCCGTATGAGTCGATCAGGGGAAGCCGGTGATCGTGCCGTTTTTCAGGAATGGTTCGTGTAATCCATATCTTCCGGACAGTTTTTTCCAATTGGTATAGCTGACGATGAACGCCATTTTCGCGAGAGGCTATTTCGGCTGGAAATGTTCCCCGCTCGTGCTAAATTTGTGAAGCTGGTGTATCCTGTCCAGAGCGGTTCATCGCTCTTTCATTTCCACGACAACGTTATCCTCATCCTGAAGATGTTACCAATGTGGCGTCCTAGATCAGTTTTCTGGTTTTTAGTCCATACCTGTGTTTGGACATTGACGGTATTTGCCGCCGCGCCGCGGACGGCTCCTGTGGCTGGTATACGTTCCCATGCTCCTAACGTGCATGTGCTCACTGGGGCACGGATCGTCGTTGCGCCCGTACAAGTCATCGATCAGGGGACGATCGTATTCAAAGATGGAGTGATTTCGCAGGTTGGAGTTGAGGCGGATGTGGAAATTCCAGCCGTTGCGCAGGTGTGGAACCTTACAGGGCGAACCGTTTATCCAGGCTTCATTGAAATGTACAGCGTCATCGACGTACCGCAGAAAGAACCGGCTGCTGGATCTCCTTATTGGAATCGACAGGTGCAGCCGCAAACGAGTGCGGCTCGTCATTACACCATCCCTAAAGAAACGAACAAGAATCTTCGCAGTCAAGGTATTACGGCTCGACTGATTGTGCCTGGTCAGGGAATCATTCAGGGAAGGAGTGCCCTAGTCAGCACAGCAGACAGCCAGGTGGCTCACTGTATATTGGCCGCAGATGTTGCTTTGCATATGCGTCTTAATACGCGGGCTGACTGGCATCGCAAGGAATATCCCAATTCTCCGATGGGAGCCATGGCGCTCGCCAGGCAAGCGTTGTACGATGCAGACTGGTACTTCCGGGCATGGCAAGCTTACCAAGGAGATACGTCATTACCACAGCCTGAATGGAACGACTCCTTACAAATTCTACAGGATTATGTTAATTCCTCTCGCCTGGTGATCATCGACGCGGACAACGAACAGTTCTTATTGCGGGCCGATGAGTTTGCCCGGGAGTTCGGTCTGCGAGTTGCCATTTGTGGTTCGGGGCATGAGTATCGGCGTTTAGCGGCAGTTCAGGAGACCGGACGAACCTTGATTGTTCCCGTTAACTTTCCGAAGGCACCCAACGTCGCGACTCCCGAAGGGGCACTGAACACGACACTAGCCCAGCTGATGCATTGGGATCTCGCCCCGGACAATCTGGCGCGTTTGAGCGATGCCGGTGTATCGATTGCCCTGACGAGCCATGGTTTGCCGGATATTTCCACGTTTTTGCAAAAAGTTCGCGTCGCGGTACAGCGTGGGTTGTCTGCCGATCGCGCTTTGCAGGCCTTGACCGTAACACCGGCGGGAATGCTGGGTGTTGCTGACCGACTCGGTACGATCCAACCAGGAAAGATTGCTAACCTGATCGTCACGGATGGCGACGTGTTTGCCAAAGAGACAGAGTTGTTGACTACCTGGGTCCAGGGCCAACGGTTCGAAGTGAAAGAACAGGTGCGATATGATTTGCGTGGCCATTGGGAACTGGCTCTAAGCGACAACGTTCCGCCACGTCCAGCGTATACGCTCGAGCTTTTGGGTGATCCGGATCAGCTAAAAGGAAATGTGCTACGCCAGACAGGCCTGGACCTTCCACAAGAAAAACCGGTCAAGTCAGAATTAAAGAATGTGGTGCTCCGAGGGGAGCGTTTGGGATTTGTGTTTGGTGCTGAACCGTTCGGACAGCAGGGTGTTGCGCAAGCATCTCTGATTGTTACGGTTGCTGATGAGCATTCCGCTACCACTCCGTCCATTCGTTTTAACGGTGAAATTGTTTGGCCAGATGGCATTAGAAACCATGTCCTGGGAAAAATAATAAAGCCGACTCAAGGGGAA
The DNA here is from genome assembly GCA_964393615.1 of uncultured Pirellulaceae bacterium. GTDB lineage: Bacteria > Planctomycetota > Planctomycetia > Pirellulales > Pirellulaceae > CAYMUR01. Next base: position 29,064 of record CAYMUR010000049.1, read on the forward strand.
GAAATATCAAAAACAAAACAAAAAGACGGAACGTCAGATACCGATGTGGGAAATGGTGATGAGGGTGCTACACCAACGCTTGGCGATACGCCATCCTCTTTTGCCGTCAACTACCCGCTAGGAGCCTATGGGCGGTCGCAACCACCTTCCCAGCCTCAATATGTATTGTTTCGAGATGCTACGATTTGGACTTGTAGCGAAAAGAAGATTTTGCAGCACGCATCGTTACTGATTGGCGACGGTAAAATTATCGCGGTGGGAACGGACCTTGACTTACCGGACGGTACGGAAGTTGTCGACGCCAGTGAGCTGCATATTACTCCCGGGATTATTGATTGCCATTCCCATATGGCGACAGACGGTGGAATCAACGAAAGCGGTCAAGCGATTACTGCCGAGGTGCGCATCGGAGACTTTATTGATTCGCGAGATATTTCGATCTACCGCCAGCTGGCGGGAGGAGTCACCACTGCCAATATTTTGCACGGTTCTGCAAATCCCATTGGAGGCCAGAACCAGGTGATCAAGTTGCGCTGGGGCGCGTTGCCTGAGCAACTCAAATTTGCTCAGGCGCCGGCGGGCATCAAATTTGCGCTGGGAGAAAATGTCAAGCAGAGTAACTGGGGTGACGATTACCGCTCTCGGTATCCGCAAACTCGCATGGGAGTCGAGCAACTGATTCGTGACACATTTCGTGCGGCAAACGATTATGATCGAGAATGGAGTGCCTGGAAACAAAATCGGCAAGGAATTCCACCGCGTGTTGATTTGGAATTAGAGGCGGTTCGTGAAATCCTGGCAGGCCAACGTTGGATTCACTGTCACGCCTACCGTCAGGACGAAATGCTTGCATTATTGCGAGTTCTCGAGGAGTTTAATGTGACCATTGGAACCTTCCAACATGTCCTGGAAGGTTACAAAATGGCTGATGAGCTGGTACGCCACGGGGCGATGGCTTCAGCATTTTCGGATTGGTGGGCTTATAAATTCGAGGTCTTCGATGCCATTCCTTACAATGGTGCCCTGATGTCTGGGGCTGGCGTGATTGTATCGTTCAATTCAGATAGTGCTGAACTTGCGAGACATCTGAACCAAGAGGCTGCCAAGGCGCTCAAGTATGGAAATGTTACGCCTGACGAGGCCTTGAAGTGGGTGACCCTTCATCCAGCCCGTCAATTACGAATGGAGCAGTATGTTGGATCAATCGAACCGGGAAAGCATGCTGATCTGGCGGTCTGGACAGGTTCTCCAATGTCCAATTATTCTCGCTGTGAGCAAACCTGGATTGACGGACGCAAGTATTTTGATCGACAGGAGGATGCATTGCAAAGGCAGGAAAACGAACGGATGCATAGGGCGCTCGTGCAAAAAATCCTCACTTTGAAAGTGCCGATGTTGGATGCCGGTGATTCGGCAAGCGATGAAAAATTACATTGCCCTCGCGAAGACTCGTGTTGTCATCCACATCGCCGTTAAGACGTGCCCGGGTGATTTCGAGAATAGATTTACACGTTGTATCGAGAGTGGGCCATGATTCAGTTAACAGAATGTAGAATGATTATGCGACACAGCCTGCTCATTATGATGTTGTTCTGGAGCGTTACAATGGTCTCAATGGTCGTTGCATCGCCAGAGATCCCTGGCGCTGCTCAGGTCCGTCCGATTGTTTTGTCGGGAGCCACCATCCATCCTGTAAGTGGCGAAACGATACCGGCGGGCGAACTACTATTGGATGCAGGTCGCATTGTGGCATTGGGACGTCACGTTGATGTTCCTCCCGATACCAAACGGGTGGATGTTGCTGGTAAACATATTTACCCGGGTTTGTTCGACGCCTATACACAGATGGGCCTGGTTGAGATCAACGCAGTACGAGCGACCAATGATCGTGTGGAAACAGGCGAGTTCAATCCCAATGTACGAGCCGAAATAGCGGTCAATCCAGATAGCGAATTGATTCCTGTTACCCGTTCAGCTGGTGTGTTACTTTGCCTGACCGCTCCTCAGGGACAACTTGTTTCTGGTAGTTCGTCTGTGATGCAATTGGATGGTTGGACCTGGGAAGAAATGGCTTTACGTCGCCGTGTCGCCATGCATCTCGATTGGCCGCGGATGACGCCACTTACTGATTGGTGGGTCGAGGAGTCCAAAAAGGATCAAATACAGAAGCGTGATGATCAACTCAAAGCCCTGGATCAGTTCATGCTGGAGGCTCGTGCTTTTGCTAATTCCCGGGCAGAACGGACTGTTGGTGAAGTGTCTGGGGCCTTGAATGATGATGTTCGTTTGCAGGCGATGATACCCGTATGGGAACATCAAATCCCACTCTTGGTACAGGCAGATGAGGTCCAACAGATTCAGGCTGCGGTAGCCTTTGCTTTACGCGAGAAAGTAAAACTTGTGCTGCTCGGCGGATATGACGCTCCACGCTGTGCAAAATTGCTTGTGAAGCATGAAATTCCGGTGATCGTAGGTGGTGTTTACCGCTTGCCTCGCCGTCGTCACGATGCGCATGATGCGCCCTTCACGTTACCCGCACGTTTGCGGCAGGCAGGCATTCGCTTTTGCATTGCTTCTTTGGACAGGTTTGGACCATCCAATGTGCGAAATTTACCATACCATGCGGCAATGGCTGTAGCGCATGGTCTGGCTTACGATGAGGCCCTCAAGGCTGTTACGTTGTACCCAGCTCAAATTCTTGGTGTCGACGATCGCGTCGGATCCCTAGAGCCTGGGAAAGACGCGACTTTGATTATCACCGATGGTGATCCTTTAGAAACGGGTACACACATTGAGGCAGCTTTTATTCAAGGACGACCTGTGGATTTGAGTAATCGACATAAGCGACTTTGGAGAAAATACCAGGAAAAGTATAAGCGGCTCGAGTAACTGGTGTTTCTGTGAGGGGCATTACCAACACAAAACCGTTTGGAAATCTTCCATTCTGGGTGATTGGTAATGACGCGTCGCCAGGGGACAGACAGCGACCTTGTCATGGATCATGTGGGCAATACGAACGGATGCACCATGAAAGGATCTTCTACCAGACCCCTGCCAAATCAAAAGGCAGGCAGCATCCAACCTCAAATGGCCCAAGCAGGTAAGATTTTGGGCTGGCACTAACGTTTAGAGAATTGAGTTCCACGACGTGCCCCGTGCAAACCGCACTTTTTGCGTTCTTTCATACGGGAGTCGCGCGTCATAAAACCACCTTCACGCATTACCGTGTAAAGCTCTTCTTCATAAGCAGCAAGTGCTCTGGCAATACCCATTCTGCATGCTCCCGACTGGCCGGTCATGCCGCCACCGCTGACACGAATCAGGATATCAAGTTCGCCTTGCTTCTCTGAACTTGCGAGGGGTGCTACCACGGCAATTTGATCTTGCTCATTGCGAAAATATTCGGCCAGCTCACGTTTATTGATCGTAATTTTTCCATCACCCGGTCGGATTCGAACGCGGGCAACGGATGATTTGCGTCGCCCTGTACCAAGAATATCACCAGTATACTTGTCTTTTTTAACTCGGATCATATTTCGAATTCCAACAAAGAGGTGGTCGGATAAATAGTATTAGTGATCAAACTACCGACAGGGTGTCGTGTTTTTCTTTTGTTACGTTTTTCTTTTGTTACGTATGAACGGGTTCACGAGTTTTCGGATTCTGGGCCTGATGCGGGTGATCAGGGCCCGTGTAAATTTTCAATTTGTCCAGCATCTTGCGCCCTAATTTGCTTTTCGGTAACATGCGTCGCACGGCTTCACGTAAGATGCGATCAGGATGGCGTTCCATCCGTTTCTGAGCTGTTTCCGATTTCTGTCCAGGATAACCGGTGTACCAAGTGTAGGTCTTCTGTTCCCACTTCTTGCCAGTTAATTTAACTTTTTCTGCATTCACGACAACAACAAAGTCGCCCGTATCCACATGGGGGGTAAAATGAGGGCGGTGCTTGCCCATCAAGATCACCGAAATATCAGTTGCCAAACGACCCACTACTTGGCTGTCGGCATCCACCATCCACCATTCACGGTCGATTTCGGTGGACTTGGCCATATAAGTTTTCATCGTGCGTACCTTGCTTACCGCAAATACCCCATTGATCGAATTGCGTAGGGAAAAATACTGAAAAATTCTAATTTATCGGGAATCTGACAACAGTACAAGGTCATGCGACTGTAAAAACACCTTTCTTCCTAATGTAGACGCCAAAAACTGCGTTCATGTGGGGATTTTCTTGTGTCGGAGTTCTGGTCTTCCTGGGGCTGTCACGCCATATATTGACGAAAAATGCCGTCTGTTTGTCATTTACCGGTGAAAATTTCCGCTGGCGAGAGATTTTCATATCTGCAAAAATCGCGACTCGAAATTTGATGTCCAAGACGGTACGACTGATGGATATATCCTTTCTCAAAGAAACCTTTCCTGGCGAGCAACGTGTGGCCCTGACGCCAGCGTCCGTGGGCGTGCTTTGTCGCCAAGGCTTTGAAATTTTGATGGAACCTGGTGCGGGTGAATTGGCCGGGTATGCGAATGACGAATATGTAGACAAAGGTGCGACGGTTGTCTCACGCGACGAAGCTTTTGGGGCAGACGTGCTCTTGCAGGTCCGTAGCTTTGGGGCCAATTCAGAAGCCGGTAAAACCGATCTGCAGCAGATGCGTGCGGGGCAACTGGTGATTGGAATGTGTGATCCGTTGGGCAATCCCCAAGCGGTAGCCCAGGTGGCCCAGTGTGGCATTACCTTGCTGGCTTTGGAATTGATACCACGTGTTACACGGGCACAAAGCATGGACATACTTTCGTCCATGGCAACGGTTGCCGGATATCGTGCCGTTGTGTTGGCGGCTGCCAGGTTGCCTAGAATGTTTCCACTATTGATGACGGCAGCCGGAACCGTAACTCCGGCCCGTGTGTTGGTGATTGGTGCTGGCGTTGCCGGTTTGCAGGCCATTGCGACTGCGCGGCGTCTTGGTGCGGTAGTGTATGCGTACGATGTACGGTCTGTCGTTCGTGAGCAGGTTGAAAGCCTTGGTGCGAGATTTGTTGAACTCAACCTGGAAAACCAAGCATCCGAGGACCAAGGCGGTTATGCCAAGGAGTTGGACGACAAATTCTATCAGCGACAACGTGAACTCATGACAGCCGTTATTGCGGCCAGCGATGTGGTGATTAGCACCGCCGCCATTCCAGGTCGTCAGGCCCCAATTTTAGTTAGCGCTGAGGCTGTCCAAGCCATGCCGTCTGGTTCCGTGATTGTTGATTTGGCTGCCGAGCGCGGAGGTAATTGCGAATTCACCCAGCCGGATCAAAACATCGTGGCGCATGGTGTTACGATTCTCGGACCCACGAATTTGCCCTCAGAGATACCTTATCATGCGAGTCAAATGTTTTCTAAGAACCTGGTGGCGTTCCTGACGCATCTGTTTCCAGAGGGCAAACTGAATCTTGATCTGGAAGATGAGATTTTCCGTGAAACGACAGTCACCCAGGGTGGAGACGTGATCCACCCGCGCATACGCGAACTTCTAAAATTAGAAGCCATTGCCGAGGATGCTGTTTGACGACATGAGTTATCCTGTATTGAACAATAATCTGTGGGCTGTTTCCCGTCGCGGTGGTTCCGCAGAGTCGGTGGCTGTTGTCTGCAAAGGTCCAAGGGTGCGAGTGATGGTCCAAAAATCTTGCCAGATGCACTGCAAGGTCGGTCTTGGGGTGTTGGTAACGCTTTTGCTACTGACCTCGCTGCAGCTGCTAAGCAGTCCAGTCTGTGCGGGTCAACCGCCGCAAGGGCAGGCTGGTTCCACTGCAAAGGCTGGTTCCGCTGCAAAGGCTGGGCCCGTGGCGGAGGCCCCTAAATCGGTCGCATTACCTCAACCAGCTGGAAGCACGCCAACGCTTGACAGCGCGTCAGGGTTTTCACGTAACGCTGCGCTGCTTTCAGGCCTGACTGTCTTCGTATTGGCTGTATTTCTTGGATTTGAAGTGATCACTAAAGTTCCGCCCATGTTGCACACTCCATTGATGTCGGGATCCAATGCTATCAGCGGCATTACCGTAGTGGGTGCCTTGTTAGCAGCGGGAAAAAGTATGAGTGTGGCCACGCTACTGGGTACGCTGGCACTTGTCCTGGCAACGATCAATGTGGTGGGTGGATTCATGGTAACAGGTCGTATGCTCGCCATGTTTCAGCAAAAAAAGGATTTGTAACGCAAGGCTTCGTGTTGTCTTACACAATGAAAAGTGCCTTGTACTTGCCCGAGGAAGGCCGGATGCGTGAGTAGTGGAATACTAATTCAATTTGCCTACGTTGTGGCTGCGACATTGTTCATTTTAGGGCTGAAGAACATGTCGCATCCGCGCACGGCGGTGCGCGGTAATTACTGTGGTGCCACCGCCATGTTACTGGCGATTGTGGTAACGATCTTGAAAGTCGGTAACGATAATTACGGGACGATTGTGATCGGCATGGCTGTTGGCAGTCTGGTGGGTGCCGTACTAGCTGTACGGATCCGGATGACTGATATGCCACAGTTAGTTGCATTGTTTAATGCTTTTGGTGGCGGCGCCTCGGTGTTGGTGGCGTTAACAGAATTGATGCGGCTTAACGAATCCGACCCGGTGACTCCTGATGTGCTGACTGCGATTTCTGCTGCAGGGATCATCGGTACGGTTACATTCTGGGGTAGCCTGGTTGCTTTTGGCAAATTGCAAGAGCTGAGTTTCTTAAAACAATCATGGAGTTTACCGGGTCAGCATTTGCTCAATGCCGTTTTGACGTTGGTTGTTCTGGCCCTGGCCGTGGGCTTGATTGCTACGAGTGACGGATCGACTGGCATGCTGTTGTATTTCACCATTGTGGTTTTGACATCGGTACTGGGAGTATTATTAGTGATCTCGATTGGCGGCGCAGATATGCCGGTTGTGATTGCGCTATTGAATTCCTATTCCGGATTGGCAGCGGCCGCCACTGGTTTTGTTATCAACAACAATGTACTTATCATTGCCGGGTCACTGGTTGGTGCTTCCGGGATCATTCTTACCAAGATCATGTGCAGGGCGATGAATCGCTCGCTGACGGATGTTTTGTTCGGCGTGATGGAAACGGGTTCAAGTGATGGAGCGAACGAAATTTACGCTCGGGTTCGTAGTACCACTCCCGACGACGTGGCGATCATTCTCGAGGCCAGTCGTCGTGTGGTATTTGTTCCAGGTTATGGTATGGCTGTGGCCCAGGCCCAGCATGCCGTTCGCGAACTGGCCGATTGGTTATTGGACCATGACGTGTCGGTAGAATATGCAATCCATCCAGTAGCCGGGCGCATGCCAGGTCATATGAATGTTTTGCTGGCGGAAGCAGATGTACCCTATGAACAACTGATCGAAATGGACCAAATTAACCCCACGATGAAGCAAGTGGACGTAGCGATCGTCATTGGTGCCAATGATGTTGTGAATCCTGTGGCCAGATCCGACATTGACAGCCCCATTGCCGGCATGCCGATTATTGATGTCGACCGGGCCCAGACAGTGATTGTCATCAAACGCAGTTTAAGTCCTGGATTTGCCGGAATACCTAACCCATTATTTGCTGCCGAGAACACGTTAATGTTGTATGGGGATGGCAAGCAGGCGGTGCTGGAAATTATGGCAGCCATCAAAGAGACTGTTTAAAAAAAATGGTCCTGATCAGTCTTAAACCTCATGCGTCTTACAACTGGTAGGGTTTACCTACGGTGTGTATTTTTTTTCGGAATCCGTTCATATGTGAGGCCATTCGACGACGAAGTGAAGAATTAACGGTCAGTCAATCTGTTGATGCGACGTAAAGACTACTGATTGGTCAAAGATCCATGGCAAGCACGACGCTGCGAAATCACCGCTTAAAAATCCATCGGGATGACTATTCCACTGGTCCACAACCGTCAACGGTCACGGAGATACAAGGGCCAGGGTGTGACGACGAAGTGTCGTGGGATGTTGGCAATACGGATCCAATCTCCGTGAGGCGTGGATCGGGTGAAAAAAAACGGACCAGGCGAGTACGGCAGCGCGAAACTCCACAGAGAGTTTCTCGTTCGAATAAGACAGCGATGAATGAGCAGCTTCGCAGTGCTGAAACATATCGTCGTCATCAACTCAGTCGTATGCCATTGGACCTGGACGGTTGGGACGTGTATGCGTCGCTGTCAGAGAAGGCTCCGGCGATTGCACATGGTGGTCTTTTTGACTGGTCGATGCACGACAGTGGCTGCGTTAGATTGGCGGCCGCTTCTGCGGTAGGAACTGGATTGGCCGCAGCGTTTGCATCGGTATCCTTGTTGTCAGCATTACGAGCGCATGGTAGTCACGCTCAAACGCCAGCTGAAATGTTGGCACGGCTCAACCAAGACCTTTGGAGAGGTTCGGCGGGTGACCAGTACGCCAACTCGTGGTATGCCAGCCTAGATCCCTCAAGTGGACAGCTTGACTACAGTGTTGCGGGATCGGCGGGATTATTCATTTGCCGCAGCGGAAAAACGGAAGCAATGGATGGATTAGCTTTACCGGCCTTGGGAGTGGATCCCGAGACGCAATTTTTCCCTCAACGGCTCCAATTACGGAGTGGAGAAACGCTGCTAATTGCCCTGTATGACAGGGAATCAGCTGACAAGAACACGATTCAAGGTGGTCTGGCAGATTGGTTGTTCCCAATTCCCCGCATGACGGCGAAGGAATTAGTGGAGGTGGCCGATGGCTTGTTGCGGGGTGCATCTTGTCGTCCACTGAGTTTACTGGCAGTCCGTTGCTGTGCTTCTTGATACATGATTCTTCCGGCCTAGACTGAATGTCCATTCCGTGTCATATTCACGGAGTGATTCTTAGGAACGCAATGAGGAACATTCGGCTGTGAAGCCGATATTTGATTTGTCCCAGTGGTTCCTTTGTTGGGCTCGTGGCGAAATTGGCAGACGCGCTAGGT
>CAYMUR010000050.1:0-1505 GCA_964393615.1 uncultured Pirellulaceae bacterium
TACCAGACGAACTCGTACCGCCACCATTGCCACCCGCGCTTTCTTCTATTCCACCCGTACCCCCGTTCGCGGTTAGCGTTAAATCTGAACCGAATGTCACAGATGACGAATTTCCAGAATTTCCATCACTGCCCGTTTTTGTTCCCCCTGCACCCACAACTACGGCTACCGTACTAACACCAACGGGTGTTGTGTAATCGACTGCGCCATACCAACCGAGACTTACACCAACGACTCGATGAAAAATTTGGATTCGAACAGATTATATACGCCAGTTCGTTGATGCAAGATGTGATCGATCGGCTCAAACGACTATCACCTACCGACGCACGCGTACTGATCACGGGCGAAAACGGAACAGGCAAGGAACTGGTCGCGCAAGCAATCCACCAAAACAGCCCTCGCAAGAAAAAGCGGTTCGTCGCAGTCAATTTCGCTGCACTTAGTGAACATCTTCTGGAAAGTGAATTGTTTGGCCATATCAAAGGAGCTTATACGGACGCTGCCGCCGATCGAGTGGGGCGTTTCGAGTATGCGGACGGCGGTACTTTGTTTCTCGACGAAGTCGGAGACATGCCAATGCCAACACAAATCAAACTGCTCCGTGTCCTGGAGAGTGGTGAAATCACGCGGGTTGGCGAAAACAAACCTTTCCGAGTCAATGTACGCGTGCTGTCTGCTACAAATCGCGATCTGGAACAGGCTGTCAAAGCAGGTACATTTCGGGAAGATCTTTATTTTCGCCTTAAAGTTGTGACCATTCACTTGCCGCGCCTGGCAGAACGTCGTGACGACATTGTTCCACTATTGGATCGCTTTCGCAAAGAGTTTTGTAAACAACATACCAAGACCATCAAATCGGTCACTCCAGAAGTGACCCGCCGATTATTTGCTTACGAATGGCCAGGTAATATCCGTGAGTTACGGAACATGGTAGAAACCATGGTCGTTCTGGACACAGACGAATTGATTGACACGGATGACCTTCCGCCAGAGTTAGCGGACGTGTCGGCACCTTTAACAACAGATACCGGCAACCAGCCCTGGGAACTCATCGGAAAATCCCTGGCGGATATCGAAAGGTGGGCTATTCGGGAAACCTTACGCCTGACCAACGGAAACCGTGAAGAAACGGCACATACCCTGGGAATCGGCGCACGCACCTTGTATCGCAAGATCAAGGAATATGACTTACAGGAAAAAAAGTAATCCTCAACGACTCCTCTAAAAATCGTCACAAATGGCTTCCATCCGCCAATTATCGCCCCGTGTTGTCAACAAGATCGCTGCTGGTGAAGTGATCGAACGTCCGGCCAGTGTGGTCAAAGAACTGATAGAAAACGCTGTCGACTCCGGTGCAACTCGTGTGGACGTGACGGTGGAACAAGGTGGTACAGAGAGCATTACGGTGTCAGACAACGGCTGCGGCATCCCCTCCGGAGAACTCAAACTAGCCGTCACCTGTCATGCTACCAGTAAAATTCAAGATGCCGACGATCTATTTC
>CAYMUR010000050.1:1515-17148 GCA_964393615.1 uncultured Pirellulaceae bacterium
AGTGAGTGGCCCAATACCCTGTGGCTGTCCACCCGGAACGGTTGTTTCGGTCAAGAACCTATTTTTTAATACACCCGTGCGACGAAAATTTCTGCGGCGCCAACAAACAGAAATGGGACATTGCAGTGAGGCTTTGACACGTGTCGCACTAGCTTATCCTGACATTCATTTTACTTTGCAGAATAACGGCAGGATGGTACAGGAATTGCCGGCTGCCAAAAGTTGGCGTGACCGCATCGCCAGCCTGTTTGGTCCTGAAATAGCCGAGGTGCTCATCGATGTGAAGCAGGTAGATGGTCCAATTAAATTAGAAGGTTTCGTGGCTGCCCCTAGCCAAAGTCGCTCCAACAATCGTTTGCAATACGTATTGCTTAATGGGCGTTACATACGTGACAGGTCCTTACAACACGCGCTTAGTGAAGCTTATCGAGGCTTGTTGATGGTAGGTCGTTATCCTATTGCCTTCCTCCGGCTTAACATGGCTCCTGACCAAGTCGACGTAAATGTTCATCCCACAAAATTAGAAGTCCGCTTTCAAGATGGTGGAGATGTTTACCGGGAGCTACTGGGAGCCTTACGGGCTCGTTTTCTGAAAAGCGATTTGACCCATTCGCTGGAACAACCTTCTCCACGAGCTATCCACGAGTCACCTGCAACAATCCCTAGTGACTCTGCGACAAAAAGAGAACAAATCAACCATTGGGCCAGTCAATTGCATGGCAATTCCCCCGCTAGCGTGCCGACACAAACAGCACCCGATACAAGAACACCAGATAACCAGCAAGGCCATTTTCACTTTACTCCGGTGCCCCACGACAGGCTGTCTACAGGGCAACTAAACGACTCGTCTGGAAAACAATCCTCGGAAACGACACTGCCACAAAACTTACCACCTTCCAGGTTATCCCCCGACTCTCACTCGAAATCACAAATCAACAGTGTTACCCCGCATACTGGAATGGCCATCCAGGTTCACAACTGTTACCTGGTGACTGAAACAGAAGACGGCTTGGTTGTGATTGACCAACATGCACTCCATGAGCGAATCCTATACGAACAGCTGCGCAACAAAATCCTGGCTGGCAAAGTTGAAACCCAAAAACTATTGGTACCGGAGCCAGTCGATTTACGGCCGTCAGAAGCAGCTGCAGTCATCGAAGCTCAAGAGCTATTGGCAGAAATGGGAATCGATGTACAGGATTTCGGAAAAGGGACTATCCTCGTATCAGGCTATCCAGCCATGCTAACCAAGGTAAATCCTACAGAGCTTCTGCACCAAATCGTAGATCTGTTGTTGGCCACAAGCCCGGAGAAAACCTCCACCTCCGACAGCGGCAAAACACCTGAAAGACGCGATGTACTTGACCGTTTACTACATATGATCTCGTGTAAAGCAGCGATCAAGGCAGGTGATTCTTTGTCCACGGAGGAAATCATCGTATTAATTCAACAACGAGATTTAGTACAGGATTCGCACCACTGCCCACATGGCCGTCCTACTTCACTGGTACTCAGCAAACAAGAATTGGACCGCAAGTTCGGACGTGTCTAAAATAAGTCTTGGAGCAACACGTCCTACAAGGCGAAAACCGCCCCTAGTCGATTGCCTATCAGCCATAACCCACAACCACCCAATCCACTATGATCTGCGTTAGCATCGGCCGTGGCCGTCATCGACACATGATTCACGAGCACCGCCACTTGGCGGAAAATGGTGCTGAACTAGTCGAGTTACGACTGGATTACATTATTGGCCCCATCGGCCTGAAACGTCTCCTCGCGGACCGTCCCAGCCCAGTGATCGTAACATGCCGACGCCCAGAAGACGGCGGTAAATGGTCCGGGAATGAACAAGAGCGGACCACACTCCTACGACATGCGATCGCCATGGGAGTAGAGTATGTGGATTTAGAAGAAGATTTGGCAGCACAGATTCCACGCTTTGGCTCGACACAACGCATTGTCAGTTACCACAACTTCAGCAAGACGCCTGACAACCTAGAGGACATTCACCAGCGACTTGCAAACTCCGACGCAGACATCGTAAAAATGGCCACCATGGCGCACAGCCCACATGACAATTTGAGGATGTTGCGGTTGGTACGCGACGCCGACATCCCCACCATCGCAATGTGCATGGGAGAAATCGGAACGTACTCTAGGCTCCTAATTGGCAAGTTTGGAGCTCCTTTTACGTACGCGACATTCCATCACGAGCGCGCGTTAGCACCAGGCCAACTAAGTTTTCACGACATGAAACACATTTACCGCTACGATCAAATCGACGGCGATACTGAAGTTTACGGTGTCATTGCCGACCCCATTGGACATAGCCTTAGCCCAGTCATCCATAATGCATGTTTTGGCCATTTTGACATGAATCGAGTTTACATACCGTTAAGAATTTCACGAGAAGAACTCGATCAATTCATGGACGACGCAAGTGAATTGGGAATACGTGGAATTAGCGTGACGATCCCGCACAAGGAAACAATCATTCGCAAGCTAGATAAAGTGCATGGCGCAGTGCGGAGTATTAATGCGGCCAATACTGTGGTGTTTAAAGGCGAAGGAAGTGTCGGATACAATACCGATTATCATGCCGCGATGCAGTGTATCGACTTGGCAATGGGAATCGAAACAACCGATCAGTTGTTATCTGGAAAAACTGCGTTGGTACTGGGAGCTGGCGGCGTGTCTAAATCAATCGTCTTTGGACTGACACGCCGAGGTGCCAACGTCGTCATCGCCAACCGCACAAAAGAACGTGCCGAACAACTGGCAGTAGATTTCAGTTGCCACACTATCCCCTGGGAAAGACGGCACGCGGTGAAGCCCGACCTGATCATCAATGCGACTCCAATTGGTATGCACCCCAACGTGGACGAAACTCCCTATGACAAACGTTATCTGGGGCCTGGCACCGTTGTCTTTGACACAGTCTACAACCCGGAATCAACGTTACTCTTAAAAGAGGCCTTCCAACAGAACTGTAAAGTCGTTACGGGAGTGGAAATGTTCATCCGACAAGCAGCTTACCAATTTCAGCTTTTTACGGACCAAGAGCCACCGATGGAGCTAATGCGGGAAACGTTAAAACGAACTACTGGAGCGGTGAACGTACAGTCAAAACCAGAAGAAGAGTAATTATCACGCCATGAACGTGTTTCTTATCGGCTACCGGGGTACAGGTAAAACAACGGTTGCCAAATTAATTGCCCACAAGCTAGGAACCCATTGGATCGACGCGGATGTCGAAATCGAAAGGCGGTCCGGGAAGACCATTGCCAACATTTTCGCCGAATCGGGAGAGCTTTTTTTCCGTCAACTAGAATCCGACCTGATCAAAGATTTGGTTCAGGAGTTGGACAACACGGAAAAGACCATTGTCGCTTTGGGGGGTGGGGCCGTTTTGCAAAGTGAAAACCGCGAGGCTTTACGAGGCCATGGCACCGTGTTTTGGCTTCTTGCCTCGCCTGAAACCATTGCCAGCCGCATTCATTTAGATCCAGCATCTCCCGCAAATCGACCTAATTTGACCACCACGGGCGGCATCAAGGAAATTAGACAATTGCTGACAAAGCGGGCCCCCATCTATGAGGAATGTGCCAACCATACGATCAACACGGAAAACAAAACACCGGAACAGGTCGCCGCGCAAGTCGTGACCATTCTTCAGGAAGGATAAGGACTGGAAACGATGTCGGTCTGGCTTCAGGTCTTCCTGTTAGGTTGTGTCGGGGCATGCGTGGGAGGACAACTTAACCGTGCTATTTATCGCTGGGCAATCTTTCATCCTCGTTCGATAAGTCCTTGGTCGACTCCACCCCAAAATGCCCCCCCTCGTTTTTGGTATGACCGGATACCCCTGTTCGGCTGGTGGACCCTGCGCCGCGAATCAGCGCTCCATGGAACCGGTTTCTGGCTCAGGCCAATGCTGATTGAACTGATGGTTGCGGTCAGTTTTCCCATGCAATTTTGGTGGGAAACCAGCGGAGGTTTATTTCCTTACGGATTCATCCAGCCCGCCCCGTACATTTTAAGCACCAGTGCCGCCGTCCACCTGCTATTATTCTGCTTGATGCTGATCGGATCTTTTATCGACCTCGATGAAAAAACTATACCAGACGAAGTCACGGTATTCGGTACCCTGGCAGGCTTGGTCCTGGCGGCATGGTTCCCTTATGCTTTGCTACCCAACCCCCTTCCCGAGGTCACTACCACCTCGCCACTCTGGCTCGTCAATCCTTGGCCTGACTGGTTAAACCACTGGACAGGCCTACTCATTGGCTGTGGCTGTTTTCTGGGTTGGATATACGCCATTGTGCCGAAACTCTGGCGGCCCCGCAGTGGTTTCATCAAGGCAATCCGTATCCTTGTCGCCAGCTTAGCGCGTTACGCCGTAAACCGGACAACCGCTATCACGATCGTAATCGGCTGCCTTTTTATTTCAACTGTCTGGTGGATGGGAGACATGCGTTGGCAAGCTCTACTGACATCCCTCGTGGGCGTTGCCTTTGGCGGTGGACTGATTTGGGCCGTACGCATCATTGGAACCCTGGCACTCCGCCGAGAAGCCATGGGTTTTGGGGACGTGACACTGATGTCCATGATCGGCGCATTTGTCGGTTGGCAACCAAGCGTGATTATCTTTTTTGTGGCTCCACTTTGCGGTGTATTTCTGGCAATTGGACAGTGGTGTTTGACAGGACGCAAAGACATTCCCTACGGGCCGTTTCTCTGCTTTGCCACCTGGCTCACAATCGAAGGCTGGACCGAAATTTGGTTTCGGGGCGTAATGCACGTTTTTGGGGATTTGGGTTCTCTGGTACCGGGGTTACTGCTGATTTGTCTGTTAATGATGTACGGCATGCTGACCTTCTGGCGGGTGCTGGCTGGAAAACGCTAAACAACTGACAGGAATTAACCATTCGACAGGGCTACACCGTCAATTCGTAGCCGCCCCGCCACAGTGCTATCACCCCGCCAACCGACAGCACATCAAGATTCTTTCTCCCCAAGGCATGTAAGTCCTCGTCAAATTGCCTCACTTGGAAATTGTGGATCCAAATGCACTTGTCGGCTACCACGTTGCTGGCTACCATTTGCCCCTCCAAACCCTGTTCGTTGCAGGAGTTACCATGCGGAAAATACCGCCGGTCAATTCCAAAACGACAAACCGATGCGCGGCCATGAACACGTTTTCATTAAGATTCAAAACTGGCATCGCAGGCATTACCCTGCTGGTAATAGTGGCCACAGGCTGCCGTAACAATCCGTGGCAGGCTCGGCGTGAAGCACTGTTGGCCAAAAAGGAACACACTGTCGAAGAACAAGGAGCAGCAAAAGACAGAGAGTTTCAACGACGAGCTCAGGTCTTGGACGAAAACAATCGCGACTTACATTCACGGCTTGCCCAGTCCCAACGAGAAGTCCAGCTAATGAATGACGAAGTCAAGCTATTGAGACAACGCCTGGGAGAAACGGCTGATTTGCTGGTTCAAGCACGTTCAGAGCAGGATCAGTCTGAACAACAATTAAATACTTTACAGGCATCCGCCACCCGTCGGGGTGGAGCCATGATCACCGCCAACAATAGCCTCCGTGGTGACTTGCCCGTGATCAACGTTCCAGGGGTAGACCTACGACAGGATGGTGACGTAGTCCGCGTAGGACTATCCAGCGATCAATTATTCTTGACCCAGAGTGCCTCGTTGCATCAAGGCGCATTTCAGGTACTTGACCCGGTCGCAGAGGTCATTCGACGCAGATATCCACGCCAACGAATCGGTATCGAAGGTCATACGGATAACCAGACTGCAGCGTCAATGACTGGCGGAAGCTCACATCAGTTGACAATCTCTCAAGCCACTGCAGTCTTTGAACAATTGGTAACTCGTTACCAATGGAGCGCACGACAACTGTTCGTCCTTGGCCATGGCGCAAACCACCCTCGCGTGTCGAACGCCACGGCTACGGGCCAGACAAAAAACCGTCGGGTCGAACTTGTAATCTACCCAGAATCATTTGACGATTTTTAAGCCAACCACTGCTTGTCCGACTCTCCGCGTGACGACATAGGCCTCCATCGTGTAGAATAGCAAGCTAACAGTTGTCACTATCCTGCCTGGTGTAAATCCATGATCGCCATTATCGACTACCAAATGGGTAACCTTCGAAGCGTGCAAAAAGCATTTGAGCGAGTCGGCCATGAAGCAACCATTACCAGTGATCCACGAGACATTGAACGAGCCGACAAAGTCGTGTTACCGGGAGTGGGAGCTTTTCGAGATGCTGCCAAAGAATTAAAACACCGTGGAATGTGGCCTCTCCTGCACTCGATCATTGATGCAGGCAAACCGTTTCTTGGAATCTGTCTGGGACTACAGCTCCTGTTTGATGTCAGTTATGAAGATGGAGAGCATGAAGGGCTAGGAGTGTTGTCAGGCAAAGTGGTACGATTTGATTTGCCAAACGATTTCAAAGTTCCCCACATGGGGTGGAATCAAATAAAAGGTGTCCAGCACGCTCCGATCATGGAAGGCATCGACGACGGAACGCATTTCTATTTCGTGCATTCATACTATGTCGTTCCCGACGATCCAGCAGTGGTCTCCCTGGAAAGCACCTACCATCAGCCGTTCTGCGCCATGGTCTGGCGAAACAATCTTTTTGCCACACAGTTTCATCCTGAAAAAAGCCAAAAACAGGGCCTACAGCTGCTACAGAATTTCGCGGCGAGCTGATAAATAATAGTAAAGTACGGGTTCCTCCCCAGAAGACTGTTTTTGCTGTAGTTTTCCCTATTGGCTATTCAGGTTAACAAAAAGGGCACGTATTTTCCCGATCCTTGACACCCTTGCCCTTTCTCAGCCAGTTCGCTTATACTGAGTACCTTGACTTTTAAATCCAGAGTCGGTTGACACCATGGATCACCGACCAGGCACTAGCGTGGACAGCTTCCGGTATGAAAAAAGACATTCATCCAAAATACTTGGAAACAACGGTTCGTTGCGGGTGTGGTAATTCGTTCACCACACGTAGCACACAAAAAGAACTCAAAATTGACATCTGCAATGAATGCCACCCGTTTTACACAGGTAAATTGAAGTATATCGACAGCGCTGGCAGAATTGAGAAATTCAAGAACAAGTTTGCCAAGTCCGGTTATGCCAGTTTGCAGCAAGGCAAAAAGAAAAAAGGCCCGGCGAAAACTGAGGCGTAGTTAGTTTCCTACACGGTTTCCTCAATATTTCTACCTCGAATCTGGATTGAAATCCGGACGTCTCTGGCCCGACTTGGTCGTGTTAGTTCATGTACCTCACGACATTCCCCCATATTGGGTTTTGAAACAAGCCCCGATTTGCGTTATCTTCTGGGATCAACAGGCTGGCTTTTGGTAACACATTCCCCTTCGTACCCACACGGGTATTGAAAATTCCCCTCATTGCGTTACGACTATGCGAGAAATGCTTGAAGAAAAACTGAAACGTTTCAATGACCTGGAACGTCAAATGATTGATCCGGCTGTGTTATCTAATTCAGGTCGTATAGCAGCCGTGGCACGTGAACATGGATCTCTGCAACGGTTGGCAAACAAATATCAACAATTCAAAGAAGTCAGCCAACAAATTTCCGATGCACAAGAGATGATCACTGGCGACGATCTCGAAATGCGCGAATTGGCTGAACAGGAAGAACCTCAATTAAAGGCAGAACGAGAAAAGGTATGGGAAGACTTACTGGGAATGACCGTCGGTGGCGAAGACGCCCACCGTAGTCGCTGTGTCATGGAAATCCGCGCAGGGACTGGCGGTGATGAAGCAGCAATTTTCGCCCGAGACTTATACGAAATGTATAAACGTCATGCCGAGATGAAACGCTGGAAGGCGGAAGTACTTGATGCCAGTCCGACTGAGCTCGGCGGTTTCAAGGAAATCACCCTCGGCTTTCAGGGAGAAGGTGTCTACCGTGAACTCCAATATGAAAGCGGCGGGCACCGTGTCCAACGCGTACCGGAAACCGAGGCCAAAGGAAGAATTCATACGTCCGCTGCCACCGTGGCCGTGCTCCCCGAACCTGAAGATGTAGAAGTCAATTTAAAACCTGATGAATATCGCAAAGACATCTACCACGCCAGTGGTCCCGGCGGTCAGCACGTCAACAAGACCGCATCTGCTGTTCGTTTGACACACCACGAAACTGGTATCGTCGTGGCTATTCAAGATGAGAAAAGTCAGCACAAAAATCTTGCCAAAGCAGTTCGCGTACTCAAATCTCGCATCTACGACCAAAAGCAACAAGCCGAACGGGAAAAACGAGACAGCGAACGAAAACAAATGGTCGGTTCAGGAGATCGCAGTCAACGCATTCGAACTTACAATTTCCCAGAAAACCGGGTCACTCATCACAGCATCAATTTAACTCTCTACAACCTCGATCAGGTCATGGCCGGAAACCTACACCCGATTACCGAAGCGCTAATCGACCATGACCGCGAATCTTTGAGACAATCAATGGGGGGCCTCGATTGACCGACGAGCCATGGACCATCGGAAATTTACTTCGCTGGACAAAATCCTATCTTGGAGAGCACGGATCAGACACACCACGTCTAGACGCCGAAGTACTTTTGGCCAAAGCCCAAGGCTGCCAACGCATTGACTTGTACACGACCTATGACGAATTTGCCAGTGATAAAACTCTGGTCACCTATCGAGAACTAGTCCGACGCCGTGCTATTGGAACCCCGGTTGCATACCTGGTTGGACAACGTGAATTTTATTCCCGCGAATTTAGAGTGACTCCTGACGTACTCATACCACGTCCAGAAACTGAATTTGTTTTGGTTGCCTTGTTGGACCTCGTGAAACAACTTGGCGAACAAACTATCGAGTTGGCCGACGTGGGAACCGGAAGCGGCATTCTCGCCATTTGCGCAGCCTTGCACATACCGGACTGCCAAGTGGTTGCCATTGATATTTCACAAGAAGCGATTCGCATCGCCGAATCCAACGCAGTGTCACATCAAGTTGAAAAACACGTGCAATTTCTCAAAGGAGATCTACTGGCTCCGCTCAAATCCGATCACGTATTCGATTTCATCGTTAGTAATCCACCTTATGTCACAGAAGTCGAATGGGAATCCCTGGCAATCAACGTGCGTGAACATGAACCACGAAACGCCCTCGTTGCGGGTGAGCAAGGCACCGAAGTCATTGATCGTCTGATTGAACAATCCACAACGCACTTAAAACGGGGCGGTTGGCTAGTTGTCGAAATAAGTCCAATGCTTGTAGAGCAAGTTGACGCACTCTTTGCTGATACACCCCAATTTGGACCAACCAGGATTGCAAAAGATTTGGCAGATCATCCACGCGTGATCATGGCACAATGTGTTGCATAATGCGCCAACCTAAGCTTTCATCACGCCGAATCGGTTTCCAGCATCCGCTTGAGTCATAACGCTCATCAACGACATTGCGAATTCGCGATTGACTACCCAGAACTACCAAAACCTGGATTGTTCCCCCTGGTGGGCTGGGGTGTCAGAACCGCCAAATGTGCGGAGGTCCACTCGAGCATCGGACGATTTTCAAATGTGTTTCGGTACTCATCGATTTTCAATATTAAAACCGCAATTTGATCGCTAATCTTTTCCGAATTCCGCTGACCTCCAAGAACGGCATCCATCCTGGACACCGTACAGGACAACGCACCCAGCAATGCTGTTACTTCAAGTGACGTCTCTTCAATGCATGCTGAGTATTGGACAAAATCACTGAATTGCCCACCCATTTCATCCAAGTACTCGATCGTCGCCTGCTGGTTCACCATCCATTTGGAAACGATCTCATCCAAACCCTCGATACGGTTTATTTCATCGGGTTCGTCGCGACCGTCAACCCTGGGATCTTGTTGTTGGGCAAAGCGGTGAAGTTGTTTCTTCAGTCCGGCAAGGTCTGCCGCATACTGCTCACCGATTCCCGATAAAATCGCTTTGACTACGACGGATGATTCGAGTGGATTCTCCATTTCATTAGTCGTCGGGAGCTGTACCGTGTAAGCGTCTCGATTTCCGTTTGACGAACTCGTCTCGTTCTCCTGTATTTTTTTTTCTTCACACAACAAATCAAATGCTTCGACCTGCTCACTGACATCTTCTAGATCGGCACTAACGTCCAAGGGTTGGTCATCATCGTCCGTATTGGCACTTTTGGTTACGGTACTGTCCTGGCGAAATCCAGCTGGCACGATATCCTCTAAACCCTCGACGATCACTGCAGACGTGGTACTCGGCTTCACAGGACCTCGCTGATCCGTTGAAAAAGACCGATCCCCGTCAGTCTGTTGATTTTCGACAAATTCCCCGTAGTCCGTAGCTGGCTCCTCGGAAGGTAAGTCTGGAACGGCGTTTTGTGAAGTGGGGGATAGTTCTACGAACAATGTTTTGTCGGACGTCCCTGCCTGGCCAGGATTGGACGATTTGTTGCCTGAGTGGTCACTGCCATTCACGGGTTGAACTGAATCTGGGCTATCTTGTGAACCGGTCGCAGGGACAACGGCGTCGGTAATATCGATAGAGTCGCGTAATTCTGCTGGCCGGTTTGTATACGTGTCCATCGACTCGACTTCGGGCAAACCTACCTGCTCATCCCTAGGTACATCCAAGGATAAATCCGAGTTGACAGAATTATTCTGTCGAGCGTCATTCGCTGCTCCCGCTTTTAAAGCCGGAGTCGATTCTCGCCAGACCGCCACGTGCCGGTAGCGCTCAAGCCACAGGGCAACGGTATAGCCCAGGGCCAAATTCAGCAGACCAATCGTAAAAATATAGAATGTCACAGCCATACTTTCGGTAGTTGCCCTAATTCAAACTTACGTTATTCTTCACCCTTCCAGCCAAACACTAGCCATTTCATCCACTAGTGATAGCAGTGCTATGTTGAAAAAAATTTCGGCCTCATCTCGACGGCACTGCTAGTGCTGACTTCGTGACAGTTTCACAGCGATTGGCAGACTTACCGGTTCAATCCTTCCAAACCAGAAAGGCAATAGAAAATACTCAACCGGTGCATCACACATTGACGACGTTATCGTTAGAACGTGATCTCTCCGAGTTCATACGATCGTTGAACGGAATGTCTCACCAACTTCCGCATCCAATGGCACCAAGAGAAGCATTTCGGAGGGACCTATACGGTTGCAACAGGCAACCGGACCGCAGGAATACAGTTAGTTTCTTGTTACAACCACAAGAAACTCGTTCCAGGCGGAACAACAAGGGGGGGATAAATTATGAGGCGATTGGCGAAGGCATTGGCATTTGCCTGCCTGGTACTTACAACCAGCGCAGAGAGGGGTTCGGCACAACAACATGCCTATCCCGGCCCGTCGGATTCTTACTGGAAACCAGCCTCGAACACGGTCGTCATCTCAGACGGACAAGCCCCCTATGCGCCAACGTCATATGGGCAGGAAATAGGTCTCGATCCCGCAATCGATGAAGGTTATTTGGACGGTACACACGAACTATGGCTCGGTGACTGTCGTGACACTTTATGCGGTGGGGCCATGCTTTGGGGTAGCTATGACGTACTAGGAGTGTTTCAACAGAGCCGACAAGTTCCACCCTTGATCACTACCAGCCCGGCAGGTCCCCCTCCCACCCCACAGTCGGATGCCGGAGTTTTGGGGCTGCCCACCACTTCTACAATATTTGGCAATGATGGACTCGAAGACGATCCAAGTTTCGGCATGCGAGGTGAGCTGGGAATCTGGTTAAAAAATTCCGGTGGCCGGCAAGGGTTCGGTGCTTCGATGATGTATCTTCCAGAAAATGAAAACGGATATTCTGCCAGCAGTGGTGGTAACACAATATTGGCAAGACCGTTCTTTGATGCACTGACAGGGCAACAGGCATCGCAGCTCGTGGCATATCCTGGAATGGTCAGTGGCACGGTGAATGTGCGGGGCGGAACCGAAATCTATAATGGCGAATTATTTTTACGGCGTCAAATCGGAGCATGCCCTATGACACCACGTGTCTTTTTGTTGACAAGTGAAGTAGGAATGTGCGGAAGGCGAATTTTTAACCTGCCGGGAATGCAACGCATACCGGGTTTGCAACGCGTGGGCAACGTATTATGCAACGTGCTGACCACACCACCGCAGACTCGAGTCGATTTAATTACAGGCTACCAATTCAACCGAGTCGATGACCGGTTGTCCATTGGAAATACCCTTGTCAGCCTGGATCCTTCTTTTCTAGGGCAAGTTGGTACGACACTTGACGCATTTGATCGGTTTGAAACACGTAACGAATTCCATGGAGGTACACTCGGCCTGAAATCTGTATCACGGTTTGGCTGCTGGACACTCTCATTATTCGGTAAAGTGGGTTTGGGAAGCATGTTGCAGCAGGTGACAATCGACGGCCTGACAACCGTCACATTGCCAGGTGGCCCTTCATCCACCAATTCGGGAGGACTTCTGGCACAGTCAACAAACATCGGAAACATCGAGCGAAACCAATTCTCTGTGATTCCAGAAGCCAGGATTAGTCTCAGCTATGACCTCACCTGCCGGCTCAAAATGGGCGTTGGTTACCAATTCACCTATTGGGAGAGCATCGCCTTGGCCAGCGATCAGATCACCCAAGTTGACATGAGCCAAGCACCGTCCAATGCTTCCTTAGGTCTTCAGAAAAGTGACTTCTTAGTACACGCCGGTACGCTTTTCTTACACTGGAATTATTAACACTACCTCTTTCTTTTACCACGCAACCGCGTACAGCTTGATCTCTTACGGCAGCAAGCCCAGGACAACTGGACATTGTCTGCACAGGCTGTCCCGCATGAGACTCCTGTCACAAAAGAGCCACTTACAGAGAGTGTGACACGGCTCCGAGGCGTTTTCTTGAAACGTCATTCCGTCTATCCAACCGGGTTGCGCACAGCCAACATTTGCAGGAGACAACCCGGTCGACCATTCTTCAGACGCTGGAGATTTAGCGTAATTGCATAAAGATTGCTAACTGGGAAGTCTTTCCTTGACCTCGGGGTCCTAAGGACAATATGCACCCTGCTGAAATTTCCGGCTGAATCGGTCGATCACGTTAAGCAACCGCACTGTTTGTAACAACGCCCAGAATAGTGACCAAAGGGATTCAATCATGACCCGACTAATTAGCCCATTGGCGACAATCTTGATAGCACTTCTTGCTTCCGTCGACGCATTTCCAAACGATACCGGGGGCTTGGCCCCTGAACCAGTCGATATCGTGATCCCACGGACTGTTCCGGCACCCTTAAAAATTAGCAAGTCTAATACAACCCCCGTCACTTCCGACACTTCGCCTGAAGAAAAAATCGAAGTCATTACCAGGGAATACATCACTGGTCCAGCAAAAGTTCGCCGTGAAGTCAAACGGGACCTGACTGGAAATTTTGTCAATCATGGCGAATGGCGAGCTTTTGGTGAAGATGGAGACCCGATTGCTGTTGGCCATTATCATAATGGCCTTCCGGATGGTCGCTGGACATACGTGCATTCTGCGACGACCTCTCAACTTTATTCCAAGGTGCCCTACAACAAATTTACGGAGCCTTTTACCTCCACCGCAACCCTGCAAAATGGAAAATTACACGGTACCTGGACCATCGTCGACAAAGAAGAACGCACCGTTAGCGTATTTGAATTTATCAATGGTCAACGAAATGGTCTCTGCAAATGGTATTTTCCGTCTGGCCAATTAATGCAGGAGATTACCTACACCCAGGGACTCGTTGATGGCCAGCGACGAAAATGGGATGCCGATGGCAATTTGATTTTGGACGACAATTATCAAAAGGGGCGCCGGCGCTCACTACAGGTTCGATATGATGCTGTTGGTAATAAGAAATCAGAAGGCATGTACTTACAACCACAACTTGTGGTCGATTCCTCAGACGACTGGTGGAATGCGAAACTAGCTACCTATAAAGTAATTGGAACGAATGACCGTCACGGCAATTGGACAGAATGGCACCCAAATGGACAATCGAAGGTAACCGGCAGATATGTAAAAAATATTCGCGACGGTGAGTTCACTTGGTGGTACGCCGACGGAAAACGGCAAATTTATGGAAACTACCGGAACGGTAAAAAATATGGAGTCTGGGTTTGGTGGCACAGAAACGGTCAGAAAGCGGCTCAAGGATTTTACGTAAACGACAAATCAACAAATAACTGGGCCTTCTGGAATCCGAATGGTCAGCTGATCCAGATAAAAGAAGTTCCTCAGATTGGCCAACTCATTCTAGACTCTGAATCGCGCTCACAGACGGGAGAAAATACATCAACCACCAGTGACGGCCAATCTCGCAGAGACTCAACAGCAACAAGGCAAAGGTAAACCAATTCACAATACCCGTTGTCGTTCAACCGGATGACCAGGTTAGACGTTAAGCATAGGCTGGCCAACATAAAGTTGTAGAATCTGGCTCTGTACCTTAATCGCGCGGATTAGTATCCAGATCTGGTCCGCTTGGAACTGCTTGGGATCCGATTCTGCCAGGGTTTCTAGTTCTTCGGTCATGGCAGCATGCTGATCAGTTGCTGCTTGAAGTTTCAAACCTATTTCCTGCCAGGTATTCGTCAAACGATCGGTCTCCTTCAATTCCTCCAGATCATCTACAGCAGTACAAAGCAACAAGCATAAACGGGCAACGTCACTTGCATCAGCTTCTGGCTGAAGTTGTTCTATCTGTAAAGCAAGGTCTTGACACTTCATGGCTGGGTCCTGACTATCGTAAGGTGCAATGCGATGTACATGGACCGAGTCACCGGACGAACAGAGGGGTGCGCGACAAACGGCTTCCGGTATGTCACAAATCAACAAAAGACAAGTCGCTTGGCCTGTTTTCGTTGGCCAAGCTTTACTAGAACTTTAGCTTAAAAACGAGAACCGCGCTATTTTTTTTTAAGCCCCATGGCTACCTGCCTTTACAACGAATGGCCCGTTATCGATAAAACTTCGGCATAGAGCTCTAGTAAGCAGTGCGCAGCCTGCGTGGTATTAAAGAATTTCGCGACCCGCTGCCGTGCAGCCATTCCCAACCGCGCACGCCCGGCACCATCATCAAGCAAATTCGTCACCGCCGCAGCCAAAGAGATACGATCTTCTGGCCTGACAAGAATAGCTGCTTCTACCTCTGGAGGGAAAATTTCGGACGTGCCACCTACGTTGGTCGCAACGATTGCCACACCCGTAGCGGCCGCTTCCAGCAAAACGCGCCCCAGTGGCTCTTGACGTGCTGCATGGACGAGAACACAAAATTCCACAAGAAGATCGGGAATGTCGTTCCGATACCCAAGGAAATGAACCCGTCCGAACAAGGGCGTCTCGCTGGCAAGCCGAAAAAGTTTTCTCTCAAATTCGAGGGCCTCAGCTTTCCCGGAAAACCGCTCACCGACAACGACCAGGTGGCATTGCTGATGCGTCGACATAACACGACGCATCGCATCGAACAAAAAGTCCAGGCCTTTACGCATTCCAATCTGGCCGATGGCACCCACAAGCGGTACGGTCGGCGTCAACCCGAGTTCTGCATGCAAGAACCCAGTTGGCTTGGTTGGACAAAAACGGTGTAA
>CAYMUR010000050.1:17158-37728 GCA_964393615.1 uncultured Pirellulaceae bacterium
CTGCTATGTCACTTTCACAAACACCTGCCTCCACATACCATTTCTTTGTAGCTTCGGAAACAGCAGCCAAACGCGTATGGTATGCCAGGTCTGCCAACGCTCTGTTGCTGAGGCGAACGATATCACGTAAGTGACCAACACTAGGACAGCCATAGTCGCGCAGTACCGGTCCAGACAATCGGCTGGTAGACAGGCTATTCGCATGCACTAAATCAGGTCGCATTTTTTCGCAAATCAACCCAAACTCGTGCCTTAATGACGCTTGCTCCAAACGCACTCCCCTCTGGTCATAAAAATGCAGGGGGATCAAACCAACATCTAATGGACGTAACGCATCGACAAGATCTCCATGCGTTGGAAGTACCACAAAGACTTCAAATGAATGATCAAGAATTGCAGGCAATACACTCAGCAATGATCGTTCACCACCATTCAATGTGGCATATTCACAGAAGAGCAGCAGTCGTTTTACTCTGGCCATATCTTGAAACTTCGAGCCATCTACTGACTCTACGAATTTCCTTTGAACCCGTAGCAATTATTTGACTAGCGAATTGAATGACGACATACACACCTAACACGCCTCCTGGCAGATGCACGCAGATAAAACACCTATCAGGCGATAGCCTAGCGGTGGGTTGTATTTTTCAATTTTTATTTTTTACAACCAAGCCAGGATTCGAATCATGGCAATTCATTAAAAATCATAACGCGACGGCCTATTGGAAATAAGGCCATTGCTATAAAATTACAGGTTGATACAAGGCCCAACGCTGCCACGAGCCAAGCCAGGAACAGAGCGTGTGCAAAATAACCTTTTTACAGTTATGCCAGTCATCACGATTGATGTGCTGGTTCACCTTCCTGCTCCTATTGGGGCAGATAACCAGTTTCCTTGGATGTAATCGAATCACCCTTGATCAGCCACAACTGCTCAGGATCGGGGTCACTACCAGCACCCAAGACACCGGAATTATCGAAGTATTAATAGAAAAATTCAATGAACAACACTCGGTAAGAGTAGACGTGATCCCAGGGGGAACGGGCCAGGTGTTACGTCTCGGCAAAACGGGTGACGTTGACTTGTTACTGGTGCATGCTCGGTCTGCCGAAGATGCATTTATGGCGGCCGAACACGGCATTCGTCGAGAAGATATTATGTACAACACATTTGAAATCAGCGGTGTCGCCGACGACCCAGCTGGAATACGCGGCCTCTCTGCCGTGGAAGCATTTCGGGCAATTGAAGCAGCAGAATCGCATTTTGTGTCCCGGGGTGATGAAAGTGGAACACACAAAAAAGAACTGGAATTATGGAATGCGGCTGGGACGCAACCGGCCTGGGATGGATACGTGGAAACCGGACAAGGCATGGGGGCGACACTTGTTGTGGCAGATCAGCTGAAAGCCTATGTCCTGACTGACCGTGGAACGCATCTCAAGTTTGCAGACAAAATTTCTCTGGTCCCACTCGTACAATCACCCCAGAAATTGAAAAATCCTTACGGTGCCCTGGTAGTCAACCCAGCAATCCATCCGGCTGTCCAAGACGATCCGGCTCACGCATTTGTTGATTTTTTGATCTCATCAGAGGGTCAGTTTATCATTCAAAACTACCAGGTGAACGGTGAACAGCTGTTTTACCCGGTACACTTGGCTTCGTCTGTCAAATAACTTTTTCATCTCTCGATGTACCTGCCAATATGAACCTGCTTTGGCAAAGCTTCGAAGAGGCCATTCGCTTGATAATCTCTGGCGACCCGGTCGTACATGGAGCAGCATTTCGAAGTCTCTATATTTCTACTCTGGCGGTAGCTGCTGCAACATCCATAGGACTACCAATTGGTACGCTACTAGCCAGGGTCCGGATCCCGGGTCGCCAGTGGATTGTCCTCTTGTGCCGCGCCAGCATGGCGATTCCCACGGTTTTTGTGGGGTTGGTCTGCTTTGCAATTTTTTCACGGAGGGGACCTCTGGGCCCCGTCGAATTACTGTACACCCCATGGGTAATCGTTATCGGAGAATTTGTACTGGCACTCCCCTTGATCGTCTCCATCACACATGGTTCCATTCGCTCACTGGATACACGTGTAGCAGAAACAGCATGGACTCTCGGAGCTGGACCATTACGGCGTTGGCAAATCTACTTGTCGGAAGCACGAACCGGAGTCCTTTTGGCCGTGGTCACCGCCTACGGGCGGTGCGTCACAGAATTAGGAATTGCGATGATGGTTGGAGGCAATATGAAAGGTCGTACGCAGACGTTGGCTACAGCGACTGCGTTGGAAACGGGAAAAGGTGAATTCGCACGCGGTATTGCCATGGGATTATACCTGCTGCTTATTGCCCTGGTGGTCACTGCTGCCATCGTTTCCCTGGGGCGGGAAGAACGCTGAAATGATTTGGAAGTATGTTTGTTGCGTGCTCCAGGCAACTGCGACGTAGCTCCCTCAGCATGTCAACAGGAACAGAATGATTCATCTCCGAAACATATCCGTAACCAAAAACGCCCATATCATTTGTCAAGTAAAACAACTGGACGTTCAGGCCGGACAAAGGCTGGCAATCCTGGGAGGAAATGGAACCGGCAAGTCCACCTTGTTGCGTTTGCTGGCTGGCCTGGAGACCGATTATCAGGGGGAATTTCAATGCGTTATCCCACCGAACGATCGTTCCTATGTGCACCAGTCGCCCTATTTGTTTCGAGGAACTGTCCTGTTTAACACGATGTTCGGATTACGGGCCAAACCCCACAGTGATGCGATTGCAAAAAAGGTCGCCAGGCACTGGTTGCAAACATTCGGAATAGAACATCTGGCCGATTGTCCCGTCAACCAATTATCGGGAGGTGAGAGACAACGAGTCGCACTGTCACGCAGCATGGCATTGGAACCATCGCTGTTGCTGCTCGACGAACCTCTGTCAGAGATGGATAGCAAGGGAACTGAACAATTTACCACTGCCTTGGAACAATTGAACGGCTTGACCGTGTTGATCACATCTCCCACCGAGCTTCCTGAAAATTTAACCAACAGCAGCTATAACATCCAGCCAGTCATCTAAGATTGGGTTCCCCTTCGCTTACCCATGGATCAAAGTGGCTTCAATCGTTGAAAACAGAACAGGTTCATAAGGACCGACTGTGCCCCATTTTTTTAAATAACACTAAATCAGTGCACCATTTCTACCTACCCAACAAAACACCGTTCAGCCAAGGCCGCCCCTGCCCTCTTTGTTCAGGACTAGATTCTGTCGTCTCAGACCGTTATATTCACTACCCATGGAAAACCAATTCAGCGGAAAAACAGTTTTGTTGACCGGAACAGCAGGAGACATCGGCCGAAGACTTGCAGAACGTCTTCTGGACCTGAATGCGGTCGTTTTTCAAACCGATGTCCGCGACTTGGACGTCACGAACTTTACCTGTGGTGATGTTTCTGATCCCAATTTTGTACGAACCTGGATTGACAGCGTGGTCCACTCCACCCACCGGATTGACGTGTTGGTTAATCTTGCCGGAATTTGCCCTCGCACCAGCCTGGCGGATATCTCACCGATGGAATGGGACAAAGTTCTCAGTGTCAATTTGCGTTCTACCTTCCTGTTAAGTCAAGCAGCTATGGAAATTATGGTTTCCCAGAAAAGTGGTGCAATTGTGAATCTGGCTTCTCTCGCTGGCAAGGTCGGAGGGATTGCGGTCGGTGCACACTATAGCGCCAGCAAGGCGGCTATCGGATCTTTTACAAAGTCACTTGCCCGGTATGGTGCGCCGCATGGCGTCCGTGCCAATGCTGTGGCCCCTGGAGTTATTGATACCGCCATGACTCATATCGCCGGGCCGGACCAAGTGGAGCAACTACAAAAGGCGGTTCCGATGCTACGAATGGGAACTATTGATGAGGTCATCGAACCGATTTTATTTCTTGCATCGGACGCCGCATCCTATATCACGGGAGCTACACTGGATGTCAACGGTGGTATTCTGATGGATTAGCGTCCCGTAAAGGAAACCAATTGAATGAAACTTGCAAGACTTGAACATGTTGCCTTAAGCGTGTCGGACATGCAACGTTCCATTGAATTTTATTGCGGTCTTCTTGGAATGGAACTGGTCCGAGAAATGGAATGCGGACCAGATACGCCTTTAGGTCAGGTGGTAGGTATGCCGGGGTGCCAGGCCAAAATCGCTCATTTAATGTGTGGCGAAACAATGTTAGAATTGTTTGAATATATGGACCCCCGTGGTACGTCGATCGGACCAGACTACCGACAGGCCGACCAAGGTTTTATCCACATTGGATTCCAATCCTCCAACGTCCGTGGAGATTTTGCTGAACTACAGAGCCAAGGGGTTCGTTTTATTCATGACCCCATCGAATTTCGCCCTGATGTGTGGATCGTCTACTTCTATGGCCCCGATGGTGAAGTCTGCGAATTACGCCAGACACCGGGTGGCAAAACAACTGCCTGATGGATCACCAAACCAACGCTTTGCTGGCAGCACGACCAGGCAGGCAAGTATCTACCTGACGCTGGCATAAACACCTCCGTCTCCCCTGATTGCTGGATTATCATGGGGAAAATCAACCTTTGAACAAGGTTCCAGACAGTTTTTGCGGCAAAATCTTTGTCCTGGGGAAACTCTGCAGGGACCGATGACAAAATGACCGGTGACTAGTTACAATAGCAAATAGGCGTTCCAGTTGTGAGCGTTTTGCTATCTACCGCTTGATTTCATCAGAGAACATGTTTATGGATATTCACGAGTCACTCTACGATACATCACATCTTTCCGGACAAGATTACCCCAACATAACAAAGATCACGGCGGGCAATGACTATTGGCAGCGTCAAAATCCATTACAGTTAGTGTGGGGATATTTTTGTCTGGAAATTATCCGGCGTTTTGAACAAACACTTTTAGAACGTGATGTGGAAAGACTAGTTCACGGACCGGTACATAGCAGTATTGGCCAGGAAGCCGTCGCTGTAGGGATGGCAATGGCCTTGTCCAGTCAGGACAAAATCACATCGACGCATCGCGCGCATCACCATTTCCTCGCTAAAGCAATCGCCTATTATGGGCCGCCCTGCGAAGATCCATCAACATGGGAACAAAACCAAACGCTCAAAGAATGTATTCGTCGTACCATGGCCGAAATCATGGGGCTGAAAACAGGCTGGGTCGGAGGGCGCGGTGGTTCGATGCATTTATTCGACGACGAGTCAGGCGTCATTGGAACCCAAGCGATTGTTGCCGGTAATATACCCTACACCTCAGGAATCGCTTTTGCGGAAAAATTTCGTGGTACGAATAATGTGGCACTTGCTTTTCTGGGAGACGGTTCTGTTTCGATCGGACCATTTCATGAAGGAATTTGCATTGCCAAGGTATATTCCTTGCCAGCGATTTTTGTTATCGAAAACAATCATTATGGTGTATCCACCAGCGCCCATGAAGCAACCGGACTTAACGACCTCGGCATCCGGTCAGCTGGCTACAACATCCCTGGTTTTATTGTAGATGGCATGAATCCACTAGCCGTCAAACGTGCTGTTGAATCTGCCAAGGCACATGCGACAGCTGGCCACGGACCGGTTTTGATCGAAGCCAAGACCTATCGGTACTTCCACCAGTCCGGAGGAATGGCTGGCAGTGCCTTTGGATATCGAACAAAAACAGAAGAACGAGAATGGGCCGCCCGTGACCCACTGAATTCCTCACCCAAGGCACTTTTACGACGAGAACTATTCAATGAATCAGGCCTGCAGCGGATCCGACAGTTGGCAGCTGACCTGGTTGCCGACGCGCTAGACCATTGTACGGAAATTGTGGATGACAAGCGGCAACTTCGAGATGAACTGATCCCACCACCCGCTGATGCAGCAACACACGTCATGGGTGATGGCCGTGAGTTTGAAAATGCAACTTATCGTCAACCCTCTGACTTTAGCGACAGCCGTGTTGTCAAGCTGGGCACTGCCAAGTCAGAAATTATCGCACGCTGGATGGAAAAACACCCCGAGGCGTTTGTGGCCGGCGAAGATGTGGCCAATCTCAAAGGCGGACCGTACGGGGCGACGCGTGATGCAGTCAAACGGTTTCCAGACCGTGTCTGGAACGCTCCCATCGCAGAAGGAGGTATCGTTGGCTTGGGACACGGTGCCGCGGTAATGGGAATGCGGCCGATTATGGAGATCATGTTCTGCGACTTTGCATTAGTTGCTGCCGACGAACTATTTAATCAAGTCGCTACTTGCCGTTATATGTACAATGGCCGCGTCGACGTACCGTTGGTCGTCCGATCGCGTTGCTCGGCCGGTCGAGGCTATGGAGCTCAACACAGCGGCGATACCGCAGGCCAGTTTGCCATGTATCCCGGTTGGCGTATTGTGGCCCCTACTACCGCATTCGATTATATCGGATTGTTTAATAGTGCCATGCAAAGCCTGGACCCGGTATTGGTGCTGGAACATCATGAACTGGACCTCCTCGAAGGATCCGTTCCAACAGACGATCTTGATTTCCTGATTCCATTCGGCTCCGCCTCCGTACCTCGCCAGGGAAATGACCTCACGGTCATCACCTACTTAAGCATGGTGCCTCGCGTCCTGCAAATTGCCAAAGAATTGTCTGCTGAAGAAGGAATTGACATGGAAGTCATTGATCTGCGCACCCTTGATTATGCCCATCTTGATTTCGCCACGATCCAAGCCAGCGTTGCAAAAACGGGACAGGCTTTGATCGTCGAACAGGCTATGGAAACACAAAGCCTGGGCCCCCACATCGCAGCAAACATTCACGAACAACTCCATGGTGAATTGAAACAACCTGTACGCCGCCTGTCCAGCCTCAATGTGCCGATACCAGTATCGTTCACACAGGAACGCACTGTGTTGATCAGTGACGACATTGTACGTGACGGTATTCGTCAAATGGTCGGTAAACCTGTTAGCATTAGTTAAATCGCAAAACGGAAGGGAACCGTGTCCCCGTTCGGTGCATCTGTGGATGGGATATTAACCGTCGCACTCGACATAGGCGGTGCGAATCTAAAACTGTCCGACGGCCAGGACTATGCCCATTCCTGTTATTTTCCCCTCTGGAAACAATATCCGGATCTACCAGGTACCCTTCGTCAGCTGCTTGACGACGCGCCAGAATTCGATGCCGTCGCTGTCACCATGACCGGGGAACTGGCCGATTGTTTCTCTACCAAACAACAAGGCGTCTGTTACATCCTAGAAAGTGTTCACCAGGCCGCAAACCATTGCCCCATTTCGGTCTACCTTACCGACGGCCGTCTCTTGAGTATCGAAGACGCTTTATCATGTCCATTACTCGCTGCCGCCTCCAACTGGCACGTCTTAGCCCGGTTTGCAGCCCAGGCCGTGGCACCATCGAGTGGCTTATTGATTGATATTGGCTCCACGACATGTGACATTGTTCCTTTCCTCGACGGCTTTCCCGCGCCCACCGCGCACGACGACGTGGGACGCCTTATCTGCGGCGAACTCGTGTACACGGGCATCACTCGCACACCCGTCTGCGCGCTAGTCCAAACTGCCGATTACCGGGGACAACCATGCGCACTCGCCAAGGAATTGTTTGCAACAACACGTGACGTTTATTTATCGCTCGGCGAGTTGCCGGAACAGCCAGAAGATAACGCCACTGCTGACGGTGCGCCGGCAACAAAGCTTGCGTCGCAAAACCGCTTGGCGCGAATGTTTTGTGCCGACACGTCCTCTTTTACGGATCGTGATGCTCACGCCTTTTCCATCAATGTGGCACAAATTCAACAAGATGAAATATTTGCTGCCGCAAACCGTGTTATCCAAAGTCTACCCACCTCCCCAGAAACTGTCGTGGTTTCTGGAAGCGGGGAATTTCTTGCACAGCGCGTTGCCAAACAACTTAACCCACGAGCAAAAATCATGTCACTAACCGATACACTGGGTGATACCATTTCGCAGTGTGCTACTGCCTATGCCCTGGCACGTTTAATGAATGGAATTTAAACCGATGAACACGAACAGTCATAGCCCCTCCCCTACTAGTCAGACAATCGCGACACCTGGCTCCCACCCACACAGAATTCGCATCGTCAAACTTGGAGGCAGTTTACTACAAAACCCCAATATGCCCTTCGAACTGCACGACTGGCTGGCAAGGCAACCACTCTCGCAAAATATCATCGTCGTCGGTGGAGGCAGAATGGCGGACGAGATTCGACAATGGGATCAGCAGTTTTCCCTAGGAAAGACACAGTCCCATTGGCTCTGTATTCAAGTCATGAGCATCACAGCCAGCGCCGTGGCCACGGCCTTGAAAACCGTTCCGCTGATTGATTCTCTCAAAAAAGCTACACACCTTACCGGCCGAACAACCACGTGTGTCCTCGACGTGTTCAATTTCCTCAGACACGAAGAACCACACCTAGCAGGAATCCGTATTCCCCATGATTGGAGCGTCTCCAGCGACTCCATCGCAGCCCGCATCGCCCATGTGCTTTCTGCCGACGAACTGGTTTTGCTCAAATCGACAGCACCCCCCAAAGACTTGACCATTGCCTCCGCCGCCAAGCACGATTACGTCGACAAGTTTCTACCAAAATTAGCAGACGATTTAGGTATGCTACGTTGTGTCAATTCTCTTGCCCGAGGCTGGCCTGACTGGGTTTTAAAAACATCCGCTACCAGTCGTCAAACAATATCATCAGCCGCATCTTGAAACAGCCTAGGCACTACTACTCAAAAGATTTCTAGCAACCATTCGATCCACCGTTTGTGGAATTTTCAAACAATGGACCAACTAGCCGCTCATTGGGCAACAGCGGTTTGTTAAGAGTATTAATTGCTGAACGTCATGCCCCAACTAACACCCGATCGCCTGCGGGGCGGATAGTAGTGCCTCCGCCCGCGATGATGATGATATTGAAACCATGGAAAAGGCGGAGCCGAATGATAATGTTCTTCGATAACCACAGGCTGTTGTTTAGCGGAAGTATCCCTGGGAAGCGGTGGAGTTTGCATGGCATTGATCACAGTATCACTGACTCCATTTTCCTTTAATACAATCAGGTCTTGAGTCGTAAGTGGCTGTGACATTCCGTGCCTTGCAAGATGTGTGCGAATTACCTCGTCACCAAGACCCGCCTTGCTGAGCGAGATCACATCATTGATCGTTGTGGCACCCGCCAATTGTCTCCCTAACCGCTGCTGAAACAAGGCTTGATTTCGGACCTCCACATCGTCCACCGCATTCCCGACGGCAGCACCCGTCAACGCTCCTACCGCAGCCCCCAACAAGGCGTTTTCACCCGTGTTACTGTTACCGTTACTTAACGCCGCACCGATACCCGCCCCCGCTAGACCACCAAAAAGTGCCATTCCGTTTCGGTTTTGGTGCTGACCGTATTGATAAGCTGGGCCCTGGCAACCCGCCACAGCGACCAACGTGACCAAGACCATGTAACGAACTATTTTCATGTTCATCATCACCGCCATCCTGCCATGAATCCTAAAATTTCTAGATAGCGTACAGGTCGTACACATCATCAACCCTTCGTTGCCCAAACACTGTCCACGAACGCCACTTGTAATGATATCGGCGCCAAAGACCGGCAAAAACAACCAGGACGGTGAAATAATCCCAGACACAAATTACATGGTCAAGAGAAATCAGGCGAAATACGTTGACTCGGCAAACGTTTTCTAGACGATCAACGAATTCAGACAACAGCGTTGCTGTCACAGCCAACGACAGTCATCGTATCAGGTATCACTTGGTGAGGGCCGATCTCCCCAGCGACTCGGATTGATTCCGCTGGCCGAAGTGCGCATTCCAACCGGTTTATGTGGCTGAACCCATGCACTGTCCGTCGTATTCAAGCTCTGTAGAAACGGCTTGGCAATCTCAGGAGCCCCCGCTACCAGTTCCGGGTCCCACTCGTCAACAGGTTGAATAGGCCCTGCCCAGGCGGGTCGGTAACCAAGCTGCACCAACTCCCGCGGTTGTGAATCCTGGTTCGGATGGCTACCGTGCAACATTAACGATGGAATGACGACTGCCGAACCAGGAGGTGTAAAAAGTGTGACTTCTTCTGGATGTGATTTGTAACGTACGTAGGGGCTTGCATCGGCGTGAAACGAAAGATGGGAACGGGGAATCAAACGAAAGGGGGCACGCTCTGCTGTTAATTCGTCAAGGTAATAAAGGACTCTTAACAATCGAGGACAACTCCCTTCGTATCCAAACAAATCAGAACCATGCGGTTGGCCGTCGGTATGCATTGAAATACCGGGCGAACCTGGCAAAGTGCGCTGAAAAAATCCTCGTGTAAATACAATGTCCGAGCCAAGGAGCGCGTGTAAAAAATCAATCATCGGCGGAAAACCGATCAACTCCGCTACTGCTTTACTATGCCATTGCGGCTGCTTGACTGCACGTGTTTGACACACGCTGTAACTCGTATGACTCATTTCGGCATCCGACAGCTCCTCATGCAACCTGGCGAGCATGGTCGAGTCTAAAATCCCAGGGAATACAACATAACCCTCGACTTCAAAATGATGAATCTGCTCTTCGCGACTGAATGCAGAAAAATCGGTTTGGTCGTTGTTCATGAAACCGATGATTTCATCCGCTGCAATACTCGGTGTGGCTTTTGAATTCATAATATTGGAATGTAAGGGCTAATTTTTGGTCAGGCTGGACGAAAATCATTTCACCCATCAAACAACCAAACCTCGCATATTGAACCTGCTATACATCGACGATTGCCCCGCCCTAGGACCGTAATTTCTCACGAACGGCAGAGGAAACTGTTCGTCCATGGGCAGACCTTCAAGAACAATATTATCCGCTGCTAAACCTATTTTCCACCCCAGAAAAGCAGTCTCCAGGGATTTCGGCAGCAGCTTATTCCGCAGCGACTGGTACGTCAACGCGTGACAGGTCAAAACAAGCGCCTTGCTGTGTGCTCCGGACGTATACGCGACCATCACAGTACGCAGGTGTCGACCAACATTTCCCTGTCACGGCCTCGGTCCGTGACAACTCCGAATAAGCAACAGGGTTCACATCGACCAAAACAATTTGTCCGTCATCAGACAACACGAGCAAATGTTCACCAACCATAATGCAGTTACCCGGACCAAATCCTTCATGTGTCC
This sequence comes from uncultured Pirellulaceae bacterium, assembly GCA_964393615.1. Lineage (GTDB taxonomy): Bacteria > Planctomycetota > Planctomycetia > Pirellulales > Pirellulaceae > CAYMUR01. The sequence goes on from CAYMUR010000050.1 coordinate 28,337, forward strand.
ATTGCACTTCACCGGTTTCTATTTTCACGCACTGCAACGGAGCACGACCATAACGCTTAAAACCAAAGATCCCGTAAAGATAACCGTCTCGCATCACCGGTGTACTCCAGTGATTCATCAGCTTGTTGGTCAACTGCCAAACATCTTCCACATCATAGCCACGATTCGATTTGGTAATTCTGAACACCCCCGCCCCGACACCATAACCGGCAGAACAGTAAACCAAATCTCCCGCGACAACCGGTGATGCCGCAGATGAAACACGAAAAGGAAACGGGGCATGCCACAATTCCTCTCCACTTTCAGGTGCCAATCCTACCAGGCCGGATTGCACATAAAAGATCAACTGTTGTTGCCCGTGAATAGTAGCGACCGTTGGCGTGGCATGCGTCATCACTTCGTTACCTGCATGCCAGACGAGTTCACCAGACCGTTTATCGAAGGCAAGAAAAGCCTTCCCTGCTCCACCACCGGGCACACACACTAAACGATCCACGACCACCGCTGAGACTGCATTTTTCCATTTGATATTTTCACCACCATGGTCACGTGCCACATCTTGTTGCCATACGAGTTGTCCCGAAGCGGCGTCAATACAAGAAAGGAGCAAATGGGCGTCGTACACATAGACGTAGCCCCCGTCCAGTGTCGGTGTCGGCCGCGGACCATCTCCACCACGATTTTCCGGCGCGCCCGAATCGCCACCACTGTTTTCGTAATCAATCACACCGAAATCCAAAAACCAAAGTTGCTCGCCTGTCACCGCATCGAACGCGATGCATGATTCATGCATGCTGCCATCAGAACGTTCTCGAGCAACAAGCGTTACAGCCCGTCCCCCCGCCACACTGAACGAACTAAACCCGCGCGGCGTATCCACTTTCCAAACTAAAGGCGGACCCTCTACAGGCCAGGACAAGCGCCCAATCACTTCATCCGTGCAACCATTCCCCTGTGGCCCCCGGTATTGTGACCATTCTGCCGACTTGACAACTCCGCTCGACACGAATAGCAAACCAATCATAGATCCAAACACGGCGTGACGCATGTTAACCCCTCGAAGATTCCACTCGCTGCGGCTAAAACAGACTGCATGCTGCTTGGTAACAAACAAAGCAGTGGGTCAGTTTGACACTACCAGGAAAAAACAACACCCTAAAACCTCCCCTTGAAAGCACTTGGCTGAATCATCAGTATACTGCGACGGAACAGCTCCATGCAACTCAGAAGATTCGGTAGATAATAACAATGACCGTTAGAATGTACTGGTAGAATACTCGCCTCACCGACAGCACATGGGGTGCAAGCGAGCAGAAACAGATCATTTGCCGCAAAAGCAAAGCAGACCAGGCGGTATAGCCACAAAGTGGAGCGCGTGCTCACTATTAACGACGAATCTTAGGAGAGACTCTTCGCCCCCTTGCGGTCTGCAAGGAATTGCGTGGGCGATTGTCCCGAGCACTGATTTTCGTCGCTGTCTCCCCAGCACCAGCCATTGTTTCGGCTGACAAAAATTCTTCACGAAAACGCGCTTTATAATCCATGGAACTTTCTGCACCACTGAACGCCAAAACCGATTCATCCAAATCCATCTGCTGTTGTTCCACACGACCTGCAACGATATCAAATTTAATGGTGCCATTTAACAATCGCTGTACAAGCTGTGCCTGGACACGTGGATCATGGACCGGTGTCAACACTTCGGTATTCAAGGAAATAGTCGCCAGACCAGCCACAACTTTTTTTAGCTGAAAAACCTGACGAGCCTGGATGTTAATTAACGTACCGTCCGGTTTTCGCACTGGAATAATGTAAGGAGTGTCCCAGCGGTCATTCATTTTTACGGGAGCTTCCATCAGAGGCATGGTGACATATTTACTTTCCGTTTCCGGCATGCCACGGCGGTCATTGCGTTCGATCACTTTGCCAATAGCAGACAGAGTAATCGTTGATAACGGTACCCCTACCGATGCCGCCGCGTTCTGGTATTCCGGCGGTGCCTTGTCGTCCGTCTTACTGTTGTACCGCACTTCTTGACGAGCTGTCACTTTTTGCCACATGTCGACATCTTCGACCAAGTGCGCAAACACTGCTTGGCCATCCGAATCGACAGAAACGACGCGCCAGGCTTTGGTGGAGCGGCTACCCGTCTCTGCTTTTTGCGTGGTTCCCTGAATCGTTGTCTCTATCGTGACCAAATGTTCGACTTTCCAACGTAACATCTGACCTTCGTGGAACTTATACCGCAACAAAAACGTCTTCTCGTTCGGCTGATCGTTCGGCTGATCTTGCGTCTTAGAAATACCTTCGGCAGGTTCCTGCACCGCTGGTTCCGTCCCCAACAAAGTTTGTGGGCTTTCATCGGCTCCCAAGGCCAAATGGCCCCAAACCAGAACAGCGCCAACCATCAAAGCTACAATTCGTTGTTTCATGAGATCGCTTCCTTGCGTTCAGACCCAGCGTTCAGACCCATTCAAAGTTCGCGTCGACTGAGAAATCGTCCACCCCAGTCAAGTTTATCACGTAATGTTTTATAATATGTATGATTGCCTACTTCGACGGTACGAAAAACCGCTTTCGACCGCTCAACTCGAACACGCCCACCCACCGCTAAATGACACAGCAGATGACCATCGACAACGACCGAAGTATTGCCATCCGGTTGGCGGACAGTCATGTCGTACACACGGTCAGCCGTATCGACAATCGGTCGTACCGTCAACATGTGGGGGCTAATCGGAGAAACGACAAACGCCTGCAAATTCCTCCGTAATATAGGACCACCTGCCGACAGACTATGCCCGGTCGAGCCAACCGGTGTGCTCACAATCAAACCGTCGCAACTATAGGTCGTCGCCAATTCTGAGTCAACGTACAGATCAATGTCCAACATACGATGGGGTGGACCGCCCATGATGGCCGCTTCATTCAAACCAAGAGTCGTCACCTGTAGTTTATTTCCCGTAAAGACACTGCATTGCAGCATCAAATGCTCAACGATCCAACAATTGCCAGCGATGACATCAGCCATCACTTCTGGCAGTTCGTCAGGGGATAGATCGGCGAGAAACCCAAGCCTACCCAAATTCACACCCAACACAGGTAATTGGTTGTAGCCCATTCGCTTGGCAACCCGCAGAATAGAACCATCTCCTCCCAAGACAATCGCCACGTCGGCGGTTACATTTGCCAAATCCTGGTTTCCATGCAGGTCTTCAAGAACAATTTCACAATGTTGGCTGATGGCAGGGCGCAACCTTTGGGCTTCGTCCAAAACGGCCGGTTTTTCCGTGGCCATTCCTAGCAAAAGAGCTCGGATCTTTTTCTTCCCCGAATCAGCCCAAAGAGGTTTCATCGCCACCTCGTATTAAGCATCTATCGTTTTGCGGAGCCCTACTCGGCGCGCCGCATCACGGCAGAGTTTCACAATTCCACCCGAGTCAAGGCATAAATCGGACAACAACTCGTTGCGATCGCCATGATCGATAAACCGATCAGGAATTCCCACCCGCTGTACACCACTCGAATCTAATCCTGCATCCGCAAGCATCTCCAAAACAGCACTACCAAAACCACCCGCCAATGCCGCCTCTTCAACGGTAATGACGAAAGGGCATTCCTCGACGGCAGTCAAAATAGCCTCGTTATCCAACGGTTTGACAAACCGTGCATTGATAACGCCAACTTCGATGCCTTCCTTCGCCAAAACATCGGCAGCTTTCAGGCAAGATGACAATAGCGTTCCACAACAAATCACGACGCCATCACTCCCCTGTCGCAGACGTTCCGAGCGACCAAGTACAATCGACTCGCGGTCACCTTCTATCACATCGGCCGTTGTCTTGGGATAGCGTAACGAACAAGGCGCGTCGTGCGCTACGGCAAACTCAATCATTGCCGCTAAATCATGCGCATCACCAGGAGCCATGACAACCATGTTGGGCAATAATCGCATGTAACCTAAATCAAAAACACCATGATGCGTTGGCCCGTCCGGTCCAGTCAGCCCCGCCCTGTCAAGCAGAAAAGTCACTGGCAAATTTTGCAGGGCAACTTCTTGGAAAATCTGATCATAGCTGCGTTGCAAAAACGTACTATAAATATCAACAATCGGCCGAATGCCCGCCTTAGCCTGCCCCGCAGCAAAGGCCACCGTGTGTGACTCACAAATTCCAGTATCAAAAAAACGGTCTGGAATTTGTTCGCGGACTGGCTCAAGCTTGTTCCCTTGGCACATAGCAGCTGTCAGCACGCTGACAGCAGGGTTGCGTTTCATCAGATTCAACACCGTGTCCCGTGCGACGTTGGTGTAAGCACGGGCACTTGCCTGACTTTTGGGTACAGGTTTTCCGTTTTTCTGCTCAAATGCTGGCGGAGTGTGAAAGTAGACAGGATCCTCCGCGGCCGGTTGAAAACCATGGCCCTTTTCCGTCACGACATGCAACAGCACCGGTTCTTCCAAGTCCTTTACCATTTGCAAATATTTTCGCAAAATGCCGATATCATGTCCATCGATCGGACCGATGTAGCGAAAACCAAGATCCTCAAATAGCATACCCCCATGTAAGCCAGCCTTGACGCCTTCCTTAATCTGCGCGAGAAGCCGTTCAGCCGGATCACCAAAAACTGGTACCCGGTTCAATATTTTAACAACCTCGGTCTTCAATCCCGTATAGAAAGAATTCGTACGCAAGCGGTCCAGATAATGTGCCATGCCCCCCACGCGTGGACAGATAGACATCTTGTTGTCATTGAGCACTAGCAGGAATTTCTTAAAACTCCTGGCGTTATTCATCGCTTCATAGACAATTCCCGATGGAAAAGCTCCGTCACCAATCACCGCTACAGCGTGCCGGTCCATCTGCCCCAGGATTTCATCTCCACTATGCATCCCTAACACTGACGACACGCTGCTACCAGCATGGCCGGTCATAAACAAATCGTAATCACTTTCTTGCGGATTGGGATAACCCATTAACCCGCCTTTCGTACGAATTGTTGCGAACTCATGATACCGACCCGTAATCAGCTTGTGGGGATAGATCTGGTGTCCCGTGTCCCAGATGAGACGATCACGGCTGAAATCGAACGTGCTATGAAGTGCCAGGCATAACTCCACCACCCCTAAATTCGATGCGAAGTGTGCCGTTCGTTCGGAAACCACCTGGCAAAGTACGTCACGCATCTCGTCCGCCAAACGCCCTAACTCATCAAGAGACATCGTGCGCAAAGGGGCTGGCGAATCCATTTGTGACAAAAGTTCATGCATCTTGTTAATGGTCCCTTTGCATGATGTAGCGAGCAAGCGATTCTAGGCAATCAGCTCGCTGGCCTAATGGCGCCACGATGGCACAAGCCGCTGAAATTAATTCCTCCGCACGACATACGCTTTCATCAATTCCCCAAATCCCAGGAAAAGTAAGTTTGCCATGATGACTGTCTTTGCCCACCGCTTTTCCCATTTTTTCCGCATTTCCGCGTGCATCGAGCAGATCGTCCGCAATCTGGAACGCCAATCCGATCTTCTCTCCATACGTATCAAGCCGGGCCAAAAGTTCAGCATCCGCCTCGGCGATTAATCCTCCCAGGCGAACACTGGTGAGAATCAAGGCCCCCGTCTTGCGGCGATGTATCGATTGTAACAGCTGCTGCCTGGACAAGGGCCCCCCCGCCATACCAGACTCGTCGTCTGCCGACACTCTTGCTGTTGTCCTAGCATCTTTTCCGAACCCCGTTTCGGCAGCGGATGTGTCCAACGAGACGCCGTGTGCGTACAAATCATCCATTTGGCCGCCGACTAACGCTGTAGGACCCGCCGCCCGCGCTAATTCCGCGCAACATTGCGCCGCGACAGAAGGCGGTTTCACCTGCGCTCCCAGAACCTCAAAGGCCATTGCCAAAAGTGCGTCCCCAGCCAAAATGGCGGTCGCTTCGCCAAAAGCAACATGGCAAGTCGCCCGGCCACGTCGAATGTCATCATTGTCCATGGCAGGCAAATCGTCGTGAATCAGCGAATAGGTGTGAACCAGTTCTACCGCACATGCCGCTGGCAGCGCCGCCTTTCGAGGACAACCACATGCCTCGGCCGACATTAATACCAACAACGGACGCAGCCGTTTGCCGGGAGCCAACAAGAGATGTTTAATTGCCTCGGCCAAACGTTCCGGACAACCTGGCCCAAACACCGTCAACGTCCGGAGGGCCGCTTCGACTTCCTCCCGCGCTGCCGCAGTGTACCGTTCTAAAATCGAGGTCCCCGTATGTACCATCCCGGTGCTCGCCTGGACCAATAAAACTGTGGAAACTTTGATTCTAGAATAGACGACTGGCCTCGTCTACATCCTCCGTATCGTCAGATTGGACTTCGGAACGACTTTTGCCTGCGGATCGGGACCGTGGTTTGCCGGCCCGACTCGGTTTCGAGCCTAAATCATTGCCCGTGGACGGATCATGTGCATAGGGCTGTGATACCGGATTCCCTTCAGTGTCAAGACCCGTCAACAATGCAATCTTTTGTTCCGCCCGTTCGAGCAGTTGGTGGCATTGTTTTAAACTACGAATTCCCCGTTCGTATTCCTCCAAAGCATCTGCCAGGCCAAGATTACCAGACTCCAGCCGTACAACCGATTCCTCAATCTTGACCAATGAATCTTCAAATGATTCCGTACCATCATCCAACCCCTTTTTCTTGACAGGTTTTCGCTTCTTTGTCGCCACAGTGACAGCCTCTCTTTCCATCTGCTGGCCGAGTCGGTCCAACACATCAAAGTTGTGTTCAGCGTCAGCACAGGTAATTCAGAACACTTTGAACCAAACAAATCCCACGCAACCCACCTAGTCTACGCTTGTCCAACATTTTAATCCGTAACTCCCCACATCCGCAGTCGACCAGACGCTGGTCAAATCGATCCGCACCCCCATTCTAATGAAAGCCTCATTTCCGCTCCAATTCCCGCCGTTCGACACGGCTGGTAATCTGGCCTTTTGACATACGTGTAGTTATTTCTTCCCCCAAATCGATCGAAGACGCATCCCGCAGTAGTCCACCATCCCGCGTTCTCCACGTGAGGCTGTAGCCTCGCCCCAATACCCCCAAGGGACTGAGCGATTCCAATTTACCTGTCACTCCCACCAACTGCTCGCGGGTACGACGAACCTGTTGCAACAAAGCTCTCGTCGTACGTCCATCCAGTTCATCCAAACGACGCGCAGCTTCGTGGATCAGGTCATAGGGCTTGAGAAAAATACGCCGCTCAGCCAGTCCATCTAAACGAATTCTGGCCTGCCCGGCCTGGCGGCGTAACGACTCCCCCAAACGGTGCCCCAGGTCGCTCAACTGCCGTTGAATTTCTTCACTGGAGGGCAACACAATCTCCCCCGCTTCGGTCGGTGTCAGAGCCCGCACGTCCGCCACTAAATCTGACAAGGTCACGTCGATTTCATGCCCCACTGCAGAAACGACTGGTATCCGTGACGCAAAAATTGCCCGGACCACCGGTTCCTCGTTGAAACACCACAGGTCCTCAATACTACCCCCACCACGGCAAACAACCAGCACGTCTGGCGGTTCGGCAAAGGCGTTAGCGGTTTGAATACCTGCTGCGATTTCATGTGCTGCCCCCTCTCCCTGCACGCGCGTCGGTATCACTGTCACCGAAATATCAGGCCAGCGACGCCGCATGACTTCCCACAAGTCACGAATCGCCGCACCACTAGGACTGGTAACCACTGCCACTCTCCGTGGAAATCGTGGCAACGTTTTTTTGTGTTGCGGTTCAAAGAGGCCTTCGGCTGACAGCTGGGCGTGTAATCGTCGAAATGCCAGTTGCAAAGCCCCCAAACCTTGAGGCTCCGCTTGCCGGACAATCAATTGATACGAACCGCGTGGCGCATAGACCTCTACATCACCACAACAAATGATTTCCAGCCCATCAGTAAAGTCAAAATTCAATCGTTCTGCGGTGTTGCGCCAAATGACGGCCCGGATTTGAGACGTTTCGTCCTTCAACGTGAAATAAACATGTCCCGACTGAGGTCGCGCCACGTCCGAGACCTCCCCGGCTACCCAAACTCCGGGGAATGTCGTTTCCAATAATCCTTTGATCTGTACCGTCAAGGCGGCTACCGAGAGGATGACAACCTCCTGATCAGACTCCTCCCTTGGTACGACAGAGTTCATCCTTGGTAATCTTGGGGCAAGAGAATTCTTATCACCACTTTCAGAAAAGACGGTCTAGACTACTTCCAGAAAAGACGGTCTAAACTGCCCGTCTTATACGACAGCACCTCGACGGCGCCAAGCACCCATGCGGTCTGCGTCCACGTCATTTTCAATAGTCTTAGCCTTTGAATCCGCTTCTCTCGTCGTATTGACCAGGGCTGAAAGCGAAAACATACCCTTGACCCAGCTTTCTTTGCCGGCCCTATCTTTACCGTCCAATCATTTGTCGATAACGTGAGATTGAATCAACACCACTTGCGATTGTGGCTCACTGGAAGCCAAGCCCCTCTCAACGGACCTATTGTCACTGCGCAAATCACAGAAAATACATCCCCCAATATCATCACGGAATACCATGCACACTACCGACAAACCTGCGCGCGTGCTGATTACGGCCGGAGCTTCCGGAATCGGACGTAACACCGCCGAGACGTTTCTGCAGCAAGGCGCACAAGTACACGTTTGTGACGTTTCGCCAGAACACCTGGAACTACTGCGAAAGACTTTCCCTGAAATAGGATCGACTCTGGCCGATGTTTCCCAACCGGCAGACGTCGATCGACTATTCGCAGAGGTGGACACTTGCCTGGGAGGTCTCGATGTCCTCATCAATAATGCAGGAATCGCTGGTCCAACCGCTCCCGTCGAAGAAGTGTCGATCGATGACTGGGAACGCACCCTTTCCGTAAATCTCACAGGACAATTTCTCTGTTCCAAACTGGCGGTGCCTCGCATACGAAAAGCGGGCGGTGGTTCGATGGTAAATCTATCATCGGTCGCCGGCCGTTTGGGCTATCCGTTACGCTCACCCTACGCCGCTTCCAAATGGGCGGTCATTGGGTTCACCAAAACACTAGCCGCCGAACTGGGCCCTGACGGAATCCGTGTCAACGCTATTTTGCCCGGTCCAGTCGAAGGCCCTAGAATTCAAGGCGTGATCAAAGACAAGGCAATGGCGCGAGGCATCAGTTACGACGCAATGGAAACAGAATACCTGGGTTTCGCTTCGCTCCATCGAATGGTGTCTGCCGAAGACGTGACCCAAATGATCACTTTTTTATGTTCGAACGCTGGAAAAAACATTTCCGGTCAAGCCATCAGCGTCTGTGGCAACACGGAACGCCTCGCCTGAATTTCAACCAAAACGCGCTGAAAACTCTGCCAACAGTCA
>CAYMUR010000051.1:0-16266 GCA_964393615.1 uncultured Pirellulaceae bacterium
AAAAAATATAGAGTGAGGTACTTGTAGTACGATCTTTGCCGCATCCGTCGACATCCTCCATGAAACTATGTCCGATTCGGTGGTTGTCGACGAGCGGCTCTTGTGGCGCCGCCTTGCTTCCTGGCCATGGCTGAAAACGTTAGTTTTCGTTTCCCTTGTCCAAAACCGCCATGAAAGCTTTTTGTGGAATGTCAACTTGCCCGATAGATTTCATGCGTTTCTTCCCTTCCCGTTGTTTCGCCCACAACTTGCGTTTGCGTGTAATGTCACCACCGTAACATTTAGCCGTCACGTTTTTGCGTAATGCTGGTATGGTTTCGCGAGCGATGACGCGAGAGCCAATCGCCGCTTGAAGTGACACTTCAAACATATGTCGATCTACTTCCTGTTTCAACTTTTTGCAGACTGCTCGGCCTCGGCGGTCCGCGTCACGACGGTCACAGATGATTGCCAAGGCATCGACTTTGCTGCCATTTACCAGAATATCAACACGCGTCAGTTTATCAGGTTGGTATGCCGTGAATTCGTAGTCCATCGTGCCGTACCCTCGCGTTGCACTTTTTAACTTGTCGTGAAGATCATAAATCACTTCGGCCAATGGTAGCTCGTAGGTCAGCATTGCACGGGTGGGTGATAAATACTCAGTATTCAAAAGCATACCGCGTCGGTCCTGGCACAGTTTCATCACGGCTCCGATCTGATCGCTTGGAACAACGATTGACACTTTGACGATCGGTTGACGGAATTCGGCGATGTCTCCTGCGTCGGGGACTTCTTGTGGCTTATGTATGGTCAATAGCTCGCCATTTTTTTTCAGGACTTCATACGTTACATTCGGCGCGGTTTGAACCAGGTCAACGTCCGATTCCTGTTCCAGGCGCTGTTGAACGATTTCCATGTGGAGCAGTCCTAGAAAACCACACCGAAATCCGAAGCCCAAAGCATCACTGGTCTCCGGTTCAAATTCGAAACTTGGGTCGTTAATTGACAGCTTGGTTAATGCCTCGCGAAGTTCCTCAAAATCCTGGCCATCTGATGGATATAACCCACAATAAACCATGCGGCTTGGTTGTTGGTAGCCAGGCAATGGCTGAGCGGTGTTGTCGCCTGGTATGCTCACGGTGTCACCGATGTGCACTAAGTCCAGTGTTTTGACATTGCAGATTAAATAACCGACCTGTCCAGGGCCGAGGCGCTCGCAGGGGAATGGTTGAGGAACGAATTGCCCCAATTCGAGAACTTCGTGGACTGTGTCTCCGCGTAGAAATTCAATTTTCTGGCCCTTGCAGACTGTTCCATTCATGATGCGTACGTATGTGACTGCACCACGAAACTCATCGTAATGTGAATCGAATACCATTGCTTGCAGTGGAGCGTCGACCTTTCCATGGGGTGGAGGAATGCGTTCGATGATCGCCGAGATTAAGTCTTCAGTACCACTTCCAGTTTTGGCACTGACTCGTACGATATCCCGTACGTCGACTGCCAAAGCTTGTTCCATTTCTTCGGCCACTTCGTCGGGTCGGGCGTAGGCCAAGTCAATTTTGTTCAACACAGGAACAATGGTCAGATCATGTTCCAACGCCGCATAGGCATTTGCAACGGTCTGTGCTTCAACTCCTTGGGAAGCATCGACCAGTAACAAGGCACCTTCACAGCAAGCGAGTGACCGCGATACTTCATACTGAAAATCTACATGACCGGGTGTATCGATCAGATTCAATTCGTAGTCGTGTCCGGCGTGTTTGCAGCGTAACGCTACGGCGCGCGCTTTGATCGTGATCCCTCTGGCACGCTCCAATTCCATGTCGTCCAGCAATTGATCTTTCATCTGCCGGGAAGATACTGTGCCAGTTCTTTCCAGTAAACGATCTGCCAGTGTACTTTTGCCGTGATCAATGTGGGCAACAATCGAAAAATTACGTATGCGAGAAGGGTCCATGAATAGCCATAAATTCTAGAAAAAGGCGAGCATGAGGAATTCCAAAAGCCCCCATAACACCGTTCACTCGTTGGCGGGGAGACCTATTGACTACGACATTAACATAGTATTCGATCGGATCGAATTATGGAATTTCGGATCAACCCCCCTCGTTGTTTGTTGTTGATGTTTTCATGGTCATTTTGCGTGCCATGCCAGCTGCTCCGATATAACCTGCGTCACCACCGAGTGAAGCAAAATCAACAAGCGTGCGCTCTCGCAGTATTGGAAAAGTTCGTCGGCTGACTTCTGCTCGAACGTGTTCAATAAATTGCTGACCTACTTTTGATTCAGGGCCACCAAAGTTTATAGCACCGCCAAGAATGACAGCGTTGGGGTCCAGGAGGTGCATCAAATTGACGATACCCATGCCTATATAGTTCGCAGTTTCCAGAATCAAGTCGAGTGACAATTGATCCCCTTGGCTGGCTTCCTGGTATAACATCAAGGTACTGAGTGGTTCGCCGCTTTCCATGCGCGCTGAAATCGAGCTGGACCTGCCAATTGTCAAAGCTTCTTCCGTCCGTCTTACGATGCTGTGAGCACTGGCGTATGCTTCCAAATGCCCGTCCAGTCCACAACTGCATTGGCGGGAATTTTCACTAATGTCAATAAGCATATGACCGCATTCGGCACCGAGTCCGTTTTCACCTTCGATCAATAGATCGCCGATAATGATACCTCCTCCAATGCCTGTACCTAGTGTCAATAAAACGACGCTATGGTAATTTTTTCCACTCCCCACCCAGTATTCACCAAATGCAGCTGCATTGCCATCGTTTGTATAGGCCACTTTCTTTCCAGTGACGTCACTGAGGCAGTCACGAATGGGGAAATGACGCCAGTGAGGTAGATTGCCAGGTGTAAGCACTGTTCCGCTTGGCACGTCGATCGGGCCAGGTGTTCCCAGGCCGACTGCAGCCACCTGGCCATTTTTGAGGTGAAGTTGATCCATCAGTTCTTGGAGCACGGCGCCAATACGGTCGACTGCGTCCTGCGGCCCTCGTTCCTCATGCGTTACGATGCTTGTTTTTGCAATGGGCCGGCCTCGATTGTCAACCAAACCGATCTTGATGTTCGTTCCACCCACGTCCACGCCACCGAAAAACGGTGATTCTGCTTGTTTGATAGCGAGTAACGGTGAATTCATACGTCAAGGTTCACTATATTCTAGGAGAATGCGAGTTACGACCAAGAGTTTTTCTACCGCCGTCATGTGGTCTTCAAACGTTGTTATTTATTGTTTGTGTACGGTATTACATGGGGCCAGATAGGCGACAATTTGTCTGAGCCAATCCGGGTTGATGTTGTATGGACACGAGCGCCCAACGCTTGGCCCAAAAATCTCCACAGTACGTCGAGGCCGAGTATACGCATACGCCTGGGAAAATCAAAGATTGCCTTGTCGAATTTCAGTCGAAGAGATATCGCAGCGGAAGGCTTCTGGATCAACTTCCTCGCAAATTGCCAGTAATTCACCCGGCAAACTGAGTTCAGACAGTGTCACGAAATTGTCCGACCGCAATCGACCAAACACCAAAAATCGGCAGCCTTGGCCTGTAATCGTCTTGATAGCCTGAAAGACTTCTTCTTCTTTTTTATAGTAACGCACATCGGCAATACGAAGGATTGTGTCTGTTCCGACAATAAACGTTACGTTGGGAAATAAGAGCGATTTTTGTGCAAAAGTGGACGCTCGAGTTAACCAAATGGTCTCGTTTAGGTCAAACTGTTTGAGTCGGTTAGCAATACTGTGATAATCCAGCAATGGCTTGTCGACATTCTCGATAGACAGTTCGAATTCCACGACTGCTCCGAAAGTCTTCTTGGCATGTTGGGCCATTTGTACATGGCCACTGTGGCGTGGATCAAACGCGCCGGGAAATAAAATCTGCCGAGTTTCTGGTGGATTTCTTGGTTTCCTTCCAAGACAAACTTTTGCTTGTTTTGCCAGTACGAGTTGCTGCCATTGAGGTTCGGCGTTAATTTGTTCATGTGTCAAACAGGATGTGTCCAAGTCCACGTCCAGTTGCTGGGTCACTTGGGACACATTCGCGATTTGATTCAAGATAATATCGGCAACAATACGTTCCTCCTGGCGGCGATTTCGTGAACGATCATCCAGGTCGATCGCTATTGTTGAAGTAAATCTGTCAGTCTGGATAGTGACAAATGCTCGATGTGGTCCTGCCTTAACGCGGTTCGTGGCAAGTGCTGCGGAGCACGAGACGCCGAACACAATGTCGGACGATATTGGCTCGGCCAAGACCTGGGCCCTTTGAAAGGCAGCCATCGCTAACGAACGGGCTGTCTGTCCCGAGCAGGCTTGGTCGACCGAACCTCCCAGGAATTGTTCTAAAGACGCATTGGAATAGGGCACCATCGCTTCCAGTATGCTTTCAGACGCACCTGGGACTGCCAACAGATCTGCAATCGCCTGCGTTCCACCTCCCGTGACAGCCAGAACCATACGTGCTGCTGAGGCGTGGACGTTTTCGATAAGCTGTTCACGTGTCATAAATGCAGGACTCATCTGAGAGGCGATATTGGAACAGGCTGTGCTACACTCCGGTCATCCGATTCCTTGTGTCATTGTAGTTCAAATTGACGTAGAGAATGCGGACTTGATGTGGGAGCAGGTTAATCAGGCTCGGAAAGCAAGACGGCAGACTCGGTCAAAAGTAAATTGACGTCCCAATCATATTTCAATCTTTGCAGGTGCCATGGGGCCTGCAAAATACTTTCTGCCGGTGACTCCCATCCTGTTGGTGAGATTCAGAAAGCCGCGGTGGCCTGTTATTTTTGAATGTTGCTTATGTCCCATTTGAGCGATTTCCGGATGTCAGCAGTTTGACATTTCCTGGTCCAAGTAACTTGTCAACACGTTCCCGCATCTCAGGCTGCACATCGACGTGCAGTTTTTGGGAGTGTAATACCACGCCAGTACCCTCTTCCAGAGTAAGGTACAACTGGACTTGTCCTTCCCCCGGATAACCACGCAAGATCTCGTGCAGTTTGCCGAGGACGTCTTTTGTTGTCCCATTTTCTTTGATACGTACCATGATTCCACGTGTGAAACGGGCAACCAGTTGGTCAAGTGGGATGAGCTCCTCAACAACCAGATTGGCTTCATCTCCCCCACGTCGATCAATGGTACCTCGTACAAACAAGATGGAGTCTGGTTGCACCATTTCGCCGAATTCATCGAATTGTTTTGGCCAGACAATGCAACGGATTGTTCCTGTCAGATCTTCCAGGTCAAAGTTGGCGTATTTGTCACCTTTACGCGTGCGTGCATGTTTAATGGACGAGAGTATTCCTCCCAGTGTTACCTCAGCCCGGTCACGCAACTGGACGACATCAGTTGTTGCATGCGAACAGTAACTATTTAATGTCCGTTCGTGCTCTTCCAGCGGATGGCTACTAAGGTAAAATCCGAGGACTTCCTTTTCCAACAGCAGGCGCTCCCGCTCATTCCATTCCGGAATGACTGGTAATATAACTTCTGGTGTGAGGACGTCGCCTTCCTTATCCATTGTTCCAAACAGGCTTTTCTGGCCAGAACGGCGGTCCGCTGCCGCAGAAGCTCCGGACTGCAAGGCGCGATCTAGCACTACTGTTAACTGGGACCGGTGGGCTGTGAACGAATCCATAGCACCCGCCTTGACAAGTGTTTCGATGGTCGCTCGATTACAGCTTTGCGAGTCAACGCGTTCACAGAAATCGAAAAGGTCGGAAAAACTTCCATCTTTCCTGCGGGCCAAAACTACTGCTTCGGCAGCAGATCCGCCACAACTCTTAATGGCGCTTAGTCCAAAATAAATCTTGCCATCACGGACAGTGAAATCGACTTCTGATGAATTGACGTCCGGGGGAACTATTTCGATGTCCATGCGTCGGCAGTCTTCCAGGTGTTCCACCAGAGCATCCTTGCGCTTGAAGTTGCGACCCGGAATGTCAGCTGATAAAAGAGCTGCCATGAACTCGATGGGGTAGTGCGCTTTAAGATATGCCGTTTGATAAGCGATTAACGCGTACGCTGTGCTATGCGACTTGTTGAATCCATATCCTGCAAATTTGATGATCATCGACCAAAAAACTTCTGCGTCTTTCTGTTTTAAACCTTGTTCCACCGCGCCAGAAATGAACTGTTCACGGTTTTTATTGATGGTCGCTTCTTTCTTTTTACTGATGGCCTTAATACAAGTGTAGGCACTGGCTAACTCAATGCCTCCCAAGCGATTCAAAATACGCATGACTTGTTCTTGATAGACCATCACACCGTTTGTTTCGGCTAGAATTTCCTTGAGGATGGGATGTTTGTATTCGGCTGGTTTGCGCCCGTGTTTGACGGCAACATAGTCATCTACCATTCCGCCTTCTAAAGGGCCAGGACGGTACAGCGCATTCGTGGCGATGATGTCGTGAAAATGATCAGGTTTCATTTTTTGCAACAAGTCTCGAATGCCACCACTTTCGAGTTGGAAGACACCTTTGGTTTCACCACGGCAGAGCAGTTCGAACGTCGCCGAATCGTCCAGTGGAAATTGCAATGGATCGATTATTTTACCTGTCGTCTGTTCGATGATATCGACTGCCTTGGAGAGAATGGTCAGGTTTCGTAGACCAAGGAAATCCATCTTTAACAGGCCGGCTGATTCGACGTCGTTCATTGACCATTGTGTAATGATGTCAGTCTTGCCGGTTACCCGTCCCAAGGGGACGTATTCGGTTAGCGGTTTGTCCGCGATTACTACAGCGGCAGCGTGGGTACCGACATTGCGAGCTAACCCTTCGATTTTGAGTGCTAGATCTATGAGTTCTCGAATTTCCGGATCATTGTCGTAGGAGGATTTGAGATCTTCGCTCTTGTCCAGCGCGGACGACAGGGTGATGCCCAGTTCTTCGGGTACAAAGCTTGTAATCTGATTGACCCGAGATAATGGTATGCCAAGTGCGCGGCCCACGTCTTTAATGGCTGCTCGTGCTGCCAGGGTACCGAACGTACCGATCTGGGCTACGTTTTCTTCACCATATTTGTCCTTGACATATCGCATGATTTGGCCACGTCGTTCCTTGCAGAAGTCGATGTCAATATCAGGTGCTTCCTTGCGATTTTCGTCTAAGAATCTCTCGAACAGCAAGTCGTACTCGATCGGGCACACGTGACTTAGATGGAGTGCATAACAGACCAAAGCACCGACACCACTACCGCGGGCTGTTGCTGGAACGTTTTGCTCACGGGCGTAACGCACAAAATCCCAGCAAATGAGAAAGTAATTGGAGAATCCCAGCTTGCTAATCACACCCAACTCGCGATTCAAGCGGTCCATGACGTGCGGTGCTAATTCGCCATCATGACACATTTCTTCTTTGTCCGCATAACGTTGTCGTAACTCGGTCAGGCAAAGGTCTCGCAGATATTCGTCTGCCGTTGTGGTTGTTGGTAGCTTGTAGGTTGGGAAGTGCCGCTGGCCCAACTTCAAATCGATGTCCACCGTGTCAGCAATCTGTTGGGCACGTTGTACGGCGTCCTCATGGTGAGGGAAGGCTGCGTACATGTCATCTGGACTGCGTAGATAAAATTCCTGCCCCTCCATTTTCATGCGGCTCGTATCTGTACGAAACTTGCCAGTGTTGATGCATAACATGACATCCTGTGCTTCGGCGTCATCCTGATTTACATAGTGGCAGTCGCTAGTTGCCACCAGAGGTAATCCAAGTTTTTGTGCTAACTGGACGGCTCCGTCCATCTGCTGCTGTTGGATCGTGAGACCGTTGTTCATGATCTCAAGGAAGTACCGTTCTCCAAAAACTTGCTGAAACCAACCAGCAATTCCCTCGATGTGCGCCCATTGTTCTTCGGTGTTTGTACCGCGTAAGATTGCGCGACTCAGTTCGCTGGATACACAACCACTAAGGCAGATAATCCCTTCGCTGCAGTCGGACAGTATTTCTTTGTCGATTCGTGGCTTGAAATAGAAACCTTCCAAAAATGCTGTCGATGCTAACTTCACTAAATTTTGGAAACCAATACGGTTCTGGGCCAATAAGGTCAGGTGAAAACTGGCTTCCTTCAGATTGCCCACATCTTTTTTTTGGCGACTCTCTGGAGCAATATAGGCTTCGTAGCCAATAATCGGATTCAGCTCGGCAGCCCGAGCTTTTTGATAAAACTCGAGTGCACCGTGTAAGTTACCGTGGTCCGTCAGTGCCAGGGCGTTCATGCCAAGGGACTTTGCCCGTTCTACCAAGCGGTTGATCGAACTCGCTCCATCAAGCAAGCTATAATGACTGTGGCAATGTAAATGAGCGAACGGTCGATTGCTGCCTTGCGTGTTGGTTGGCATGTAGAAAAACTCCTTCGTCCCACAGGCGGTCCGTCGAAAATAATCGTGAGGCAATGACGTTATGAGAGGCCGTTTATTCTAATGTAGCGTTGGCCGCCAGACCAGTGGCAGGCAGGGTGAGGATTACACGATATGGTACCATCCCAAGAACCCTTGTTTTTTTTCTGACCCCATACAATGTTGTAACAAGGTTGTACTTGGCGGCACTCTGGATGACTTGATCAAACAAATCGAATGGTAGGTGGCACGATGCCCAAGGCTCACCAATTGGAATCGGGTTGCGAAATATCGTTGCGACAAATTGCGACGGAAGGAAAGAAATTGCACCCGGATCGTAGTGCTGCCGAAGCGGAATTTGTTGCATTGCGATTGGAATTCGTGGCGTTGCAGCACAGGTTGTATGCCGAAGGTCGACACAAAGTACTCATTCTCTTTCAAGCCATTGACGCGGGCGGCAAGGATGGAACGATTCGCAACGTGTTACAAGGTGTGAATCCGCAAGGTGTGCGAGTGACGTCTTTCAAAAGCCCCTCTGAACAGGAATTGGTACACGATTTTCTGTGGCGTGTTCATCGTGCTGTTCCGGGAAAAGGAATGATTGGTGTCTTCAATCGTTCGCACTATGAAGATGTACTCGTGGTACGTGTCGATCATTTGGTGCCCGAAGTGGTGTGGCAAAAACGATATGAACAAATTAATCAGTTTGAACGGTTCTTGGATGAGACAGGA
Organism: uncultured Pirellulaceae bacterium; assembly: GCA_964393615.1. GTDB lineage: Bacteria > Planctomycetota > Planctomycetia > Pirellulales > Pirellulaceae > CAYMUR01. The sequence continues at coordinate 9,061 of CAYMUR010000051.1, forward strand.
ACGTCAATTCTGAAAATATTTTTACACATTTCTCGAAAAGAGCAGAAGAAACGTTTTAAAAAACGGCTTGAGGATCCAAACAAGCAATGGAAGTTTGATGTACACGACCTGGCAAAACGCAAGCAGTGGGATGCGTACGAAGAGGCGTTCGAGGCAATGCTCCAGCGCTGTACCACCGATTGGGCTCCATGGTATGTGATACCAGCTGATCAGAAATGGTATCGTAATCTGGCAGTGATGCGGATTATCGTTGACAGAATGCGTCAGCTGGATCCACAATTTCCACCGCCAGAAGCAGGCCTGAGTCAAATAAAAATTGATGAATCGAATGAGTTATGAATTACGCTACGACATATCATTGTCGGTATTTTGTACTGCTTAACCTGTTGTGCTGGCAAGTTGCAGTGTCGTCGGCACAACCCCCCGAATACCTGGTGTCTGCTCAGCGGATTTTGTTCATGGGTGATTCAATTACCCAGGCGGGGCACTATGTGAATCAACTCGAATCGCAGTTTCGGCTTCGACATTCGGGTCAATCTCCAGAAATGATTAATTTGGGACTTTCCAGTGAAACGTGTTGTGGCCTTTCGGAACCTGCTCATCCGTTCCCTCGACCCAATGTCCATGAAAGACTGCAACGAGCTTTGGAACGGGTGAAACCAGACGTCGTTGTTGTTTGCTATGGAATGAATGATGGCATTTACCATCCGTTCAGCCGTCAGCGATTTGTAGCGTTTCAAGAAGGCGTGTGTCGAATGATTGAAAAGATACAGAATTACGGTGCACACTTGATCTTGATGTCACCACCTCCGTTTGATCCCAAGCCCCTGCGTCGGACGGGTAAACTTAGGCCTCTTGGTGCTGAGCAATTTGCGTGGTTTGCTATTTATGAGCAATACGATGACGTACTTGCCCGATACACTTGCTGGATTCTTCAGCAACGTGACGAGGTGGACATGGTGATTGATTTGTACACTCCCATCAAGGACTATGTTGAGAAGCGTCGAACATCGGATCCTGAATTTACGGTCTCTCCGGACGGTATCCATCCCAGTAGGGAAGGACACCGCTTGCTTGCGGCGACTATTCTCAGTGCCTGGGGAATGGGGGAGCTTCAGCCCATACCACCACCACAATTGAATCTTGTGGCACAACGGCAAAGTTTGTTGCACCACGCATGGCTTAGCCATGTTGGACATCAAAGGCCTGGTGTAAAATCCGGTTTATCTCTTGAGCAAGCGATTCGAAATGCTCACCAAATCGAAACATCCATTGTCCTAGGCAAATGAAAAAATAAATTCACTAGGAATGGTAGAACTATGTAAATGGGTTGTAGTTCCTGAGTGGAATGCTTGTTTTTATTTTGCATTCATTCGGATTTTCGAAACGTTGCATACAATGCATACGGTCAGGCGTGATCGTCGGTTGATTTGTGTCATCAGTCGCTGGCCTGCAGCATTTGGTTTTGCTGAAAAACGAGCGTGACTTACTTGGCTGGCATATGACGTTAGTCAGTAGGAAATGTCCAAGAGGTCCTTCTCCAGTAGCTCGTCGAGTAAGTCCAATGAAACGCCAGTGTTGGCCAGATTAATCGATTTCAGGTTGGGTAATCCGTTGACCAATTGTTGGATTCCGTCGTCGTCAATACGAACCCCTGCAACGTTAAGGCGTTCCAGATTCTGGAGCCTTAGCAAGGTAGGGACGGCATCGGTGGATAAGTTGGTTGCCTCCAGGTTCAATTCTTTTAACTGAACAAGTGGTGCCAATCTTTTTAGTCCGGCATCATCTAGTTTGGTTTCCCAAAGACCCAGATAACGCAGTTTCGTCAGTTTTGACAGATGATTTCCGATGCCTTCACTGCTGATTAGCTTGCATTCGCTGACCTCCAAATGTTTGAGATTCGGTAGTCCGCTCAGGACTTCCAGGCCTGTGTCATCGATCGAGGTCAACCGAAAGTCTAATCGTTGTAAGTTGGTCAATCCGGCGATGTGTCTGAAGCCTTCCCCCGTAATGTCTGTATCTCGCATTCGCAATTGTTTAAGCTTGGTCAGTCCGCGCAGTGCGGGCATGCCTGCATCGGAGATTCTGGCATGATCCATTTGAATGGATTCGAGAGTCAACATCTCTCCTAAGATTTGCAAGCCTTTATTGGTAATCGAGTTTCTATTCAGATTGATCGATTTGAGCGGCATCGGTTACTCCCGATCGCTCCACTTGAATGTCGACCAACGATTGGAGGAAGGCCAAGTGGGTTAGGCCCGTGTCGGTAATGTTCGTGTTTCGCAGATCAATGGCTCGGAGTTGGTTGAGTCCTGAAATCTGTTGCAATCCTTCATCTGTCACACCAGTCCGCCTTAACTTAAGAACTTGCAAGCTGGAAAGTTTTCCCAGGGTGTGCATCGTTTCGTCAGTGATGGCCGATCCTGTCAGATTAAGTTGTTTCAACTTGGTCAATTCCTCTAAAGCTTCCATCCCCTGGTCTTTTATACCGGGCCCAGAAAAAGTGACCGTTTGGAGGTGGGAAAGCTTGGCAACGAAGGGTAACCATTGCACGAAATCGTCGTCTCGCCCGACGGAACATTCTGTGACAACACCCTCCTTGTTTTTGGTCAGGTTGAATCCGGCTTCCGTCAATTTGGTAATGGCCTCGGTGTCATCACTGGGCGTTGAAGCAACGTGTATTTCATCAGCGGTCCCGTTTTTGTTCGCCGAATGCATGGGGGCAGTAGAGTCTGTTGAGGCTGGTTGACATCCAATCGTTGCAATGGAATAAAACGAAAAAATAGCCAAACAGCCGTTTGTCAAGAAATCGTGACGCCAAATATTCATGGTTGAATCCACTGACCGTGTTGAACGCTTATCCACCCGTGCGTATGAAAGGAGTTGAATGGTAGGAGCTTGTATTAGACGTGTTTTATAGTCACTACTTACTGTTCCGATCTTTTAAGGGTTGTTGCTCGTGATACAAGGTGCTTATACTATCTGAAAATGGAATAAAAAATGGGTAACTCGCTGGCTCCAACGTAACGATAGGTGTCTGCATGGTGAACAGGAGTGACTGTTGTGTCTGGCCGTGCGGTACCGATTCGATTGACAAACGGTGATCCAATTATTCTCAAGAATTACTTGATTATCAATAATCCGAGGTGAATCACAATGGCGAAGAACACAACACGTCGAACGTTTTTGAGTCAATCTACGGCACTTGGAGTGGGTGTTTGGGCAGGTACCCAATCGAGGTTCTCGCCGGGGAAAGATTCACCTCTCCAGTCATTGAGTGCTGCTTGTATTGGAGTGGGTGGTAAAGGTTCCAGTGACACGAGCCATATTGCTTCGATGGGAGTCAAGATTGCGGGGCTGTGTGATGTGGATCGACAGAGACTGACGAAGAAAGGGCGTGAGTTTCCAGATGCCGAACAGTTCCAGGACTATCGGGAAATGCTGGATAAGTTGGGTGAGCAGGTGGACATTGTTACGGTCAGTACGCCTGACCACACCCATGCTGTTGCGGCGATTAAGGCGATGAAGATGGGCAAACATGTTTATTGCCAGAAACCTTTGACACATACCATTCGAGAAGCCCGCCTGATGCGTGAGACAGCCCAAAAGATGGGTGTTGTTACTCAGATGGGCAACCAAGGGACTTCCGAAAATGGTTTGCGCGAAGCGGTCGAAGTATTGCGTGCGGGGTCGATTGGCGATGTGCGAGAAATTCATATCTGGACCGATCGTCCCATTTGGCCGCAGGGAGCAGGGCGACCTGTCGGCCAAGATCCGGTTCCGGATTACATGGACTGGGAATCATGGATTGGTCCTGCGCCGATGAGACCTTTTAAGGAGGGAGTTTACCATGCAAAGCGTTGGCGTGGTTGGCTCGATTTCGGTACCGGTGCTTTGGGGGATATGGCTTGCCATACTACGAACCTACCCGTGATGGCATTGGAATTGTGGGATCCAATTGCTGTAACTTGTATCAAGAATTCGGGTTTGGTGGATAATGAAACATATCCCATCAATTCGGTTTTGAAGTATGAGTTTCCAGAGCGTAATGGCCTGCCGGCTCGTCACTTCTATTGGTACGACGGTGGGAATTTGCCTCCTGATGAATTGTTAAAAGATTTGCCTGCAAGCTTTCGTCGCAAGGTCGCTGAGCAAAAATCGGGTGGTCGCAAAACCAGTGGTGCATTAATGGTAGGGAGTGAAGGCATGTTGTTTTCACCTGATGACTATGGTGCGAACTACTACTTGCTGCCTCGCGATAAGTTTATGGATTTCCAAAAGCCTGATCCGACACTTCCAAGAATTCCATTTAGTGGAAATGCTGACCAGCGTCAGAAATGGGAATTCGTCAGTGCGATTCGTGGCGAATATGAACCGGGGACCATGTCGAACTTTGGTTATGCCGGTCGTTTGACCGAAACGATCCTGGTCGGTAATCTTGCCTTGCGGGCAGGTGAGGGACAGCGTATCGAGTGGGATGCGAAAGCCCTTGCCAGTACGAATGTGCCTGCCATCAACCAGTTTGTTCATTTTGAATATCGCGACGGCTGGAGACTGTAGTTTGGACGGGTTGGAATGGCATAAATCGTCTTTTCTCCGTTGGAACAGAAGGCAAGATGCCAGGAATGAATGAACTCTGGAGTCTGATCCGGACAGCCCCTCGTTCGTTGTTCGCCCAGGAGGGCGTTGTGGTCGCTTGGTGTTGTTTTGCGAAAAGAGGCGACGTGTGTGGTCTGCACGTCTATTTCTGGCCGACCAGGCAAGTGCTCTCGTGGCATCAGCCGAACACACAGTCGCGGTTGCACAAGTTGCAAATTGGTTGACGTTCTTCAAAAGCTGCCGTATTAATCTCTGTTGAAAGGAGGTAAACGGTTCGTTTTTAAGCTGTTATAGTGAGAGCAAGCTAATTTTGATTCGGTGCTGCCGAGCCAGTGGTACCTGCGTAGGATGTTGGCAACGGTGTGTTGCTGTCGCATCATTACTTCCAGTAATTTAGAATAAGTTGACCGGTTACTACACTATGAATACTACGACATGAATACTACGACAAAAATTCGCGTGTTGGACGTCCCATGAACATCCTATTGCGTGGCCCACTCATTGTATCTTGTGTGTTCTTCTTGAACTCTGTGGTCCTGGCTAGCCAGGAATCGAATCCATTCTTGAACGATTCGTTTCAAGAATTAGTGGGTGAAGGATTGAGCAAAGATATCGATTTGCCTTCCGAGCAACCATTCTTGAGTGCTGGCGTAACTGCATTTCGCGGGCTGAATGCGAAACTCAGCCTGGGTGGATACGTGCAACCTGCTGTAGTTCAACCGGGGTCGATGGCAACGTTGGTGCTGATTGCCGTACCCGATTCAGGCTACCATGTTTACCCCTATGCGGATACCGATGAGTCGGGTGTAAGTAAACCCACTTTGATCGTCACGACCGAAGGTTTTATGGCGGGACGGGCGAAAACGGATGCCGCTGTCAAATACCAGCCGCCGATTCAGGAAGGGGAACCGGAAATACCTTATCATCCTGGTAATGTGACATGGATGATAGATATTTTTGTGCCGAGTGAGACGGCGGCAGGAAGCTATCGTACCGTCGGTGTGATGGGCTATCAAACATGCACGGATACTTCTTGTGATTTACCGCGAGGCGTAATGTTTGAGGTAGCGTTCGTTGTAGGAACCGACGAGCAGGCAGGCAAAGTGCCAGTCGAATTTGGTGAGGCAAGTTATGCGGGTGCGTCCGAGGCAGCTGCCAGGCGTCAAGCCAGTGGGACTTGGTCTGCCGTGGAATCAGGAACCGATCCGCAGACAATGTCATCTTCGGGGGCGGAGACAGTGACAGCAAGTGAAGTGGTTGGGACAGCAAGTGAAGTGGTTGGGACAGCAAGTGAAGTGGTTGGGAAAACAGAACGACACAGTGAACAAGTTGAGCATTCAGCAATCTACCTGTTGGCCACAGCTTTTCTGGCCGGATTAATTCTCAATGTGATGCCCTGTGTCTTGCCTGTGATTGGTCTTAAGCTTATGGCGTTTGTCCAGCAAGCTGGTGAGAATCGTTGGCGCATTTTTGAACTTAATTTGTGGTATTCGCTTGGCCTGATGGCGGTGTTTATGGTGCTGGCCTTGTTGGCTGTTTCCGTGGGATTGGGTTGGGGCGAACAGTTCTCTTCGACGACATTCAATCTGGTTTTATTGTTTGTTGTTTTCGTTTTCGGGTTGGCGATGCTAGGTGTATGGGAAATTCCTATACCCGGTTTCATCGGTGCGGGTGCTGCTGTAGACGCTACGGAACGTGAAGGTAGATTGGGTGCTTTTTGCAAGGGGGCGTTGACCACTGTCTTGGCGACACCTTGTACGGGGCCGATGTTGGGACCTGCTCTGGCCTGGGCAACCAAGCAGCCAGCTTGGTTGACCTATGCCACTTTTATGACGGTAGGTTTGGGAATGGCATCTCCTTATCTTTTAATTGGTGCAGTTCCCAAGCTAATCGCGTTTCTGCCCAAACCAGGCAATTGGATGAACTTGTTCAAGCAATTGATGGGTTTTGTGTTGATGGGCACTGTGGTGTTCATATTTTCGTTTTTGGACGACGATTATATTGTTCAGGCCCTGTCTGTTTTGGTTAGTCTTGGATTTGCTTGTTGGTGGGTCGGACAAACTCCTTTTAGCGCAACGTTAAGGACGAAAGTCAAAGCGTGGATAGTGGGTACTGTTGTCGTGGGCACGACCATGGCCAGTATGTTTTATGTATTGCCGGCGTTGTCAGTGAACAAGTTGATGTGGGAACCCTATACACGTGCTTCGCTCGACGAGCATTTAGAACAAGGTAAAACAGTGTTTATCGATTTTACAGCAGATTGGTGACTGATCTGTAAATCGAACGAGGCAGTTGCCTTGGACACTTTTTCAGTGAAACGATTCGTGGAAAAGAACCAGATTGTCATGTTGAAAGCGGATAAAACTCAGGAAGCGCCGGAGGTCGATGCCTTGTTAGATGAGTTGGGTAACACGGTAAGTTCACTACCATTCTACGCGGTCTTTCCTGCGGACCGTAGTGAGCCTATTCTTTTTGGTGGGCCCATCACCAAGCGGTCGGTTTTGGAGGTGTTGCAACGTGCCGGTCCATCCCAAGTCGGAAAACGCATGGCGGGTGGTTCGTCTGATGCCGACCGACCCTAATGCGGTGGGCGCCGCCGTAATTTCG
>CAYMUR010000051.1:16366-37363 GCA_964393615.1 uncultured Pirellulaceae bacterium
CAGTGACTGGATTTCGCAGTGACTGGATTTCGCAGTGACTGGATTTCGCAGTGACTGGATTTCGCAGTGACGTAGTTCACCAAAGGTGATGGAAGAGTGCAAGTCAGTGCGGAATCATGAATTTTTCCATTGGACCTGACCATTGCCTTCGACGATATGGCCAATTTCCCAGGTGTCCATATTCATTTCGGTGAAAAGTCTCTGAACATTGTTGGCGAAATAATCACTCACCACCAGCACCAAGCCCAGGCCCATATTGAACACACGGTCCATTTCCGCATCATCGATATTGCCAAGTTTCTGCAGCCAAGGAAATACAGGGGGTACCGTCCAGCTGTTGCGGTCAATGCGTGCTTCGACGCTGCTTGGCAGAATTCGTGCCAGGTTCTCTTGTAACCCACCTCCTGTAATGTGTGCAATTCCGTGAATGACACTTTTTCTTTTGTAGTGTTGAAGCACATTCCTGACGGGGCGTGCGTAAATGCGTGTTGGTTCAAGCAGCACCTCACTTACAAGCCCAATTTCAGAGTTGTCACCTATTTCACACCCGGCAATATCAAATACGACTTTGCGAACCAGGCTGTAACCATTCGAATGCAGGCCTGAAGACGCGATGCCCAGAACACGATCCCCAGGCGAAATGTTTTGGCCATCAATCAGCTGCTTTCGTTCCACGACACCTACACAAAATCCAGCTAGATCATAATCGCCAGGGGCGTACAGGTCCGGCATGATTGCTGTTTCACCTCCCAAGAGGGCACAATCTGCAGCACGGCATCCCTGGCTGATTCCGGTGACTATCTGTTCCAAGAGTTCCGGATCGTCAGCGGACATGGCAACATAGTCGAGAAATAGCAGCGGTTCAGCTCCACAACAAATAGCGTCATTCACGGACATTGCTACTAAATCGGTGCCCACGGTATCATTTTTTCCTGCTGCCGTTGCTACTTTGAGCTTGGTTCCCACGCCGTCGGTGCAGGTCACTAATACGGGATCGACGTATGATCGTCGAAAGAGAGGGCTGTCAAAATCAAGTTGGAACAGACCAGCAAAGCCACCATCCAACGGTAGCACGCGGGGCGAATAGGTCCCGTGTAGAAGTTTCGTGAGCCGTGACATCGATTCTTGATAGAGGTCAAGATTAACGCCGGCGTCTTTGTAAGTAGCTTTGCCCATTCAAGTTACCGATTTGCCAAAACTGTCTTATAAGATTGTACGAACCGTTGGACCAGGTTGTCAACGAGGCGCAGTCGGAGATGCGAAATTTGTGTAAGGTGAATGCCTGTTTGGCGTTTTTTATATTGCAAAACTGATGTTTGTACCTGTGTCAATACAGCAGTACAGTGTGTATCTCGGACTGGGAAAGATCGAGTGCATCTTTGCGCGAGCTGCGAATTTCTCGCCAAGTTTAGGTTTACGACAACGGCCTTGCGTTTCATCGTCCATGTGAAAAAATGGTAAATATTTTTTGATTTTGTGGTCCATAAGCGTAGTTCCATGGTGATGGTGCAGCTGGCACCGTAATTTTTGAAAAGGTCTGACTGAGAATGAGCAGTTTTTACAGCAGTTGCGTGAAAAAAAATTACCTAAATGGCCCAGCTGTGAAAAGAGTGCATTTTTCAATGATGTCCTGGTTCTTGGCAACATATCTGGGTGCATTGATTCTTCATGAGTCCTACTGTGACGAACCGTCCGTTGCGCCCCCTTCTTCGTTTGCACCGGCAGCCGACCTCGAAAAACAGATCACTTATTTTGTCAAACGTCTTGGAAAGCAATTGGCCGATGAAGCCGACTATGGCGAGGACCGACAAGCAAATGTGGAAAGAGATGCCAGTACTTTGGCAGTTATTTTGGTTGTGTTGGCAAATCATGATGAGCCGGTTGCTATGAAGGCGTCCTTGTCCGCGCTGTTGCAAGCGGTGCAAAAGCTGACCGCATCGTCAGACAACTTTTCAGAGGCCAGTGCCGTATTGGAGAACGTCAAAGAATTGCTGGTTGCAGAAAGGGTGAGCAATCTGGTCGAATGGCGAGCTTCTGGCACCGATTTGGCTGTTTTGATGAAGCAAGTGCCGATCGTTAACAATAGTTTGCGTCGTGGTGTAACCGGACGAAGATTCAAACGGTCTGCAGAACGATCTGCTGGTCTGGCGGCTACCTTGGCAGCGTTGGCACACGTATCGGCTTTCGATACCGCGTATTGTGCAAGCGACGAAGATGAAAAACGATGGTGTCAGATTTGTGATGATATGCGAGACTCGGCTGGTCGGGTGAATCAGGCGGTCCACAACCTCGACCAAAAAGCGGCAAAAAAAGCACTGGAACAGGTTGTGGAATCATGTGATCGTTGCCATGAACAGTTTCGAGATTAGTTGGCAGTGCTATTTTTAGTCAGTGCTATTTTTAGTCAGCGACCTAAAACTCTACTGATTGTGCTGATTGGATGGCTAGCCAGAAATACGACAAGGACGGGAATTGTTTCCCAGGCGTTATGACACACGGAAAAAAATAAAAGTTTGATGTAGTTAGCCTCGCGAACATTCCAAAGAGCGTGCCTGGAGTGTTAGATTGTTCTTTGAGCAGTAATTGACAATTGCTGCGATCCAAGATTGTTTCCTATTTCTGTTTCTTGGCAAGGACACTGAGGCACAACAATGCTTATGGCGTATCCGCACCCAGAACTTGATTTTACACACGTACTTCCTTACGGTGCGCTGTTACACGACCACGGTGTGCAATTTGTAGTATTCAGCAGATCGGCAACTGCGATGCGACTTTTGCTCTATGAGGATGTGAACAGTCGTGAGCCGGCCGAGATTATATCTTTTGAGCGTGATACGCACCGTTGGGGTGATATCTGGAGTTTGTTCATTCCCGGCATCGGTTCTGGCCAACTTTATCATTTACAAGCTGATGGACCCTACGTGCCCGAAGAAGGACAATGGTTTGACGGTCGAGCGCGGTTAATCGATCCGTATGCCAAAGCATTGGCCGGCACGTTTCAGTCGAATGAAGATGGTATTCTCCGGCCTCCGAAATGCGTGGTGGTAGACGACTATTTCGATTGGAAAGGTGATCGACACATACGGCGGGAGTTGTCAGAGACAATCATTTACGAAATGCATGTGCGTGGCTTTACCATGAGCCCCACCAGTCAGGTAGAGCACCCAGGAACCTACCAAGGGGTTATTGAAAAAATTCCTTACTTGAAATCGCTGGGTGTGACGGCAGTTGAGCTAATGCCTGTCCATGAGTTTCCAATTAATAACCTGAACGGTTGGCGGGACGATTTACCAAACTATTGGGGCTATGACCCCATGGCATTTTTCGCCCCGCACCGCGGTTATGCATCCAACACGCAACCGGGCGGCCAGGTAGTTGAGTTCAAGGAAATGGTGCGAGCCCTTCACGAAGCGGACATCGAAGTGATCCTGGATGTCGTTTTTAACCATACGTGTGAAGGTAATGAACTTGGGCCCACACTTAGTTTTCGGGGCCTTGAGAACCAGGTTTACTACATGCTTGACAACGGCGGTAGCCGCTATCGCAACTATTCCGGTTGTGGCAATACGGTGAATGGGAACCATCCGATTGTAAGAGAAATGATTTTTCATTGCCTGCGGCACTGGGTACATAACTATCACATTGATGGTTTTCGATTTGATTTGGCTTCGATTCTCAGTCGTGATCGGGCTGGAGAACTGGTTCCCAACCCGCCGCTGGTTGAGATGATTGCTGAAGATCCGATGTTGGCAGACACAAAAATCATAGCGGAAGCCTGGGATGCTGCCGGTGCTTATCAACTGGGATCGTTTGGCGACCAGCGATGGGCAGAATGGAATGGACGTTTTCGTGATGATGTTCGCAGATTTTGGCGTGGCGATGAAAACATGTTAGGCCACTTCGCTACCAGGATTTCTGGTTCGAGTGATCTATACGAGTCGAGTGGCCGCCAACCTTACCACAGTATTAATTTTGTCACAGCACACGATGGTTTTACCATGAATGATCTTGTCATGCACTGTGACAAGCATAACGAGGCGAATGGTGAAGGGAATCGGGATGGTGAGAATAATAATTACAGTGAAAACTATGGCGTTGAAGGACCTACACAGAACCGCTGGATAAGGGATGTCCGCCTGCAGCAAATCAAGAATAAATTAACCACGCTCATGCTGAGCCAGGGTGTTCCCATGTTGGTGTCTGGCGATGAGTGTCGTCGTACGCAAAGTGGAAACAACAATGCATACTGTCAAGATAACGAAATATCTTGGTTTGACTGGAGACTCGTAGAGGAAAATTCGGACTTGTTGCGGTTTGTGAGTTCACTCGTACAGTTTCGTCGTCAGCAGCCGACGGTACGGCGAAAATCCTTCTTGCAAGGCGTTCCTGCGCAGGCTAACCATCAACCCGACGTTCGTTGGTTCAGTGCTCTTGGTGAAGAAGTAGACTGGGGGGGCCATGCTAAAACATTGCTGTGTTGGATCGCTCCACCGAGTATTGATGAGGATCCCGAGTCTGTTGGCCGTGACGTGCTTTTGCTCTACAACGCGTTCGCTGAACCGTGTCAGTTTTGTTTGCCGTCTGCAACGGGTACGTTTACATGGCAGTTGGTAGTCGATACGGCTGCCACGACGCCCGATGATATTTACCCTGCTGCAGATGGTCCTGCTCCACCATCAGATAAATTCAGTCTGGCGGGCCACTCCATGCGTTGCTACGTGGCTTGAGAATATGGGGAATAGGTTTGGGGATGCCCAGAATGAATGTGGCAATCGTAAACCGATTGCACGGGAACGGTTCAGGTTGTCCATGGACTGTAACACGTCTGACAGATTGGTAAGGTGTGCCTGGGGCACAAGCAGGTGGTGATCGTGATCCCGTCACCGAGATGGTGTGAAATATTTCGATAGAACCGGGGTATTACGTCTTCTTCTTATCGGTTCACGAGGAAGGGACTGGGCTTTTAGGTCATCTTTATCTACTCGATGCCTTTCCTGTCTTTTAGGTTTTTGAGGTCCCTGTTTTTTTAAATATCTGGACCTTGCCTGATTATCCACGCTTGCATTCGTGAAAAATAGCCGATATCTATTGATAGCTGATAGCTTGTCCAATGAGTACCAGATTACGAACCGGGAGCTCGATGATGCGGTGGAATGCGTCGCACTTGAGAAGTTTAGTTTTGCTGGCAATGGTCGTTTGTGGCACCACTTCGGTGTTTGGGAAAAATCCACCATCCGAAAGGATTCAGTGGCACGCGGACCTTGGCGAAGCGTGGAAAACCACTTGTGAAAGTGGTCGACCTCTGCTGTTGTTTGTGACGGTCGAAAATTGTGGTTATTGTACCAAGATGAAAAATGGCACCTTTACCGATGAGGCTGTTGTATCGACGATTTCTGAGGCATTTGTGCCAACGTGGATTAACAGCCGAGAATTAAAACAAATGGTTGACCAATTGCAGATCCGCCTCTTTCCAACGACGCTGATTATTTTACCGGACTACAGGGTTGCCGACCGCATCAATGGATATCTGAATGCACGGGCGTTACAAGCACGACTCGGCGTGATCGATGTAAATACTCACAACCAACCACGGTAACTGGTAAGGTATTGGAGAAAGGCAGCCACGACGTGGTTTCAAATGAGATACATACTTTTGTATTTCCAGGTAGATTTGTCTGTACACGACACCTTTCAAGGGTCTGAAAGGGAGTCCGCTCATTTGCTATCCTAGGAAGCGTGGCCCTGTTTGCTTTCGTACACGTTGTAGTGGTATCGTTTAATTTTTCTTTGTCAGGTTCTTTGGCCAGATTGAATACACACAGATCTACGAGAAAGTAAAACGATGTGTAGCTTGAATCTCGGTGAAAATAAATGACAGTGTCCCTTTTTGAAAGGAAGTAGCAAAGTGCTTTTCACTTTCATTGAGTTTCATATCTCAGATTAATCTCGGTAGCACTTGGCAAATTCAGCATATTGTTTAGGGTGCCGTTTTCAGGACCGGATAGGAATGGAAAGTCAGTGCGTGTGACACAGGGTGTTTGCTTAGTCGAGCCAGTTTGGTTTAGTGTTTTATGGCGTTCTGGCGAAAGGCGTTTCAGTCGGATCTGTTTGGCCGATTTTGTTCATTGAGCCTACCATGGTTGATTTGGAAGAATTGTACGACCGATCGTATTATCTGACTGACTGTGAGGGATTTCACGAATTTTCTAAGACCTGGGGGAGAAAACCTTCTCGCCGTCTGAGGAAATGCGTTAAGTTGCTTCGTCCCAGTCCAGGGCAAAAGATTGCGGACCTTGGGTGTGGTCGCGGTGAAATTGCTTTGAATGCCGCATTTCTTGGTGCCGAGGTTGTTGCGGTAGACGCATCTCCCCATGCATTAGCATTGCTTCTTGAGGCTGTCAGTCATTGGTCAGATGACGCGGTTCACGATCCCGGTTGGAAGCATCGAATCGAGACTGTTTTGGCGCCATTGGATCGGTTGCCGTTAGGTGACGGATTGTTGGATGCCGCCGTCATGTCAGACGTGATTGAACATATTCCCCGTCCGCAGATTTCGACTGTGTTACGTGAATGTCGACGCGTTTTAAAACCAGCTGGTCGCCTTGTCATCCACACGCAGCCTAACCGTTTGCTGGTTGACTGGACGGTTCCTGTTTTGTCTTGGTGTTCGTGGTTGTGGGGTGTTCGTTTACCCTCTGATTTGCGCCAAGAAATGACAGCAGGAGCTCGAGGAGAATACCATCCCAGTGAACAGTCGCGAGGTGAGCTTGGGCGTTGGCTGCAACGAGAAAAATTCGTCATCGACGAACTGTGGTTAGAGGGCAGCTATCCACTACATCGCATATTTGGTGAGACGTGTTTGAAGGAAATGGTGCTAAAGCAATTTCGTCACAGTCGCTGGCTTAAGGAATTGCTGGCAGGACAGATTTATGTAATTTGTCACCGCCCGGATGATAGACAGTGAACCCACGAAGTGGCGGAATACGATGTGAAATGAAAGGGCTGAAGGTACGATTGAACATTCGGGAATGGTTGTCATTCAGGGAACGGATAAATGGTATCCGACGATTTGTGGCATGAGATGTATGCTGCTTGTTTTGTTGTTTCCCGAAAACTTTGTCTGCAAGCGGCAGCCCCTGAAAACGGATTTGTTCTGAGAACTTGAGAAGTATGAGAAACTGCTTGGTGTTTGTCACACATTCGCCTGGATTCCACTTACACCAATTCGAAAAAATGCCTTTGCTGGACATCCGACAATGGTCTCTGAGGCATTAGAAATCAGGCCAGTTCAATCATGTCTGATTAGACACCACCTTCGGCTTTGCCACCTTCACGGCTATTGGTGGTTTTCTCCATGTCCGGTGTGTTAGTGCCAATCGTTCCAGGTACAATCAGCGGGCCGTGAGAGTTTTCGTCGATGATTTCCTTTAAGCCTTCTGCGTCGATCGTTTCGTGGTCAATCAATTGTAGTGCCAGGGCCTTCAAAGCGTCACGACGTGCATCGAGAATATGACGAACCCGTTCAATCGCTTCGTTAATAATACGATTTACTTCACTGTCGATTTCGTGTGCGGTCCGTTCACTGTGACTCCGACTTCGGTCTTCACCGAGATTTGGCAGGAAGGCATTGGACGAGGTTTCTCGAAAATTGACGCGTCCAACACGACTCATGCCATATTGTGTGACCATGGCGCGGGCAATTTCGGTGGCTCGTTCCAGGTCATTTTGCGCACCGGTCGAAATATCTTTCAGGATGGTTTCCTCGGCGATTGTACCAGCCAACAACACCTGGATGCGGCTTTCCAATTCTCCCTGGGTCAGTAAATATCGATCCCCTTCAGGTCGTTGTATGGTGTAACCAAGAGCTGCAATACCACGTGGTATGATTGAGACTTTGTGGACTGGATCGGTATTTGGCAAACTATAGGCGACAAGTGCGTGTCCGCTTTCGTGATAGGCTACCCGTTGTTTTTCGTCTTCGGTCATGACCCGTTGTTTTTTTTCTAACCCTGCCGTCACGCGTTCTACAGCGTCGTTGAATTCGTCTAAGCTGACCGATTTTTTTTCTTTTCGAGCTGCCAGCAAAGTGGCTTCGTTTACCAGGTTGGCAAGGTCAGCGCCAGCGAATCCGGAGCAGATGGAAGCAACTTGTTTCAGGTCGACAGTTGGATCAAGTTTGACTTTTTTAACGTGGACTTTGAGGATTTCTTCACGGCCCTTAATATCCGGGCGATCGACGAGAATGCTGCGATCAAAGCGACCGGGTCGCAACAAAGCTGGATCGAGCATTTCCGGTCGGTTGGTGGCAGCCATTACGATAACACCACTATCGGATTCAAAGCCATCCATTTCGACTAATAGGGCGTTGAGTGTTTGTTCTCGTTCATCATTTCCACCGACCATACTTGTTCCACGTGTTTTACCCAGTGCATCTAGTTCATCAATGAATACAATACACGGCGCCTTGCCTTCGGCCTGACGAAACATGTCACGGACACGTGCTGCGCCGACGCCGACGAACATTTCAACAAAATCTGACCCGGAGAGACTGAAAAAAGGGACGCCTGCTTCACCTGCAATGGCTTTGGCGAGCAAAGTTTTTCCGGTGCCTGGAGGTCCGACGAGTAGTACGCCCTTGGGAATACGTCCACCAAGAAGCTGATATTTTTCAGGCGATTGCAAAAAGTCTACAATTTCGCGTACTTCCTCGACTGCCTCATCGATTCCAGCGCAACCGTCGAAGGTCTCAACCAAGTCTTCCTGGGCATACATCCGTCCCCGGCTACGTCCGAACGCCATCGGCGAACCAGCTCCTCCAATCCGTCGCATCATCAAAAAGAAAAATAACAACAAGAGTCCGAACATTAACAGCATAAAGCCATAGTTTGTCAGGAAATCGGGTCCTTTCGCGTAGGAGAATCCGATGTTAGCTTCTTTGAGTATACCGATCAGTAATTCTTCGCTTTCCTGATTATCACTTTTGTGGACATAGATCGAGATTTCCAGTTTCGTCTGTTTTGCCTTGTCCTCTGTGACGGGTTCGTTGTCTTGCTCGATGATTTCCCGGTTGACTTTGGCGGTAAGACGATTTTCGTGAATGATGACCTCCTGGAGGTCCCAGTAACGGATTTTTTTGTTACCTTCTGGAATGATCAGGTATGCGTTTTCTCCTAGTGCGCGCGGAGATAATTGGCCGAGTCGCTGTCTTTCCTCAGTGGTCTTTTCCAGGCGGCATTGTTGCACGAGATTTTCGAAATCCGTGAAATCCATCCGTTGGCCGGCCTGATTGAAGAAAAAAAGTCCCAAAAATAGGCAAGCCACGGCAATTGCCGCCAGATACCACACAAAATTACCAGCGAAGGGGCCACGATTTTCCGTGTCGTGGCGTCCGGAATCGTTATCTTGATCCATTTCAAAAGCCCTTAGATGTCAAAATGTACACTTTTATTATACAACTCATGAGGTCAAGATCAGCCACCATATGGTGTGTAAATCAGCAGTCAGCCTTGTTTTCCGAATGTAGCGGTTCTAGAATCTTCCCAACGTGGGAGGACTCTGAGTTCTTCTCGAAACCTTGAAAAAGTGATTGTAAAGAGTAATTTTTTGATTGGGTCGACGAAATGGGACGCTGGTAATGCGAAATTGTAGGTGGTGAGGTTACAATTGGCAACGAAATGGACCGAACAGGTTTATAAAAGTGTGATCAGGCATCACGGACAAGCGGCAACATGTCACCGTATTATCGACACAACCAATTATGACCGATTTGCCGATCAAAGTTGCAGTGCTGGGGTCCACCGGAAGTATTGGCACAAGCACACTGGAAGTCATTGGTGCATCTGGAGGTCGGCTAAAAGCGGTTGCGTTGTCTACCAACCGACGGGTGACCGAAGCCATCCACCAGGCTTGCCAATTTCGTCCACAACGGCTTGTTATCGCAGATCGAGAACTTCTTGCAAACCAGGATGTTTCGACATTGCCAGCCGAGACGAGACTTGTCACCGGATCGCATGGATTAATCGAGGCGGCCACGGCCGCAGAGGTGGATGTGGTGGTTGCAGCGATTGTGGGAACTGCCGGCCTGCGAAGTACTTGGGCCGCTTTAGAAGCTGGCAAAACGGTTGCTTTGGCCAATAAAGAAACTTTGGTTGCTGCTGGACCTTTGGCGACACAACTGGCCTTGGACCGTGGAGCCAAGATTTTACCTGTGGATAGTGAGCACAGTGCTTTATTCCAAGCTTTACAAGCTGGACGATTGGAAGATGTTCAGCGCGTTGTCCTAACGGCCAGCGGTGGGCCGTTCAGAGAATTAACGAAAGAGCAACTTTCGCATGTAACCGTGAAGCAGGCGCTGGAACATCCGACGTGGAGAATGGGGCGTAAAATTACGGTGGACTCTGCAACCATGATGAATAAAGCTTTGGAAATCATTGAAGCTCGTTGGTTGTTCCAATTAAGACCAGATCAGATCGACGTGGTGATTCATCCACAGTCTGTGGTGCACTCGATGGTTGAATATGTAGATGGATCCGTGATGGCCCAAATGAGCCCACCTGACATGAAGTTGCCAATTCAATATGCATTGACTTTTCCTTGCCGCTGGCCGGGTCCTGCAGCACGTATGGATTGGAGCCGGTCTCATACGATGGATTTTGAACCTCCCGACCTGGAACGCTTTCCGGCCTTGGAACTTGGTCTGGAAGTCGCCCGTGCTGGTGGTACGTCTGGGGCTGTATTGAATGCCGCTAACGAAGCAGCCGTTGGCCACTTTCTCCAGTCGCGGTTAGCTTTTCATAAGATTGTTCCGGCTTGCCGGTCTGTGCTGCACCACCATGATTTTGATGCGAGTCCTGATTTGGAAGGTGTGATTGCCATGGACCAGTGGGCGCGCCATGAAATAGATAGGCAGGTATGCGTTTAAGACGGTCTGAAGACTAACTTGAGTTGCAAAAAACAACAAAAAATGATGAACCAAAATTATAAACAGTTTCCGGACGCTTACCGGTTTGCGCTAGGTTTCGGAAGCGGCCGTATGATGCCATTTCAAGAGACTTGTTAATGGCATATTGCGGACGGACTGTTTGTCTTAGTCGTACTTTTGAACTTGAGGAGATACAACGTGGATAGATGTTTGATGTTTGCAGATTTGTTTGACTGGCTGAGTTTGGATCGCTGGTTGACCATTTTGCAGGTAGCGTTTGGACTGGGAATGGTTATTTTTGTCCACGAGTTAGGGCACTTTCTCATTGCTAAACTGTGTGGTGTGAAGTGCGAAAAATTCTACGTTGGCTTTGATGCTCCGATCAAGATATGGCGTTGGCAATTGCCACGGACCTTGGGGAAATTTCAGTGGGGAGAAACGGAATACGGAATTGGTATTATCCCGCTTGGCGGGTACGTGAAAATGTTGGGACAAGACGACAACCCTGCAAACTATCAGCAAGAATCAGATCGGATCAAAGTAGGCGATCAGCCGGAGGATTCCCAGGCAGAAAGCCCACAGGTCGGCGACAACAGTTCCGCTAACGACGAGCAAGAAATTCAGCTTGACCCTCGTAGCTATCCAGCAAAACCTGTCCTGTCCCGCATGTGCATTATTTCGGCTGGCGTGGTCATGAATGTGATCTTTGCGGCAATCTTTGCCACCGTGGCTTTTCGAGTCGGAACGAGTTACACACCTTGCTTGATAGGTAGCGCGATTCCTGGTTACTCTGCTTGGGAAGCTGGGTTGGAGCCCGGAGATCGAATTATCCAGCTCGGACGGGAAGAAAAACCCAACGACCAGCTCCGATTTCATCAAGATTTACAGAGTAAGGTTTTGTTTTCCGGAGTCCAGCAAGAAATCGAGTTTTTGATTCGTCGTGGCGAGGAAGAAACATGGGTTCCATTGCGGCCAACCAATTCATTCGGAGACAGTAGCGATCCACCCAAAATCGGTGTTTCGCCTCTTTATACAAATGTTTTGTTAGGCAATATTTTTGATCAGAACGACGATCAGGATAGTCAAGATATTAGTCCCCAGGTCAGTCGTACTACAATTCAATCGGGTGATTGTGTGGTGGCAGTAGACGGTCAGCCAGTCAGCGATGGTTTGGATTTACAGAGGTTGTTGGCAGAAAAACCTAATGATGACTTGCTACTGACCGTCGAACGCCATACGGATGATGGAGGTGAATCACCGGAGATACTGGAGATTTCCGTACCAAGTCGGCCGTTGCGACGCCTTGGATTGGTCATGCGTTTAGGTCCGATTACAGGTGTCCGAGCCGGGTCACCAGCTGCTGGGGCTGGCCTGCAAAAAGGGGATCTCATTAAAGGTTTTAACGGGCAGCCCGTTGGCGATCCGTTGGATTTGCCCGAAAAATTGCGGTGTTTGGCCGGACAGCAGATTGATTTAGAAGTCTTGCGTGACGGGAGTTCGCACCATGTTCAATTAACGCCCCATCAACCGACCACAACGCCGCTTTATCGGTTTAACATGGCGATGCCGGTGGTTGCGGAATCAATCGGTGTTGTTTATGTGGTAGAAGGACTAGTCGATGAGGTCGTGTCTGACAGTCCAGCGCAAAATGCGGGCATACAGGCAGGCGATGAAATCATGCAAGTTACCTTTGTGCCCGCAGAACGCAAGCTGGAACGCAGGCAGACGGGAAGTTTAGATCCTGTGGAAATTAATGAGGAAAATCTAAATTGGCCGTATGTTTTTGCGAGAATGCAGTACGTTCGTCCTGAAACTTCATTGCAAGTAAAATACCGTCGGGGCAAGGATGGGCCTGTTGCGACTGAAACACTAACGCCAGTCGAGTTGGATGAATGGTCGTGGAAAGACCGTGGGCTGGTGTTGGAAACTGTAAAGGAACCGCTTCAGGTCAATAATTGGAATCAGGCACTGGCAATGGGGCTCGAACAAACTTGGGATGATTTAACCAAAGTTATTACCGTGCTTCGCAAGATAGTGACGGGTGGCATTTCGCCAATGAATCTGGGAGGTCCTGCGATGATCGTGGCTGCCGCGGGTAGTGAAGCGTCGCAGGGAATGGGACGCTTCCTTCTTTTCTTGACATTGCTCAGTGCGAACCTGGCCGTGATAAACTTTTTGCCAATTCCCGTACTGGACGGTGGCCATATGATGTTTTTGGCTTACGAGGGCGTCACGGGTAAGCCAGTGAACGAGCGCATTCAATTTCAGCTGACGTTGGTCGGACTCGCGTTAATTTTGATGCTGATGGTATTTGTCATCGGACTGGATATCAAACGCTTTGCAGAATGGTTCTTATAAATCGAATTTTCGAGCGTGTGACAAGAAACGTTCCACGCAGTGATTTGCAGAAGAAACAGGTAGTGGATGGAATGCTTGGCTAGTCCCATGGGCTTAGATCTTTGGGTCGTTGCCTGGCGTGCCATGTCGAGCGCCGGATCTTCTGCAATTTTCTCACTCCCCTAGCCAACAGAATAAGCCGTGTCTGCTGAGTTTTCTCGCCAAGCAACTCCACGTGTCGTGATTTTTGATGCAGTGGGGACTTTGATTTATCCCGACCCTCCGGCAGCGTTGGTCTATGCACAATTTGGAGATCAATTTGGTTCGAAATACCCACCTGATTCGATTGGTAGGAGGTTCCGTAATGCGTTTAACCGCCAAGAACAGGCGGATAAAATAACTGGACTACAACGACACGCTACCAACGAATTACGGGAACGCCAGCGTTGGAAGAATATCGTGTCAGAAGTTTTCGAGGATGTATCCTCTGCTGACGACGTCTTGTTTGACGCATTATGGGAGCACTTTTCTCGGGGTGAACACTGGAAAATGTTTGAGGAAGTTGCCGAAATATGGCAAGTCTTGGAGCGACTTAACCTGGTAATTGCGATCGCCTCCAATTTTGATGAGCGGCTATCGGCTATCTGTACTGCCCACCAGCCACTTAACTCTTGCCAACGAATCTATTGGTCAGCAGAAATTGGGTATCCCAAACCGAGCCCTGAATTCTTTGCAGAAATTGCCCGGCGCTTAAACGCCTTGCCCCAAGAGATATTGTTTGTTGGTGATTCTCCGGTGAACGATTATCAAGGAGCCAAAGCAGTTGGGTGGAATGCAAAGTTATTGTGCCGCCAGCAGGAGTCGGTGACTGGACCGGATGAAATTCTGAACCTGCGCCAGATTTTGCCTTTAGTGAATGGCGAATGAATGATCAGTCGTCATGCATTTTGCGTGCATGGTAACTGCTGCGTACAAACGGTCCACTGGCCACCTTTTTGAATCCCATGCGTTTGGCAGTTTCACCTAATTCAGTGAACTCTTTTGGTGGTAAGTACCTGACGACTGGAATGTATTTGACAGGATCCGGTTGTAGATACTGTCCTAATGTGAGGAAATCGCAACCATAATCCAGTAGGTCTGCCAGTACATCATAAATCTCTTCGTGCGTCTCACCCAATCCAAGCATCAGGCCACTTTTTGTTTTGATGCCAGGGTTCAACTGTTTGACACGTCCTAACAGTTGTAATGTCCAACGGTAGTCTGATTTAGCACCACGAACTTTGCGGTAGAGTCGCGGAACGGTTTCCGTGTTGTGATTAAAAACTTCGGGTGCAGCAGCAACGACACGCTCCAGGCTTTTCGGCTGGTCGACAAAATCTGGCGTCAACACTTCGACAGCTGCCTGCGTTCGCTTCCGAACGGCAATCACACAGCGATAAAAATGCTCGGCGCCACCGTCAGGTAGATCGTCACGGGTGACCGACGTGATGACGACATGTTTCAGTCCCAGGCGATGAACCGCTTCGGCAAGTCGCTCCGGTTCGTCCGCCTCGGGTTGGTCAGGTCGACCTCGAGATACGGCACAAAATCCACATGGTCGAGTACAAACGTTGCCCAGAATCATGAAAGTGGCAGTTTTTTGCGAATAACATTCCATCCGATTTGGACAGCGTGCATTATCGCAGACTGTCTCAAGCCGCAATTCATCCAGGAGGCGCGCCGTAAAATGATTGGCATTCCCTTTAGGGACGTTTCGCTTAAGCCAACGGGGCAAACGCCGAGTAGTCTCCGACAGGTTGGGGGGCGTACCCGTCGAAAGGATTGGCAAATCAAAGGTTTCCGGTAGAGTGCTCACAATCTCCCTTGAAATTTGTGACAGGCTAACTGTACCTTGAGGTTCACAGGCGACCGAGGTACTATTTCTTCTTGTTCTTGAAGTGGTTCATTTCAGGTTTGACGACTTCCTATTCTAAATCATCACATTGGATGACGGGAAGTGCCAACTTCACGAATATGATTTGGGCTATATGACTCAACTCCGAGGTAAGCAACGGATGTTAAAAATGTAAACTCTCTGCCCATTTGAAGATAGGTGGTATGATAAGCCCCTGCAGAATCCGCTGTCAGGGGGTGGCGCAAGAGTAGTTTTCCGGTACTTGTTTGCTGACCAGTTTAATTAATGATGGCTAAAAAAAACAAGAAACAATCCGCCAGTAGCAAAGCGAATTTGACGGACCGTCCGATCACGGAGAATCGTAAAGCAAGGCACAAATATGATGTGCTGGACACTCTCGAGTGCGGAATGGCTTTGGTGGGGAGCGAAGTGAAAAGCTTACGGCAAGGCAAAGTGTCGTTAGACGAAGCGTACGGCCGAGTGATCGAAGGCGAAGTCTGGCTTGTTGGCTGCGACATATCAGAGTACTCCTATGCCAATCGCCTGAATCATGAACCACGTCGCCAGCGTAAGCTGTTGTTGCACCGTCGGGAAGTCCGCAAATTTGCTGCCCAAGCCTTTGAGAAAGGTCTAACGCTCGTACCTTTGAAAATGTACTTCAAACGCGGCCGTGCTAAACTGTTGCTGGGAATTTGCCGTGGGCGAAAACTGTTTGACAAGCGAGAAAAGATGAAACAAGAGACGGTGAAACGTGATCTGGAGCGTGTGATGCGAAGAAGATAAGGAAAGTGGCGCAGGATGGGTGGAAAGAAACCACCATGCCGGTTCAAAGTTTTGGCAGAATGAAAAACGGCTCATGAAAATATCAGTGCTTTTGCAGAACCAGCAGTAGCCTGTCCTAAATCAGACAAAACCGCTATTTGCCCCAAGTGGCCCAGGACGGTACGATTTAACCTCCCGCATTCCCCACAATTCTGAGAAACTGCCTGGTATTACTTCTCTGATGCTCCGTTTGAACGATGTCAAAAAATCGTATTTGGAACCCAATGGCAACGTCCTGCCGGTGTTGGATATTTCCACGTTTTCTGTGGCTCCTAGTGAGCAGATGGTGCTCACCGGTCGCAGCGGTTGTGGCAAGTCAACGCTCTTACATGTGATTGCCGGAATCAGCCGTGTCGACGAGGGATCGGTCGAAGTAGATGGAATCGATATTGCGGGCGTATCGGAATCGGTGCGAGACCGCTTTCGTGCAGATACTATCGGATATGTGTTTCAAACGTTCAACTTGTTGCCAGCTTTTACGGCCTTAGAGAATGTGACACTCGGAATGACTTTTGCCAGGGGACGGTATGATCCCAGTCGCGCACGGCAATTGCTGGAACGTGTTGGGTTGAGTCACCGACTTGGCCACCGGCCAGCGACGATGTCGGTGGGCGAACAGCAACGAGTGGCAGTTGCACGCGCTTTGGCTAACCGCCCTAAATTACTGTTGGCCGATGAACCAACCGCCAATGTTGACCCGGGGAATCAGCAGCAAATAGTTGAATTGATTCGTGAAACTTGTGAAGAAGAAAAAATCTCACTGGTTCTCGTCACGCACACACCCGAAGTGGCTGAGCAATTTGACCGTATTGTTAGCTTGGAAGAGATTAATCAAGTAAATGCCTTGGCGGAGCAATCCCCTTCATGAGCAAGTGGAAAATAGCTTGGCGAAGCATCCAGCAAAGGGGGCTGGCGTCGTCCCTGACTGCCCTGTCCATGGCTTTAGGGGTGATGTTGGTCGTCGCGGTGATTTCGATTCACGGGCTGGTTGAACAGTCCTTTCGAAATAACTCGAGTCTTGGCTACAACATGATCGTTGGTGCAACAAAAGGTGGTCGGTTGCAACTCGTACTCAATACGGTTTACTATCTGAGTCAACCGGTTGAGAACATTCCCTACAGCTATTACCAGGAATTTCTTGGTGCCGAAGAGATTGACGCGTACCGTCAGGCTGTCCGAATGGAAGAGTTGGGTGAACCGCGAGATGGCAAGTTTCGTCTGTTCACAAGATTTGCGATACCGGTTTGTATGGGAGACTATTTTGGTCATTTTCGTGTGATTGGTACGACACCACAGTTATTTGATGGATTCGTATACGATCTGGCCAATGGAAAAAAGTACGAGTTCGCAGCGGGGCGCAATTTCGAGACTTACAGTGAAGAGAACGGCTATTTTGAAACAGTGGTCGGTGCCACCGTCGCACGAGAAAAACAATTAGAAGTTGGCAGTAAAATCTCCGCGACGCATGGAGATCCCGAAGGGGAATTACACGACGAGCATCCGTTTACGGTTGCCGGCATCTTGCGATCGACTGGTACACCCATGGATCGTGGTGTTTTTGTAAACATCGAAGGTTTTTACTTGATGGATGGGCATGCCAAGCCGGTCAGCCCAGATCCGCGTGAAGCTCTGGTACGCCCGCCTATTCCCATGTCAGCCATGCTGGGTGGACAGACTGAGCGGTCCGCCATTGACACACCTCAAGCATTTCAACCCTTGAAGGTGCCGGAGCGAGAAGTGACTGCTATTTTGATAAAAACTGTGAACCAGGTCGTTACGCCCGGTTTGATGAACACGATCAACGAAGGCAATGTAGCACAAGCTGCATTGCCAGTTGCGGAGATTTACGGACTGTTTACAACCATTGTGGGGCCGGTCAAACAGGTATTGCTGACACTAACGATCATGATCTGTATCGTGTCGGGCGTCAGTATACTTGTCAGCATTTACAATTCAATGAGCGACAGACAGCACGAAATCGCCGTGATGCGGGCCTTGGGTGCTGGTCGCGGTACGGTCATGACCGTTGTGTTGTTCGAGGCGATCCTGCTCTCGATGGGAGGGGGGGTAATCGGTTTTTTGGCTGGGCACAGTCTCATCGGGTTGGCTGGCCCCATGATCGAATCCAAGACAGGAGTGACCATTGGATTTTTCGATTTTCCATCGATTGACGTAAACGAATTCATGAATGTCACTTCGTTGATGAATGCGGTGAATACGGTGCGCGGCGGTATGGGGTGGGAACCGATTCAGCGCTTGGCCGTTCCTACCGAGTTGTGGCTGATACCAGGCTTGGTGTTGCTCGCCGTTTTGGTGGGCTTGTTACCGGCGCTGGCGGCTTACCGGACGGATGTCTCCCGGGCTTTGAGTGCAAATCCGTAGCTGTCTGTCGTGGCCAATCGTTGAGTTTCGGATTCATCCTTATCACGAGAAAATATGTTTTACTAGGGTAAAACCGCCTGCCAAGGGGGCCAGCTATCGCGTAGAATGGGTTGGTTGGGCCAGATCGAAATCAAGGGATTACCTGGCGACAACATGTCAAAGGGCATGAATGTATGTCAAAGGACATGAATGTTTGACGTTCCGTTACACCGTTCAGCGATCCGTGGTCTAAGAAAAGGAAAATCGTTATTCTTGACCAATTTTACGTTGTCGGAGAGCATGTCGACGATGGCAAGCCGGTAGGTGATTGTTTTCCGGTGCAGAAAAATTTGTTAGCCTAAAGCCAAGTTACAAAAAGCCAAGTTGCCATTTTCGGAAACCTGATTGGCTCAGCCTGCCTTGTATGTCAGTTTGAGTGTGACCAGAATCCTAATATCGACTTAGAAAGAGAGATTGCGATGTATCGCCCTGGTCTTTTTCTTTTGTTTGCCACGATGATCGTCATACCGTTGAGCGCCAATCAGGCTGTGGGTTGCCCTTTCTGCTCGCCGGTTTCACAGACGTTTAGCCAGGAAATCAAAAGTTCCGACGTGGTGGCGATAGTCACCCTGAAAGAGCTGGCTCCTTCCCGCAACACCGACGATCTTTCCCAGTCAGATTTCGATCCTGCTCGTAACATTCCCAAGGCCACTTTCGAAATCCAAAATATTCTCAAGGGAGCGGAACATCTGGCGGACCGTGGAGAGATCCAAGCGGTTTACTTTGGCGAGGCGGCTGCGGGGGCAATGTTTACCATCACAGCCTTGGGCGCGCCGGACCTGGATTGGTCAACCCCCTTGGAGATTTCCGAGAGAGTTCGCGATTATCTTGTCACGGTTGCTGGCCAGGTGATTGAAGGCCCTGAGAGATTGGTGTTTTTTATGAATCACCTCGAAGACGAGGAAGATATACTTGCCCGGGATGCTTACGACGAATTTGCCCGAGCACCTTACGAAGACGTCAAGGCTTTGCGCGAGCAAATGGATCGTGAACGCCTAATCGGCTGGATCCAAGACAATGATTTACAGCCAAGTCGACGTAGGTTGTATCTCACGATGCTGGGTGTTTGTGGTTATACAACGGACGCTGATATGCTAAAAGAAATGATTCAGTCCAATGATCGCAGGACGAAGGCAGCGTTGGATGCTTTGATCGCCTGCTATCTCACATTGGTTGGTGAAGAGGGTCTCCCTCTGATCGAGGATTTGCTTTTAAAGAACCATGATGCGGAATATACTGACACCTACGCTGCAATCATGGCGTTGCGATTTCATGCGGACCAAGGTGACCCGATTAGTCCAGCACGTGTTGTTCAGGCATTGCACCATATGCTGGAACGACCTGAGCTGGCCGATTTAGTCGTTCCAGACTTGGCTCGCTGGGAAGACTGGGATTCGATGCCTCGCTTGGTTCAGCTGTTCAAGGATGCGACAGAAGAGAATAGTTGGGTCCGTGTTCCAGTCGTCAATTTTTTGAGAAGGTGTCCGCTGCCGGAAGCTCAAACGGCTATTGCGGAACTTGAGCAAATCGATGCAGATGCCGTTCGACGGGCGAGAACGTTTTTCCCCACGAATACGAGTTCGGGGCCTGCTGTTGTGGCGGAGACATCCGAAAATACACCACCTGAGGAAGAGTTGAAAAAGAACGTTTCCACGTCGGTTAGCCCAGAGGTGGCAGAAACTAAAACCGATGATCCAGCCGACAGCGTGGCACCCGAAGAATCGTCGGCCGCCGGCGGTCCGCCTGAACTTCTTCCCGCCACGGTTTCCGAGGTGGCAAGTAGTGAGGAGGTGGCAAGTAGTGAGGAGGTGGCAAGTAGTGAGGAGGTAGTAAGTAGTGAGGAGGTAGTAAGTAGTGAGGAGGTAGTGAGTAGTGAGGAGGTAGTGAGTAGTGAGGAGGTAGTGAGTAGTGAGGAGGTAGTGAGTAGTGAGGAGGTAGTAAGTAGTGAGATGGTTGAGGTGGCTGGCGACGGTACGGAGGACAAGAGTCGATCCATGTGGACCTTGGGTTTGTCGTTCGTTGGTTTGTTTGCAATCGTTTACGTGATCAAATTGACACTTTCATGAGTGCATCTCTCGAAGATTCATCTGCGGTTGACCGGATAGATCAGTATCGTGCGATTTCTTCCATGGCGATCGCTGCATTAGTTTTTGGATTTTTATCACTGGTAGCACTGTTGTCGCCATGGTTGCTGGTGATTCCGTTTCTAGGGGCTATCATGGGCTGGTCGGCGTTATCCAAAATCAAGAGCCGACCTAGGGAATTGACTGGCAAGCATTTCGGGATGGTTGGCTTCGGTCTTTCATCGGTGTTGTTTGTGGGAAGCGCCTTGTTGCATAGTGTGATTTATGCGACCGAAGTTCCCGAAGGTTACCAGCGAATCTCTTTTCGCCAATTACAACCGGACAAGAACTCCAATGAGCCGATTCCCGCAGAAGCGGTGGCGCTGGATGGGAAACGAATTTTTGTCAAAGGGTACGTCTATCCTGGTGACGAACGGCATGATTTACAGGAGTTTGTTTTGGTACCAGATATGGGCACCTGTTGTTTCGGGGGCACACCGAAATTGACTGATATGATCGAAGTTAAATTGGCACCTCCA
>CAYMUR010000052.1:0-17792 GCA_964393615.1 uncultured Pirellulaceae bacterium
GCCAATGTCACGAAGAACTTCTGCATCCAAGCGATAACGGGGTCCACGGGCGAACAGGCGATTGGCAGGATCGTCCACATCCTTGCGCCAAGCGGATTGTTGTCGAAATGTGCGGCTGTTTACCATGAACCTCAACATGTTCTTCAGATCCCAGCCGCTGCGATAAAGGTCGACTGCTAACCAATCCAGCAATTCAGGATGTGTCGGTTGCTCACCTTGAAGACCGAAATCTTCGGGGGTACGTACCAGGCCATCACCGAAGGTACGTTGCCAAATTCGGTTGACAAGAACTCGTGTTACGAGAGGATGGTTAGGGTCGATGAGCCATTGGGCTAATCCGAGACGATTACGCGGTAGGTTTTCTGGGAATTGACCCATCACATGAGGGGTTCCAGGCTCTAACGGTTCACCAATCGGACGGTGGTATTCACCCCGTTCAAGGACCTTGGTAATTCGCATTGTTGGCATGTCCTGTGCCACAAGTGTTGTCGTAAAATATTGTTTGGCATCCGCAAACTGGACAATGAGTTCCCGAGCTTTGGGCGACAAAGTGTCCGAGCCAAAAGGGCTTGTGCCATCTGCGATGAGATCGAGTTTGTCTGCGGCCTTGCTGTTTTTCCATTTCAATGCTGTTTCATCGGACAATGATGACTTGTTATTGAATAGGATCTCTACTTGGGATATCAACTCGGTTCGAAGAGACTCGAATTGATTCCATTGGACCCACCCTGCTTGACTGCTGGGCGCTTCGATCGCCGGATGGTAGTTGTAGGAGTTGCCATCCAGGGAATGCTCCGTGGTACTGTTGAAGAAGGCCAACAGGCGGTAATATTCTGTTTGCGTAATCGGATCGTATTTATGGGTATGACAACGGGCACACGTGAGAGTCATACCAAGTAAAACAGTTCCCAGCGTTTCGGTACGGTCGAAATTATTTTTGACTTGAAATTCTTCCGGGATTGCTCCACCTTCGCCGGTACTGGGGTTCATGCGTACAAAACCGGTTGCTACTTGTTGTGCTAATGTCGGATCAGGTAGAAGATCACCAGCCAGTTGCCAGGTAATGAACTGGTCAAGCGGAAGGTTGTTGTTGAAGGCATTAATCACCCAGTCTCGATAGGGATAAATTCCACGGCGATTGTCCAAATGAAGGCCATGGGTATCTCCGTACCTCACGGCATCGAGCCAGTAGCGGGCCTGGTGTTCCCCAAATCGAGGGCTGGCAAGCAACACATCGACGTACCTTCCATAGGCACCGGGCTTGTTGTCGTGTAGCAATTGGTTCAACTCATCAAGGTCGGGCGGTAAGCCGGTTAGTACCAGCGAGACTCTTCTCGCCAGAGTTGCCAAGTCGGCTTCGGGGGCAAAATCAATGCCTGCTGCTTGCAGACCATCTAATATGAACGCATCGATAATTTCGTTCCGTTGGGCATTGGGAGAGGACCGTGGGTGGCCGAGTTTGGGAGGCACAAATGCCCAGTGCCTGCTGTATTTTCCACCTTCTTGAATCCAGCGGGCGATAAGGTTTCGTTCGCTTGTTGTTAGCTGCTTATCGGCATCGACCGGTGGCATCGGATCTGATGCGGAGTAAATACGCTCTAAGATCTCACTGTTGGATGGATTGTCTTGATCTACTGCACGATAACCACCTCGGTTCGCTGTTGCCGCTTTTTGACTGTCAAGACGTAGCTGGTCGGGATTATCTGTGGAAGGGCCATGGCAGACAAAACATTTATTGGAAAGTAACGGTAGGATGTCACGCGAAAAATCAACTGATTTGGCGAAATCCTTGGGCTGATTGCACCAGGCCATGGAGGGAATAGCTGCCATTAGCGAGCTGAACAATAATCCTTGAGCTATCTTGCGTAGAGATTCGACCATGCGTTTAAAAATGTTGCTAGTGGGTGATGGAGCCATCATATCATGCGCGAGCAATGACCAAAATTCTATTTTATAACAATCTTCGCTGCGATGCTCTGACTGCTGTTTCTTACTATTGTAAATGCTTGGCATAAAGGAATTAGTCGGCAAAAATAACAGGAATGGTGTCTCATGGCCTTTGCTCTCAGGATAGGACCCCAAGAGTTAGGAATAGCTCGCAGTCGGTGTGTCATCTCGTTGTCGAAGAGGCCATGGCACTTTATCATGGTTACCATTGCCAAGGCGATACACTTGTATTTTAAACCACTCACCTCTCGGGAGATAATGTATGAACACGACTCGAAATAGCCGACGCCGGTTTTTGTTGACAACTTCAAGTCTTTGTAGCGGAGCCTCAATTTTTGGACTTGTTCGACCACTTGCCTATGCGGCACCAAAAAAGAATGAATGGATAACGCTATTCGACGGCCAAACCCTTCATGGCTGGCACAAGAATCCACACAAGATTCCCCATGGTACAGGGGGACAGTGGCAGGTTGAAGAAGGTGTGATTACTGGTGAACAGGATCCTCCTGGTTCGGGAAACGGTGGGATTTTGCTGTCAGACGCGAAGTTTGGCGACTTTGAAGTGATGATTGATATGAAGCCAGATTGGGGAGTTTGTTCAGGGTTCTTCCTGCGAGGTAATGACCGGGGTGAGTGTATTCAAATGATGGTGGATTATCATGACAATGGTAACATTGGTCACCTTTATGGAGAGGGTGTTGGTGGATTCAACACACGAACCTTTGATATCAATGGAAAGTATGATACTGACAAGAACCTAGTTGGCATCACCACGGCAAACGAGAAGTCGGCAGAAGACGTAGGGTTAATTCATAGCTGCCAGCCGTCGGAATGGGTCAACGCCTGGAAGGTAAACGACTGGAACACGGCGCGCATCCGAGTGGAAGGCAAGTACCCGCGCGTCACAACCTGGATCAATGGGTTGAAAGTCAACGAGTTTGACGGGAGCAACACTACGAACCAAGGATATCTGGAAAAAAAAGAAGTGATTCTCAACGCTTTGGGGACCGCAGGAAGCATTGCCGTGCAGGTGCACGGCGGTGGTGGATGGCCAGTCGGAGCCAAATGTCGCTGGAAGAATATAAAGATTCGAGAACTATAAGTAGCAGGTCGGTTCGCGATTGGACAGGATCGAATAACGTGTACCGAAATCCAGGCTGGCGACTACTTTTGCAAGATTCTATCGACCACAGACCAGGTTGATCGTTGGTGAGGTCGTTCTATGACTGCCGTTCTATGACTGCGCTGCTGAGTTGCTACCAGCCTTTCCAGCTGCCATCGGCGTTACGGTATTGTCGGTAATCCATTTTCTTATCATAAGGCAACTGCGCGATATCCTGTTCTTTGACTTGTATTCCCAAACCGGGCCGAGTTGGCAGTGGAACGAAGCCGTCGTCCAATACGAATTCATGTTCCACGTACTCATTAAAGCGATGAAACCAGCTTGCGGAGACTTCTTGAATAAGAAAGTTGTTCACAACAGCATCAGCCTGGGCCAGCGCTGCAAAGTGAATAGGACCACTAGCATTGTGTGGAGCCATGAGGATCTGCGCGTCATCGGCCAGTCGGGCGATGTGCAGAAAGTTATCGATTCCAAAGCTATGACTCACATCAGGTTGTAAAAATGCGCAGGCACGGGCGTCGATCACTTCTTTGTAATTGCGAAAGCTAAAAAGTTTTTCGCCGGTCGCGATGGGAACAGGGCTGTTCTCCGAGATAGATTTCAGTGCCTGGACGTTTCCGACCTTACAGGGCTCTTCCAGAAACAGAGGACGGTAAGGAGCCACACGATGTGCAAAAGCGAGGCTCAGCGTCGGACTGGGACTGCCGTGAGTGTCGAGCATTAGTTCCACATCAGGGCCGACTTCTTCACGGACTGCCTTGACAATTTCAGTACACAATTGCAATTCGCGATGGTCCATCGGCCAGGTGCGACCTTCAAGGGGATTTCCTTTCAGTCCCCGTGCACCCTTTTCGACCGCCTGTCGAGCAGCGCGACGGGCCTTGTCGACCGACTCGAAATTAATCCCGCCATGATAGACCTTGATGCGATTACGCTGTTTTCCACCCAGTAACTGATAGACGGGAACCTGCAATGCTTGTCCGGCAAGATCGTACAGTGCCATATTCACAGCAGCGATTGCACTTCCCAGAATTGGGCCACCTTTCCACGGCAGACGATTGGTAATATCGGTGCAGATGGCACTCACGTCCAGTGGGTTACGTCCGACCAGTAGCGTATCCCATTGATGTATGGCGGTTTGTACGATGGGAGAAATCCATTCCCCACCACCTTCTCCCCAGCCGCTCAGGCCGGCATTGGTTTCCAGTTTTAGAAATAACCAAGTCTTAAAGGAGCTCGAAACTGCCCCGCCCGTTTTGGCGTCAATGCGTGCCTGACCGGTGGCCACGTTAAACATATAAGTTTTCAGACCGGTGATTTTCAGTTGGGCCGAAGATTTTTCGGCTGCCGCCGCGGCTAGCAAAGCGCTGATGGGCACCATCGTGGCGGCCAACTGGCTGCTACGTTGGAGGAATCCGCGTCGAGAATCGCGAGCCGATTTTGATGCAAGCATGAGATAACCTCGTGGACAATCAAAAGTAGAGCAACCAGCGGCCGCACCGAAACGAAATCGTGGTGAGGCTGGTCTGCGTGGCTTGACAGTCCTATGCTACCACCTGCTGACGAGGATTTTAATGACTCTTATCGAAATTCAAAGAGTTTCCTGTCCGGCTTTAGGGACTGTGCTGGACGGGTGGCGAGCAGTTGTATGGATGACTGGAGGCGGGTTTATTGGGCCATCGTGTCATAGATGGCCTTGGCGATTGCTGCAAGTTTCAGATCAACGCTGAGGCAGGTTCGTTCTGGTCCTGGTGGCAGCTGTTTTGCCATGATCGATACGGTGTACGCGCCATTTGGCGCCAAGACGAGACCCACGTCACAACGTACGCCATGAAGGGTGCCCGTTTTGTGGCCAGAAAGGGTTCCTGGCGGAAGTAGTAAAGGAATGATGTTATTGAGCTGTTGTTTTTTCAGAATGTCAAGGACACCTTTTGTCGACGTTTCCGACATCAAGTCTCCTCGGTATAGCATCTCGAGTAATGTTGACATGTCATTCGGTGAGGACACATCGGACGATTCCTCGGAAAAGCCGGTAGCATTTCGATCAATTTGGTCTGTCGACAGTCTTTCGTCAACCATTTTGTTCGTATGAAGGGGGTTTTTCGGATCTAATCCGACAACATCAAATAATAATTCTTTGCAGTTCATGGGGATCTTGATAGAGGACAATCCTATGGCGTGCATGGTTCGGTTGACGTTTTCCTTGCCCACCATCGCGCAAATGATATCGGTTGCCGTGTTGTCACTGATGATGATCATCATCGTCGCCAAGTCATGTACGGTTGGCCGAAGACCTGGGGCCAGTGTTTTCAGCAGTCCACCACCGGGGGCGAGATGTGTGCCAGTCAGCTCAACCCGTTGCTGAAGGTCAATCCTGGCTTCGTCTACTTGGCGATATAACTCGACCAAAAGGGGGACTTTGAGTGTACTGGCGGTGAAAAATAATGTATCTGCATTGTGTTGAATTGTTTTGCCACTCTCTAGATGTTTTGCGCTGACACCAATCATTCCAGGTGTCTCGGCAATCAATGATTTTACGGAGTTCACAACGTCCTCTCCTTCAACGGTTTGAAAAATTTATTTTGTGGAATGAAAACAGGTCGTAAACGGGCGACAACCTGGTGTTCGATCAATGGATTTATCTTTGCTGTTCTTTGTTCTGTTTCACCAAGGGGTATCACGGTTTAAGTTATGGCCGGACGGGTATCTAAACCAGCCCAGTTTGTCTTTCATAGCGCAGGACCAGACCTTTTCAATACTGTCGAACCACTTTCACTTCCAAGCTGTTCACTTTAGAAACCTGTCTCGCGATGTTCCCAGTTAGCGAAACTGGTTTGATTCCCAAACATGGTATTCGATCGTTTGGCATTGGTTGGTATTTTTGATGAGGTGGGTGCAACAATACATTGGAGCCAAAGATCTTTCCTGTTGAAAAAATTGGTCCTCCAGACCAAGCCCCAAGAAGCACGAGCCTGGAAAGTGGTGCTGTCGTGACGTTGCTTGTGCGGCATGATGTGGGAACAAAATCACGAATCAGGCCATTGCAACAACGATGATAGGTCGATTGCCATAGGTATAGCGGGCATGGTTCCCATGGTGGCATGCAAGGTTGCATTCTCGAATGGATCTGGTTGTAGGTAGCTTGATGGGTTGTGACTGATTCTTGGTTGAAGTCCTACTCGCTGACGAACATGCGCGGGAGAGTTGAACGCGGTAGATCCAGTATTATCATCTTCCCCTTTAAAACCATTACTTCAGACCACCATTCACCAATGCGATTGCCCCCAACTACGGGAGTAGTAAGGATGATGGACTCTGAGCCAACATGCGTTTTACTGAATACGGCTATGCATTCTACTCGCCAGCCAACGACGGGCCAGCATTTTCCAAAAGACTTTTGAGTTGTGCCAGAAATTTAGCGGCCATGACACCGTCGACGAGCCGATGGTCTGCCGACATGGTCAAGGTCATCACGCGGCCTGGTCGCATGGTCCCGTTTTCAACAATGACCTGTTCACGAACAGCTCCTACCGCCAGGATGCCAGATTCCGGTGGATTAATGATTGCACTGAATTCTTCCACACCGAACATGCCAAGGTTACTGATGGTGAAGACTCCATTCCCAGCATTTGCGACAATACCGCGGCGAGCCTCGCCAATAATACGTTTTGATTCTTGTGAAAGTTGTTTCAGTGACAAGTTTTGAACATGGCGAATAACGGGAACGACCAAACCGTCGTCCAGGCCCACGGCAATGCCAATATGTGCGCCAGGTTCCTCGATCATTTCGTCTCCGTCAATGCGGCTGCGAAAGGCTGGAAATTGAGTCAAAATCCTGCCACAAGCCAACACAACCAGATCGTTAATCGAGCAACCTTCGTGCTGTGTGTCGCGAAAGACTCGATAGAGTTCGTCGGCCAGGACCGTTGTTCTTACATAGAAATGTGGTATGGACTGTTTCGAGACAACTAGCCGTTCACCAATACGGCGGCGCATTTTGCTGATAGGACGTCGAATTGCATCAGCGGATTCACCGCTAACCGTCGTGCTGGTTGTTTCCGTGGGTGGTGCTGCATTCCGGCACTCCAAGTCGGTCGACAGGATTCGTCCACCCGGGCCGGAACCTTTACCGATTGATTTCAGATCGATTTCCATCTGCCGGGCAAGACGCCGTACCGCAGGCGAGGCAGGATACGAGGGGCCAGTCGCTGTGGGGGAATCTGCTTGGTGACCGGACGATTCTACGGTGGGCTGTCCGCTGGAACGCGGAGGGGCTACGTTGACAGGTGGTTCGGGTGACGTTGCATCGCTAGCTGCCAAATACGTTTCCAGATCGGAATTTGATTCGGCGAAATAGGCAATAGGTTGCTTGACCTCAATGGTGTCCCCTTCGACAGCAACGATTTTTGCTAGACGTCCTGCAAAGGGCGATTCGTATTCTATCGTGGCCTTGTCCGTTTCGATTTCGCACAAGATGTCACCCAGGGAAACGCGGTCGCCTTCGCCCAGGTGCCAGGTTAGGATCGTACCTTCTTCCATCGTGTTTCCGGCTTCCGGCATGAGAATGGGGACCACTTTTGGGGAAGAAGCGTCACTGGGAGGGGCCATGTTTTTCTGTTTTCTGTTAGTGGCTTTAAAAAATGGACGTTGCACGGAGAAGCGACTTTTGGACGGAAATCCTACCGGCTGCTAGGGATTTTCTCAACGTTTTGCGGCACTCTGCGTTTCTGACCAAGCGGAACCTGGTCCTGAAAGGATCACCAAATAGTCCTATGCAAACCTGAATCAGACATATATAATACACAAAACACATCAAAACCTGCAATAACCGATCATAAATGCGACAAAAAAATGACATTAAAGGGGCCTCGGCAGTGACATCGGTCAATCGTCGTACCCAGATTATGACGACGCTTTTAGAAAATAAACGCGTTTCGGTCAGTCGTCTGGCGGCTGATTTAGACGTCTCCGAAGCGACTGTGCGCCGCGATCTGAGGCGGTTGGCAGCCGAAGAAGACATTCAAATTGTCCACGGTGGTGCAACGCTTTCACCACAGATTGACTATTCCTTCCACGCCAAAGTCCGCAGAAATCCGGATGCTAAGCAAGTCATTGGCAGGTTGGCAGCCCAGATGGTGGCGGACGGAGACCATCTGTTTGTGGATTCTGGAACGACCTGTTTACAGATGGCTCCTTTACTTCGTTCGCGCAAGCAGGTGTCTGTTATTGCGACCAGTGTTCGTCTGGCGTCGGAGTTAAGTGCACCAGGCGTGAATGTGGTGATGTTGGGAGGACATTTCCGGCCTGCGCGAATGGACACCATTGGCCCGTTGGCAGTGAACTCCTTGGAACAGTTGCGGGGCTACACGGCGTTTATTGGTGCTGATGGCTTGAGTGCGGATTTTGGGCCATCGGCCAACGACATGGAGAGTGCATACCTGCACCAGGTCGTTGTGCGCAATGCGCGTGAAACAGTATTGGTGGTGGATAGTAGCAAGTTTGATGCGACGTCACTGTACCGAATTGCACGTTGGGATCAGATCAAACACGTCATTACAAACTCTCTTCCATCTCACGAATGGCGTGATTTCTTTCAGAAAAACAACATAGAACTCATCTGTCCTGTAGGAGTGAGCCAGTATGCCTAAGAGTCAAACTATTGATCCCCAAGATGTTCGTTCTGCAAAGGAAGTGGAACTGCAACCTATTCCTGTCAATCAATACTCTGGCACGATCGCCGATGAACTAGCCAGTGGACGGTTGGGTCGCGACGAACTACGGAAAATTCAGTGGGACATGCGACTGATTCGTAGTTTTGAGAGCATGCTAGAGTCGGTGAAAAAACAGGGACATTATCAGCAGATCGAATATCGTCATGCTGGTCCTGCCCATTTGTCCATTGGCCAAGAAGCAGCAGCTGTGGGCCAGGCCCATTTGCTAGATGTCGATGATCATATTTTTGGATCTCACCGTAGCCACGGTGAAATCCTGGCGAAGGGACTTTCTGCCATTTTCAAGCTCGACGATCGTTCGTTACTGGATATCATGTCTAGCCATTTTGATGGAGCGTGTCTCAAAATTGTCGAACAGGGTGCTAACGGCTCCGTGCGAGATTTGGCGATCGACTTTCTGGTATTTGGGGCGCTTGCTGAGATCTTTGGAAGGGAGGCCGGTTTTAACAGAGGTCTGGGCGGATCGATGCACGCTTTTTTCACGCCGTGGGGCATTTATCCGAATAATGCGATCGTCGGTGGGTCAGCGGATATCTCCGTCGGTGCCGCATTATTTAAACACATTCAACGTTGTCCGGGCATGGTCATTGCGAATATTGGGGATGCGGCTGCTGGTTGTGGTCCAACTTGGGAGGCCCTCTGTTTTGCCACGATGGATCAATTCAAGGAATTGTGGGACGCTGAGCATCGGGGTGGTTTACCGTTGGTCATGAACTTTGTGAATAACTTTTATGGAATGGGTGGTCAGCCTGTCGGTGAAACGATGGGGTTCAAGGTACTGGCCCGTTTGGGTGCTGGTGTCTGTCCTAATCAAATGCACGCCGAGAGAATCGACGGCTACAATCCGTTGGCCGTCATCGATGCGATCCGTAGAAGTCAGCAACTGATTGCCGACAAAGAAGGGCCAATTTTGTTGGATACGGTAACGTATCGTTTCAGTGGCCATTCACCTTCTGATGCCAGTTCTTACCGTGAAAAATCGGAAATTGATGTTTGGCGGGAGAACGACCCATTGACGGTGTTTGCCAACGAGTTAGTGGATAGTAACGTTTGTACGATGAGTGATCTGGACCAGATGCAGACTGATATCGATGAAATTATTCTCCGCGCTTATCGCAAGGCGTGCGACTTGGAATTGGCGCCACGTCCCGATCTGGTATCTGCTGGTTGTCTGTTGGATCAGGTGATGTACTCGAATGCGACGGTGGCTGCACCGTCTACCGTGACGCCGGATGTCTTGATACCGCTTGCCGAGAATCCGCGTGTGCAACAGCTGGCTCGTAGAAGCCGGAAGGGAACTGACGAGGATGGTAAGCTGCTTCCAAAGCAGCGCTGTATCGGCATTCGCGATGCGTTGTTCGAGTCAATCATCGACCGTTTCTACAACGATCCATTGTTAGTCGCTTATGGTGAAGAAAACCGAGACTGGGGTGGTGCTTTTGCGGTTTATCGGGGGCTTACCGAATCACTCCCATATCACCGACTTTTTAATTCGCCTATCAGCGAGGGTGCCATTGTTGGCACAGCTGTTGGCTACGCCTTGGAAGGTGGCCGTGCTTTGGTAGAACTGATGTATTGTGATTTTCTGGGGCGCGCTGGCGATGAGGTTTTCAATCAGCTTGCCAAATGGCAAGCCATGTCTGGCGGGTTGTTGCGTATGCCTGTTGTGTTACGAGTTTCCGTTGGTTCCAAGTATGGAGCACAGCACAGCCAGGACTGGACCAGCATCGGAGCCCACATTCCAGGGCTGAAAGTCGTTTTTCCTGCCACGCCTTACGATGCCAAGGGTTTAATGTACTCGGCGCTGATGGGTAGCGATCCGGTAATCTTCTTTGAAAGCCA
Source organism: uncultured Pirellulaceae bacterium (assembly GCA_964393615.1). Lineage (GTDB taxonomy): Bacteria > Planctomycetota > Planctomycetia > Pirellulales > Pirellulaceae > CAYMUR01. Next base: position 10,645 of record CAYMUR010000052.1, read on the forward strand.
GCGTATTTATGATCAGCCTGAGTTATTTCAGCCTGATGGTGTACCTCAAGAAGCGTACCAAGTGCCGATTGGTGAGCCAGACGTAAAACGGATTGGCAGCGACGTTACAATCCTTTCGATCGGTGCGACACTGTACCGAGCATTGGCAGCAGCCGACGAGTTGCAAGCCAAGCATGGACTTAGCTGCGAGGTGATCGATGCACGCTCGCTGGTGCCATTTGATTTTACGCTGGTACTGGAGTCGATCTGTAAAACACGAAAGATTTTGCTTACGTCGGATGCCTGTGAACGGGGAAGTTTTCTGCATTCTTTGGCGAGCAAGCTGACTCAATTGGCGTTTGACGAATTAGATGCTCCACCGGTCGTTGTCGGGGCCCGGAACTGGATTACTCCAGCCGATGAACTGGAAACCACGTTTTTTCCTCAACCTTCAGATATGATCGATGCATTGCATGAACATATTTTACCGCTGAGTGGGTATCAAACTCGCAGGAACATTTCCAGTAGTGAAATGTTACGTCGAAGCCAGGACGGTGTTTAAATAAATCTCTCCGGCCCGTCATTTAACCAGGCTACACCACTGACCAACCCCTCGGCGGAAACGTGATTGCGTGCGTGACGATTACCACGCATGCTGAATTTGGTGACGAGCAATGCTTTGCATTTCGTGGGCGTCACGTTGGCAGGTCAACAGGCGGGGATGGTGAATCATCGCTGCCATTTTACCCGAGGGCCATTTTGTTCCACGGAGTAGGATTTAGTCCAAGAGTTCGGGCGGCTTTGCCAATGCGTTCCCAGGTTGTATCGTCAATGGGGATTCCGTTTTTGTTTCGGCTGTGCGTGGTTCTCCATTCTGGTTCTCCGGGTAATAGAATCTCTCCTTGCATAGGATCGATGCGGCTGGTCTGAATGTGTTCGATCAGGATTTCCAGATCTCGAAAGAACGTTTCCAGCTCGGCAAAAAATTCAATGTTGTAGACGTTGATCATGACTCCATTACTTTTCATGGTTTGCTCACCGGAAGCACATCCTTGGCCGCTTAATGCGCCTCCGAGCAACTCGACAATGAAACTCAAGCAAAATCCTTTGTAGCTTACCACGCCACCTAGTGGGAGAATGGCGCCTGGCGGGTCACCGAGAAAGTCGTGAGGATCTGTACTGGGGCGGCCCTGGTGATCGATAATGCAACCGTCTGGAAGTGGTTTACCTTGATTGGCTGCGACGCGTATTTTGCCTTCTGCTAAGACCGAAGTTGTCATATCCACGAGAATTGGTGCCGCGTCACGACGAGGCGCCGCAAACGCGATAGGATTGGTACTCAATTTGCCAGTGGTGCCTCCATAGGGTGCAATCTGACGCCCTAAACGGCCAGCATTCGCAAAGACCAGTGCGATCATTTTTTCTCTCACGGCCAGTAACGGATATGCACCAACACGGCCGATGTGGCTGGTGTTACGCAAACCAACTGCTGCAAAACCGTGATCGCGGGCTTTTTGCATGGCCAGTTGCATGGCGTAGGTGGCGCCGATCTGTCCCAAAGCGCCGTTGCCGTCGACGATGGCCGTGCAGGCTCTTTCTTGTATGACCTTGGGATTGCCATGCGGATTGAAAACACCCTGTGAAATTTGGCCAATGTATTCATACATTCGCAAGGTGCCGTGGGAGTCATGGCCAGCAAGGCTTGCGTCCACAAGATGATCTGTGATGGTGGTTGCATGTTCTAGGGAGCAACCAGCTGCTGAAAACATTTCGCGCCCGATTTGACGCAGAAAATCGGGTGGGAAGCGTTTCATAGCAATAACCTTCTACCACGGACAACGTTTTTTTAAGTGTTTGTTGTGAGGAAGACGTTTCGTCTGTTCAGCCACAGTGCATTGCTCAGCTACGTCTGCATTGAATTGTTTTTTGTGCCAGAATTAGCGGATCGTCTGGCGACCCAATCCAAGCTAAGGATTACCACAAATCCGAAAATTCCCAAGGCGAGACAAGTGAAAAGATGACTGTCGATTGTGTCGGGCCAAATAGATTTGTATTGTTTGTGTTTGATTTCATGGATTTCCGGGGACAGATCTAATTGAAAGGGCCAAATTTTTTTCAGGGCTCCGAGCATCAATCCACACATGACGGACATGGTCAATGATTTGTACACAGCCAGCAACCAACGTAATAACTTGCTGAAACCTAACAGCCCCACAGCGCAGCCACTCCCAAATACCAGAACCGTCCAAATCGTCTCCCAGGAAATAGTTCCGTGGCTCAACGCTTTTAAATAATCTGTCAAGTAAACATACACACCAAGTATCAACAGCATCAATGCGCCACTGACGCCCGGAAGGATCATTGCACAGATGCCGATCATTCCACACAGAAACAAGTATGCCGGGCTAGGCGCCGTTGTGGTATAGGGTGTCATGGAAGCAAGTCCGTAGGTCAGTGCCCCGGACGCCAATCCCAGTATCAGACACAGCACTGTTTCAAGACGGTGACGAGGTTGGATGATTTTTCCAACCAACCAACACGAGGCGAGTAGGGCACCGAATAAAGCTGCCAATGTAGCGGATCGTGTTTCACTGGTTAACAGATGGTTCATCACGCTTCCGAGCGTGATAATTCCGAGTAGAATACCACCACCTAATGTAATGAGAAAACGGAGGTCAACATGCGTTGCCGCTGCACTCCATTGTTGGGAGCGAAGCAATGCTATCCATCTGCGGTCGAAACGGCTGATCGAGGTTACCAGATTTTCATAGATACCCAATATCAGGGCAACTGTGCCACCGGAAACGCCAGGGACGATGTCTGCCCCGCCCATTAACAGGCCACGTAGTACATTTGCCAAATCTGCGAGGTAGCTTATTTGTTTTGTCATCGATATGTTTTTGGCGGGTGAAAAAGGGCAATTGTCCGGTTGAAATAGCTTGGAACCAGGTGTCAAAAAATTGTTTTGGTGGTAATGGTTGGAGATTTAGCAGGCAATGTTAGTAAAGGGATCGGGGATCTTGTGCCTTAGATTTGCAATCATCTTTCGAATTGGTTGAGAAATGATGGGGAGGATCAATTCTAATGGAGTCCATTTCAAAAGGGTAATTGGCGAGATATTGATATGAAAGATTTTCTAGAACAAGTACGGATATGGTTTTTGAACGATTGGTTTTCCTTTTGTTAGTTCCTGTCGCGTTTTGGCTCAGGTCAATGTACCAAATCCGTGTCAACGCATCGTATTATCCACAGTTTTTCCAGGCACGCAATTCGTGCCTTCACGCTGGGACCAAGCCGCTACTGGAATCTTGGATGACTTGTTGGTGTCAGGTCTCTTTTTAATATAGTTCAGGTTGACCTGGCCGGTGACTGATTTAGAATACACCAGGGGCGTCTGAAGCAAGTGAAACAACGAGATTGTCACGCATGTTTTTGCGTCGCACCACATCTGCGATTATTGTGCAAGCGCCGGCCAAGTTAAATCTTCACTTTGAAGTACTTGCGCGACGTCCCGACGGTTTTCATGATGTGGAAACCGTCATGGTCGCTATTGATCTTTTTGATACCCTGATTTTCCGGCGACGACAACCTGAGCAGGGCCCCGCGGACCAGGGTGGCATCCGGTTTCAGGCGTGTTGGACTACTGGTATGCGTGCTCATGCCCGGTCTGGTCGGGTGGGAGACGAGAGAGAAGCGATCTGGGGAGATCTTCCGTTGGGATCCGACAATCTCGTGGTGCGTGCTGTGGAGTTACTTGCGCAGCGGTCTGGCGTTCCGATATCAGCGGACATCAGTCTTGTCAAACGAATACCGTCGGCTGCCGGTTTGGGAGGTGGTTCCAGTGACGCAGCTTCGGCACTTTTGGCTGCTAACGAATGGTGTGGCTTGCGTTGGTCGCGTAGCCAATTGGTTGACGTTGCAGCCGAGTTAGGGAGTGATGTGCCATTTTTCTTAAGTGGTGGTACGGCCGTGTGTCGTGGACGCGGAGAGCAAGTGGAGCCTCAATTTGGCGGTGCCCCGTTACATTTTGTCGTGGTACGGCCACCACTTGGTTTGGAAACCGGACAAGTGTACGCGGAATGTTCTCCGCCCCTAGAACCGGTTTCACCGCAGCCATTGCTGGCCGCTTTGCAAGTGGGTGATCCTGTAAAGGTTGGTGGGAGAATGATGAATCGCTTGGAAGAACCCGCGGTCAGACTCATGCCAACGATTCGTGAGTTGGGGGTCCATATGGACCAGCTCAATTTTCCAGGTCACCAATTGACTGGTAGCGGGTCAAGCTATTTTGCCATATGCCGAAATAAGGCGCAGGCCCGACGTGCGGTACGTCATCTGCGGGGGTGTCAATTGGGCCATGTGTTCAACGCCACGAGTGTTTGTGTACCACTGTTTCGTTGGACGGGACCCGAAAATCATTGACGGTGACCGTGGGCCTTTTGTGGCAATGCCTGGTCGAAAGGCTACCGGTCACTGTCTGTGATATCATGGTAAGAATCCTCTGCATGCTGTTTTTGTAATCAGTGTAGATTGTGATTCAGGCAGAAAGATCCACGCGTTGCGAATGGTCGCTCCCAGTTGTTTGCCAGTATTGCCAGCGAACCAATGCGCAGTGTCACAAAATGATTCAGCAAGGCATTGTCAGTGAATAGGAAAGGAACCAGGAACGTTTGCTGCAATCCGGACATGTGGTCAACGATGACGATACCTATGGAGAGGCGATTTTTGCGCGGGTGCTAGCTCTGGGGCTTCTTCGACGAGCCGTACACGGAAGAAAAATCACTGATCACTGAAGCGTTGATAGAAAAATCGATCGTCAGGCAAAATAGTTATCGCTTTCGCCGCACAATGTTTCGGATGAACAATGGGTTTCGGATGAACAATGGGTTTCGGATGAAAAATGGATTCCAAAACTAATGCCAGGCACCAAGGTAAATTTGACGCAGCTATCTTTTAAAGGAACAAATAAAATCTACCGTCTGGCTGAATAGGTTGTTGGCAGAGTGGTGTCCCTTGCTTTCTCGGCCCAGCTAGCATTGCTAGTTGCATGGCACCTAGGGATTGGGAATTTCTGCAAGTTTCGCCCATCCACGTCATCTCTCTGCGAATGTTAAAAGTTTGGGCAGAGCTTTTTGGTTTTCATAACACCTCATTGTTCATCTTGGATCAAATCAGTCGAACCTGTATGATTCGCCGTAAATTGGTGTCCCGCCAGGGTATTGATGTTCCACTGCCCCAACGGACCACAATAATGTATCTGGAATGGGTTCAGGTTGTGGTCGTGTTTCCAATAGGGTGCCAGTGCCGACCTGCCACGTGCTACGCTGAAAGGAGCTTGTCGTGACCAATGCATTCAGTTCTTGTCTTTCCCATGGTATTCGATTTTATCATCGGACCTATGTACTCCGGGAACTTTCATGGCGAAAAGTGTTGTCGGTTTCTCTGCTGCTGGTGTTACCGTTTGTGATGGGTTGGACTCCGGCATTGGCGGACAATGACGTGACCGCTACAGAAGATGACGTGACCGCTACAGAAGAAGACGTGACCGCTACAGAAGAAGACGTGACCGTTACAGAAAATACAGAGGCCGAAGAGGATCCGATTACGTCACAGACAGGGGATACTACTGAAGTTACTGCGCCGAATGAGATTGTGCCGGACGCTTCTGCGCAAGAGATCCAAAAGAAAGGACAGCAGCTGGTTGACCAGGCATATGAAATGACGAAAACGGCGCAGCAGGTGGAAGATTTTCAGCAAATCATCGATCTATGCAAACAAGCAATGTTGGATGAACTATCGGACGTCCATTTGCAATATACGAAACGCCTGCTGTCCTGGGCACACAACAAGCGTGGTGAGGCACGTGCGGATGAAGCTTCAGAAGTTGCGGTTGAAGGAGATTCCCAACGCGCCTTGGAGCTTGATGAACTTGCGTTGAATGATTTTGAAATTTCGATTTTGTTAGATAAAACGCGTTGGCGATCGTATCATAATCGAGGTGTCAGTTTTGCGCTCCGTGGTGATTATGAGAAAGCGACCAGGGATTTTGAAAAAACAATTGAACTGCGTCCAGGTTATGTCAATGCCTGGTTTAATCTGGGAGAAATAAGCTATGACAAGGGAGAATACGATCAGGCGATAGAAAAATACGATGAAGTCATTCGCCTTAGACCCAAGGATGCCGAAGCTTATCGTGGCCGGGCGAATTCTTATTCTGGGTTGCGGTTGTATCGCAAAGCATTGTCTGATTTTGACAAGGCGGTTACTTTGAATCCGGAAAATGCTGTCAGCCTTGCTGAACGGGCGGACACTTATAGCCATCTCGGAGATTGGCGAAATGCGGCTGCGAACTATCGCCAGGCCATTGAATTGAACCAAAATCTGGGTCGTGCTTACCAAGGAGCCGCTTGGATCATGGCCACTTGTCCGATACAAAAATTTCGAGACAAGGACCGTGCTTTGAAGGCCGCCAGTCGCGCCATCGAACTGGATGGAGACCAGGATTTTCGATATCTCGACACGCTGGCAGCGGCGCATGCGGCCAACGAAAACTACGAAGAGGCAATAAGTTATCTGGAACAGGCAATCGACGTTGCTCCCGAATTGGAACGAGAGCAACTTGAAAAACGTCGTACACTGTATGAATCGGCAAAGCCTTACCGCCAGGCATCTCGACTGAAACGTGCTACACGTAGTTAGTGAGAATTGGCAGGCTAAAGTACGATTGTTGCTGACAGTGGAATAGGACGGCTCTGCAAACGTGGATGGGCTAGTCGGATGGTGGTCGGTGGACCCGATGTTGAGTTTTATCCAACCAGTGCTGAAATGTTTGTACTCTAGTGATCCTCCCATCAACAGCGCACATAGCTTTTCAAAAAACCATGCTTTTCAAAAAACCATGTCTTATTCGGGTCAATGTTTTTCTGTGAGTGGTCACTTTAGTTTCACGGTTGAAGCTGTAATGACCTGACTGGAGAGGTGTGCCGCATCGTCTCATTTAAACACAGAAACATTTTTCGAACATTCTTTGATATCGATCGAAAGTGATGCACGTTACTGTTGCGATTTGCACTTGGAACCGGGCTGATTTGCTGGATGGTACGCTTGCTTCATTAGCTGGTATGCACATCCCGTCTGGTGTGACATGGGATGTGATTGTGGCAGACAACAAT
>CAYMUR010000052.1:17802-28268 GCA_964393615.1 uncultured Pirellulaceae bacterium
CAACAATTCGAGTGACGATACCTCAAAAATTCTGGCCCGGTATGCCACACAGCTGCCACTGTTGACGATTTTTGAGAAAAGGCAAGGTAAATCTCACGCGCTTAACCAAGTGGTCCGTCGATTAAAAGGTGACTTGGTGTTGTGGACGGATGATGACGTACTGATACCCCATGATTGGCTTTCTGTTTATGTCGACGCAGCACGTCGGTGGCCTCACGCTTCTTTTTTTGGTGGTCATATTATTCCACGATTTGTTGGCGCCGAACCGGACTGGTTGCGACCAGCATGGCCACATATATCGGGTGTGTTTGCAGCACGGGACTTGGGAAAAGAACCCTTTGCATTGGACCGTAACCACCTCCCATTTGGTGCCAATATGGCAGCCCGGGTGTCCTTGCAGCGAAAGTATACCTTTGACCCGGATTTAGGCCGTCGTGGTCCACTGTTATTGGCAGGCGAGGAAACGGCACTGATGCTCCAATGGCTCAAAGATGGATACAGGGGAATGTGGACCCCAGGGTCGCGAATAGAACATGTGATTACACCGGACCGACTGGAATTGGCGCATCTCAAGCGATTCTATTTCAGTTTGGCCGACCCAAAACAGCCGACCGGCAGGCTAGGATGGCCTGCAGTCCGTTTTTTAAGGGGCTGTTGGTATATGCAAAAAGCACTGCAATACGAGTTGTGGCGTGTTTGGTATGCTGCCCGTTCGAACCCCGAGCTCTGGATCAAATATTTGATCCGCACGAGCTACAACTGGGGACGTGTGGAAGTGCAGTGGGCAAACTTTCCCGATTGGTGCAAACCGGGCCCTTTGCGTTTGCTAAAACTGCACCGTGAACAGCCACGATATGAAAAACCTGTGACCGTAGATACGGGTGAGTTGAAATCGTCTGCTGAGAAAAATCATGCCAATATATCTAAACGAAACGCAGCAGCTTAAACGCATTGACAGGATAAGAAAATTGAGGGAGTGATGTGTTACCGAGGGTTCTGTCTCTGTAAAAGGTATTGTATTCAAGATCGTCTCGAATAGGGCTTAGGATAGCGGCTCAAAATGGTTCAAGTTTTGTTTTGGGGAACTATTCGTTGTTCACGGTTATCAAACCTATGAAAATTTATGCAATTAGTCTGCAACGCTGTACCCAGCGTCGTGAAATGCTCCAACGCCAATTAAATAACATTGGCCTGGAATACGAACTATTTGATGCCATTGACGGACAATTAGGTCAAACCAAACGATTTGACCAATACTCTCCGACTTTGTCTCGCCGCCGATACGGAAAGCCTATGTCACCGGGACAGATTGGCTGTTTTGCCAGTCATTATTTGATTTGGAAGAAAATTGCCTATCGGAAGCAGCCTGCTATTGTCATAGAAGACGATGTGACCATTAAAGCAAACATTGGCCAGGTTTTGTCTATCTTGGAAGAGATCATCAATCAGTATGAATTTATTCGTTTGGAATCTGCGTTTGTAAAGCCTCACAAGCCAGTTAGCGAGAAGCCGGATGGACATCGTGTGGTTCGATATGTAAAGCCTCCTCGAGGGACGGCTGGATACGCGCTGGCCCCTGACGGTGCCGAAAAACTGTTGGCAAAGGCAACAGCCTGGGGAGAACCGGTTGATCATTATATTGATCACTATTGGCGGCATGGCCTGAAACCGTACGCAATTTTTCCTTTGTGCATCGAACAGAACAGCAGTCTGTCCAGTGAAATTACTTTGAAAAAGTGTCCTGTACCGCCAATGCAAAAGATGATTCGAGAGTGGTTTCGTTTATATTGTACGTGCAGATTATGGATGGCAAATCACGTCACTTCCTAAGCGACGTCGGCGTGGTGCAAAAAAACAGGTATCCTTACCAAGCCGTTTGAGGGGCCAGTTTGATAATGTCCGCAAAAACGAAAATGCCGTCGGGATCTTTTTAGGGGATGGGGCTTTTTGGGGAACGTGGTTTTACCAGGATTTCTGATAGAAAATAATTGGCTGTTTCTTGTGACAGAATAATTTTTCTACGGGTTGGATTGTAGGAAGGCAAAACGACCGACGCCGTCAGTGACAACGCGTAGCCTCGCACCTTGTTCCAGGTCATGCGTTTCTATTACTTTCCGAAAATCGTCGATGGAATGTACGGGTTGATTTTCCACCGAGATGATGAGATCACCACGGCGCAGGGTAGCTCGGTCAGCAACACCGCCAGGGATAATGTCGGTGACGATGACGCCCTGTAAATGAGGATCCATTTGTAATTGCCTGGAGTGTTCAGGTGTCAGGGTTTCAAGGTTCAACCCCAATGGATCGGACGGTTCCTTTTCTTGCTGAATGGTTGGCAGCGGGTGGTCTTCCAGTTCGTCCAGCACTAACTGCAGGGTCAACGGATTTCCATTTCGGTAGATGGTGAGAGCCACACGGGTGCCTGGTACCATGGATGCTACCAAATTGCGCAATGCGTTTACATGTTTGACGGGACTATCGTTAAGACGTGTTACAATGTCACCAGCCAGGAGGCCGGCTTGTTCAGCCGGGCTGCCGGGTTGGACGTCACCTATTAAAACTCCTTCCCCCGCATCAAACTGGAATGATCTTGCCAATTCATCATTTAATTTTTGTACGACGACTCCCAGCTTGCCACGCTGGACCCGGCCATGTTCGACAATCGCATTGGTGATGGTACGAACCATGTTGCTAGGGATAGAAAAACCTAGGCCGTTAAATCCACCGGAGCGTGATGCAATCGCTGTATTGATTCCGATTACTTCGCCACGCAGGTTTACCAGGGGACCACCACTGTTACCTGGATTGATGGCTGCGTCTGTTTGAATAAAGTCTTCATAGTCCGCCACGCCAACCGTTCGCCCTTTGGCGCTAACAATACCAGCTGTAACTGTCTGGTGATAGTTGAACGGACTACCAATCGCTAAAACCGATTCTCCAACGTTAACGGTGTCTGAATCTCCTAGCGGAACGGCTGTCAAATCAGAAGCGTTGATTTGTAAAACAGCCAGATCCGTCTTTTTGTCAGTGCCAACAACTTTTGCGGCGAATGCACGGCCATCGGCAAGAGTTACTGTCACCTCCTCCGATCTACCTACGACATGGTTGTTCGTAAGGACATAGCCATCGGTTGAAATAATAACTCCTGATCCAAGACCTTGTTGTTTACGCTGACCGTTGGGTGCACCAAACTCGAAGAAGAATTTTTCGAACCGGTCGTTATTTCCGAAGAATCGACGCAAATCGTTGGGAATTTGTGGTGCGGAACGCATTCTCAAACCCGTTTGTTGAACGGTCCGTATACTGACCACCGAAGGTCGGACGGCCTCTGCCACGTACTGAAATGCATTCGAGAGTGATTCTGCATGGATTAAGGCCTGTTGTACGGTTTCAGAAGGCACATCGTGTTTCGCATAAGACACGCGAGATTTAGAAAACGGTGCAAGCAGACAAACCCCTGTCACTAAAAGCGACGACAAGATCAGAGTAGTTTTGACGAACGACTTGTTACCAGTCCCCATTTGTCTTCTCCTTGGATTACGAACTCATCTGGTCAGAAACTCATTGGGAGCGGAGCTAGGATCCCAGTAGAGAGTTGCCGAACCCTTGTGAATCTTGCACCGCGATCTGTCAGGGAGATTTAAAAACTTGCAGTTCCGCCTTAAATGCTAGTTCTCAAATGACTTGCGTTACACTGTGGGAGGTTGGTAAAATTCCAAAACCTTTTGATTCTAATGGTTTACCGATGACAGCGAGTCTGTCGCGAGGGATCATTTCTGAGTGCTTGCTGGAAAGAACGTGATGGTTTTTACTTACAACGAAATTTCCACGATGATAGACCATGCCTTACTTAGCCCGACCTTGACGTCGGAGGATTTGGAGGCGGGTTGCCAAGTGGCCGTAGACTATCAGGTGGCTAGTGTCTGTATCTTGCCGTACTACCTGAAACGATGTGCAGAGATTTTGCGTTTTAGCTCAGTCAAGCCAAGTACGACGATTGGATTTCCGCATGGTGGCAGTACCATTTCGACGAAGTGTGCGGAAGCGCAGCAAGCAATGGTCGACGGCTGCCAGGAGTTAGACATGGTTGTCAATATCAGTCAGGTGCTCAGTGGCGATTGGAACTATGTTCACCGAGATATTCAGGCGGTGGTTGATGTGGCACATGGCGTTGGCCAAAAGGTAAAAGTAATTTTTGAAACCTGTTATCTGAATCGGGATCAAAAGTTGAAGCTCTGTGAAATTTGCAGCTTGCTCCAGGTGGATTGGGTGAAGACATCGACAGGATTCGGCCCAAGTGGCGCAACGTTTGATGATTTGGAGCTGATGCTTGCTAACACACCGGACCGTGTTCAAGTGAAAGCTGCGGGAGGGGTGAAAACTCTTGACACGGTTTGTGAAATGCGTGCGCTTGGTGTCACCCGCGTTGGATCCAGCCGTACCGCAGACATTTTAAACGAGTGCCGACGACGGTTGATGACCAAAGATGGATGAATTACCCGGCCCCCTGCTGAGAAGATTGCTACATCATCCACGATTGCATTTCGAATAAGATGATCTTGACGAGCTGCTCGTACGGTTTCTTATTTTCCGATGCAAAATAGTTTGTGAAGAGTTCTCACGTAAATGTGGTTACGTGCAATCGACGGTGTGGCTGTGCAACTGTCGCCCATGTCGTTTTTACTTAGGATGACCGGCTTCTTTCCACTTGCGTCAATCACGACAATGAAGCCATTTTCGCCAGTGATGTAGATTTTACCATCACCGGCGACCGGTGAAGCAAAATAGTTGCCAAAGTTGCGAATGCGTTTTCTGACCCAGATGGATTGGCCATCTTCCACTTGAAAAGCGGCTGAGATTCCACCTTTTTTGACCACCAGCAGTCGATCATCAACAACGATGGGGGACGCAATATTTGAAGGAGATTCGTTGGAGAGGTTCCATAGCATATGACTTGCCGTCACGTTCCCCATTCCACCCCCGCGAACGGCCTGAATGGTCGTACCACCACCCACCATATTGACCGACGATTGAAACGCAACGTCGATCTCTTCATCCACCAGAAAACCATCTTGATTGTTGTCTCCTTTATCGAATTTGGTCCAGAAAGCTTCGGCGACTTCGTTCTTGTCGAGTTTTTCATCCTGGTTGGTATCGAGCCATTGTAACAGGGCATATTTCAGCACGCGATTTGTGTCACCGTAGCTTTGAATGGAAACGAAAATCCGATCTCCTTGTACGACAGGAGTCGTCATGATTGTTCGCAGCAAGGAACTGCAAGACCACAACTCGTGTCCCGTTTGCGGATCATAGCCTTTGAGTTTGCCAGTTCCGGCAACCACTAAATCAGTACGGCCATTTGCCTTACAAATCACGGGCGTGGCGTATCCTCCCAACATGTCAGGGCGTGGTGTTTTCCAGCGAATGTCCCCCGTCAATTTGTCAAACGCGATGAGATATGCGTCGAGGTCATCGTCCAAGTTAAAGAAAACCAAATCTTCGTAAACGATCGGCGAGTTGGCAGGTCCCCAGCCGAGGAGGTAAAACGGCATCGGTAGATGTTGTTGCCACAACAATTCGCCGTCATCGGCGGCAAATGCCATCATGCCCAAAGTTGAAAAATAGACATAGACTCGTTTCCCGTCAGTGGTCGGTGTCGAAGATGCATGTTCATTGGGCGCTGTGATGTCAGGTAAGTGATCTACGGCGAATTCGCGTCGCCACAAGGGTTTACCAGTGTTGGCGTCAAAAGCTACAACGGCAAATGTTTCTTCGTTCACCATGGTCGTTGAGAATACGCGACTTTCGGCAATCACCGCCGAGGCTACTCCACGTCCTAAATCAACCGACCATTTCACTTGTTCTTCGTGTGAAAAATGGACTGGCAAATTCTTGCTTTCGACAGATATTCCACTGGCATTTGGGCCGCGAAACTGGGTCCATTCATCGGCGCTCGCCGTCGACATGAGCAGGAAAACCAAGCTGGTAGTAGAGAGGATGAATGGACTAGCCAAATTAGATGTTTGCATGGGCATCACTTGAAAGTGTGGAATGTGAAAATGTTTTAGATTGATCCCGGGTAAAAATAATTTTGAAAATCGTTCCCACTGTTTTCGACCGGGCAACTTCTCGAGCCAGAAACTGAGTACAAAGTTTTGAATCGGAACGGCAATTGTCAGAATGTCAGCGATTTGTTACGAGCCACATTGTTTGGCAAGGTTGTAAATTACATCGAAGTATTCACGGGCTTCGTCGGCCGGCATGACCAGCGGAGGTGCAATACGGATGACTTTGCCAGCGAGCGGTCCCAATAGGTGGACGGCCCGGCCTTCAGCATCCCCCAAATAACACAGCCGCACAATTTCGTTGGCGATTTCTGCAGCGGTTTGCTTGCCCACGGCCGCACATTCAATACCCCAGACGGTTCCTTCGCCACGGACTGCAGCGACAGCGTCTAATTCTGTCAAACGAATCAAGCTTTCTTCGATCACGGTTACAAGTTCTTGTGATTGTTGTACCACGTTTTCGGTTTCAAACTCGTCGAGTGTTGCCAAAACTGCCGCACATCCGAGCGCGTGTGCGCTCCAAGTGTCCGAGGTTTCTCCAAATTTCATACTGGCGAACAAGTCGGACCTTCCTACGGCGGCATCCACGGGAATTCCATTTGCCAGGCCCTTGCCTAAAACGACAATGTCTGGTTCGACACCATAAGTCGTAAAAGCATACATGTTGCCGGTGCGACCAAAGTTGGCTTGGACCTCATCTAAAATGAAAGCCATGTCGTGTTGCCGACAGAACTGCTCGAGCAATTGCATGTACTCGTATTGCGGATGATACGAACCGCCACCTCCGAGATAAGGTTCGGTAATCAAACAGCATAACCTGTCGCCGAATTCGTCAGCGAGTTGTACCAATTCGGTGCGGAATGGTTCCAAATCAAGTGGTTGCCGTCGTTCCTGAAGAGAATTGCATTGTTCGCGCGGAAAACTAATGAACCTTACTCGTGGATCACGGTCCTTGTCGGTTTCACAGCCGGTACATGCACCGGCCAATCCTTTCTTGCCATGGAATCCGTGACGTGTGGCGAGGATGATGTCTGCTCCCTTTCGTCGTGACAAACTGGCCCACAATGCTTTCTGAATGGCCTCGCTTCCACTGGCCGCCCAAACGACTTGTTCCATTCTGCTGCCACCGGGCTGATTGCGTAAATTTTCCAGTAGTCGATCGGTTGCGAGGGCTTCTAATTCCGTGACCGCATTGTATGATGACAAGGGCACGGCACTGGTGTACGGTGTACTTTCATCGATTTGGTTTAGGCCAAGATAGTTGAGGACTCGTTTCCACCAGCGTGTTGGGTGGTGCCCAAGGTTGGTGACCAGTACACCGGATGTAAAATCTGCCAATTTGCGGCCTTCTGGTGTGTAGTGGTAACAGCCTTCGCTACGGGATAACACGGCCAGCGTTGGTGTGTATGTTCGCAATGATCGTGGCTCATTTTGCTGAACCGTTTCGCGAATTGCGTTACTTTGAGGTTCGTCGCTGAACTCAACCGATGGTTCCAATGCCGCTTTCAATGGTGTCATGGGTAATCTTTTCAATAGCAGTTGGTGGAAAAGGTGTTGATAGCTTGCAAATCGTAGTCACTGGGGCACTCAGGACAGGGTACTGTTTTGCCGACCATTCCCAAGACCAGTTGAATCTATAATAATACCAATAACGTGGATAATCCACGGGAGGCTTCACTATCGGACAACCCTGTTATAACCGGACGTTGTTCTTCGGGCATCTGTTCGTCTTCGGCAGGTCTTGATATTCTGACAAAAAATTTCACAGAATATACGTCCTGGCTCGCTAAGCTATGTAGATTAAGCGTCCTAATTGGCTAAAAGACACGCTCTTTCCTTAGAGGATTTAATATGTCAACACCCACCATTGTTGCGACTGGTCCGGTCAGCGATCTTGCTGAGGAAATTCTCAAACCGTTTGGTGAAATAGTCATTGCTCCTGCCAAATCCGAAGAAACCTTGTTATCCCTGTTGCCTGAGGCAGTGGGGGTAGTGTTGCGAGGAGGCGGTCATTTTTCAGCACGGTTGATAGCTGGTTCGCCAAATCTCAAAGTGATTGCTCGCAGCGGTGTTGGTTATGATAACGTTGATGTGTTGGCTGCCAGCGAACGTGGCATCCCTGTCGTTTTCACACCTGGAGCGGGTGCCCGTGGTGTTGCCGAAGCAGCAATGACGTGGATGTTGGCTCTTTGTAAAGATGTTGTGTTTTGGGATCAGCAATTCAAGAGTGGTCACTGGAACAGTCGCTTAGAACATCAGAGTGGCGATTTAGAAGGTGCGACTCTCGGCATTGTCGGTTTTGGTCGCATTGGACAGCAACTGGCTAAATTTGCCAGGCCATTTGACATGACGATCTTGGCCCATGATCCGTTTGTTGGTGCAGAGGTGGCCGAACCTCTTAATGTTCGCATGGTAGAGTTAGAGGAACTTTTTCGTCAATCCGATTTTATTTCGGTACATTGTGCCCCGACGGACGAAAATCGTGGGCTGATCAATCGCGAACTTTTACAGCATGTAAAGCCAGGGGCCTTCTTTATCAACCTAGCCCGTGGGACACTTGTGGATAGTTTGGATGCACTGCACGAAGCGTTAGAGGATGGGCGTCTGGCGGGCGTGGGCCTCGACGTGTTTTCGCCAGAACCTCCCGAACCTGGACTGTACGGCCATCCTTTGTTTGGACATCGCAATTGTCTGACCGCTCCCCACAGTCTTGCTGCAACGCGCGGCGCAATGTCCAATATATTCAAGTCAATGGCGAATGATATGGCAGCTGTCTTTCGTGGTGAACGACCTCGGTTCGTTGTCAATCCAGAAGTGTTTGACTGATTCGGTTTGGGATTTGGCCAGAACTGACATTGTTTTGGGTGCTGAGGATCGTGCAACAACTAGAGGGAATTCAAGGCGTTACGAATCTTGTCGTGGCGGTTCATGTGGTCGACTTACTGTGGTTATCCACTCCGAAGTGTCAGGCGCTGTACCATTCTGGTTAACTTCTTGCACGCTAAGCCACAATTGGGTTACCAATTGTATTACGCCGATCACAATCAGTATTCCGAGAAAATAGTGGGCTACAGTCATTGTGAATGCTGTGTCTTGCCCAACCAACAGGCTGGTCGACATGCATAGTCCGTAGATGGACAAAAGTGTTTTAAATTCGGTGGGTCCGAATTGTGAGAGTGTGAACTCTCCAATCATTTTGGCTTTGAGATTGGTAAGCACGGCCAGTGCGTACAGGCAGATGACCGCAACCAATCCGCAATATGGCTGATTACAAGAGATGGCTAATCCGACTAACCAATAGGCGAACGACAAGGGGTCAGTAAAGTGGTCCAGTAGTTCGCCACCATTACGGCATTGCCCGGTGGCTCGTGCATGGATTCCGTCGATACAATCGGCCGTGTGATTACCTATTACACCAAGAGCTACCAGCAATCCTCCCCACCATCGGCTAGTTGAGTATGTAAACCCGATGGCCGCCAGAATGGCCAGTAAATGACCGACCAAAATAATTCCTTCGGGGGGAAACGTGCGCGGAATGGGAATAAACTGGTATAAGCTCTTGAGTGGTGGACCGACCCAGGGATCTAGCTAGCTGTGTGAAATCCGTTTTCCCATGGTAGCGATTGCCTCCAGTGCAACGATTTTGTTGCGATTTCGTATTACCTCGGTCGAAGATTGGAAAAGGTCGAAGCCGAGCTGTCCCCCTACACGCCACGATTTGGGATGACTCCTAAGGGAGAGTGATGTTTTGGCCCGCTCGCTGTTTGTGCTGGTTTTCCCGGTGAGTCAAAGAAAGGCCCTATTTGGGATGAAGAGCATCCAACGTGATTAATGCTCATTAGACATTCAGTCTCGAAACGCAAAGGTATAAAGCTGAGCATCGTACAGGTGAAAGCGGAGGACGACTGGCCGGCCGGCCAGGTCGGCCACGTTGATTTCATCGCCAAACGTGACCACGTGCCGCAGGTCATCTCCGTGGATTGGATCGGAAGCTGGCCAGGCAGCCAACCTTGTTAGCGACATGTCCAGCAGTTCCACGATGATCTTGCCCTCTGGTTGTACATCCGCATTCAGTTCCAACCGCTGCCCTGAGAATTGAACCGGAACCGTCGTCAAGGTTCCGCCCGAGATCGACCCGTCAGCCGAAACGAAACGGTCTTTACGCCACTTGACCAAACCAATTCCGGATTGGTGCTCGGGACCATTTTTGTTTTTAACGCCATACCATCTTGGTGCACCGTGAGTGTAATTTCCACTGGAATAATACAACCACACTTCGTCATCGTGATCGAACGCGTAGGCTGCGGTGCTAAAGGACCCACTATCCCATTCGGTTGTTTCGCTGGGTTCAATGATGGGGGTTCGGAACGGACGTTCGAAATTTTCCAGATCTCGTGTCAC
>CAYMUR010000052.1:28291-36237 GCA_964393615.1 uncultured Pirellulaceae bacterium
TGCCAGTTGGACTTCCAGCGGACCTTCATGATTTCCGAATTTGGGGACGTTGGTTGTGATACTGATGATCCATGGAAAGGCGAGCAAACAGCTTTCGGCTGCGTATAGGCCAGAGCCATAGAGTTCGGATCGCATCACGTTAGGGTTGTTTGGGTAATTGAGCAAGGCTTGGGCTTTGCCGGCCCGGATGCGGGTGCCGTAATCGTCCCGACGGTCGGCCCAGATAGCTGGAATGGCTTTTGACCAGTGTAAAAAGTCGTAGCTGGACGAAGTCCACAGCGACCTGCGACGTCTTCCCATGACCGGCATCGCCTGCTTGAAAAGTGTGATATATCGCTGGTGTGTTTCACTCCAACAACCAGTGATTACATCTTCGACGTAGGAAATTGGTAGGATAGTGCCCGGGTGTGCTTTCTTCCAATGTTTGCCGTCGGGCGAGACCATGGCACAATATCCCTCGTCGTAGCGGTAGCAAATCATCTTGTAACGGCGTTCCGGGTCCGGGTCCTGACGATCCTTGATCACGCTGGCCAGTAGAGAGTCAGTTACCCCATTGTGTGGTTTGCCGTTCTTCGATGGAATGGTTCCCGGGTGAGATTTGTCCCAGTGGATTCCGTCTCGGCTGGTGGCATAGAAGGTCGTTTCGTAGGAAAAGTATTCACTGGCTGACCCGAGATACCACATCTTGAACAGTTTGTCGTCGCTGTCGTACAGCACTGATCCATACATGGTCAAATGCCATCCTTCCCACGGTCGGTCAACTTTCACCAATGGTTTCTGAGAAACTTTGCGGCCCGGGTGTAGGGTGAAACTCACACCTTGCGCCTCGTAGACTAGTTCCTGGTCCACAAACAATTGGGACTTCGAAGCCACATCAACCACTGTCTTTTGTGGCTTGGCGGATACGACCGGTAGCCAGTTGATCAGGAAGACGGCCGCCAGCATCAGGCAGCAAGGTGGTATCCAACCTGCAACACGCTTGAGTTTGAGGGGCGGACTTTTGTGATTTGGAGTGATCATCCACTTCTCCCGTGCTATGCTGATTATAAACCTCCGCCGGCAGCCACTCTTGGCAAAAGACGTTCGGATAGGGTTGTCGGCAATAATCTTGACAGACAATTCAATGACTTCGCCCGGACTCATGGTTCGGTCTTACATGTTATACGAGAAAACGGATGTGGGCGTGAGCGGTTGGTCGTCCGCTCGTCAGGAAATCATGAAAAAAGATTGGTAGCAGCGCGTCGACAGCGTTGTTTTTCATGTCGGCGAACGGTGGTTTCACCTTGGCCGAATATTAGAAACGGCTGTATTGTTTCTCTTCACAGAGGCCCTGGGATTCATTCCAGTCAGCGCTCGTGCCAGGCAAGATGTCAACGTGTGCTGAGAGTATAAAAAGGTTGCAATACTTTGCCATGCGGATGGGAAATTGTTACAACGATTTTAGATGGAAAGTGTTCTAACCCTCTCTGGAAAACACTGACTAAGACAAACAACGAGAGCTGATAGCATTTATTCAAGGTGAAACGACGGTCAATCTCTTACCTCAGGACGGGCGGACGGATAGATAGGAATTAACTCTCACGAGAAACTGCATGGAATGTCTGGTACTCAAAGCATACCAGGTCGATTGCCAGAATAGTGTTGGTCGGCAATCTTGAAAATGATCATGACGCGAGTCTCTGTGGAACTTCCCCTCAGCCAGTACCGATCGCTTCGGCTTTTTTGCGTTCTGTCAGAACTTCTTCCTGGATGCTTGCTGGAACGCGGCGGTATTTGCTGAATTCCATGGTGAATGTTCCCTGGCCCTGTGTCATGCTGCGTAGGTCGGTTGAATAGCCAAACGTCCCTGCCAGGGGGACTTCTGCCAGTACGACGGTTTCGTTGTCGTTAAACTCGGTCGACATGATCATCCCTCGACGAGATGTAAGATCACCGGTGACTTGTCCTTGGAAATTGACTGGACACTGGACCTCGAACTTCATGATGGGTTCGAGCAAAACAGGTTTCATCCGCAAAAACGTTTCGCGGAAGCAATTTTTAGCAGCTATTTGAAATGCCATGTCAGAGCTGTCGACATCATGATGGGATCCGTCATTGACCAACGCGTGGACGCCAACGATGGGGAATCCTCCCAAGGGCCCTTTGGTGAGTGATGCAGTAAATCCTTTTCGAATGGATGGAATATATTCCTTGGGAATTCGGCCACCAACGATCTTTTCCTCAAACAAAAATACTTCTTCGGCATCTTCCGGGAGCGGTTCCATCCGGCCAATCATATGGGCATATTGGCCCGATCCGCCGGTTTGTTTTTTATGTTTGTAGTTGAATTCTGCTGCGCGCCCAGGAGCTTCCCGATAGCTTACGGAAGGTGCGCCTACTTCCACTTCCACATTGAATTCACGGCGGATGCGTTCGATATAGATGTCCAAATGGAGTTCACCCATACCCGCCAGTAGTGTTTCACCAGTTTCGGGGTCATTGGAAATTTGAAAAGTGGGATCCTCTTTTCGAAACCGTGCTAACGCTTTGGACAGGCGGTCACCATCACCACGTTGTAGAGGTTGGATGGCGATTTGGATGACCGGTTCAGGAACGAACATATTTTCCAAAGTGCACAATTTGCGTTCGGATGCGTAGGTGTCCCCACTGGCCCCGTCAATTCCCATGATCGCTACAATATCACCAGCTACCGCGGTGTCGACTTCTTCCCGATGGTCCGCGTGCATTCTTAAAATACGACTGACACGTTCTTTGCGATTTGTCCTCTGGTTAAAATACGTCACCCCTTTTTTCAGCGTACCTTGGTAAATTCTCGTAAACGTTAATTGGCCATATGGGTCATCGACAATCTTGAATGCCATGCAGACCAGCGGTTTTGAAGCATCGCAGGAGAGATTGACTGCTTCGTCTTCATTGTCACACTGCGTAGCCTTGACACGTCGTTCTGTGGGAGAAGGTAAGTAACGAACGACAGCGTCGAGTAGTGGCTGAATTCCCTTGTTTTTTAAGGCCGAAGCAACGAACACAGGAGTCACATCGAGTTGTTGGACTGCGCTGCGCATGACCGAATGGATAAGATCGGCTGGAATCTCTTCTTCGGAAAGCATTTGCTCCATCAGGTCATCGCTATACATTGACAGTGCTTCGAGCATGTAACGGCGAGCGGTTGCCACTTCCGTGGCCATGTCGGGAGGAATGGGTTCCTCGCGAACCGTTTCCCCTTGATTGCCGTCAAAATAGATTGCTTTTTCTTCGATCAAATCGATCACTCCGGTGAAATGATCTTCTCGACCGATAGGTAACTGTACCAGAAAAGCGTCACATCCCAGTTTTTCTTTGACCTGGCGACAGACTTGGACTGGGTCAGCACCCGTGCGATCCATTTTGTTAATCAGTGCCAACCGCGGAATGTGATAGCGTTTCATCTGGCGGTCGACGGTGATCGACTGGGCCTGAACTCCACCGACGGAACAGAGAACCAGTACCGCTCCATCCAAGACCCGTAAACTGCGTTCAACTTCGACTGTGAAATCGACGTGTCCTGGTGTGTCGATCAAGTTGACGTGATGACCTTGCCAACTCACCGTGGTCGCAGCGCTAGTGATGGTGATGCCGCGTTCCTTCTCCAAGTCCATGTGGTCCATGGTTGCACCCGTACCATCACCGTGGACCTCTTCCATTTTGTGAATTCGGCCAGTGTAGAACAGAATACGTTCGCTGAGGGTCGTTTTGCCCGAGTCGATATGGGCAGAAACACCGATATTGCGGATTTTTGGAGGATTCATCTGCTGTTTTGTTAAAAACCATGCGGGTGCCGAGTTATTTCCCTAATTCGGTCGCCGCCGTGCCATCAGGCTGTTTTCCGACATGGCAAACGATAAGAGTCCATTCCTGAACCCGTTTCAACACTTCATGGGTAGGAGAGTATGTACTTCTTACAATGTCTGCTACTGATCTTAATCCATTTCGGCCCATGGGAAACAGCAAATGAGCCAATTCCTGATGAATTAATCGTTTGGTGGGGAATTAATCCGCTGCGAAGTGATTTTGAAGGTCGTTGGGGAAGCAGCGGGTGCCAAATGGTTGTTCAGACGGCTCATGGCTGTGAAAAGGCCAAAGGTGTGCAGCGTAGAATGTTGCCGTAGTCGCAGCGAACTTTGTCACGGGAGCCGAATTGCCGCAGGGGGTTATGACGAACGTAACAGTGAAGGGCCTGCCTCAGACCCCGTGTTTACAGTAGTTTAGTGCGTTCTCTTGCCGATATCAGATTGGTGTCCCCATTTTTTTATGGTTCTTTAAAGTGAGTCTCTCATGCATACTGAATCCCCCCACTCCACGTCTGATGGTGGACTTGAGGCCGGAGAGAAGGCCCAACCATCTGCTGGGGAACCGAATTTGCCTGCTGGGTCCTTGCACAAGAGGTACCCGTGGATCGTGTTTGTGGTCCCGTTTGTGGCATATATGTTATTAGCCAATATTGAGCCACAACCAGTCGGTTCACAATTTTCGGACAGCACAGGGCAGCACTCGGAGGGGGAAGCTTCTCATGCTAACGAAGTGGATTCAGCTCACGAGATTAAACGGTGGAAATGGTTCGGTGGACGACGAGTCGGTGACGGCGTCTACCCGGTGATGTATTCGGTTCGAATTAGCATCATGATTCTGATCATGTTGTTACTGATAACTGGCTACCGACAGTTTCCTTTCAAGGTTAGTTTACTTTCGGTGGCTGTTGGTGTGGTAGGAGTCGTTATATGGATTGGGCTTTGCCACTTGGATCTCGAACAGAAATTGTTCGTTCCGTTGGGCCTCGGTGAGATTTTGGGATTGGGAGAGCGGGCCTCTTATAATCCTCTTGCTGCGCTGGAAGAGAACGTACCGTGGATGGTTGGCTTTTTGTTGATTCGGTTTACTGGTTTGGCATTGATCGTGCCTGTGATCGAGGAATTTTTTCTGCGTGGGTTTTTGATGCGATATGTTGTCGACATGTACTGGGAAAAAGTCCCTTTTACCCATCTTAACCGCACTTCCATTATTATTGCCACAGTCTATGGAATGTTGGCTCATCCTGCAGAATTGTTGGCAGCTGCAGCTTGGTTTTCGTTGATAACTTGGTTAATGCTAAAAACTCGAAACATCTGGGACTGTGTGATGGCTCACGCCGTTACCAACTTTCTACTTGGCGTTTATGTTTTGAAAACAGGGCACTGGGAACTATGGTAGCCTGACTCAAGTCGAGTTAAAAAAAATTTGTCAGGTGACGGACCATTTTAAGAGTTGTTTGCGTTTTGTTTGTGACAGCAGACAATTTTGCATCAGGACATAAAAAAGACATAAAAAAAGGCTGTCAGCGACTTGGAAAACCAAGTTGCCGCAGCCTCGTAAGTTTCAAACTTTCGGTGAATTGCGACGTGAGGTCGTCGCTGCGAGACTGACGAGAGTCGGACGTGCTGTGCACTGTCACTGATGACCCTGGCCAACGCAAAAAATTAGGTCCCTCAGCCGGAATATGTACCGAAAAGTTTGAATGTCTAATGTCTAGTATTGTATTTAGCTGGCCTGCGTCAAGTAATCTTTTTCCGAAAAGTTAGATCGGCATTTTTTGACCGATTGATTTGCTCGAAAATGTAGAAAAATGATACACACTAGATTCCAACAATTTGCGTGCCAAATCGAAAAAAAATCCAATTCTATTTTAATACTGCTGGTCTCCAGACAATGGACTTGCTGAATTTATCAGGGTTCGTTCGAATAATGGTCGTCTGGTTGTATGAATGGGAAACAACCATTTTGTGCCAATCCTTATGCCATCCTGAGCTGTTTTTATGAAGAACAAAGCCGAGCTTGAGAAATTTATTGAAAAAATAGTATCGCCCGACAGTCCCGTGGGGATGGATGCAGTCTATGTTCACGCGCTAATTTTGGACAAATTGACCCAGATCGAGGAGAAACTGGAACAACTGCAATTACGCGTGGCTGAATTTGAAAAGTGAACGGGCCCCTCGAATTTTGGACGCCTGATTGGTGGCGCTAGGCTTTTACATTTGGCGACGGCCGGTATCAAATGCCTGCCAATTGAAAGCCGACCAGAAAAATGCCTGCATCGATAAGTGCATGACTTAGCCAAGGGCCTAGTAGCGTACCGCTATGCTCGTAGATCCATGCCCATACGGCACCACCGACAGCGACAGCGAGCGAGCACCAATAGGTCGCTGGTGTTGCCCAACCGAAAAAAAAACCCAGCAGGATCACGTGATGTGCCATGAATGCAACACTACTGAGGACAATGGCTGGTGTTAGTCGCACTTTTTTTCGTAACTGGCCGAACACAAACCACCGCCAATAGTATTCTTCTAGCAGGGAGTGGACGATCACATAAAAGATTCCTAAGACTGTGTATCGTAAGGGCGTGTTAATTCCCAGGTCAGTGATTTTTTGTTGCACGCCCACAGCGGCCGTTTCCAGATAACCAAAGGGAATTAGCCAATAGTTGGCTAGAACTAGCATTCCCAGCATGCCGGCCGAGCCGAAAGCGAGACTGGGAATAAGTAAGTGCTTGTAACGACAGGCCCCTGAGATCGGAGTCCGTAAGACCCAGCGCACCCACAAAATAGGGAAGACAAATTGCAGGAATTTTCCGGTTGTGTAGACGCCCTGTTGCCATCCGGCTGGTGTTTTGGCAAGTGCCACGAAGTAAAGAGCGGTGAGGAATGTGGGAAAACAGATGGCAAAAATAAGCCCAAGGACTTGTCCGTTTGGGCTGGCTGGTTGTGGGGGCGCCAGCTCGGTTTGCGTAGGTTTCATCGGTGTTCCTCTGGAGCTGACTAGCCAGGCATGGAATTTCTGTTCGAAGAGGCGTATTTCTTAGAGTTTAGGGCCATGGGCCACAAGTATATGCTAGAAATTGCAGCACTGTTACCCACATCGCCTAAAGGCTAAACCTCAATTCCGAGACCGGGTCGGTTCTGGCCAGCTATTTTGGGGCCGTCGCTACGATTTGGTACCGTCTATTGCGACTGACCTTTGTGCACTACAATGCCAAATTCCGTTCAACGTTTCAGGAGAAGAAATGAAAACACTGATCAAGAATGCGACAGTGATGCTTCCGGAAGGTGCCTCTCAGACGTCGGTTGTGATTGACGGTAGCCAAATTGCGGATATTGATCCCGCCAAACAAGTTAAAGTGGATGAAACGGTGTATGCCACTGGTATGCATTTGTTGCCAGGTGTCATCGACGATCAGGTTCATTTTCGTGAGCCCGGGATGACCCACAAGGAGGACATATTTTCAGGTAGTCGCGCATGTGCGAAGGGAGGTGTGACAACTTTTCTTGACATGCCCAATAATGATCCTCCAATTACCAACCAAGAGCGTCTCGAAGAAAAGTTAGAGTTGGCGGCACGCAATTCGGTCGTCAATTATGGCTTTTATATCGGTGCCACGAACGACAATATCAAGGATTTGAAAAAAGCGACCCGCACTCCAGGCATAAAAATATTCATGGGGTCGAGCACGGGAGATTTGCTCGTCGAAAAACCTGATGTATTGGAGCAGATATTTGCAGAAACGACTTTGCCGATCACGGCTCACTGTGAAGATGAGGAAACGATTCGTAGCAATGCCCGACGTATTGGGAGGACCGTTAATGTTGCAAAGCATTCGATGATCCGTGACGAGCAAGCTGCTTTGATCGCTACTCGTCGAGCCATCAACTTGGCTTTACAGTACGACCACCGTTTTCATGTATTACATCTAACTACCGCTGCCGAAGCCGCTTTGCTGGCAGATTATCGACACGTGTTGACAGCCGAAGTTTGTCCGCAGCACTTGTTACTGAACGAAGGTAGTTATGAACATCTGG
The DNA here is from genome assembly GCA_964393615.1 of uncultured Pirellulaceae bacterium. Lineage (GTDB taxonomy): Bacteria > Planctomycetota > Planctomycetia > Pirellulales > Pirellulaceae > CAYMUR01. The sequence goes on from CAYMUR010000052.1 coordinate 36,154, forward strand.
GTACGCTTGCCCAAGTCAATCCGTCTCTCAAAAAAGCGGAAGACAATGAAGGATTATGGCGAGCTTTGTTAGATGGGAATATCC
>CAYMUR010000053.1:0-2853 GCA_964393615.1 uncultured Pirellulaceae bacterium
CCACCCCACAAACTGGACCATTGATCCGGAGTGACTAGCTGGGCCAGCATGGCTACCAGGATCACAATCGCTGACATGCGGGCCAGCAGCAGCAGTAATTGACGAAAGCGAATCCAGTTGCTGTGTTTGCGATAGCTTTCCAGCAAAAAATCCATGGCCGCCCAATGCACTTTCTGGTGCCGCACCAAATTGATGAGGTGAATCAATGGTGGTATGAGCACGAGAAGAAACGCCCAGGTAAGTGCGGGATGGATGAATTGCATGGTAAAAAACAGAAAAAGAAGAATTTTATCGTTGAAAAATTTGCGTGTCAGGGATTTGGTTGGAAACCCAATTGGCCCTTTTTGTGTTCAGAGATGTGCTATTGCCAACCAAGGCGTCCGACACTCGCTGGCAATCGTGATTTCAAATTCAATTTCGGTGATGCATTCCCAAACGGTTGCTTAAAAAGGCGGCTAAAGCGGCGTCTAGCGGTTGACTGGTGCGGATTAAGGCATAATCTACCATGGCTCGTGCGCAGCCGTGACGGACCTGATCCAGGTAAGTCTGTAAGGCTGCCAGGTATCCGTCACGCAATGCGCGCGGGTTGCAGTTCAAATGCTGCGGTATTTCGAGACCTTCAAAACGTGTTGGGCCCCGAAACGGGAAATCGAGTTCGTCGTCATCAAGAATATGGAAGACAAGTACGTCGTGGCCCCGCTGTCGGAGTTGTTGCAGACCACGGATGGCATCATTGGCTGGAACGAGCAGGTCGGAGATAACGATGATCATTCCACGTTGTGCATAATTCTCTGCAACAGTGCCAAACAGTTGTTGTGGATCTGTTTTGTCTTTTGGTTCCAATTTGGACAAAGATTCGATGAGAGAAAACAAGTGGTTACGTTTGCTGCGAGCGGCAAGTGTCGCGCGGACCTGTTCGTCAAATGCTACAAGGCCCACCGCATCTTGTTGCTTAAGAACTAGATAGGCCAAGCTCGCAGCTACCGTGGATGCATATTCGAATTTATTGAGAGGGCCGTTTCCGTAACGCATACTAGCTGACACGTCTAGCAGTAGTGTGCAACGTAGATTGGTGTCTTCTTCGTATTGCTTTACGGTTAACCGATCATGCCGGGCCCAGACCTTCCAATCGACGTGCCGCAGATCGTCACCAACGGAATATTCCCGGTGTTGTAGGAATTCGACCGACTGGCCAAAATACGGGCTGCGGTGCATACCGGACAGAAAGCCTTCGACGATATGACGTGCGCGCAATTCCATGCGTGCGACACGTTTGATCGCTTCAGGATGCAAAAATCGCTTGGAATCGGGCGTCACTGGCAAGTGCATCCTCCTTGGTGGGTGTGGCGGCGATCAGTTTGTCAATGATATCGTCCTGTGTGACACCGTCGCTTTCCGCGGCAAAATTGATAACGATACGATGGCGCAGTACCGGTCGAGCCAATGCTGCCACGTCCTCGGTCGATACATGTGTGCGTCCGTGTAGCAACGCACGTGCTTTTCCCCCTAGAATCAAAAACTGTACTGCCCTCGGCCCGGCGCCCCAACTGACCAGTTCTTCGACGAAATCAGGAATCCCAGCATGACCGACCCGGGTTTGTCGTACCAGGCTCAAGGCGTAATTGATGACATGGTCAGTGATCGGAACTTCTCGCACGATTCGCTGTAAATCGAGGATCTGACGGCCCGACAGGATCGGTTGCACCTTTTCGGTCTGAACCGTGGTGGTTCGTCGGGCAATGTCGAATTCCTCCTGATAAGAAGGATAGTCGACAAATATTTTGAACATAAAACGGTCTTGCTGGGCTTCCGGCAACGGATAGGTACCTTCTTGCTCAATCGGATTTTGGGTAGCCAGCACTAAAAAAGGATCGGACAACTCGTGACGAACTCGTCCCACGGTGACCTGTCCTTCTTGCATTGCCTCCAGAAGTGCGGCTTGCGTCTTGGGAGGTGTACGGTTGATTTCGTCAGCCAGGATCACGTGTGAAAACAAAGGGCCTTCCAAAAAACGTCTTTCGCGTGCGCCCGTGGTCTTGTTTTCTTCGATGATTTCCGTACCTGTAATGTCAGCTGGCATCAAGTCGGGGGTGAATTGGATGCGACTGAATGACAAATCCAGGGCGCGCGAAAGAGTGCTGATCATTAAGGTCTTTGCCAGACCAGGCACGCCCTCCAACAGGCAATGGCCTCGGCTAAAGAGCGCAATCAGCATTTCGTCTAACACCTGTGACTGTCCCACGATGACATGGGAAAGTTGGTCCAACAGTTGTTCACGTGCTGCAACTAGTTGACGGATGGCTTCTGTGGGAGTCTCCGAAGTATTTTCCATTAGATTGTCTCTCGTGATGTTGAAACGGCCGGCAACGCGCCAAGCGGATGCACTTTTTTAACAGGACTGTTTTCCACGAACTTATGGTTGATTTCTGTTAAAAGACCGCAAAAAAACAGCCATGTTGACTTGGGACGGTGTAACTGCTTTGTCATTTCGGTGCCGGAGCAGTAAGGTTCTCGATGCTGCGTTTGGTGGCATCAATCATCCGTTGGACGCTACTTTTTCGTTTTGTGCCAATGCTCGCTGCAGTGCCCGTTTGAGCTGGCGGTTCGGGAGGGACTGGAGCATCAGTAAAAGTCATCGTCAAGGTCTTTTCAAATAATTTCAAGACGACTTGCCGTGCACTCGGATCGACGGTGACCTCATAAGTTCCAGATTGGCTGCCAACATATGTCAGAGAATCACTAGCAGCGTTCGTGTTGTCTAAGAGGATGCTACCATCACGTCGGTCCAAACATAACACGGTTGTCTTCACGGCACGTGACTCACTTTCCGAGACCGGTTCGTGTCGCAAGAAA
>CAYMUR010000053.1:2863-31366 GCA_964393615.1 uncultured Pirellulaceae bacterium
GTACAGGACTTTGGAATGGCTGATCTAGGGGGAGCCCATATTGTTCGATCACGGCGGGAATCTTCCATTGCCTTTCTCCCGTTTTTGGATCGAAGGCATAAATTCGTCCATGTATCAAGGGCACATAGGACGGGCTGGGCGCCGCAGCAATTCGTATGGACTTGTCGCGGTCATCAAATGGCGTCGTGGTAGTCGCCAAAATTGTTTGTCCGGAAAAACGCAATACGTGAATCGAGTCAAGATTCGGTTCCGGTTCGAGTAATTGGTCGATAAGAATTGTTCCATCCCCCAGCGAAATGAGGACGAATCGGCCCTGAGGTGACAGGATGGCCACCTGATCATGCTCTACCAGGCAGCCTTTGGAGTTGACTGGAAAAGGATAAGTCCAGATTTCTTCCTCGTACCAGGGATCGTAGAAAGTCAGTGCCAACTGTTGACCGGTCTGTTTCCACGCAAGGATGTTACGTCCGATGGTTCCCCAGCGATTCTTAGCAGGCGGTATCAAACGTGGTCCGACGGAGCTTCCGTCGATTTGTCGTAGAACCATCGCCTCGGTTGTATCTGGGGGTGCGACGAACAGAAGCTCATGATCACCAAACAACGCCGAACCGGAAGCGACGTCAGTCCGTACCCAGATAGGGTTGTCGTCCACTTGAAAGGGGTCGACGCAAATCAGCGATTCACCACGTTGGTAACAGACTCCGTGTGGGTGAAGAGGGCCGATACGGCCAATCCTGACTTCCCCCGTGTTCGTTCGCGCAGTCGTTTTTCGTGTTTTTTCTCCCCAAATATTAGCCGTAGTGTTTTGATTGATTTGCTTGACCGCTGTCTTCTGTGTTGCCATGGGGACGAGAGCGCGTCTCCAAAGTACTCGATCTGTGGAGTCTGTAGCGCCGGGTAACGTGTCAATGGCCAACAGACTCAAACCATGCGATGCCAGCAACAAGTGTCCGTACGTTTTGGCTTCGGTCAAATTTGATTTTGTCAATCGGTTGACACGCTCTTCGCTACCAAGCACTGGTATTCGAAATAGTTGTCTCCCCAGCGAATCACTGCCAAGAAGCAGTTGCTGGGCATGCAATGAAATCTTAACACGGTTAAGTCCCGGGCCCTGGGCATGCACTGGAGTCACCGGGTGATTACGATAACCGACTGGAAATTGCCGAACGTCACGTTTGGCAGCCACGCCAATGGTAACACGACCTCGTGGCCAAGTCGGGCGCGGTAGTTCTTTCTGTGCGTTGGTTAGACCGGCCAGTGACTCCTCCCAGACTTCTCTTCCTGTTTTGCCATTGAGTATCGGGACTTCTGTCCAGCGTTTGTGAAGGACTTCGTACATTTGTGACGCTTGATGCGGAAGTTCCAGTGTGTCGTATAAGTTTGCCAGTAGCCCGGTCGCGGTACCAGCTGCTTTTTCAGTGGACCTCTTCATGAGATCAATGAAGAGGACTTCTGCCTCAAGCCGGTGACTGGTTGCCATCAGCCGACGTGCCAATTCCAATTGAGCCTGTCGGTCAATTGTGTGGAAACCAAAATGTCGATGGAATTTTCGCAAGGCATCCGTTCTGTCTTCCGCCGTGGCGGCCAGAAATCGTGCTTTGATAACTTGGTCGATGCCGGTACGTTGTGTCCGGTTTGCACCACTATATATATTGGCCAGTTGGACCTGAGTCCAACGATCGCGACGGATGTTTAAGCGGTCAGAAACCATCGTTTCGTCAGAATGAGCATCGATCAGATCGACACATGCCTCGAAGGCTTTGTCGAATTTGCCGACTTTTTGTAAACCAATGGTCATCAGCCGAAGATATTCCATGCGTTGTGCTGGTTGGTCAATCAATTGTGCAACTTCCGTGGAGAGCCATTCATTGTGGACAAAATCCTCACGTAAGCCGCGCAATAACGTGTCAACCAGTAACGCTCGAGTCACGTCGGTTGGCTCATCTTTCGATTCCATTTGATAAGCACGTCTTAACGATTGGAGCGCTAACGTGCGTTGATTGTCATGTAGCATTAACTGGGCATGGTGGGCCAAAGTCCAGGCGTCTTCCTTGCCAGATGCCATGTTCTCTCCAACTTTCTGACGTAAAGCACCAACCTGGTAGAAAGATGTTAATGAATCGACTCTTTGAGAAATAACACAGTCGTCATAACAAATTAGATTGCCGAGTACTTGCTGCGTTGGCTGGCTTCCGTCGAGACGGCCTGTGGCGAGGTCGATTTTGACAAGTTCTCGCATTGTAGTCGGTAAATAGTAATGCGAGCCACTTAAAAAACCACGGCCACTTGGCATGGCGTCATTAGGCAGGTTCAAGTCTGCAGGCCAGGCCGATTGTCCGTTGCCCAGTTGTAATGCTTGTACCGTGTGGTGGCCGACTAAAATGGCGACCGAATCATATACACACGCCAAATACAGGTTCTGTTTGCGGGGCTGTTTCCATAGCAACTGACCATCGAATAATTGCAGGCAGTAGAGGAAATTTGATTCGACGGGTGTGATCAGAACTTTTTCACCCGCAATAGTAACTGTGGCGTCATTCCAGCGGTTGCCAGGCTGGCCACGTGTGATATGTCTGCGAGCCAGTCCCCAGGCATTTTCCCGTTTGTTTCCACCTATCGTTTCGTATTCAAAACCCCAGAGCAGAGAACGTGTTGCCACGTCGACTGCGACCACAGCACCGGCGGTCGTTGGGCAGACAAGAATTCCATCTCCGAGGGAGGGAGTTGCACCAGCAACTCTACGCAATGAATTTCTGATAATTGTTCCCGAAGTTTCTTCGGTATGAATCAACGGTTGACGCCACACTAGGTTTCCCGTCACGGCATCCAAAATCAGTAAGTGAATCTCACCACTGATCTCTGCCAATACGTACAACTGGCCGTCGATCGGCAGCGGTGCACCGAGAAAGAAGGCACCTGACAAAGCAGAATCGTCATTTCCTGATTCGCCACCGATAATCCATTGTCGCTTTCCCTGGGAACGAAGCTCCAATGCTACCAGTTCGTTGTAGGACTTAAGGCCCAAGGGATTCGGGAAGTTGATGCCATTGCGACCAACGAGCATGCGACGATTTGTTGGGTACCCTAATTTGTTAATCAGATAAACTCGTTCACCGTCGCTGCTCATTTGACCGTATGGCGCGTCGTCCCAAATTCGCTGGTACCATCCGTCCAGGACGTCTGAACGGTTCGAAAGAATCTGGGAGCTGGTTCCATCAGCAAACCCATCAGCGAGTTGCAGACTTAAATCATCGTAAAGCCATGTCCGCTTGCCGGTCATCGAATCCACTGCGAACAAATACCGTGGTGTTCTCATCAGTATTACGTCATTCACTGCCAACGGATGCAGACTTGGTAACGCCGGAATCTGATTGGCAATATAGTGTTGCTGGATTTTGCCAATTTTGCTTTCCATTCGATGATGGTTGGACGCTGGGACGCGCCAGCGACAGTTGACCAGTGGGTTTTCGCTGACGACTAAGGGCATGTCACCACGCATTTCCCCGGTGCGGGATGCATTGCCACGGTGCAGTAACCATTGATCGTCACGAGATCCCCAAGGTCCATATTTTGTTGTTATTTGCTCAAGCAGCCAATCGACCGCGGTGCCGACATCAGCCAATAGGCTGGCGGGTGCCGCGGTATCACGTGAGTTCAAACCGGATGAATCTCTTTGTAACGTTTCCAGGACCTGACGTCCTTTTCCTTCCATTCCGGCGTAGAACCAAGAGAGAGCCAAGCAAAGCGACAATTCTGGTTCAAAGGATTCTGTTGTGTTTCCGTTATTGGTTAGCCGTTGTAAAGTCAAGGCTGCAGCTAACGGACGCCCCGTGTCCAGATGATAACGACCTAACAGATAAGTCGCTTGCTGCCCTGCTTCGGTCTGAAAATACTGGCGGGTGACATCAATCAGTTTGCCAATATTAGATTCGCTGACTGCAATCTCCAGCAACCGTTGTGCTTCGGAACCAAATTGCAGTTCGTAAGCCGCTCGGCCGTCAGCCGGCATGGCTCCCAGGATACGTTGTGCTTCTGCTTTAAGACTGACCATCCGACCGGTCTGGTGCGAATCGGGGATAAAATAGTCTTCCGCCCCAGGATCGTTCAACAAGCTACCCAATCGAGAGACCGCATCGCTGTAATGGCCTTCGTCCAATGACCGTTTGGCTCGGTTTAAATGTTGGTTCAGTTCTCGAGGAGCAGGAAGGAAAATGTCTGAAGTAGGCGTCGGTCGAGTATTTTTTGAATTGTCACGTTCGTCAGCCAGCAAGCTGCCGACAGACGGCCACGTTAACACCGCACAACAAGCGATCGATAAGATACTGCTGTGGAAAAACAGTACTACGCGGCAAAATATTTCCACATAACCTCCTGTTTCTCACACTTCGTGTTCATCGCCAGTAATTAACAAGGCAAGTTGCAGTAGTTGTAGTCGCCACAATTTTGGTTCGTCGAACTCGCGAAAGGCTAACCGTTATTTTGTTCATTGTTCGACGAGCGTTCTTTGGCGGACAACCCGAATGCAGGGGTTTGGGTATAACAAGCTCAGGTATCCGGTTGCCTAGGCAGTTTGGTACCACATGCCATTTCCAGAAAATGAACCACTAGGCTCAGGCTTGCTCTTTGGCAGGTGACATGCGGAACCATTACTATCATTAGGTTACAAAAAGTTAACGTCGTAATGCCAGCCTGTTTCCTCTACGGCCCCAGAAATGTCAGCGAGTTGTCGTTTTTTTATGTGGTTCGAATTCCAATGTTTTGAACAAACTGTGTACCTAGGAATGTATTCTATGTCGTAAGACAAAATTGCACCTCGAATCGACAAATTTCCAGGAAAAATAGCTTTAATCAGGCGAGTTTCTGGGAAAAACACCTAAAAAAATGACAATTTAGGGGTTTTACCCTGGTTTTTCGGGTGAAAGGCCTTGTGTTTTCGGCTCTAATCCGGTTTAACATCGCTTTATCCACTTGACGGTCTCACAAATTGTTTATCTTTATCACTCCTTATGGAAGGAAAAACTATGGGAAAAACGGCAGCGAAAAAGCCCCCTACCAAAACCGAAATCCAGAATAACATTGCCGAGCGAACAGGGCTGACTAAAAAAGAAGTAGCCGGTGTGTTAGACGCTTTGGCGGATGAAATCCGCAACTCGCTTAGTAGTCGAGGTTCGGGGATGTTCTCAATTCCGGGCTTGGTGAAAATCGAGAAGAAAAAAGTACCGGCCCGCCCTGCTGAGAAAAACTGGAAAAATCCATTTACGGGTGAAATTCAAGAGCGCCCAGCCAAGCCGGCGAGTACCAAAATTAAAGTACGAGCGCTGAAGAATTTGAAAGACATGGCGTGATTGTGTAAAAAAGTGTGCTGTAAAGCCAGCGGAAAGCATCCGTTGTGATCGTTGGTTTTGCCCTGATTTACAACAACAGTTACCGTCCGATCGCAAGGTTTTGCTGTCGGGCGGTTTTTTTATCGCTTGGTTTCTGATTTAGTTCTGTAAATGAAATGCACAACAATGCTGCTGGTACGAACGCCTTCTGTCCTCATCGAAATGTTCTGGCACTTGTGTTAACAGGATACTTGCGATTGTCAAATAGACTGTACGACAAAGTGGCCCAGACGATGCCAAACATGCCTCTGGCAGACTTCTTTGAAATAGAAATGATTGGCCAAAAGACATTTTTTGGGGAGGAATTGAATTGGTGCGAGAAACGACGAATCCTCCAACGGTGAAAAAAATCTGCCCATGGAAAGGATCCGTCATTACTTGATGTTTTTGATCCTAATTTCCTTGAACTCTGCCCACATCGGTGGTCCGGCATGAAGCTGTAATGCCAGGACGCCCGAAAACAATGCTTTTTTGTGACCATCGACAAAATCCATAACTAGTTTTCCGTTGGTGAAGTGCTGAATGTGGTTACCTCGACACCGAATCACTACGTCGTTCCAGGTGTCTAGTTGGAAGAGGGTTTTATACTCGTCCGCAGTGATCAAGGTTTCTGTAATCCGCTTACCTGCTTTCCCCCAGACAGCCTTTTCACCCACCAGGCAGGTCCGACTGCGTCCACCAGCCAATCCTCCTTCGTCATAGATGAATCCGGAAACATTTGGCAGGATGTTCTGATTCCGGATTTCGTGCTGATAACCCCTGACTACCCATTGGTTAGGGATGTTTTCGCTGATACGTTTGGAACGATATTGGATACCGGAGTTATTAGTTGCGTTACAGCGGAACTTAAGTCGCAATTCGAAATCTTCTGTTGTTCCGCCTTCCCAAATAAGAAACGTGTTCCCATTACTTTTCAGCTCAGCAGTTGTCTCGCCATGAATCACGCCATCTTTGACCGACCATAGGCGGTTATCGCCATCCCAGCCTGAGAGGTTTTTGCCGTTAAAAATAGTTGTGAACCCCTCTTTATCACCGGCGTGTGCCAAATTGAGGCTGAGCAGTACGAACCATGGAAAAAAAGTAGAACAGCGAAGCATAGCGTCGTAGTCTCCTGTAAAAAGGATCAGTTTGCCGGGTAAAACTGTATTTAATCTAACAGAAAAGAAATAACCGGTATAGAAACGGTGGTATGGATTTGCCCCAGTATCGAAGTGGTGTTTCATGAATTCAGCGAATTTGTGTGTCCACATGTTGGGCACTGTTCTCTTTTGCAATCTCGAAATCCGCTATACTTTAGTTTCTCTTTTCCGCAATTTCCAATAGGCTGGGTGGATTGGTTTTGGGTAAGCTTACTGCCAACAATAGGGAAGGTACAATTTCTCTTTCAGGTGATAAACAACCGCGTGATGCAACTTGTGGCCGTGCCAACTGCGATGCCCAGTTGGTTTTCTGCGCCTTCTCGGCTTGGCCTGATTCCTCACCGGCGCGGTGAGTATTTCAAGCTGCGCACAGCGAATGAACGGAATGTACAGAGCTCTGGGGAGATAAGTGCCTTTGCATTCGTTTTTTTTTAACATGCAAGCAATCGCTGGCTTGCAGGTCCACAAATTGCCGCTCAAATTGGATCTCATATTGGTCCTGTCATCGACGTTTTATGAAAAATTGGCAGCCAATATTTGGACGAGAAATGGGGAAATAGAGTCCACTGGTTTTCCGAGGGGTGGAGAGCATGTCTACCATGTTAACGGGAATCGGGAATTTGTTGGGATGAGTCGCAGACCGGCATGCGGCCGGTTGCGGCGAATTGGTGGCCCTGACAGGAACGATCTCCCTTCGAAGCTAGGCAGCGTCATGTTGCTTCTGTTTGAGTGGCGGAACATACGGGTGGAAGTTATTGGAAAAACGTGACTCAGAAGTTTGAGGACAAATTATCCTGCAGGCGCCACGGCTTAGAAGCTACCCTCTAAATTACGTCTTTTTCCTAAAGGTACTTGGTCATGGCGGATTTTCACCCACGGATAAATTTGAAGTCCGTAATGTTTACGGCCGATTTTCTGGTAGAGCAACCTGCTGAAAAGAATACCAATAGCGAGAAAAACTAGCACAACATGTGGCCGAGAATTTCCGGGATATTCGTCCGGGAGTCGATTTGATATAATTACCAACCTCAGTACTGTTTTTTCAATTTGTCAGTATTTAACCCTGTGTTTTGACTCCGATTCAGCATTGTGAAAATGGGTTCAAACCAGCGGTAAAACAACTTTGGTCAGGTAGCTCAGTCGGTAGAGCAGCGGACTGAAAATCCGCGTGTCGCCAGTTCGATTCTGGCCCTGACCACTTAAAACACAGGCAGTCAGAGAGGCACAGAAAAAATCTGACAGTTTTTGCAGGGTTTTTCTAGAACGTGAAAAGCGAACAACGAGATTCTGGAGGGGGTTGTTCGCTACCATGGTCTTACTTTCCGCCCCGTCGTTGCTAATGGGCAATCATTGGCTTGAAGTGGTGCGTTGACACGATTTTTTTTGAATCTTCTACGTTGCTTGCTTTTTCGCCAAGCAAGGCACTATTTTGGTGGCCGGGTTGTGAACGAAAAACGTAGATTTGCGCGGTGGAAAATGAGGTTTCCCCTGGCATGGCAGGACCACTCGTTGTGTTGTTGGGTGGCGGACTGGAAAACGTAGAGGTCGGCACCAACTTGGTGGGCGAGGGCCGTCGAAATGATAGTGGGTACTGCTTTCATTAATTTATAGGTATTCGTGTTGTTCAAGAATTCCCAGGCTGTACGAAAGAGTCCGCGTTCTGATGAGGCCTTAAGCGAAATTGTCAGCTGAGTGTGTTGCCGAGATTTCTGCCGTGCATTCGACGTGGCAATAAAAATCGTGTCCGCACGTGTCTTTTTGGAGTGGTCGGAAGTCCACAGCCGTTAGCCGTTTTGAGATTTGTTTAGCAGTTTTCGAAATGAGGTGGCAGGCACTCGGCTGCGCCACCGTCGAGTACTTTGGTAGGCTGACACCGTTCGGCTGGGAATTCTCTCCGGCGGTGGCACATTGGCTGTGTGGTCAGCCTGACAGAGCCAACTGGCAAATTTCCGGTTGCAGGCATATGCTCCTGATTGAGAAATGTAAAATTGATGTTGCTCACCACTAAAACCTCTGACCTTTGGTACGAAACGGCAATCACATCCATTGAAAAGACGTAATGGCCGTGGTGGTGGTTTTTTTGGAAAGTTTGTTCTTGGTTGATATTCGAATCGAACGGTTTGTTTTTATCAGGTGATCTGGGACTTTTTGTTGAGAGCAGGGAAGTGTTTCGTGAAGAGGCGGTCCAGTTCGCTGTCGAAAAAATGTCTTCATTCGAAATGCCCCAGTAATTTTCAATAACGGAAATTAGTGGCTCTCTCTGCTGGTTTTAGAGAACACTTTTCTATCGCGAATACAGTTTCGATTTTCATCATTAGAAATTTCAGGTGGAAATGAAAAGTTTAATGACGAAGACATGTGATACGAGAGCCGGCTGGATGTATCGTGCTGTGGTTGATACAATAATGCGTGCATTTGGGCGGGGCCCTGGCATGAGATTTCGTCAAGCTCTTGAATCCGCGGTTGTTGACTTTCAAGGCGGCTGGAAGGGTTGGGGGAAACGTTTGTGGATAATCCATGTTGAGAAAAGACTTTAGGTGTCTTTTTGATGACCGGTTTGCTTTTTAGTGGAGGGTTGGACAGCACGATTTTGCTGCACCAACTTCTTTGTAAAGGTCGGGAAGTACAGCCAATTTATGTCCGTGCTGGCCTGGGCTGGGAGTCCGTAGAATTTGCAGCGGCTGAACGTGTTGTGAATGATTTGCGTTCATCGCAACGTTCATCGCAGCTTAGTTCTCTGGTAACACTACAGATGCCAGTACGAGATTTATATGCAGCCCATTGGAGCATGACGGGAAATGGTGTTCCCGGAAGTAATACTACGGATGAGGCTGTGTACCTTCCGGGACGCAACGGTTTATTAGTTTACAAAGCAGGGCTCTGGTGCCAGTTGCATGGTGTTGACCGATTAGCGCTTGCCGTGTTGTCGGAGAATCCCTTTCGAGACGCAAAGGTTGAATTTTTTCAGAGTTTAGAAGAAACTTTGAATGCAGGCATGATGCCAGCGATTGAGATAATGCGTCCATTTGCACATCTTTCGAAGCAGCAGATCATGAAACAGGCAGCTGGCTGTCCCCTCCATTTAACTTTTTCTTGCCTGGCACCTTCGGGTGATTTACACTGTGGCGATTGCAATAAATGTGCCGAACGTAAATCCGCCTTTCAGCAGGCGGGCCGGGCTGATCACACGACCTATGCGATGGATGACGTAGTATGTACCAAGTAACTCGACAAATTGATTTCTGCTATGGACACCGACTTTTAAATTATGAGGGCAAATGCAAATACTTACATGGCCACAATGGCCGCGCCGTCATTACAATCGAGTCGAATGAACTTGACGACCGTGGCATGGTATTGGATTTTACAGATATCAAAAAAGTCGTTAGTGAATGGATCGACGTTACCTTAGACCACCGTATGTTGTTGCGACATGATGATCCTGCAGTACCTTTTTTGCAGGATCTTGGTGAGCCAATCCATTTGTTGGAGACAAATCCGACCGCTGAAAACATTGCTCGTCTGATTTTTGAATTTACGGCGAAAAGTGGTTTTCCGATTGTAAAGTGCCAACTTTGGGAAACTCCACGTTGTTATGCCAGTTATCATCCTTGATCGGTTTTGGCCTCATGGCGAGTGGGATGTTTGTCGTGTTATAGGGTTGGGCTACAATGTGGATGCAATGAGCTTTTTCGGTAATTCATCGCCGGTACGGAAACAGGTGCGTTTTTCTGAGTTTCTCTTTTGTGGTGCGACAGCTGCTCTAAGTAAAAGAGTTGCAACCAGCTAGTCTGAATGCATGCATTGCTGAGACGAGCGGTGCAAATGTTACCGAAGCAGGCACAAATTCTCGGACCTTGGGAACCTGTTTATCAGACGGGCTAAAAAATAAGCCCGACCGGTCCGAAATTCAGACCGTTGTCGGGCTAGAGTCCCCCCTGGGAATACGCACTTTTAGTGTGCCGGAGATCTTATAATGTCTGATGAATGGGCAATGCTGCAAGATATCGGCCGGGGGGCTCGGTAACTTTGGCAATTTTTGCCGGTTGAGCGATGGATTCCTCGTACAAGTCGTGGCTGGGGCCTGTTAATGGGGCTTTTTACCAGATTCGCTGATTAAACTGTGACGATAAATCCGATTCTGAGGACTAGGTGTAGAATCGGCAACTATCCCACTTGCGATGGGAAAGGAATTTCATCGTGGACCGAGTTAAGACGCGAGGATTTTTTGCGACGGTGCTAGCCAATTTAGGGTGGCCTTTGGGTTGGGGCTTGCTGTTGTGGTTGGGCTTCTACACCCTTATTCACCAGGGAATGATCGAGTCCAAGTTGCTGTTGCGCTATTTTGCTGGGCACCCAGTGGAATACCTGGAAGCTGCCATGTTTTTCGTTGGCTTGGCTGCTATCACGATTAAAATGTTTGGAATTCTAAGGCAATATGCTGTGTTGCCACGAATCGGACTCGGTCCAATTTTCACTGGTGGACAACCCGTTGAAGATTGTCAAGCGTTGCTCGAGCGATTGAACGAGACACGTTCTCGTGTGGGCCATTCCATCTTGGCCGACCGATTGGCGAGCGCATTAGAATACGTGCGAAGGAAGGGAGCGGCAGATGGGTTGGACGACCAGTTAAAATATCTTGCTGAAACCGACGCAATTCGAATTCAGGAAGGAAATGGTCTGGTACGGATCATCATCTGGGCAACGCCGATGTTAGGTTTTCTTGGTACAGTGATCGGCATTACGCTCGCTCTTGGTGGACTCAGTCCGCAGATGCTCGTGGATACACCGGAACAGGCGATGGAAGGTTTGCTTGCCGGCCTGAGTGTAGCATTTGATACAACGGCACTGGCATTAACACTGTCGTTGATACTCATGTTTTGCATGTTTTTGGGTGACCAATTCGAGAGTCAGATTTTAGCAGCGGTTGATGCCCGGTCTGACGAAGAGCTGGTAGGGAGATTTCAGCAATATGGTGGAGGCAACGATCCACAATTGGCATCAGTTCGCCAGATGGCGGACACTGTTATTAAATCAAGTGAAGTATTGCTGGCGAGGCAGACAGAATTGTGGCGGTCAACGATTGACGATGCCCATCAACATTGGTCACGGCTCATCGATACAACAGGAAATCAGTTCCAAGCAGCGCTGAGCAATTCGTTGTCGCAATCACTTCAGGTACATGCCCAGCAGTTAAGTCATGCTGAACTCGTTCTGGCCGAAAAAAATCAAGAGCATTGGAATCGTATCTCACGAGAATTGAATCAATGTGCGTCAAGCACTCAGGCTCAACAAGCAGAAACTACCAAGCAAACGACGGTGTTACGTGAAATTGTGTCGGCAACCGGGAATGTCGTCACACTGGAGAAAGCACTCAATGACAACCTGAAGTCCCTAGCGGGGTCGAAAAATTTTGAGGAAACCGTGATGAGTCTAGCAGCAACGATTCATTTGCTGAACGCTCGTCTAATGGGAGGTGACAGTAGTCCGCAGATTGATTTGAGGCAATCAGCTTCATCCGATTCGGGTTCAAAAGGTCGTGCGGCATGAGACAGCAACGACGCTGCAAAAAAATTCCCAATGTCTCTTTGTTTCCATTTCTGGCCGTCCTTATCTGTACAATGGGTGCTCTGGTTGTGCTGCTGGTGATTGTCGTGCAACAGGCCCGGGTGGAAGCAAATGTAGTGACAGACGAGCAGCTTGAGGCCCAAACGGAAAATCACCAGTGGGCTGTCGAAGACGCTGAGTGGCGATTGGAGATGCTCAGCGAATCACGTCGTGAAATACAAGGCCAGCTGGAGGAGGAACGGTTGCATCTGGCTGGAATCGAAGATCATATCAGACAACTGAAACAGGAATTGAAAGCGTTGCGGAAGCAAGCACGTTTGTTGAAGAAACCGCTTGATTCGACGCAGGCCGAGCGTGCTTTGCTGGAACGCCAGCTGAGCCAGTTGCGAAAAGAGATCAAACACCGTCAGGGTCAGCTCGCGTCACTGCAGAGCCAGGCGGCTCAGCACGAGCGGTCGTATTCTATCTTGGCCTACGAAGGCGAGCATGGGACACGGCGCCGACCGATTTTCATTGAATGCTTATCCGATCGTGTTGTATTGCAACCCGAGGAAATTGTTTTGACAGCAGAGGACTTTGCCGGACCGCAAGGGCCGGGTAACCCGCTTGCTTCATCACTTAGGGCAATTCGGGAATATCTGAATCAATATGATCCAGATGCCAGCCAGGGTGAACCTTATCCCTTGCTCATTATCCGACCACATGGTGCGGAGGCTTATTCTGCAGCTCGACGGGCAATGAAAACATGGGATGCGGAGTTTGGTTATGAGCTGCTTGATGCGGAAACAATACTTCAGTTTCCACCGCCGGATCCAGCATTAGCTCAACGATTGCAGCGCACGATTGATGAGGCTCGAAGACGGCGATTTTTTCTGGCAAAGGCAACCCCTAGTCGATTTGGTGGTGGTCATTTGTCCTCTGGATTGGTGTTGTCGCCGCATGGTGGATTTGTAAAACAGGGTAGAGGTACCGGCGAGGGACTCGGTGGTGGTTGGCGGCAGAAATCGGGGTTTGCATTCGGTAATGCCGACGAGTCGGATGCAGAAAACAAGGTTCATCCTAACGATAATTCAGGAGAAGAGCTGGCGTTGTCCGAGAATTCGGTAAAGGGAGAAAAAAACGACCAACAAGCGAACGGACAGCATGGTAACAAGATGATCGGTGACAATGCTTCTCCTGGTTCGCCTGGAAATCGTGCTGCGGGAGAGAACGGTAATTCGATTTCTGCCTCGACCGGAACACCATCACGGTCTAAATCGCGTGGCAAGGATTGGGGCTTGCCGGGTAAAACACCCGATGCGATTGGTTTTTCACGCCCCATCAGTGTTACCTGTTATTCCGACCGGTTGGTAATCCACGCTGAGCGCGGTGATGTCCGGCCCCCTCAGATTGTGAGGATTCAAGAAACAACTCATCAGGTCGTTGAAGAATTTATTTCGCAAGTCTGGACACACATGGAAGCGTGGGGCATTGCAGGACGTCAATCCTACTGGAAGCCTGTACTGGAAGTTACCGTCGAGCCTGGCGGAGAGCCACGTTTCCTGGAATTACAGGAATTACTCGATTCAAGCGGTATTGACGTACAAAGGAAGAATCGATGAGACGTTATCGCAATTCCGACGAATCGAACGATTCTGGTCAAGATTCATTTCTGGATATTGTTGCTAATCTCGTTGGAATTTTAATCATCCTTGTGATGGTAGTCGGTGTACGTGCCAAAGATGCGATGGTGGAAGCCGCAATTTCTTCGACGGACTCTGGTGTGGCCCAGGTTGATGTGAAGGCACCAAGGTCGATTGCAAAAGAGGTACAAACCGACATTCACGCAATTCAAGCCAAGCTCCGAGAAGTCCAAGCCGAATCGCAATTGCAGCTGGCTTACCGCCACCAACTTGCAGCTATTTCTGCCACTGTGAAACACCAATTGGAAAAATCTCGTGGAAAACTGGATACGACGACACGCGAGCGATTGGATCTGAACCAAGAACTTTTCCAAATGCAGGGCCAGTTGCAAGATTTGGAGCGTGCCGAAGAAGTGTTACAGCGACACCTGGAAGAACCGATTCCCCTGAAACATTTACCCACGCCATTGGCAAAAACGGTATTTGGAAAAGAAGTCCATTTTCAGCTCAAAGCGGGGCGCATCTGTTACGTACCGCTTACCGAATTTGTGGACCAATTGTCAGACGAATGGCAACAGAAGGTGTGGAAACTCAAAGATACAAATGAAATTGTCGAAATGGCTGGACCTATCCAGGGATTTCGCATGCAGTACGGTATTTCCAAGACGGTGACAGCCGTCAACACAAGGAGTGGTACCCAACGGCGGGAAATGGTTCATGTTTCGGGGTTCGTGTTGTTACCGGTGCGCGAAGATCTTGGCCAACCCCTTTCCGATGCACTTCAACCAAATTCCTCGTTCCGCCAGATTCTGTCAGGATATGATCCACACCGGACAACTATTACCCTGTGGACTTACCCTGACAGTTTTGAAGCATTTCGTAAGGTGCGCGAAGAATTGTACGACTTGGGTTACAGCAGTGCCGGGCGTCCCATTCCCGAAGGTTATCCGATCGGAGGTTCTCCTAACGGTTCGCGGTCGGCTGCGCAGTGAAATGACCAGTGTCGAGTCTAGCGCCGGGCGCATGGAGATCGTGGCTTTTGCGAAACCTGCGGAAAGCCGTGTGGAGTGTTAACAGTGACACCAGAAACGTGTATTTATTCAGCAACGGTGTCTCACTTAATCTGAAGCACCATCTATAAGCAGTTCATTGTCGTAGTCTTCTTCGAGTTTTCTTATTTTGCCAGCGAGTTCCTCGTTCTGCTCTACTGCGTTGGAAACTTCAATCTCCCATTTGGTGCTTGCCGTGCGAAGTTCATCAAGATCAACAGGAAGTTTGAGGATTGTTGCCAAACGGCGACTGACAGCTTCGATGCTGGACGGGTTCGTACCTTGTAAATAACCGGGAATCTCGGCGACAAGCGAAGTCATTTCCAATCCAACCGGCTTGGTTTGCGTCATGAGGTAGCTCGTAAACGAACCTGGTCCTTCGTAACCGGAACGCCGCACCCCATATTTTTCCATTTCCGGTATTAGCGATTCATCGGAGCAGGTCACGTATAGACGTGGTTGCCGGGTGTGAGGGACGGAGCCTCCGAACGAACCAACGAACAAGATACGGTGTATGCCAACCTGTCGGCAAATTTCAAAAATACATTCACCAAATGCCCGCCAGTTGAGATTCGGTTCCTTTCCCATGAAAAAAACGAGTTGAGATGCATTGTGTGCAAAGAACTTGTTCGTGGGCATCTCTACCGTACGGATAAGGCCATCCTTGATCTCAATGTGAGGGCGAAATAAAGTAGTGACTTCCATTGAACCAGGGAAATTGTAGATGTAGTAAGGTTCGGGATCAATGCTTGCAAATTCTTTGGCATTGACGTGGTCAACCAGCCGCGCCACGGTTCCAGTGGATACATCGCCACCATCCATCCAGCCGGTTAAGGCCAAAACGAGTGTTCCGTTTTCAAATTTCGGAGGATCTTGAATCAATAAAGATTCGTGGTGTTTTTGTGACATAGGGTGTTCATGTGATTAACGGAGATCAGTAGTGGATGGCGTGCACAGCCACATCCCGTGTGGCGGCCCATCCTTGAAGGTTTCCTTATTCTATCGCCGATGGCGTTCGAACACTATGTGCGGTCACTTGCCCTTATAGGTTTTCCTGCACCACCAAGTGGGTAAACCTTTGTAGCAAGTTTGCGGTTGCCGGGGTTTCATAACAGCTGGAGGCAAACTCGACATATGGTAAACCGCTGATACGCTCCACGTAATTCGGATATGCTCTTAAACGTTCTAATAACTGGTCACGTGTCAATTCAGGGTGGAACTGTGTAAAGTAAAGAGGTTTGTCTCGAAAACAATAAGCTTGATGTGTGACGCGGTCTGACGAAGCCAGTAGGATCGCGTTTTCCGGTAGGCTGCTGACACGGTCTTCATGGCCCATCTGGCCGTGAAATAATTCTCCGAGTGGTCCCAACAAAGGGTCCATACGTCCCTCTGGAGTAAGTTTTAGCGGCTGGGTTCCCAATTCTGCATGGTCGAGGTCCTTGATGACTGTTCCTCCCATGGCACGACTCATCGCTTGGAACCCCCAACAGGAGCCAAATGTTGGTTTTGAGAGTCGGTGGATTTCTCGTAGGCTGTCAAGGGCTCGATCCAGCCAGGGTGTGTCGTTGACGGCTCCATAATGGCCGCTGCCACCGATGAGAACAATTTCTGCACCATCGAGTTGTTGGCGAGTCAGTGTTTGGTTCAAGAGATCGAAGATTTTGATCTGGTGTTCATCACAGTGCAGCGACTGCGCAAAACAGCTCACTTCCTGTTGTCGCATCGGGTCGTCGTGATTCCGAGCTTGAAGTAAAAGAAAACGAAGACGTTTCAGCATTGATGTTAACCTTGGTTCATGGTCACCACCTGGATCCCCTGTTCCACGGCATTGGCGATTTGGTCCAATTGCTGTAATTCAATCGACAGCGGAGGCATAATAACAATTACATTTCCTAATGGTCGTAGCCAGACTCCGAGAGACAAGGCATGCTGACAAACTTGCATACCGTGTGCTTCTTGCCAGGGAAACGGGGTGTCGGTTTCACGGTCCTGGACCAATTCGATACCGGCGATCAAGCCTTTTTGTCGGACATTTCCAACGTGATCCATCTGTCCAATTCTCGCCAAATGTTTTCCCAGTTGTTCTATTTTACCGGCTAATTTAGAAAGCGTATTTTCTTCCAGAAAAACATCGAGCGACGCTAATGCGACTGCGGCTCCGAGTGGGTTGCCACCAAAAGTGTGGCCATGAAAGAATGTTTTGGACTCAGAGTAATCACCCAAGAACGCTTCCCAAATCCGACGAGTTGTCAGCGTGGCAGCTAGCGGCGAATAGCCTCCCGTGAGACCTTTTGCCAGGCATAGAAAATCGGGTGAAACATTTTCTTGTTCGCACGCGAGCATTGTACCGGTTCGGCCCATTCCAACGGCGACTTCGTCGGCAATCAGTAAAACATTATACTTTTGCGTAAGTTCTCGGACGCCATTCAAATAACCGTCGGGCTGCACTCGCATGCCAGCTGCTGCCTGGACAAGTGGTTCGATAACCAAAGCTGCTATTTGTTGATGCTGACGTTGTAGTTCCTGTTCTAGTTGATCCAGGTAATAACGGCATAACTCATGCTCGGATACATCTGGCGGACGGCGGTACACTACGGGCGCGGGCAGGCGAATGACGTCAAACAGCAAGGGTTTGAACATTTCGTGAAACCTTGCAACGCCTCCCACGCTGACGCTTCCTAGCGTGTCACCATGGTAAGCGTCAGCAAAAGCAATGTATTTTGTCTTTTCAGGTTGTGGTTGTGGGCATTGTCTCCAATACTGAAACGCCATTTTTAAGGCGACTTCGACTGATGTTGCGCCATCGTCCGAAAAGAAGACGTGTTCCAAGTCTGTCGGTGCTAAGTCAACCAATCGACGCGCCAAGCAGATCGTCGTTGGATTTGACATGCCCAGTGATGTTACGTGAGCGACTTTGTCGAGTTGTGCGTGAATTGCAGCATTGAGTTGTGGGTGACGATGTCCATGGACATTGCACCATAGACTGCTGACACCGTCAATGAATTCCCGACCGTCGATGTCGACGAGTGTGCAACCGTAAGCCTTTTCGATGATAAATGGCTCGTAGTTACGCATCTGCGTAAATGCGTGCCAGACAGTTTCACGGTCCCAGGTGCGAAGCTGTTCGTGAGTCGACATCATGTCCACGCTACGAAAACCTTTTCACCCACTGGTATACCCAACATAAGGTGAGCGCTTTCTCCAACGATTGTGAGTTGTACTTGTCCACTGTCTCCCATGATCGCAATAAAGGTCAATTCTGGTTGACCGTGGTCCTTGTTGAAAATGCCCCTTGTTTCATGTTCGTCACACCGGAAAGAGGTTCGCTCATCTTGCGGCGCATTTTCTAACTGCTTCGTCGTAATATCCGTCACGAGATTGCCAGCCGCGTCGACTGACACTACTTGTCCTGTGATATGTTGCGTCATGTCGGTCCTCGGAGCAATGAACTGTGTGGGGGCGACTGACAGTATTACACGCCTACATTAATCAGTTTCATTGGGTCCAGTATTGTACGGATGTCCGGGAGAATGACCAACAGGGAGTTACTTCACAATGCGCTGGTTGTGAAGACTTGATGTGCCTGGCCAGCCTTGATTTACCGCAAGTTTTAGGAAAATGAACGGTTTTCAAACATGAAAAGAGGGTAGGTTGCTGGCCAGACTCAGCACCGTTTGTCATTGTTGGAATGCCCAGTGACATGCAACAATAAAATCTTGGTAAAAGTGGCTATTTGGGACGCGTAGTGCTTTTTGAAGTGGCTGTCTCCTCCGCTGGCGTAAGATTATTCCCAGGAAATAATCACTGGATCGCCCGTATGAGCATCAAGTACCTTGGAGGCATCACCACAAACGATGGCCAATTCCAGGCGACCACTGGATCCCAGGAGTGCGATGAAGTTATCGACCGGTCGCTCGCTATAGGTCGCGCAAATTCCGACCGATTGGTGACCAACACACTGCACGACACACTTTTTGTGTACGATGCCAGGCAGGCACTCAGAGTGAATGTTTGTTAACAGATTTCCAAAAGAATCGATCATCACAACCGTTCCTGTGATCGATTGGGGTTGGACAATGGGCTGCCACCGGAGCCATGATGTCTTTGCCGTGAAACGTATTTGACACTGACAAATTCCATAGTTTGCGATTAGTGACTTGAAACAGTAACGTTGGCTCAGCCATTTGTGCCAGTCCACTCAGGAGTCCGTTGTCTGGCGCGACAACCAGTTGATTACCGAATTGGCTGACTAAAATCGGGCGAGTGGTTCCCACTCCAGGATCAACTACCGCCACGTGGATGGTGCCCTGAGGGAAATGGGGTAACGTGTCCTGGAGAACGATTGCGGCATGTTCAATGTTTTGTGGAGCAATAGCATGTGTAATGTCAACAATGGTCACTTCGGGATTGATTGCCAGAATCGATGCTTTCACTTGTGCGACGTAAGGGCTGTCGCTGCCAAAGTCAGTGGTAAGTGTGATGATTTGACAGGCCATGGGGACGATTGTTGTGTGTTTGGGAGAGACTTGCATTCAATAATACTGGATGTAGTGGTCAATGCTGGGCAGTGGAATCGTGTCCACCTGCAGTGGGCGTCAACTATTTTATCTATTAAAACGTAGGTTCAGGGCTAAAACGAGCGTTGTACAACTCCGCTAGGATGCACGACTACCTTGTTGTAACCTTCTGCGTTGCTGGTCGGGAAAAATTCCGCAATGGCGCTTCCTGGTGGTTGCCTGTTTTTTGAGAAATAGGACGCGCAATCAACAGCAAAGATCAGGAACCGGGTGTTACATCTTTTGGATTGTGTCGAGACAGAGTTGGCGAAATTGGCCAGGATTAATGTTTGGATTTGTCTTTTTGGCTTCACCAATCAAACGGCCAATTGCCTGTTGCTTGCCAGCTTTGACATCTTCAACGACTTGAGGATACTGTGCTAACAATTTTTGACAAAGTGCATCGGCGGCGGAGAAATCCACTTTTTCAATTCCCATGGCCTGCATCACATCACCAACAGAATTACCGCTGGACAACATTTCTTGAAAAACTTCTTTGCCCCGAGATTTGTCAATGTCGCCTGCGCGGATTGCTTGTAGCAATTCACTGAGGGTCGCAGCAGAAAGAGGAAACTGATCGATGTGCCACTGTTTTTCATTAAGTGTTCGCAGAACATCTTGCTGCATCCAAGTACTGGCCAGGAGTCCGTCCTGGCAGTTGTCAGCCAGTTCGATGAAATAATCGGCAAAAGCTTTGCCTTGATTGACGAGGACATCTGAGTCGTATGGTTTAATTCCATAGCTGGATTCGAGACGCTGTCGAAGAGCTGCGGGTAGTTCGCCCACTTGCTCACGCATTTGTTGGACTTCCTCGGGTGTGACGATGACAGGTGCCAGGTCTGGGTCTGGAAAGTAACGATAATCGCTGGATTCCTCCTTGCTGCGCTGAGGACGTGTTACCTGAGCTTGGTCATCCCATCCGCGTGTTGCTTTTGGCACGTCACCTAGTTTCTGTTTTTTTTCCTGCCACTCGTCGTATTGTCGTTGGACTTCATATGTCAAAGCCCGTTCTACAGCTCGAAAGCTGTTCATATTCTTGACTTCGACAATCGGGGTGGGGATTACACCATTTGCTGTCTGGACATGTAAATTAATATTAGCGTCAACGCGTAGGCTCCCTTCCTGCATGTTGCAATCAGACACGCCAAGATAGGTTAACAATAATTTCAACTCGGCCAGGTAAGCCTTGGCTTCTAAAGAAGAATTGATGTCTGGTTGGCTGACAATCTCCAAGAGTGGAGTTCCGCTGCGATTGAGGTCGATACGGCTGTCGGCTTTGCCGGCAATTTCATCATGCATGCTTTTGCCGGCATCATCTTCCAGGTGAGCGCGAATGATGCCGATGCGTTTTGCTGCAAATCTTTCCTGTGCATCACTGATTTCCAGCCATCCATCTTGTGACATGGGTAAGTCGAATTGGCTGATCTGGTACCCTTTAGGCAGGTCAGGGTAGTAGTAATTCTTGCGATCCCATTTAGTGAATTCTGGAATTGTACAGTTCAGTGAGATAGCGGTTACTAGTCCCAAGCGGAACGCTTCACGGTTCATGACAGGTAAGGTACCAGGTAAACCGATACAGACTGGGCAGGTCTGTGTATTGGCTGCCTGTCCAAACTCGGTGGAACAGCGGCAGAACAGCTTGGTCTTGGTCAGCAACTGAACGTGCGTTTCCAGGCCGATCACGATTTTGAATGCTTGATCACTCATCCAGGTTAGGGCGGTGTTGGTGCCAATTAGTTTGTTGTTGATACATGTGCGCGGCGCGCAACAGACTGTCTTCCGCTAAAGCGGGACCTTGTAGCTGGAAGCCGATCGGAAGGCCGGTTTTCGTGTATCCACAAGGAATTGAAATGGCGGGGATGCCAGCCAGGTTGGCACTAACTGTATAAAGATCGCCAAGATACATTGATAATGGGTCGTCGGCCTTTTCCCCGAGAGGATAGGCCGCGGTTGGTGTCACGGGGCCCAGTATCATGTCGAAATTTTTAAAAGTCTCATCGTAGGCACGGCGAATTAAACGGCGAACCTTAAGGGCTTTGAGGTAATATGCGTCATAATAACCTTCACTGAGGGCATAAGTGCCGAGCATAATCCGGCGTTTCACTTCGGATCCGAAAGCTTCACTACGTGATTGCCGATACATGCGGACCAGCGCCGAGTCAAGTTTCGCCAGGTTCAGGTCGTCACCGCTTTCCTGCAGTTCCTTGCGTTGTTGTTTCAATTCGGCTTGCATTTTTTGTTCGTCCGTGCGATAGCCGTAATGGACGCCATCGTAGCGGGCTAGGTTGCTTGATGCTTCACATGGTGCAATGACATAATACGTTGCGACGGCATACTTGCTGTGTGGCAATTTAACCGACTCTATGGTGGCGCCCAGTTTGTCGTAGACATGAACAACGTCCAGTAATGCGGTTTCGATTTCAGGATCCAATCCGTTGCCGAAATGCTCATCTGCAAGACCGATTCGTAAGGAATGCAATGGCTGACGAACATTTTTTGTATAAAGAGGAACGTTTTCGTTGACCGATGTTGAGTCCGCTGTGTCGTGTCCGGAGATGACTTCAAGTAGGATTGCCGCATCCTCTGCCGTCCGTGCCAACGGCCCGATTTGGTCGAGGCTACTGGCAAAAGCAACCAGGCCAAAACGACTCACACGACCATAGGTTGGTTTCAGGCCGACAACGCCACAGAACGCGGCTGGTTGCCGGATCGAACCGCCTGTATCGGAACCTACCGAAAGAGGAGCCATCGAGGCTGCAATACAAGCAGCTGCACCTCCACTGGAACCTCCGGGTACATGTTTTAGATTCCACGGATTATGTGTCTGCTGTAGTGCCGAGTTCTCCGTCGAACTCCCCATGGCAAACTCGTCCAAGTTGGTTTTGCCGATTAAAACCGCATCGGCAGCCTGTAGCTTTTCCACAATCGTAGCGTTGTACGGAGGACGAAACGTTTTCAGCATCCGTGATGCGCATGTGGTGGGACTGTCTTTGACACAAAGATTGTCTTTGATCGCCACAGGCAGTCCACCAAGTTGTCCTATGGATTGCCCGCTGGCTCGACGGTGATCGATATCTCTGGCACGTTGTAACGCGACGTCGCCGTTGATAGAAAGAAACGCACCAACTTTCTGGTCGTAGGCTTCGATACGGTCCAAATAAGCTTGTGTGATTTCAACAGATGAAATCGTACCTGCTTCTAATTGTGCCAGTAGATCGGTGACAGTGTAGGCAATCAGATTCATCGTCTCGTCGATAGGCTAATCGCCCAACACGGCGGGAACCCGGTAACACTCGTCATCCCGTTGCGGAGCGTTTCCCAATGCCGCTTCACGGTCCAGGCTGGAATGAGAAATGTCATCGGCAAAAACATTAAACTGTTCGATGCCATGTGCCATTGGTTTCACGCCATCGGTGTTAAGTTCCGACAATTGTTCCACATACTCGACAATCTGACTAAGTTGGCTCGTCATCAGGTCGAGTTCCTGGTCATCAAGTTGCAGGCGAGCGAGCAAAGAAACCTGCTGGACTTGGTTACGTGTCAGGCTCATACGAGTTGGAAAAAATGATTACCCAGTTGGTGTCAAGTAGAAACTTTGTCTTTTTCGGATTGTGGCAACTTGAAGGGCGCCTGCTTCACCACTTTGCGAATTGCGCCACTGCGAATGCATTGTGTACAGACTTTTAGTGTTTTGTGGCCACCATTTTCGGTCATCACACGAACGCGTTGTAAGTTGGGCTTGAAGGCACGCCGTGTAATACCCGTGATTTTGGTTCCCACTCCTCCCAGGTATTTTGCCTTACCGCGTGTCTCCACGGAGTTACCCATTTGAGGGCCTTTGCCACAAACCTGACAAGAGCGAGCCATAATTTTCCTCGATTCCTATTTTCTTGTATTTTTGTGTTTTGTGTTTGCGACAGGTGTTGGTTTAACAGGTCCATGCGAGTTTTTCAGTCCCGTCGCAAGGGAGCGAATTGATTTGAAAGCAACTATAGCAACTTTGAATTATAACCGTTTGGTGCCCCTTCGCAACCGCAAGTAGGTCGTGTTGCGGGGGCTCCTGGATTAGGCCTGAAACAGTGCGACACCCCTCAAGAGTACAGCTTATGGCTTCACAGGAGTGTCTTTCAACGGTGGTGCGTCGCGTGTGACAGCTAGAATCTGGTCTAGAACACCCGAATTAGTGCCAATGGCGTCTCCGCTGTCAATTTTTTCACGACCTTGCCAGTCGGTAAATCTACCACCCGCTTCCTGGATCACAACTTGGACGGCAGCGGCATCCCAGATATTTAACTGGGGATCAATCATGGCCAATGCGCGTCCGGTGGCCACGAGCAGGTACCCATAACAGTCTCCCCAAGTACGGGTAAACCAGCTGTTGGTCCCTAATTGTTCCCAGGCGGATGTTGCCCCCCTCTCCATCCAGCCTTGAAATTCACTGGTGAGCAGCAATCCGTCTGCCAATTCGCTGTCGTTGGCGACATTTGCCCGCTGAGGTGGATCGTCGTGACGGACGTGCCAGGCACCACATGCGGTTGCTGCAAAAACCTGCTCGTCGAGTGCTGGCATTTCAATGACCCCAATCACGCTTTGCTGGTTGTGTTGGACAGCAATCAACGTCCCATACAGAGGCACACCACTAATGAAACTCTTGGTGCCATCAATAGGGTCCAGGATCCAACGATAGGGTGTCGTTCCAGTCCTCGAGGGAAATTCTTCACCGATGATTCCATCTTCGGGAAATTCGGCGGTGATAAGTTCTCGCAATAATGCTTCGGTTTCCTGGTCAGCTTGCGTGACCGGTGAACCATCCGCCTTGCGTGAGACTTGGTAAGTGTCTCGTTGAAAGTGGTTCAACGTGTGAGCGCCTGCTTGTCGGGCGAATCGAACAGCGGATTGGAGGCGCTGGTTAACTTGGGGATCGTCCGAGTGCATACGAGGCTACGATAAGGAGAGCAAATAAGTTGATAGCAAGCACAGGCGGTGACGTTTAATAATTCACCAAGTTGAGTTACGTCAGTCAGGGCTGTTTCAGTTCAGGATTGAAAGCTGGAACCGCAATCAATTGGGACATCTTGATTTGGCCCAACTGTTGGCGAGCTGTTAAGGAAACTTGTTTCAAAGCATTCTGCAATTCGGTTTGTGATTCTAGCAAGAACCCTTCATTTTCCGGCAGGCCGGAACTCATTGGGCCATCGATAGCTTCGATAATGTCCAGCAACGAAATTCCGTCTGCTTGGCCAACAAGCGAATAACCCCCGTCGACACCGCGAGTCGACCGTAAAATATTGTGGTTTACCAGACTGCGCAAAATTTGCAACAGAAATCTTTCTGGCATATTTCCTTCTGCGGCCAACTGGCTGCATGGCACGGGCCGGTCCGTTTCGGAACGTGCCAAAAGCAGAGTTGCCTGCAACGCATACGTCACCGTTCGCGATAATTTCATCGCAACCGCCCTCGAGAAGAAGACTGACATCGCTAACATGGGTCCTTACAGACCCGTAAACGTTAAAGCCAATTCCCGGTCCGACAGCGTTCTACGCCTTCAATATCCGCAGCAGTAGGATATCCTCACCTGCAAAACGATCACCAAGAAGGCAACCATATTCTGCCAATCTGGCCCACTTCTAACAAAGTCAAGAATACTCAGGATTCGAGGACTGCACGAACGAAACAAAAGCAAACAACCCCTGACTCGAATCCACAAAGTCGTCGAAAAACATTCTAAGAAATTTTGATTGAAATGTCAACGAATAACTCGGTTTTCACATTTGAATAACAGGGAGTTTTGTCCTGTTTTCATCAAAGTCGCAGAAAGTGAAAATTTGCCGTAAAACCAATTGTAAAATAGAAAAAACAGGCCAAATAAGGCGACCTGGCAGTGTAGGCATTAATGGGATATTCTTGGAGGGCCGGTAGCCTTGCCGCGACTGTCTCCAGTTTCCGCTCAATGCAGACAAAATCAAGATTTGGTCATCTCATCACTTTCTGTTGCCGTGTGTTGGTTTTCATCGACAAGCCGCTGAACCTCGTTACTAGAACGGAACGAATGCCATACCAGGAATATGGCACCGCATACAAGCATGGAATCAGCGATATTAAAGTTTGGCCAAGTAAATTTGCCATAACAGAAAAGTATCCAGTCACGAACAGCAGCTGTGTCAGTCACGCCCGGAATTGACCAGAGCCCCAGTCGGTCGTAAAGGTTTCCTAAGATCCCACCGCAAATTGTTGCCAAAGCAACCGTCAGCAATCTGTCCTGTACTGCGCCTAGGATAAATAACCAATACAAGATGCCACAAAGTGCGATGAATGACATGATCACGAAAACGTTCGTAAATCCTTGCCCCATGCCAAAAAGTGCCCCGTAGTTGATAGCAGTTTGGATCCCTAAATAGCTCTCCCAAATCCACCAAACATCGTTGTGGTAGCCAGAGAAACCTCGCCAGGCAAAAACCCAATGTTTGGTTGCCAGATCGATGAAGCAGCCAACACCGGCGATCAGAAAAAAGAGTACGACGTTCCCCCATGGTTGACGCCGTGCGGCGTCAACGGCCCTGGAGCTCTGAGGCACAGTCGATGCAGAAGGGGGTGTAAGGGATTGCATTGAGACGAGATTTCTTGATGTCGTACTCACATTCCTGACAAGTACCATATGTGCCGTCCTCGATTCGTTCAAGAGCGGCTTCAATCAAGGTCAGTGTGTCTTCTTCGTTTTGCATCATGTTTAGGGTGAATTCTTGTTCGTAATTGTCGCTGCCGATGTCTGCCATGTGGATCGGCATACTTGAGAGATCACCACTGGCCTCACTACGTGTCTTTTGCAGTGCGGCGTCAGCTAACGCATTGACATCACCGCGCAGTCGGGACCGAATCAAAAGTAGGCGTTCCTTATATATCTTCATTTCACGTTTTTTCATATTTTTCGTTCCCACGACTAAAAATCTTCTCTGCTAGAAATCCATTGCATTTGTTCTCGGTCCGTTGTCGAGAGGTTAGATTTTGGACTGTTCCGATTCCAGTGAGTGAGTCTTTCAAACCAAAGCGCGGCTCACAATCTCCCTGCTTTTTTGCATTTTGATCGAACTTACGCAGATTGAAGTAAGACTTCTTATTCTAAATAGGAATTGTCGGGGGGTCAAAGGGTGAGAGCTCAGTCGCCAAATTTTTCAGAACCCCCTAAGCTGTTTTATATCAATATATTACGCATATTGACTCAGGTTCTGTTGTGAAGGCGATGATCTCTCTTGCTGACCTAATCTGACCACTTTAGACTAGGCTCTTTGGACAAAAGATCGGTGGACGGCAGTTTTCGCATGTCCCCTCTGGGTGGCGAGAGAGGTAACGTGAGACAGAGGTAAGCAGTGGAACAGCCGTCTTTGGAGGCATGCCATTTTCCATGGTTCACGGAGGGCGAAACGAATTTCTGGGACCAAATCACCAGCTACCCTTCCCAGCAAAAAGTTTTGATCTGTGGTTCACCGCTTGATATGCGATGACGTGGGTATGTTGACAGCGTCGGAGTCCTTGGAAGTTTGAGTGGATTCGCTTTATAACTCTAGAATCTGATATAAGAAGCCTCAGGCAGAATGCGGTTGGCGAGTGACAGATTTTGTGTATCAAAAGTGTATTTCTGTTAATTGTGGCGCCACGTATGGCGTTGAGGAGGTTCGTGTAGCTTGTCAGAAGTGTGGTGATTTGCTTGACGTCAAGTATGACTGGGATCGGCTCCAGCCACCGCGGACTCTTCCGGAGCTACAAGAGAAGTGGTCTCAACGCAACAATGCCCTTAGTTTTAGTGGTGTCTGGCGCTTTCACCAGCTGCTTCCTTTTGCACCGCCGGACAAGATCGTGACGGTCGGTGAAGGGCAGACATTGCTACAACGTGCTGACCGAGTGGCCCGTTATGTCGGGATTTCTCCAGGCAATTTGTACTTGCAGTACGAAGGTATGAATCCGTCGGGTAGTTTCAAAGACAATGGTATGACCGCCGCATTTACCCACGCTCATACGGTCGGTGCCAAACGGGCTGCGTGTGCATCGACGGGAAATACTAGTGCCTCACTGGCTATGTACTGTAGCGTTACGGGGATTATGAAAGCGATCGTATTTATTGGCAGCGGAAAGATTGCTTATGGAAAACTGTCACAAGCATTGGATTTTGGTGCTCTGACGGTGCAACTTGCTGGTGATTTTGATGATGCGATGCAGCGGGTCAAAGAGGTCAGCGAAAAACTTGGTATTTATCTGGTTAATAGTGTGAATCCATTTCGGCTGGAAGGACAGAAGACCATTATGTTTCGTGTCCTGGAATCACTCAATTGGGAGATTCCAGATTGGATTGTCGTCCCAGGAGGCAATTTGGGGAATTCCAGTGCATTCGGTAAAGCATTTGCTGAGCTCAAAGATTTGGGACTGATCGACCGTATCCCCCGCTTGGCTGTTATCAATGCGGCAGGAGCAGATACGCTCTACGAGTTGGTTGAAAATCGACAGTTGCGCTGGGATCGTGGCCACGGTGATCCGGAGATTACCAGTCGTTATTACGGGGAACTCGATGCCCAACAGAAAAAAGCGGATACGATTGCCAGTGCGATTGAAATTAACCGGCCGGTGAACCTTAAAAAATGCATTCGGGCCCTGGAAACTTGTAATGGTGTTGTTCGCCAGGTCAGTGATCAAGAAATTTTGGACGCCAAGGCGAGGGTAGGTGCTGGGGGACTTGGTTGTGAGCCGGCAAGCGCAGCGAGTGTTGCCGGTGCCCGATTGTTGGTCCAGGAAAAAATTATCGACCGTGATGAGCGAGTGGTCTGTATTTTGACAGGCCACCAATTGAAGGATCCCACTGCCACGGTCTCCTACCATACCACGGACCAGGATCAGTTTGATAAGGTACTGGGTAGTCGTGGAGTACAACGTGCTTCGTATGCTAACCGAGCAGTAATTGTACCGAATGACGCTGATGAGATTGTGAAAGTGATTCAGCTGTACAGTTAGTAGGGCGTGTTCAGGATGGCTGTGAATGCTCAACGTTAGTTAGTGATGGGTAGCCACGCGGTAACTGGGGCCGGGAGAGTGACTTTTTTGATACCCGGTACTTGGCACGACCGGGGCTTTGCGGTTACTCTTAGCCAGTTCGCAGGATGCGAAGACAATGCGATTCGCAGGATGCGAAGACAATGCGA
>CAYMUR010000053.1:31466-35589 GCA_964393615.1 uncultured Pirellulaceae bacterium
GCCAGTTCGCAGGATGCGAAGACAATGCGATTCGCAGGATGCGAAGACAATGCGAATGGTAATGTTGCGTTTTGCGTTCCAGGTTCCTCATTTTCTGCGGATGGAATTTCAACATGGCAAGCATACAAATTGCGATTCATGGCGCGGCGGGTCGGATGGGCCGCCGGTTGGTGGCTTTGGGGTACGATGACCCAGATTTGACCGTGTCGGCTGCTATTGAATGTGAGGGACATCCCGCAATAGGTTCTGATGCAGGACTGTTGGCCGGTGTTGGTGAAATAGGAATTAAGCTTGGCAGTCAGTTGGACTCGAACTCGAATGCGGTGATCGATTTTTCGATTCCTGATGGTGCCGAAGCAATTACCAAGGCCTGTGTCACGCAACGCGTACCGCTCGTCATGGCAACGACCGGGCTCAACGAGAACCAGCAAGATTTGCTTGTCCAAGCGGCTGACACGATCCCCGTTGTCTGGGCTCCGAACATGAGTTTGGCAGTGAACCTGACGATGCAGTTGGCCCAAATTGCGGCTCGGACTTTGCGAGACCATCCTTCCGGGACAGACGTCGAAATCATCGAGCGACATCACCGGTTCAAAGAAGATGCACCCAGTGGAACGGCGTTACGTTTCGGAGAAATCATCGCGGAGGCCATGGGCCAAACCTCGCTGACACATGGCCGCCAGGGGCGGCCTGGCATTCGTCCCCGGGATGAGATTGCTTACCATGCTGTCCGCGTGGGAGATAATTCCGGTGAACACACGATTGTTTTTGGGCTGCTTGGAGAAACAATTGAATTGCGAGTTGCTTCGACAAATCGGGACTGTTATGCACAAGGTGCCCTGGCGGCTGCTAAATTTGTTGCGAATCAACCGCCGGGGATGTACGGCATGAATGATGTGCTGGGGTTGTAAGAATCGTTTGCGCTGCCGAGGATTGGAAGCCGTGATGCAAAGATGAGGTAAAACGTCTGCCTCTGGTGTGTCTTGTCATGTCCGTAAATGGCGGTGTTCCCTCCAGGCGTTACCGGTGACAATAATCTATGTCCCGATTGGGATTACTTTCTCCTGCCAACGATGCTGAACGAACGGTATCGATGGTTGCAAGTTATCAGGAAGCCTGGGATTCGATGGCCAAGTGTGACGAAGGTTATTTGTGTGAAGTATGTGGCAAAGAAGTTGAGCGTCTCTTCGAAAGCGAGCTCTACTTGCGTTTTGTGACCGGTCAACTTGATGCAGAGACACTTCATACTGCCGGCGAACGTCATATTTGCTGCAATCCGGTACTGGCCCAGTTTATCACTGACGAGGGTTTTACCCCGGTTGTCGTCGAAGGCGATTTCGATAAACGAAAAATGGATTCGGATTTTGTTCAGACTCGGGAAGACCTGTTGACTCGTGGATGGCGCCGATTACGAGAGATTGCCAGCCAGGGACTGGAAATCAGAGACTACCCATTATCCGAATTTCGCCGTACGTAAGCTACCATCTCAGAGCGGGTCATGATTTAGCATGGCGGCCTTCGCTGTTGATCCTTGCGAAAACATCGTTCAGGACCCAGTGAAACAGGCATAGGTGAATGCTTTCAACCATTCCCATGTCATCGAGTGCAACGTGTAGGCCATCTTGTTGCATCTCTTTTAGCTGACCACCGTTGTAACCAGTGACCCCAAAGGTGACGAGATCGTGTCGATTTGCCCAATCCACGGCGGCGAGAATGTTGGGACTGTTTCCCGAACCACTGATTGCTATCAAAACGTCCCCGGCCTTGCCATAGTTCATTAATTGCTGGACAAAAATCTGGTCATAGGCCAAATCGTTGCCCACTGCCATGAGCCAGCCTGCATTGTCGGTCAAGCTGAGAACCTTAAGTCGTTTTTTTGTTTCGTCTTTTAAATCAGCCTCGTGCAGCGTGCTTTTGCCCAGATCCTCGGCCATGTGGCTGGCTGTGGTCCCGGAACCACCGTTTCCAATAATGAACACAAACCGCTCTTGTTCCCAGGCGCGGTAAATATGATTTGCCCAACGTTGTAGCTCACCTTGGTCAATGCAATTTAATTCATTGTTCAATCGAGCCGTGTATTGAGAGATGTCAAGTGTCGATCCGAGCATGGTGCCAAGCAAATGATGAGTGGAAAACCGCTTATGCTAACAGCACGCTCTCCTGTCCGGCAAGCCCTGTATGCCGAAGCCGCAGTTCTTTGCCGGAAACCCCGATGTGCAGTGATGGAACTCACACTCCGTGTTTCCCGCGTTAGAGTGGTTCTGGTTCCGGTCGGTAGAACCATGCCACGGGGGCAATGATCAGGGCGGTCACAGCGAACATATTATGGGAGAGAACCCCAGTCTGATCCAACCAATAGATCGTACCATGATAGATCATACCCGCGAGCAGGATCGCCACCCAATTGGCCATGTTCAACGTAGCGATCATCCGTCCTTTTTGGGTCGCGGGTGGTCGTGACTGCAAGTATACCTGGAGCGGCACTGCAAACATGCCCGCAAACATGCCGAGTAGGATGAGGACCAAAAAGCTGCCTCTCAGGCCCAGGAGCTGGCCCTGGGGACCTCCGGGCAGGGCCAACATCGTCAGGCAGGCCAGGATTCCCCAGAGGCCCGTACGTACCAGGCCGGGTGAAAATTGACCGCGTGACAAAAAACCAGCTATCAAACAGCCGACTGTAATGCCAATGGCCATGCTGGCCACGAGGTAACTCGTGACTTGTTCATCGAGCCGAAGTTGGTGGCCTAGGGCATTGACTGACATTTGAACCAAACCACCTACGAGCCAGAACATGCTCGATGTCAGCAAAGCCAATAATAAGGGCTTGTCATTCCATAGCAGTCGCCAGGTATCGTGCGGCAGGGCAAACGAACTCCAGCGAAAAGAAAGATCCGGCTTGGCCGCAGGGGTTTCTCGAACAAGCAAAGAGGTACAGGTACCCAGGCTGGCAATCGCCATGCAAACAGTCGAGATGATCCATAGCTGGCTGGGTTCCGAAAAGTGAGATTTTAAAATTCCGGCAAGAGCAGTACCGAAGATGATCGCCACAAAAGTCGTCATTAAAATCAAGCCATTCGCTTTGGGCAAATCGCTGGCACGCAGCATTTCAGGGAGGATTCCGTATTTTCCGGGACCAAAAAAAGCACTTTGGGTACCCATCAAAAATAATACAATCAGTGGTCCCGCAAACCCCACTCGGTCGTAATAGATAAACGCTAACAAGCCGAGAAACATAACTCCAATTTCCGCGACTTTCGAGAGTACAATGACAAGGCGTTTGCTGTACAGGTCGGACAAGAAGCCAGCCAGTCCCGAGAAAATCAGAAACGGCAATGCAAACAGAATCAACGCGGGACCCTGCAGATCACCTGGCCCCTCGTCGACGATCGTAAACACGGCCAAAAGCAACAGGAGTTGCTTGAACAGATTGTCGTTGAACGCACCCAGAAACTGGGTGACTGCCATACCCCAAAAAGAACGGTCTCTCATCAGAGGTGGCAAACCCATGTCGGATTGGCAACCTGGTGGTTCTTTTGTGACTTCCCTATTTATCATAGTAGCCAGTCACATATAGGGTCTTCGGTGTTCTCCAGGCAAAATGTCTTCATGCGAACGGATGCTACATCGTCAAGAAGCAGCACAGGTTCAGAGTGGAAAAACACTAGTTTTCAGCAGGTAGCATCACCAATGGCTGTTCTTGGGCCATTTTGCGAATGTCTTCGGTGATCTTCATCGAGCAGTATTTTGGACCGCACATGCTGCAGAAGTGAGCGCTTTTGAACGTGTCTTGCGGTAGCGTTTCGTCATGAAAACGGCGCGCCGTTTCGGGATCCAGTGACAAGCGAAACTGTTCTTCCCAGTCAAACTCAAAACGCGCTTTGCTCAACGCATTGTCACGTTCCTTGGCACCTGGCCGTTGGCGTGCCAAATCAGCAGCATGTGCGGCAATCTTGTATGCGATGACACCTTGCAGCACATCGTCATTGTCCGGCAAACCAAGATGTTCCTTGGGAGTTACGTAACAAAGCATTGCGGCACCACTCCAGCCAGCCAATGCCGCCCCGATGGCGCTGGTGATGTGGTCGTAGCCAGGTGCAATGTCAGTCACGAGTGGGCCAAGTAC
>CAYMUR010000054.1:0-34886 GCA_964393615.1 uncultured Pirellulaceae bacterium
AGCGAATCTCTCAATTGGTCCAAGATCTTGCTCAAAGCGGGTTGGAAGTCAGTCATCCCCTGTTGGAGCCTCGTGACGAACCGAAACGCAGTTTGCTACTGGTTTTGTCGGCAAATCGAGGGCTTTGCGGTGGCTATAACTCGGGTGTCATTCGCTTGGCGAACCGACAACTTGATCAATTACGCGACGATGTGGGCCAGGTCCGCCTGGAAGTGGCGGGTAAACGTGGCATCTCCGCTTTCAAATTTCGTAAAATCAAACTTGACGAATCATTTCTTCACTTTGAAGACCGTTCAACATTTGAGGAAGTCGACGTTTTGGCCAGTCGTTACCTCGAAAGTTTTATCGTTGGCCAGATTGATCGGCTTGACGTCGTCTACACTCGATTTGCCAGTATGGCCCGGCAAATCCCGACGGTGGAAACGTTACTACCCTTAGGTGGTTTGACCAGCGCTTCCGAAGATTCCAGCTCGGCGGGAACCACCGGTGATTCGATGTACGAATTTCTTCCCTCGGCGGAAAGCATCCTTCAGGAAGTTGTGCCAACCAGCTTTAAAGTAAAATTATTCAAATGTTTCCTTGACTCGGCGGTGAGCGAACAGGTGTCTCGAATGGTAGCGATGAAAAGCGCTACGGAAAATGCCGACGAGATGATTCGCAACCTGTCGATGACTTATAACCGCGCCCGCCAATCCCAGATAACTGGTGAACTACTGGAGGTCATGGGGGGTGTCGAGGCGTTGAAAGACTAAAGACCAAAATCTACAACCTGACAACAAGGTTCTTTCATGAGTGGTACCATTTCAAATTCCGAATCACAGCAACAACGTCCTACATCCAACTCGTCAAACGTGGGCAAGGTAACACAAGTTATCGGATCGACCTTTGACGCTGAATTCTCCGACGATAATCTTCCTGCGATTTACAACGCGGTTAAGATTCAAGGTGGAAAAGGGGATGTCAAACTCGATTTAACTGGCGAGATCCAACAGCATCTTGGTGGCGGCCGTGTCCGTTGCGTTGCCTTAGGTAGCACTGACGGCCTGGTGCGTGGTCAGGACTGTATTGATACGGGACAACCCGTTTCTGTTCCTGTTGGAGAAGAGACTTTAGGTCGCGTGTTTAACCTGTTGGGCGATCCTGTCGATGGACGGGGTGAGGTCAATTCAGAAGAGCGCTGGCCGATTCACCGTGATGCACCGAACATTAGCGACCTGTCAACCAAAACAGAGCTTTTCGAAACGGGTATCAAAGTCGTCGACCTTCTCACGCCGTTTGTGCGTGGTGGAAAGGCAGGTCTGTTTGGTGGGGCCGGTTTGGGCAAGACCGTCATTTTGACGGAGTTGATTGCACGTATCGCCAGTTCCCACGGTGGCTATTCCGTCTTTGCCGGTGTGGGCGAACGAACCCGCGAAGGAACGGACCTCTGGTTGGAAATGCAGGAAGCAAAAATTGGAGACACTGGAAGGAGTGTGATCGAGCAGACCTGCATGGTATTCGGACAGATGAACGAACCCCCGGGTGCTCGGCTGCGGGTGGCTTTATCGGCCCTCACCATGGCGGAGTATTTTCGCGATACGACCGGAAAAGACACGTTGCTCTTTGTGGACAACATCTTTCGTTTTTCACAAGCTGGCAGTGAGGTATCCGCCCTGCTAGGACGCATGCCGTCGGCAGTAGGATATCAACCCACCCTGGCTACCGAGATGGGAGGCCTGCAGGAACGTATCGCATCAACCAGTAAAGGTGCTATAACCTCCGTGCAGGCTGTTTATGTCCCTGCGGATGACCCGACGGATCCAGCCCCGGCAACGGCATTTGGCCAATTGGACGCATTCATTTATCTGGAACGTTCTATTTCGGAAAAAGGTATCTATCCCGCTATCGACCCACTTGCCTCGAACAGCCGAATTCTCGATCCGCAGTATGTGGGCGATCGACACTATACCATCGCTCGTCGAGTGCAAACGATTCTTCAACGGTATCGTGAATTGCAGGATATCATTGCAATTCTAGGTGTCGAAGAACTCAGCGAAGACGACAAGCTGGTTGTACACCGGGCCCGGCGCATCGAGCGGTTTTTGTCGCAACCGTTCCTCGTCGCGGAAGTGTTCACGGGCAAACCTGGTGAGATCACATCTCTTGATGAAACGATCCGAAGTTTTGAAGAGATCTGTGACGGTAAATGGGACCATCTCCCCGAGCAGGCATTCATGTATGTGGGAGCGGTCGAACAGGCCGAGGAACAAGCCAGAAATCTGGAGAAATAACGGGGAAGGAAGTCACTTGTGGCCGAATTGAACTGTGTTGTCGTCACACCTGAAGAGACGTTTTTGGACACAAAAACAGCTTTCGTTGCGGTTTCGTTGTTTGACGGTGAAATTGGCATCGCGCCTCAACACAGTCCCTTGATTGGGCGGCTGGGATTTGGAGAAATGCGTCTGGGAACGGGTGACAATATACAGCGGTATTACGTGGATGGAGGTTTCGTGCAGGTGGCAGACGATGTGGTTTCGATACTCACTAATCGTGTCTTGCCTGTCGCTGACTTGGACGCAGAAACGATTGCCGAGCAACTCGAATCAGTGCGGTCCGAACCAGCAAAAACGGTTGAAATGATGGAGATTCGCGACCGCGCCGTGTCACAAGCCCGAGCACAGTTGCGCCTGGCGCAGCGAAGTTAGGCTTTGTCTCAGGCAAAATGAATGAGAGTTGGCCAACTTGCGGTCGGTGTCGGGGGGAGTTGCGTAGGGCAAGAAAAAGGCCAGCAGTAACCATCGTAAGTTAACGCGTCGTGCTTGGCTGGCAAATTCAAACGTCTTTGTTTCCATTTCTGACAAACCATGACTTGGCCCATCGCACTAACAGTTATCTACTGCTCGGCCATTGTTCTTGGTTCGCTTGCCGGCGGCTGGCTTCCTTTGCTGGTGCGTTATACGCATTTGCAAATGCAGGTCATTTTGAGTTTCGTGGGTGCGTTAATGTTGGGTGTGGGGGTGTTTCATTTGCTGCCCCATGGAATAGCGGTCACCGATGGAAATACGGATCTGGTTGTTTTATGGGCTATGTTTGGCCTGTTGGTCATGTTTTTCTTGATTCGTGCATTTCACTTTCATCAGCACGATACGGACGACTGTGAACTACAGGCAGCACACGACCACACACATGGAGACCAGCAGCCGGCAGTACATCGTTATAGTTGGCTTGGCGTCGCATTGGGGTTGTCGCTGCACACGCTGATAGACGGCATCGCGCTCGGTGCAGCGGTGATGGTTGATTCGGACGACTCGGCTCACGCCCATTTACCAGGCGTTGCCATTTTTCTCGCGATACTGTTACACAAACCTCTCGATGCTTTGTCGATCACCACGCTGATGACCGGAGCGGGCTGGGACGTACGGACCCGACAGCTAGTTAATTTAAGTTTTGCCATGATGTGCCCGTTGGGAACTTTGTGTGTAATACTGGGCCTCAGTTTTGCAGGTTCTGATAATAACACCGTGCTGGGCTGTGCGCTTGGCTTTTCAGCGGGAGTCTTTCTTTGTATTTCACTTGGTGACCTGTTGCCAGAAGTACATTTTCACCGTCATGACCGTGTCAAGCTTTCTTTGGCGTTGCTGCTAGGTGTTGTGGTCGCCTATGGGATTCGCTTGATCGAACCAGCGCACCTGCACTCGGGTGACGCTGATGTTGAACACTCACACCTCGACTCGCACCATGGACATGAAAATGAAGACCAGTAGGACGCTGGGTGGTAATCACCGTGGCGTGTGGTTTCATTTTTATTTGTCAGCAAGGAGATTTTTGTGCTCGTGATGCAGCCAGATCGGTAGTATTCGGTGGGAATGGCTGGGTGGGAATGTTCATTGCGTTCTGCGAAAAGTGAAGCATTCAGTGGTAACGCAGCCTTAAACGGGGCACCGATGCAATTTTCTTAAAGAGCCATTACTGGGAGAATAGGTGGAGCTGTCCAGGTGACACGTTCCAGTCCATTTCTCGATTGATTGTGCCCTATCCACGAGGTAGGGCCGCGATACTTTGCTGTTCGCGGTAGATGGACCATCAGACGACTTCTGGCACGTCGTGTCGATAAATCTTGGCAATTTCGCAGACCCACCCGCCCGGTGTGTGAAAAAAGGCCACTTTACGTTTACCAAACCCAGCGCTGACTTCGGTCGGTTCAAAGACGTGCTGACAACCGGCAGTTTCGAACCGTTTGACGTCCGCATCGAAGTCTTCCGAAAGAAAGACCAAATGTGTCATGCCATAGGGTAACGGCTTGTCGAGTTTGTTTTCATAGACCATCTTTTCTGCGAGGTGAAGATATTTATCTCCCATTTTAATGAGCGGGATGCGATAAGACTGACCGTCGACCGTCAGTTCTTCGTCCAGAACGATTTCATTGCCAATCGCACGATGAAAATTGAGTTCGCTTTCCAAGTCGACGACTTTGATTCCAATCGTCCACAGGCCTGTCAGGTTGTTCATGAAGTTACCCTTTTGGTTTTGTTGTGATCCGGCTGCACACGGTGGTGTGGTGGATGGTTGGGGTGGCTGACGAATTGTTTCACGTTTCTGACGATAAAGCAATTGTCAGTATCCTTGTTGGCTTCTCAACCCGAATTGAAAAAATGTGGTGGAGTAAAGAACACAGTTCAGGCTAAAATATCCGTTGCGAACAGCAGCCTATTCCAAATTTAGTGGTGCTGCGGTGTTGCAAGGGCGGCCTGGCCTGTTTTCATACTGGGTATGGTTTGTGCGCTGCGAATTCGTCTGGTTGGACCTGAACGTAGCGCTGCGAGCAATGGATTGAAACGCGCCCTACATTCGAGCCAACAGCCTGGGGGGCGGGACTCAAGTGTGGGAGAGTTGCCAAGTCCTGGGCAATGCCCAGGTATTGGATCGCGCGGATTGGGTAGAGGTCACTCGCCGGCGACTTCGTCATGCCGTGTGATTTCGAATCCAAGATCAGAAATGATCTGATAGTCGTCTTCCGGTAACTGGCCTTTCGTTGTCAAATAATCACCTACGAAAATAGAATTTGCTGCATACAGGCCCAAGGGCTGCAAGCTTCTGAGGTGAATTTCTCTGCCACCCGCAATTCGAATCTCGCGATCTGGATTGGCAAAACGGAACATTGCGAGAATTTTAAGACAGTAACGAGGGGTGAGGTGGCGGGTATTTTCGAGAGGAGTTCCGTCGATCGGATTCAGGAAATTGACGGGAATCGACTGTACGCCCAGTTCTCGCAATTCCAATGCCATTTGGACAATGTCCCGCGTGCTTTCACCCATGCCGACTATGCCGCCACTGCACATTTCCATTCCCGCGTCTCGCACGGCACGCAGCGTCGCAACACGATCCTGGTAGGTGTGAGTAGAACAAATCTGTTCATAAAATTCACCGCTGGTATTCAAATTGTGGTTGACGCGATCCACTCCGGATTCTTGGAGTTGCTGTGCCTGTTCAGGTGTCAAGAGGCCAAGGCAGGCACATATTTTCAAATCGTATTTTTGTTTAATTTCGGGCACGATGGAGGTAACGGTGTCCAGTTCATGCTGGCTGGGACCGCGTGCCGAAATCACGATACAATAGGTCTTGGCCTGTCGCTCGGCTGCTGCGCGGGCACCATCCAGTAGTTGTTTGCGGTCTAACAGGTTGTATTTGGGAATCGGGGCATTAGAGATCTTCGATTGCGAACAGTAGGAGCAATCTTCCGGGCAAAGGCCACTCTTGGCGTTCATTAAGAAGTAGAGTTGGACTTTGTTCCCGAAGTATTTTTTGCGAACAAGGAACGCGGCACCGATCAGATCTAAGAGTTGCTCGTCACTCGATTCAAGAATCGACAAACCTTCGTCCAGGGTCAGTGCGTGACCAGCATTGACTCGTGCTGCAAGTTGATGCCAGGGGGAGGCAATTTCAGTGTCCGCTGAATGATTTACGAGTGAGGTCGCCATTTGGCTGCCTTGCCTTTCCGTGAAAACAAAGTGGGTGGCAGGGATGGGCTTGCCGAAGTCCAAGTGGATCGAAGGGGTAATTTGCCAGCGCCGGGTTAGTGTACCATGTTTATTATTGGCATTTTAGTATCGCAACGTTCAGGAATTGAGCAACCCGAAATGGTGATACAATCGGGTATATGAGGGGACTCTACCAAAAATATGGTTGTTTCTTCATGTTCGGCAATATATTCTGGCCCGCCTGAACTTGGCAGAACAGGTGACTTTGACGACAATGTAAGAATACGAGAACGGATTAGGAAATGCGAAGAGGCCACGATCATTGTTGACAGGACTGCTACGGTTTAAAATAACGAGCCATGATGATAAGGACACACCTCGTTCGCATCGGTCTATTTGGGCACGTGGGGCGTTTTCGCGCTGCGGATCCCGTGCGGTTTCCCCGTGCATCACGGGTAATTTGTCGTACGAGACGGGGGCTAGAAGTGGGCGAAGTTCTGGCGGAGGAAACAGAGTCCGTTGCTGGAGAGTGTGATGGTTCGTTACTGCGCCGCGTTACGGTGGAGGATGACCTGATTCTCGCCCGGCTCGAGCAAAACCGCGAAGAAGCTTTTGAGGCATGTATTCGAAAGCTGAACGAAAAATCGCTTGAGGCATCTCTGATGGATGTCGAACATTTGTTTGACGGTCAGTCTATCTATTTCTATTTTTTGGGTGAGGTGACTCCGGGAATCGAAGCGATCACCTCTGACTTGGCCGAAGCCTACGAAACCAAGGTTCAGTTTCGTAAATTTACGGAAAATGTAATTGCCGGTTGTGGACCGGATTGTGGTACGGAGAATGCTGAAAACGGCTGTGGCACGGCGTGTAGTTCTTGTGCTGTTGCCGGAGCATGTGCCACGTCGAAATAAGAGTCTTCTACCGTGGTATGCACAGTAGTTTTCAAGAACGGTTTTCAAGAACGGTTTTCAAGAACGGTTTGAGGACTGTATACTGTCTCTTGGGATCCGCATGCCTCAAGGTGCTTCAATATGCCTCCATAGTGGATTCAACTACGTGCGCTAATTAGCGTGGATGCATTGTGTGTTTTTGCGTCCAACAGCAATAAAAGGTTGCGGCACTACAGCAAGCGGCTAAATTTGAAAAACTGGAATTAGCGGTCCACGCCAAATTGAAGTGCTAGTTGTGGATTGGCGTGATCACCGTCAGGGTTCAATTCTTTGTACAGCATGCTTGGTTGAATATCTCGGTTGTTTTGATACTTGTCGCTGACATACTCTGTGATGTCGCCACGAATTTCATGGTAGAAGATCTGGCAGATGGGGACGCCAGGATAAATCCGGACCGGTTGGACTGCAAACATCTCCAGGGTCCAATAACCAGCAAATCCTACGTCACCAAATCCGGCTGTTACGTGAACGAACAGGCCCAACCGTCCAACGGAAGAACGGCCTTCGATCATTGGCACCAGGTTGTGCGTTACGGTCCGTTCTACCGTTCGTCCCAGGTACAACTGGTTAGGTCCTAGCACCAGGCCGTCTGACGGGATTTCAATGCGTCGTACGCGGTTTGCTTTTCGCATGTCCAGAACGACTTCTTCATAAGCTAATAATTCGTCATGCAGGGTTAAA
Organism: uncultured Pirellulaceae bacterium; assembly: GCA_964393615.1. GTDB lineage: Bacteria > Planctomycetota > Planctomycetia > Pirellulales > Pirellulaceae > CAYMUR01. The sequence goes on from CAYMUR010000054.1 coordinate 7,589, forward strand.
TTGTAGCTGTTAGGGTTGAGGTTTTCTTCTTCGAATGGATCGATAACGATGTCGGAATCCATTCTTGCGCGGATCTGTTGGCCGGATAGAATCATAGCAAGATCAAAACCTGTTTCTGGATGGTTGAATTATGAAAAGATTTATTACGAAGTAGTGTGGTGCAGCAAAGGCCCTGACAGGATTGCCATCTCTACACCGGAATCATTCACTGATTACTCCTATCTGGGGACAAAATTTAAGCATTCTACATTCTTCACATTTCGGTTTACGAGCCATGCACACGCGACGGCCGTGATGGATCATGCGGTGTGAAAAAAGAATCCATTCTTTGCGAGGTAATTGTTCTATCAGATCACGTTCGCATTTCACTGGATCTTGTTTATCGGTTAAACCAAGTCGGCGACTCAGCCGTCCCACATGGGTGTCGACGACAACACCGGTCACCAGGCCAAATGCCGTGCCAAGTACTACATTTGCTGTTTTACGTCCAATTCCCGGCAATTTTACCAGAACGTCGATGTCTTGGGGCACCTCACCATCGAACCGATCTATTAAAGCTTGGCAGCAGGCTTTGATGTTTTTGGCTTTGTTGCGAAAAAAACCAGTACTTTGTATTTCTTTTTCCAGTTGCTTGATGGGGACGCGTGCTAGATGAGTTACCGTTGGTAATTTGCGGAACAAACTTTTGGTGACAATGTTAACTCGGTGGTCGGTGCATTGGGCTGAGAGAATGGTTGCAACAAGTAGCTGCACAGGGGAATCGTAGTTCAGAGCGCACTCCACGTCGGGGTAGTCACGCCTCAATGCCCGCAATACTTTTGCGGCATGCCGTTTTAATTCGGTGGAGACCATTCCGGGAAAACCGTCCTCACTGGGAGGCCTGTACAAAGGCTGACCTTGAATCTTCGAGGAGCGGAGGGCTCCGTACCAGACAATATGGTCAAAAACAGTTCACTCCAACTGATAGTCTATTGTCAAAGGACGCCTTGCAGTGTCAAGTGACCTTCGTTCAAGTCGTGCCGCGATTGTTGACAAGGGTTCCCTGACGTGGACCGAGAGGCTAGAATTCATCCCATGCAGCAACCTGATCATGATCCTCGTTATTTAAGGGGGATCGAGTATTTCAACGAATGTGATTTTTTTGAGGCTCATGAAGTCTGGGAGGAGTTGTGGGCTGATTATCAGGGGCCGTCTCGTAAATTTTACCAAGGTTTGATCCAGGCGGCGGTTTGTTTGCATCATTTCGGGAACGGCAATATTCGTGGTGCCAGAAAACTGTACGAAAGCTGCCGCACACGTTATCTGGACGCTTACCGTCCCTGGTACCTTGGAATCGATATGGAACAGTTCCTGGGCCAGCTTAGGTTGTGTTGTCAACCGATTCTAGAAACAGATGAAGAATTTCCAGAAGTGGAGATTGATCCCGAATTGATCCCGGAAATTCACTTGGTACCGCCTCCAGAAGATTATTCTGAACCTGCGTGATGAGGCATTTCCTCGAAAAAGAAAAACGTCAGGCGTGCGATTTGGTACAATTTCCTTGAAAGAGGATGACACGATGGCCCTACCGAATGAAATACCCTTTTGTCCAGCAGATTTTTCTGGCATCGCACGTCTTTTTCCTTTACCGGACCATGTGATGTTTCCACACGTCGTGCAACCCTTCCACATTTTTGAAGACCGGTATCGGGCGTTGATGGCAAGTGCCTTGCGGGACGATAAGTTGATTACGATCGTCCAGTTAGCAGGTGGCTGGGAAAGTGCTGACGATTCCGACCCACCAATTGCTGAAGTAGGCTGTCTGGGAAAGATATTAACACATGTTAGGTTGGAAGATGGGCGTTACAATCTGATGTTGGCCGGTTTGCGGCGCGTACGTATTGTCCGAGAACTTGAACCACGTCACGAATTTCGCGAGGCGCACGTAGAATTGTTGGAGGATTTTTACCCTGGGTCCGGTGCCGATGTGCGGCAGGCAAACCAAAAGTTGCTGTTGCAGCGTTTTCGGGCCTATTTACCGCAAGTGTCGGAATCCCACCAGAAGTTTGACGAATTACTGGAAGGTCCGATTTCACTCGGCATGTTAACGGACCTTGTGGCCTGTTTCGTCAACCTGGATGCGACAGAAAAGCAGCAACTACTGAACCAGGTGAATGTGGATCTTCGGATGAAGCAACTGCTGGAGATACTGGAATGTTCTGTGGAGAAGTCCGGTTCCAAGTCGTTTCCACCGCAGTTCAGTTTGAATTAGCGGACGTTTTTTTGCCCAGGTGTCTACCTGATTTTTCCGAACAGGTTGAGAAATGGCCACCCGGCAAAGAGGCTCCAGTTTTTCTGTTGTTGCCGATACGACTTTGCGGTAAAACTGCAGCACTATTGTCCATTCAGGGGCAGGGAGCATAATGGTAGTGAGTGGAAATTGTTTGGCCTGCCAGTATCGGAGGCCAAGGCTCCCGACTTTACCGGTCTATGAACATGGTCTCGGTGCATGGCAGCTCTGCTAGACGATGTGCAACGTTTGATGGATTCTTCCTCTTTGCTCGCCACGGTTGGCGAATTGGCGGCGTGTGGGGTATTCCCCAAGCCGCCCGATGGGTACCGCAAGCTGACCAGTGAGGAAATCGAAATCCTGCGACTTCAGGGAAATGAAGCGGAGGACTGGTCCCAGATCCACGTGGCACCCGATTTCTGTAGCGAGACCGTGAGAAATAACCGTCTTTTTGGGAAGATTCTATTAGGGCGGTTTACAGGCAAAGACCGTGACTTGGTACATGGGGTCTGCCGACGGTCAGGTGTGTATGACTCTATATTGAAGGATGTTCATATAGCAGACGAAGCAATCATCTACCGCATCGGTTGGTTGCACCGGGTTTTTGTGGGCCAGCGTGCAGCGATTATTGATTGTACGATGGTCACATGCGGTGCTTTGACGACCTTCGGTTGTGGGACGTTACTATCACTCGGAGTTCAAACGGGAGAACGGTGCGTTCTTGCTTTTGCGGAACTGGACGTGAATCTGGCCATGCGACTGGTGGCAGGGGGGTGTAACGTTGAGGAGCTGGCGGAATACCGTCGTTGTCTGCAGGGCTATCTCGATCGTATTCAATGTCCATGTACTGTGATTTCTGAAGAGGCCATTCTGTTAGGTACCGGCTTGGTCCAAGACACGTTTGTGGGACCGCGGGCCACCGTGAAAAATGCAAGTCAGGTTTCGAATTCAACCATTCTTTCGAGTTTCCAGCACCCCTCTCTAGTGGGTGACGGAGCATTGGTTCGCGATTCGATTTTACAAGCAGGCAGTGAAGTTGACTCTGGAGCACAGCTTTGTTCGTCCCTGTTGTGTAGCATGGCCCGTGCTGAGAGGAACGCTAAAATTTCAGGATCGTTGATCGGGCCGCAGTCGCGAATTGGCTTGGGGGAGGTTACCTCCTCTTTGATTGGACCTTACACCTCTGCCCACCATCAGTCGTTATTGATCGCTACGATTTGGCCTGGGGGAAAAGGCAATGTTGCACATGGTGCCAACGTCGGGTCGAACCATACCAGTCGTGCGCCGGACCAGGAACTATGGTGTGGCGAGGGAGTTTTTTGGGGCTTGGGCGTCAACGTCAGTTTTCCTGCCAACTTAAGCCGTAGCCCCTATTCGGTTGTGGCAGCCGGTGTCAGTTGTCTACCACAACGCGTGGAATTTCCATTTTCGTTGATTGACCGCCCGGCAGTTCGATTGGAGGATATTCCAAGTGGATGGAATGAAATTCGACCTGCTTGGATGTTAGCCGAGAACGCATATGCGGTGAAACGCCGAGAGCTGCGATTGGCTGTAGCAGAAAAATCTCCACAGGAAATTTTTCACCGGGATATTGTCGACATGATGAGAGCCGCCATGTATCGACTTTCGTCGGCAGAGGACTGTCCTTACTATTGCGAAAAACAAATAGCTGGGTTGGGAAAGAATTATCTCAGCAACAAGGCACGTTGTGTCGCGATCACCGCCTACCAAAGGTGGATTGACTACTATGTACTGAGAGGATTTCAGCAACAATTGACGACTCGTGGTTTGACGGCAGCATCGCTGGCAGCACGTGAGTTATTAGAGGAGACGTCCAACGACAGCCACTGGGAGCACCAACGCGAGATATTGCAATTGCAATATGCCCGTTCGTCGATTGGGGAATTGATGGAATTACTGGGGCAGCAGGCACGTAGCATTGCCTTGGACGTGCAAAAATCTAAGGCCAAGGATGACTTGCGTGGCGCGCGTATTATTGACGATTATGCCGAAGTTCACATTCCAGCCGAAAGAGATCCCGTTGTCTGTGCCACTTGGGATGAGTTGGCAAAGCTTGAACAGGCTATCCTGGCCATTGTGGCGACTTGACCGCGACTTCCTACCGTTTTACGATGGATACTAACTCGTGACGGTTGAAATATTGAAATACCGGTAGCGGGTGTCTGAAAACTGTAGCGGGTGTCTGAAAACTGAAGTGCTTCTGCCAGAGTTGCCTGAGAGTGATCTCTGGTTTTAGAGGGGCTGGTGGACCTAGGCCAGTGGTCCTTAGTACCTGAGGCTGAAATGGTCATTTCGCAGGATTTGCTTGTGAAATTTTCAGTGTCGGCCCACTGTTTGGATGGTAACTTTGCATTCCGTTGCACCGGTACATTAAAAATATCTATAGCAAATTCAATCTCATGACGGCTTCCATGACTGATACACTTCCACTTGAACAGGGTAGTCTTGACGGTGAATTGGACGAAAATCATTTGCTGGACAACAGCGAATCGATTGGTTTAAAACACGCTGGACATGTTGACTTGGCCCGGATCGAACGGGCTGTGCGCGAAATTCTGGCTGCGGTGGGTGAAGATCCGGCTCGAGAAGGTTTGCTGGAGACCCCGGCGCGGGTAGCGCGTATGTATGCCGAGTTGTTTGGTGGAATGCGGGAAGACCCCAGACAACATCTTAAGAAACTTTTTACTGAGAAATATGATGAAGTAGTCTTGGTGCGAGACATTAGTTTTAACAGCACTTGTGAACATCATCTTTTGCCGTTTATGGGCCGTGCCCATATTGGTTATCTGCCAGAAGGGAAAGTGGCTGGACTTAGTAAACTGGCCCGGGTGGTCGAAGTGGTTGCCCGGCGACCTCAGGTGCAAGAGCGGATGACCGAACAGATCGCCAATTTGTTGGAGCAGGAGCTGAATGCGAAAGGGGTGGCAGTAGTAGTAGAAGCGACACATACATGTATGACGATTCGCGGTATCCGTAAACCAGGATCTCTTTGCGTGACATCGGCCATGAAGGGGCTTTTTCGCTCAAACCTTTCGACTCGGTCGGAAATCATGCAGCTCATATACGGTGATCGAAGGTAAACTGAGTGGAAATTGTGACGCAATTTCTCTTTCGTCTTTCTTTCGGGATGGCCCTGGCGATGGCTTGCACGCCTAGTCATCTCGTCACGTCCGGTTTTTACCGAGTACACCTTCTCGTCTTACTGGGAATGCATGTGGTTACGACGCTTGTCGCTTGGTACCTGCCTGACTTCAGTTTGTGGCCACCATTATTGTCGATTTTACTTTGTTATTTTGGTTCGGTTGTATGGCTGTATCAATGGCCAAAGGCTGGTATGTGGGTCCTCTACCTGGTGGCCTTGAGCACACTCGGGGGGGCACTCCTTGCCTGGCCGCCCGTGTCACCGCCATGGTCGCTTGTCAGATCCGGGCTTGCTGTAGGGGATGTCGTTACTAGTGGATTGGTTTTGGGGATAACCATGGCAGCCATGTTATTGGGACACTGGTATTTGAATACTCCATCGATGGAACTGATTCCTTTGAAACGCCTCGTTGTGTTGATGATTTCAGTTTTGACGATCCGTGTGGTCTTTTGTAGCTGCGGTTTATTGGTTCGGGTGATGGAGATATCACCGCAATCTGTTGGAAATTCGTTAGGGTATTTATTGGCGTTGCGCTGGTTGTTTGGCTTGGTGGGGGCGATGGTATTGGCTTTCATGACGTGGGCTACCCTAAAAGTGCCTAATACGCAAAGCGCCACCGGCATTTTGTATGTGGCGGTCATGGCTACCTTTCTTGGTGAACTGACCTCGCTGCTACTGTCGCTGGATGCCACTTATCCCGTATGATGGGGGACTAGGAAGTTGATAGTCGCTGTGATGTTGGAGAGGCATTTTACACAAAGGTATCACCGATTCCTGCGGTTGGTTGTGAAAGTCAAACTGGACTTCCCTATATAGAGATTCGGGTGTTGATTCCCATGAATATTCGGTTTGCTTGCCACCAGTGTGGTCGCACATTACAACAGGAATTATTGTCGGGCGGTATATTGCATTGTGATATTTGTGGACGGAGTTGGGACATTCCACAGAAAAACGTGCAGGACCAAGCAGTAAGTTCTTGTGTGATATGTCCTAGCCATGAGCTTTTCTTGCGCAAAGATTTTCCGCAAGGGCTTGGTTTGGCAATTGTTGTTGGCGGATTGTCGTTGAGCTGTGTCACGTGGTATTTCTATCGGTTGTGGGAGACATTTGCGATTTTGTTCGCGACAGCGCTGGTTGACGTGATACTTTACATGTTTGTAAGTAACGTATTGACGTGTTACCGCTGCCATGCTGAGTACCGTGGTGTTAGTGAAGAGGAGCATACAGCGTTTGATTTGGAAATTCACGAGCGTTATCGCCAACAGGCGGCGCGACTGAAAGAGTATGAGCATGAACCAGAATCAGGAGACGATCGAAGCCGACCTGCGGGGATTGCTTGAAGGTGAAGTTCGCTGTGATGACGTTTTTGTGGAGATGTACTCCAGCGATGCAAGCATTTATGCGATCAAACCCCTGGGTGTTGTACGGCCACGTCATACGGCTGACGTGATTGCTTGCGTACAGTATGCGTTAGAAAATCACTTGCCGATTCATTCACGTGGTGCGGGTACCGGTTTGGCGGGTGGGTCCATTGGGCCCGGCTTGGTGCTTGATTTTTCTCATTTCATGCGCCGGGCAATCAGTCATGACGACACCACGGTTCGTGTCCAGCCAGGCCTGACTCTTTCCCAGCTGAATAGTTATTTGGCATTGCATGGACGGCATTTTGGGCCCGACCCAGCGACACAGGAAGTGACCACAATCGGTGGCATGTTGGCGGTGGATGCCAGTGGAAGTCACTGGTTGGAACATGGTTCTGCGAGACAGCATGTGGAAAGCATGCGGGTTGTGTTGGCGGATGGACGTTGTGTTGAACTGTCACGTGTCAAACGTGGTGGGATAACGACAGGGAAGAATGCTGATCGGGTGGATGGGTTGGTATCATCTTTGTCTGATTTGCTTGTCCGAGACGCGGAATTAGTCGCTCAACACACACCTCAAACTCGTGTCAATAATTGCGGTTACTGCTTGACTGGCATTGTTACACCCGAAGTTGTCGATTTTCCACGACTTCTAACGGGTTCCGAAGGTACGTTAGCTTTGACAGTCGAAGCGACTTTGCGGACGCAGCCACTGCCAGCTTATAAATCCGTTGCCCTGTTGTTATTTGACAGGCTGGAAAATGCTGCTCAGGCCGCACTGGAAATGCCTGAGTTGGGTGCCAGTGCGTGTGATTTAATGGACCGCCGGTTATTAACACTGGCCCGTGAAACAAACGTTCATTTCGATCTCTTGATTCCTTCCGACACAGAAGCAGTATTATTAATTGAATCTCAGGGAGACAGTCTGTCAGAAGTACGTGATTCGATTGATCGCATGGTTGATTGGGCGCGTCGCCGTCATCATCTGGCGTTTGGCGCGCGTGTCGCATCAGATGCTTACGAGTTCAATTTGTATTGGCAGCTGGCTCGGCAAGTAGTGCCTTCACTTTACCGGTTGACGGGTACTAGTCGTCCGTTGCCGTTTATCGAGGATGCGGCAGTTCCTCCAAGTCGGCTTCCCGAGATTTTGGTCCGGCTGCAAAACTTGTTGAAAAAGCATCATGTTACGGCTTCGGTTTTTTCTCATGCTGGCCATGGTCAGTTACACGTAAGGCCCTTTCTGGACTTGGCTAATTCAGAACACATCCGAAAACTGCATGCATTGGCCTCGGATTTTTACGAGGAAATCTGGCAGTGTGGTGGCACAATCAGTGGTGAACATGGAGACGGACTGAGTCGCACTTCGTTTGTAGCACAGCAATATGGTCCGCTTTACCGCACTTTGCGTGACATCAAAAAACTGTTCGATCCACAAAATATCTTAAATCCTGGGAAAATCATCGGTAATGATCCGCATTTAATGACAACCAACCTGCGACGCGTGATGCAAACCGTTTCGCTGAATCAAGCGGTTGCGGCGGAAGTAAAACCCGACGGCAGCTCTTTGGAAAGAGTGGTTGATCGTGATTCGGGACTCGTCCAGTTGCAACTTAACTGGGATGATGCCGAGTTGGCTCACGCGGCGCGCGAATGCAATGGATGTGGTTCCTGTCGCAGTCAGGCAGACCAATGGCGCATGTGCCCGATTTATCGTTTTTCTCCAGGGGAAGAGGCTTCGCCACGAGCCAAAGCGAATCTGATGCGCGCCGTGTCAACGGGCCGTTTGGATCCTGCCGAGATGGCAGGGGAGGATTTAAAACAGGTCACGGATCTTTGTTTTCATTGTCACCAGTGCCGATTGGAATGCCCCGCTACAGTAGATATTCCGAAACTGATGGTCGAGTGTAAGGCCCAGTACGCTGCTACCAATGGCCTGAAGCCTTCGGATGCTTTCTTCGCCAAGCTGGAATTGTTTTCAAAATGGGGGAGCTTGATTCACCCCGTCGCGAACTGGGCATTTGCCAACCGGCAAATGCGGTGGTTATTGGAGAAAACTTTTGGGCTGGCGCAGGGTCGTAAATTGCCTCGTTTTGCCCGAAGTCCGTTTATGCGTCGTGCATCCCGTCGGCGATTGACGCGCGCCACGCGTGATGCAGGACCGAAAGTTTTGTATTTTGTCGATATCTATGCGAATTGGTTTGATGTGCAACTGGCCGAAGCATTCCTGGCAGTGTTGTCGCACAATGGGGTTGCGGTTTATGTCCATCCAGAACAGAAACAGTCAGGTATGTCGATGATTTCTGTCGGCGTACTGGATAAGGCCCGCAGGATCGCTTCTCAAAACGTGACTCTTCTCGCTGAGGCGGTAAGGCAAGGTTACCACATTGTGGCTACAGAGCCTTCTGCAGCGCTTTGTCTAACACATGAATATTTGAATTTAATCGATGATGATGATGCGCGACTCGTCGCTGACAACACGTCGGAGGCCTGTCATTATTTATGGACCCTGCACCAAAAATCACAATTGAAACTGGATCTTAAGCCGATTAGTGCCACAGTTGGATATCATGCTCCGTGTCATCTTAAGGCACTGGAGGTCGGTACGCCAGGAGCTAATTTGCTGGGTCTTATTCCCGGCCTTACGGTGCAAGATGTCAATGCAGGATGTTCTGGTATGGCCGGTACCTATGGTTTCAAACGTGAAAACTATCGCACAAGTTTGCGTGCTGGATGGGGTTTGATCACGGCTCTTAGAAACCCGGCCCTGCAGGTTGGTACCACCGAATGCAGTAGTTGCAAGATCCAGATGGAGCAAGGAACTACCAAGCCCACGATCCATCCCCTCAAATTGCTGGCTCTGGCTTATGGTTTGGCACCGGAAGTAGCCCAGTTGATGAGTGACCGTGGTGAGGAGCTGATTGTGACATGAACGTTCAAGTACAACTTTTTGCAGTTGCCCGACAATTAGCTGGCGTCGACACGATCCAAGTGGAATTGTCCGCGGGTGCCACCATTGCCGATTTGCGCAGCAGGCTGGCAGATAGTTGTCCACGGTTGGCAGAGCTTGTCCCGCATACAAGGTTTGCCGTGGATGATGAATATGCGGATGACCAGGCATGTTTGTCAGCCGATTCTCGGGTGGCCTGTATCCCTCCCGTGAGCGGGGGGTAAAATGGTAGCATGAATCGAGTTTTGCTGTGAATTTTTAAGAGAAATACTGGTAGCTGGTTGGGTCCGGAGCACTTGATGTGGTTGTCGATTTGTATCACCATCAGAAGAAGTGATTTTGGAGTCTGAGTGGGCAGTAACATTTCATGAAGAGGTAGTCGTATCAGATAACATGGCCGAAGAAAAACGATCGAAAGAAACCGTGGCGTTTATTGGGTTAACTGATAAACCAATTGCTACCGAGCAATTGCTGAGCGACGTGGGTTCACACCGAGCGGGTGCTGTTTTGTTGTTTTTGGGAACGACGAGGGAGTTTACGAATGGGCGGCGCACTTTGTCTTTAAACTATGAATGTTATTCCGAAATGGCTCTCAAGAAATTGAACGAGTTAGCCACGGAGGCATGTCAACGGTGGAATTTGCTGGGGTGTGCCATGGTGCACCGGATGGGGCATCTTGCTTTGGGTGAGGCCAGTATTGCAGTCGCCGTCAGCGCTCCCCATCGTCGTGAAGCTTTCCAGGCCGGAGAGTGGTTGATCGATACTTTGAAACAAGTGGTTCCGATTTGGAAACAGGAGAACTGGGCAGACGGAACGAGCCAATGGGTTCACCCAGGTATGGAATCGAATGCACCGCCATTGAGTAATGAGGCCCCTTGATGCAAGAACTTGCTCCACTCGTGGATCGTTTTGGTCGTGTCCACACAAGCTTGCGCATTAGCGTCACTGACCGCTGCAATATTCGTTGTTTTTATTGTATGCCCGATGAAAATATCCAGTTCTTACCTCGCCGCGAACTGTTGACGTTCGAGGAGATTTTGCGATTTGTACAGGTAGCGGTGCGATTGGGGATCCACAAGCTGCGGATTACCGGTGGTGAACCTTTGGTCCGGTCAGATTTGTCACGCCTGATTGGTATGTTATCCGCGGTGCAAGGAATCGACGATATTGCGCTGACGACGAACGGAATACTTTTAGCCAATCAAGCACATCAACTGAAAGACGCTGGTGTGCAAAGGCTTAACATCAGTCTTGACGCGCTGCAGGAAGAAACATTTCGTAAGATTGCACGGCGTGACGGTTTAGGCTCGGTGCTTCGTGGGATCGCTGTGGCACAGCAAGTTGGATTCGCGAAAATCCGCTTAAATGCGTTGGCGATTGCCGGTTTAAACGAGCATGAAATTATTCCCCTGGCACAATTTGCCAGACAGCATCGCTTGGAATTGCGATTTATTGAATACATGCCTCTCGATGCGGAGAATAATTGGCAACTGGACCAAGTATTATCGGGCGAGCAGGTGCGACAGGCATTGGAAAAGGAGTTTGGGCCTTTGTTACCGGTAGAAAGACACGATAGCAGTCAGCCGGCTGTCGACTATGCATTTGAGGACGGAGGGGGTCGGATTGGATTCATCGATTCTGTCACACAGCCGTTTTGTAGTGATTGCAATCGTCTACGGCTGACCGCAGAAGGGCAAATTCGAAATTGTTTGTTTGCGACCACTGAATGGGATGCACGAAGGATTCTTCGCAGCGACTGCTCCGACGATGATCTGATCGAATTGTTACGCGAAAGTGTATTGGCCAAGAAGGTTGGACATGGCATGGATACGGACGACTTTGTGAAGCCAAAGCGCGCTATGTACCAGATCGGGGGATGAGCAAACATGCCCGAGCCTGAACGCATTTATCTCGATAACGCAGCGACCAGTTGGCCCAAACCGGAGGCCGTTTATGAGGCGGTTGATCATTATTTGCGCCACGTTGGTGCATCGGCCGGTCGTAGTGCTTACCGCGAAGCTGTGATGGCGGAACGCATTGTTGCGAACACACGACAACAAGTAGCCAAGTTGGTGGGAGCGCCTGATCCAAATTCGATCTTTTTTACTTTCAATGGCACCGACGGACTGAATTTGGCTTTGCACGGTACCTTGCGGCCCGGTGACCATGTCGTGACATCGGTCGTCGAGCACAATTCTGTATTGCGGCCACTGTCAGAACTTCGAAAACAGAAAAATGTTGATGTCTCCTATATCATGGCCGATGGCAGCGGTTTAATCGATCCTGCAGATGTGCGAGCTGCTTTGCGCCCGGAGACAAGGATGATTGTGTTGTCACACGCTTCGAATGTAACCGGTGCAATATTGCCGATCGCCGAAGTTGGATTGATAGCGCGAGAGAATGAAGTACTTTTCCTGCTGGATGCTGCACAGACCTTGGGGCATCTCCCAATTGACGTCACAAAACTTGGTGTGGATCTACTGGCCGGACCGGGACACAAAGGCTTACTTGGACCGTTGGGGACCGGTGTTCTATATATCCGGCCCGGCGTGGAAAACAGCGTGGTGTCATTACGTCAAGGTGGAACTGGTACGCAAAGTGATGAAGAGATTCAGCCGAATTATCTACCTGAAAAATACGAGGTTGGGAATCTGAATGTGCCTGCGATAGCAGGATTACAGGCTGGCATAGAGTTTCTCAACCAAGTCGGTATCGAAGTTCGTCAAAAGGATGAGCTTCGCATGACGGAATTCCTGCTGGGGCACCTTGGGGAGGTCGGGGGTGTGACCTTATTTGGACCACACCAAAAGGAAGAGCGAGTAGCCGTTTTGAGTTTGTTGGTTGCCGGATGTTCTCCTCAGGAAGTTACCGTGTTGTTAGATTGTGTTTACCGGATTCAAGTGCGTGCTGGTTTGCATTGTGCACCTCGGATGCACCGTAGCCTAGAGACCAGTCAATGCGGGGGGACCGTTCGTCTGAGTTGGGGTGCCTTTACGACGGAAGCAGAGCTTGAAGCCACCGTGGATGCGATTCGGGAAATTGCCACACAGCATGCTGGTGATGTCGTTTCCAAACGTTGAAGCTAACAGTGAACTGAGCCACACCATGAGAGAGGGTTCGAATTATGAGCAAGCAGCCTTGGTATCATGAAGGCCTGCGTTTTCAATGCACACAATGTGGAAATTGTTGCACGGGTGCTCCAGGATATGTTTGGGTCAACAATGAAGAAATTGCGGCATTGGCGCGTGAAATTGGTGAGACAGACCTAGACCGATTTCGAGAAAAATACGTACGGAATGTTGGTATTAGGAAAAGTCTGCGAGAATTGCCAGGAACGTGGGACTGTGTCTTTTTTGACAACGTAAAACGTTGCTGCACGGTCTATGACGCCCGTCCCCGACAATGCCGTACATGGCCTTTTTGGGAGTCGAATGTCCGTACCAAGGAAAATTGGGAGCAAACTTGTGAAATCTGTCCCGGCAGCGGGCAGGGCGAGCTTTACCAGCTAGACGAGATCCAAGATCAAGTTAAAAAGATTAGAATTTAACGATTAGTTTGATTTTGTGGGCTCAAAGGTCCGATAATGCATGTCGAACGACTCCCCATTGGTTAGCCATGGCAGGTAAAAGATGCTAGCTATTCGACCGCGACAACTGGCAGAAATTGGTGAGGTCTTGGCTTTATGGTGGACGTCTTAAACTGAGTAACTAAAGTGACTTATGATGATTCAAGCGTACTGGGTACGGCAGAGTGTTAGCGGGTCTTGGAATGGGCCCCCGGGGGAAAGAGAACGGAGATAACCCACCGAAATCTTGACACTAATGCTTATGTCATTTACACTTGTAACATGAGCACTACCGGTTTCGGTAACTTTTCTTTCGCTTTCTTTTCTCAAATTGCACCTCTCCTTAGGAGCTTGGCCGTGACCAAGAAAGAAATCGTAAAAACTATCTCGGAGGAGATTGGCCTTACACAGTTAAAGACGAAGGAAATCGTCCAACGAACATTCGATGCGATTGTAGAAACCTTGGTGGAAGAAACCAAGCGTCAAATCGACAAAGGCAATGAAAATGGGGTTTTAGGTCGAATCGAGCTGCGAAATTTTGGCGTTTTTGAAGTCAAAAAACGTGCGGCAAGAAAAGCTCGTAATCCCAGAACGGGTGAGCGAGTCGACGTGGAAGCCAAATTTGTTGTCACGTTCAAGCCGGGCAAGGAGATGGAGGAAAAGGTAAGGGAGTTACAGGAATATTCTCGGTCAAGGTCGACCGGGCCAACTTCTGCAGCCCCACCCTCACCATTGCCTGAAAACTATAGTAGCCCACAGAGTTATGGAAATAGTGCCGGTTAGGTACGACCCTAATAAAATGGCGTGAGTGTGGGAATCACGTCGGGCCACCCATGCTGGTACCATGCGAGTCGCTAGACTCCAGTGATTCATCATAGCAACACGAGCTTGTCAGGGAGGACTAGCCATGCGTAGCCTGATGTGGGCACTTCTTTTATTCGTCGCGATTTCATGCCATACAGGGTGTATTATCCCTGGCTACAGTGGGGATCCACGAATTCGTGCCAGGGAACTTGTGATTACATCGGAAAACCTGAGAATGGTGCTTGAGGAATGGCAACGATTCTGGTTTCTTGATCAGCCGTCGCATTTAACGCCTTACCGTACTCATGGCGGTATTTTTTAGTCAGCGAAGCACCGAGTCGCTGATTTTATGGCGCTGCCAAGGAGGCCGGAGGGGAGACGTCGTGCTCACGATAGCAAGCGGTTGACACTTTCCATCAGGCGCGATATAGCAAATGGTTTGCGAAGATATTCGTCCACGCCCAGCATTTCGGCATAGGCCTTGTGTCGACTTCCTTCGTTTGCCGTGATCATGATGACCCGAATCGGATCGAGGCGTGTCCGCCGTAGTTTCTCCAGGACCAGAAATCCGCTGCGTTTGGGCATCATCATGTCCAAGATCAACAAATCGGGACTCTCGCGTTCTGCGAGCGCCAGGCCCTGGTTGCCGTCCCGGCCAACCAATACATCATAGCCTTCCGATTTAAGTGCGAAACACACCGATTCGATGATTTCGCCGTCATCGTCGACCACCAGCACTCGTTTTGTGTGGGTTTTGTCACTCTGGGGCGCATCTTTTTCTGGTTTTTCCTTTTGGCTCGACTCTTTTGCCATGGGGCTTCTGCTTTCTGTCAACGGATAAGGAAACGTGACGGTCCTAACCTCATCATAGAATTAACGTACTTTGGTCTTTTTTTCAAGGTGCGCTATCCTGGATAAAAAGGTTTGATTCCAGGAAAGCGCGGTGAGATTAACACAAGACAGCGGAAATAAGCTGCTACAGGGAAAAATAAAGCCGCTAGGGAGTGCAACGTGATAGGGATTAAGCAGTTGATGGAAATTGGTTCTTGGCACGGCGGTTTCAAAAGGAGTGATGGTGCTGACCTTGGTTTCGATGTTTTTGGTAGACGCCGTTGGTCACGCAGGAGATACCCACACTTGCCATTATTCAGCCACCATGTCGATCCAGGGGTCGTCGAGTTGGCGAGTCTGCACTTGTCCAATGACCACGGATTGCCAGTCGGCTTGTCGGTTTAACGCAGCGAGCACGTCGTTTAACCGGTTTTGGGATACACCTAGGAGCAGTCCTCCGCTGGTTTGTGGGTCAAAAATGGCTGCGTACTGTGGCGTTCGGCGAAGAGGCTCACTGACTTTGATCGCTGTTTCAACATTTCGATTTGCTGGTGCGAGCGTACTTTCAATACCTTCGCGGAGTAATTCTATCGTGCCGGGCAGCAGTGGAATTTGTTCCGGTATCAAACGAGCTGCCATTTTCGACGCATGCAGCATTTCCAAGAGATGACCGGCCAGACCAAATCCGGTGACATCCGTGATCGCAGAAATTTGATAATCGTCTGTGAGTTGGGCGGCATGCTGGTTGCTGTGTAACATGACCTGTAACAGAGGCGACAGCCAGGCGGCTCGGCAGGCAGCCTGCATGTGGGCTGCCAGTAGGATTCCCGATCCCAGGGGTTTAGTCAGTACCAGGGAATCGCCCTCACGCAAACGTCCCTTGGTATGCGGAGTTTTGCGACCTTGGTCGGCCAAAACAGTGAAGCCTACTGTCAATCTGGGACCTTCGATTGTATGGCCCCCCACTAGTGTAGCACCCATGCGACGGAATTCTTCGACCGCGCCAGCGGTGACCTCATACAGGATTTGTTCCTGTGACCGTGGAGGTCCCAGGGGTACCGTACACATGGCTAGCGCGCCGATTGGATTTCCTCCGAGTGCATAGACATCGCTGGCTGCATTGAGAGCAGCAATTCTTCCCACGAGATAAGGATCGTCCAGCGGCGCGGCAAAAAAATCGACGGTAACAGTCAATGGATTGCCTTCTGGCGCACTGATGATCGCTGCATCATCAGGTGATTCCAAACCGAGTAGGACATTGTCATGCGGTGGTATGTCGAGTCGTGACAGGACGCGTGAGAGGACGGAACCACTGACTTTGCCTCCGCATCCGGCACACCTCATGACGGGCGGTTTGGTGTTGTCGGCAGCTGGTTGTATTTCCATTGCCTGATAGTGTTGATGTTTGTCCATGAAGCGGCCGTCGATGAAATCCTTCATTTTCCAGCACCAGCGCCCTTGAAGGGTAAGGCCTCCGTATTCTGCCAACGCAGTTCCGTCCCCCAGATTGAGTAACTTGAGAAAACTTTGCTGAGGTTTGTATTCCTCTAATGGTTCATCTTGTAATGTGTGGCGAATGTTGGCAAACAATATAGGCCCCTGGCGGACGGCATAGACTCCTGCCTTTGGAGTCGTATGACCAATAATTGATCCCGAATCACCGACGGCGAAAATGGGGGAATCAGCCATTGTCCGTAATGTGGCACGTGTCTCCAGAAAACCATGTTCGTCGAGGGGTAAGCCAAGTTGCGTTAACAACGGCGGTGGCGACGCATTGGTCGCCCACAAGATCAAGTCAGATTCCAACGTCTCTCGGTTATTAAATTCAACTTCACCATGGGCAATTTTTGTCACGCGGGTAGAAGGTAGCAGTTGGATTCCGCGTTCGGCAAGCAGTTTCGTGACGCGTTGTACCGATTTTGGTCGCATTCCTTTCAAAATCGATTCAGCAGACGTAACGAGATGAATCGTAAAAGGAACGTTTTCCAGAAGAACTCGCAGGCGGGCCGGAAGACAAAGAGCTATTTCGACACCGCCGGCGCCACCACCTACAATGGTGACTCGTAGCGGTCGATGACTGACTGTTTGTTTCCACTTTTGCAGATGTTTTGTGAGTCGGTCCACGAATGTTTGCATCGGTTTGATCGGCAGCATCGTCTCGTCCGATGACGTGATCCCTTGTTGGCTGGGAACTGACCCAATTCCAATTGATAAGACATCAAACGGAAGGGATGGACGATGTGCAAAATGCAGCAATTGATCGGAGACATGAAGTCCAGTCACATCGTCCACAATCAATCTTGCGCCTACCGATGCGCACAATCGCACAAGGTCGATTTCCATCCGTTCCAACGGATATTGACCAGCCAGTACGCCTGGTAACATTCCAGAATACGTAGCTACGGGAGAATTCGATACACATGTTAACTGCGTATCTGGCAATCGCTGCATGCGCCACATCCGCAGCACATGAGCGTTCGTATGTCCAATCCCCAGTAACACGACATGTTTTCGTGCCAATTGCATATCCATCATCGTGGCTAGTGTAACTGACTCGTTGCCGGACGGCTACGCGATATTCCGTCGACTTGAAATGACTGGTGATCGGGAATTGCTGGTTTCTGCTGTCCGTCAGCGGTAAGTAGTTAATTTAGGGCATTGACGCCCTCATTTCGCACAGTAGGATGGACGTTCCATGGGGTAAAGTTTGACCGGGGTACTTCGTAGCTGGGGCCATTGGACTGTCAAATTCAATGCGAAACTGTGCGAATACCTTCAACGATTTATTGCGGTTTGCAGGAAGGCTTCTTTGTGACGCCTGTCCGGTTTGAGGCCAGGTCCGCATTCTATTCGAACCCACTCATGGTGCGAGATTCTAGCAATAAAGGAATGCGTCGTGGCCGACAGAGAAAAGAATCACAACTTTGGAAGGGGAGTGAGGTTGATAGAGCGAAATGATGCTGTCAGTGATTAATGGGCTTGAAACGCAAGGGATGAATCGTTTGAGCATTACCAGAAAAAAAAATATTTCCACTCGTTCCAATCACGTCAGTACAACAGTATGCAATTTCGACCTGATGAAATCATGAGACGACTGTTTACAGGCTTGATTGTCGTTGCGTTTGGGAGCGTTTGTGATGAGGTGATTATGGAGCCAATTGACTCGGCAGGACAGCTTGCTGCGGCGGAATATGTACGGAGTGCTGGTGAACCCCATCAGACACGCTCTGTCGTCGTTGCTGAGAATGGTATCGTGGCCACTAGCCAACCGTTGGCTGCACAGGTTGGACTAGAGATTCTCCGAGCGGGTGGAAATGCCATGGACGCAGCGGTGGCTACCAGCGCCATGATGGGGGTTGTCGAGCCCATGAGTTGTGGTATCGGCGGAGATTTGTTTGCCATTTATTGGGACGCTGAATCTGGCACCATGAGCGGATTGAATGCCAGTGGTCGTAGCCCGTATCGTTTGAAGGTGGAGGTGATTCGTGCGGCGGGATTGGACCAAATCCCAATCACTGGCCCCTTGTCCTGGTCCGTACCGGGGTGTGTCGATGGTTGGTCAGTATTGTTGGAACGGTTTGGTACGCGTAGCCTCGCAGAAGTACTGGAACCCTCTATAAAATATGCACAGAATGGTTTTCCAGTCAGTGAAGTGATTGCCCGGTCTTGGCAGCATTCTACGACGCAACTGCGCCGCTGGCCCGACTCGGCAGAGACTTATTTAATGCATGGAAATGCGCCTCGGGGGGGCCAGGTTTTTCGAAATCCGCGTCTAGCGAAAACCTATCAGTCGATTGCCGATCAGGGTCGAGATGTGTTCTACCGAGGTGAAATAGCTCGCAAGATCGTCGCCTTTAGTGAAAAGCATGGCGGTTTTTTTGGCTTACGCGACTTCGAGGATCATAGGTCGGATTGGGTGGACCCGGTATCTGCCAGTTATCGTGGCTATGATGTTTGGGAGTTACCGCCCAATGGACAAGGAATTGCTGCACTGGAAATTCTCAATATTCTTGAAGGGTATGATATTTCGTCCTTGGGGCGTCATAGTGCTGAATATTTGCATTTGTTCATCGAAGCCAAGAAACTGGCATTTGCAGATCGGGCCCGTTTTTATGCAGACCCTGCGGGACAGGATTTGCCCGTGCGTGATTTGATTTCCAAGCAATATGCGACACGGCAGAGGGCCCGAATTGATCCCAAGCGGGCAGCCACCGATGTACCTGCTGGTGATCCGAAGCTGGAACACGGCGATACGATTTATCTGACTGTGGTCGACAAAGACCGTAACGCTTGTTCCTTGATTCAGAGCTTATACTATGGATTCGGTTCCCAGGTAACACCAGGAGATGTTGGTTTTGCATTGCAAAATCGCGGAGCATTATTTTCACTGGATGAACAACATCCTAATTGCCTTGCCCCTCACAAGCGTCCTTTCCATACGATCATTCCAGCTATGGTTACACGTGAAGGTGAACCGTGGCTCGTTTTTGGTTTGATGGGGGGTGACATGCAGCCACAGGGTCACGCCCAAGTTTTGGTGAACATGTTAGATTTTGACATGAATGTGCAAGCCGCTGGCGATGCGGCGCGGATTCGCCATGCTGGTTCGGCGACGCCTACGGGTATACCAATGGACCGTGATGGTGGGACAGTGAGCGTGGAACCTGGCATCCCAGCGACTGCGGTGCGAGACTTGTTGAAACGAGGGCACCGCGTTGTCTATTCTCAGGACGGATTCGGTGGATACCAAGCGATTCAAATCGATAAGGAACAGGGCGTTTTACACGGAGCGACCGAATCGCGAAAAGATGGAACCGCAGTTGGCTATTAAGACGTTGGTAAACATGGGACATCTACGTGGCGTTTGAAAGAAGATGCCGGGGAGTTGGTTGTTTTTGCCAATTTGCAAACACCGGGCGAAGGTAAGTCAAAGTAAAGGTAAGTCAAAGTAGTTGATGCCGCGTAGTAGAATGGGGTCCATTCGAAGTGGTTGATGTTTCGCACAAACCATTCCCTTTACGCCCTGCCTGGGACCTGATTGCCACGCGGCGTGGTCTGTAGCTCGTGGTAGTTTGTCTGTGAACGTTAACGGATTTGTGCGGTGTGTTGTGAGCTGTCAATACGACGAATGTATTGTGTGACGAAGCTGGTCCCATTCCGTGGGCTGGGGTTTGTTAGGGATTTGGTCGGTAACAAATCGGCCGCAACCTGTTGCCCTTTGAGTGGGCCGAGAACGATTTGCCGTCTTTTTCGTTCAGGTAGTCGTTGAGGGCCCCCTGGCGTTTTGGTTGCACAAGGAAGCCTCGGATTTTCAATCCAGAAAGTTGTGCGCGTTTTAGCTGGTTCACATTACGCGGTCTTCGGCCCAGGGATGTCTCCGGCTGGTTTTAAATTCTTTGAAGGGTCGGTCAATCGCGAGGTGGATTTGTTTTGGCTTGAATACGGCGTTGATCGATTGAAGTACGGGCAGAATGTCCGAGTCCGGGTAACCAAGTCCTGTGATTTCGAAATAGTCACCATTTACATCAAATACTTGGACTCGGTCGATCCAGACATGACATTTTCGTAGTGTACTCAGTTCGCTTCGCGTCCGCTTGAAGAAATCCAATGCGGGCTTCAGTTCCCCTGTGAACTGGTGTACGGCTTTCGGGTCAGAATTGCCCATCAACACGATTCGCGATATTAGACGGTGGATGTTGCAAGGCAAGTAACACGATAACGAGGATTGCACATGAAGTATCGTTGTACTATGACGTGAAATTCTTGCTAGGCTAGGCGAGCGATATCATAATTTGGAAACGATTCCTGCCTGAAGAGCTTGGCCTAGCACGTCGCGTGAAATCTCTATTTCGGTGTTGTCATCCAAGGTAAGTACAACGGGGGAAGCGGAAGCGATGATTCCGGATACCGAAGTGCCTCCGACGGTGTAATTGATTTTCGAGCCTGTGGTCAATCCACCTGGTAGGCCATTGTCGCCTTGTGGTTCAAGTTTGGCAGCGACCGCCGGCTTGGCCTGCTCCTTGGTCGGTGCCGCGGGCTTTTTCTTGTCCAAGACGCCCGCCAATTCCTGAAGTTGTTTCCAATTTTCAAGGCGTTCTTGTGTGGCTTGTAAAAGCACTTCACTGGGATTGCCATCGCGGTCAAAATGCTTGGCGAAGCGACCTTCACTGCGGCAGAAATCTACAAAATCGACCTGCTCGCCCGTTTTGGGATTCGTCCACCAATCGTCATTGACGGCAGGATTGCCTTGCAGTGAGAGTCGTTCACGAATCGTCTCACCTTTACGCGGATCATAAATCATCATGGGAAAAGCTCGTGTGTCCACGGAGAGCCGAGCTTGGTCAGTGGCCATGTTATCGGCAACACCGTGTTCGGGTTGGCAGGTGGTAAAACAACAAACCACAGCAGGGCCGTCAAATTCCATGGCCTCCAACACCGAACGATAAAAGTGATTCACGTGCGCACATGTTGTCTGGGCTACATAAGTCCGAGGGTGCATCATGGCAATCTGTGCGATTTCCTTACGGCGCTCGTGTTTGCCAGCGATCACTTTGCCATGAATGCTCATTTTGGTGTTCTGACCCATGTAAGTGGCGGTAGACGCCTGACCGCCAGTGTTGGAGTATACCTGGGTATCTAATACGAAGATTTTGACAGGCAAACCTGAGGCCAGTAATCGTGACAAGGACTGGAATCCGATGTCGAACATCGCTCCATCCCCGCCGATGCACCAGATGGGTTTTTCGTCCCAACCTTTTTGGTCCCAACGCATTCGCAGGCCCATGGCATATGCTGGCGCATTTTCGAACAGCGAATTGGTCCAAGGAACGAGATACGGATTGTACGGATAGGTAGACGTGTAAACCGTGTTACAACCGGTCGCCGCAACGATACCCCAGTTGTCTTCATGTTTGGCTCCGACAGCAGAGCAAAGCATCCTCAGTGCTGAACCTTCACCACATCCGGCACAGCTCCCAGCACCACCGACATAGATATGTGTTTTCTCTTTGAGCATCATGTCGATCAGTAGGTTGTCATTGACATAGCGTTCGTCCGTCGGGCCAAATTCCTTGAAATAACGATGGCTTTTACGGATATTGGTCATTACCTCATCTGTTTTTGGAATCATCTTTAACGCATCATCGTCACAAACGGTGACACATTCAGCGCAGCCCTTGCATTTACTGGGGTCGATCATGATGAGGAATTTACCACCTTCCCCCATTTTCTTCTTTGGACCTTCGTAGTATTTGCGGGGATCGGACCATTGTTGTTTGAACATTTCACGATCCGCTTCACCGTCTATTTTTTCCAGGTTCTCTTCCCATTTTTTCTCGCCAATCACTTTGCCCAGGATGGCAGTGTCGGGGCAAAGTGTAACGCAGTCCATACAGCCAGTACATTTTTCCGAGATAAAGTCCGGTATTTCGGGAGCGATATAGCTGAAATCTCGCAACGTTGCGGTTCCAGCGGGAATGAGTGAACGGGCGACTGTCAAATCAGCGGGTAGTTCTTTCTCCGCCGTACCGTCCTCGTAGGCACGGATAATCCGCTCATTGAAATCGTTGACGTCGAGCACCGGCAACTCGACCTGTCGATAGCTTGCATCATCCAACGTTCCATAGCTGTTGTTGTTGAACGGGTCACGGTCGCTCGGTTCGTTCAAAGAAACATTGTCAGAAACGGTTGCCATATCAGCGCCTCGTAGGGTTATTTAAAATATTTGCCGGAATCTCTGGTAGTACGACACGTCAAGAATCGATGAGTTCCCGCGGCAATTCTTGCATTTCGCGGTAACCGCGGCGCACGCAGGTCAGGTTGTCTTGGACCACTTGTTCCCCTCGTTTGCCAAAATATTTTCGGAGTGCTTTCTCAACGCCGGCCATTACCTGGTCGTCAGACATGCCGCTGTCTTTGGCATAGGGGGTTAGTTTTAAGAACGCTCCAAGCAAAACGATTCCTTGCATTCTCATTTCCAAATCAGCAACCGACGCAACTTCACGGGCAATCTGTACCATGTCGGCGAAATAGACACGGATTTGTTTGTCCTGAATTACCTTTTGGTGGCCGGTCGGAATATGACTCCAGACTTCCTGCGGATCGGTATACGCCGATTGCATAAAAATGGCTCCGCCTTCGACCATTCCAGCGAGCGGATTTCCGCTGAGCACGGCATTCACATCGTTCAGCACCACCAAGTCCACAAATTCCAATTCACTGTGAGTCATGATGTGCTCGGCAGAGATCGTCAGGTAATACGTTGTTGGCAGTCCTTTTTTCTCCGAACCATATTTGGGATAAGCTTGTACATCTTTCCCAAAAACACTGCCGCCAATGGTGGCGATGACTTTGTTGGTCGTGACAGAGCCGAACCCACCCACGGAATGGCCTCGCATCGAAAAACTACCGGCAGGACGCAAGTCGGGGTCGTCGGTACGTTTCAGGGCTAGTGCGTGGTCGATGCCCACGCAGAAGTAGTCCTGGCCATTATGAATCATGTTCTCGAAGGTGGCGGCAATGTCTGCCGGACGTACGTCGCGGCTGCCCAATCCGGCTGCACCGTGGTACACGAGGGGAATCCGATCGATCCGTTCGTGTCCCATTTGGCCTGTTGCTGCGTCGCACAGGGCAGCTTTAATTTCACGGGTCAAATGATTGCCCGTTGTCGATAAGGGGTCGTCCATGCGTTCAAAGACAGAAATTGCTTTGCAGTGTTGGACGGCCTGCACAATTTTTTGAGCAGGAAACGGCCGGAAACAGTAGACGGTGATGCAGCCAGCCCGTATGCCATGTTTTTCACGTAGGTAGTCGACGGTGACTTCGGCGGTCTCCATATAACCGCCCATGCCGATCAAGATGTATTCGGCGTCTTCACAACGGTAAGGCATGATGAAGTCGTATTTGCGACCAGTCTTACGGGAAAATTCCGTAAACGCGTCTTCCAGGGCGGGACCAACCTGATCGTAATACCAGCGTTGCGCAATCTTTCCCTTCATGTATGAATCTTGATTCTGTACGACACCTGACATGACAGGGTTGGAAGGGTCCATCAGGTTAATCAATTTCTCGGATGGTGAGCCGACGAATTCCTTCATGAATTTGGGCTCAGCCAGCCGCACTGTTTCGACGGTGTGAGTCGTGAGGAATCCATCTTGGGCATTGAGGAAAGGCGTGTAGGATGCTTCCGCGGCGCGACGCGAAATTAAACATAAATCTCCCGCTTCCTGAGCATTGCGGGCGAAAAGCATGCCCCAACCGCAATCAGCGACTGCCATCATGTCGTCATGGCCTGCGTGTACGTTGAGTGAATGGCTTGTTAAGGCGCGTGAACCGATGTTGAAGACCACCGGTAAGCGTTTACCTGAGATGGTGTACAGGACTTCTTTCATGAGCACGAGGCCCTGCCCAGATGTAAAATTGGTGACGCGGCCACCACCGACGGCGAAACCTTCACAATAGGAAGCAGACGAATGTTCGCTTTCCGGCTCGAAAAAGACAAGCGGTTCGTCCCAGAGGTTGGTGAGGCCGTTCTGCACGGCAGCGTTGAATCCAGAGCCCATGGTTGTGGAACTGGTAATAGGATAAGCTCCCGATCCCTGGCAGATATTTGTTTCCACATGGACGATTGTTTCAGCACCGTCACAAGTCGTGGGAATGCCCGGATATTCGTACTTGGACTGAACCGGTTCACTGGTCTGGATAGGTATTTGGGAATCCCGAGGTTTCTCGGTGATAGGAGATTCAACGGTTGCCATGTTTTGCGTTTCCTCAAGGTCTTTCGATTGCCTGAGCGTCGTTTGTTTTTCGTGACCGGCCGACCAAAACACGAGGCCGGTTGCGCGGATCTCCCAGATTTGGTTGGCGAGCGTTCGTACCAGATGTCCCGTACTTTACAGGCCACATTTCGCCGTTACGCTATCTGGATAAACTAGTTGGATTTTTCGGAGCGGGAGGTTTTTCAACGGTTTGGCCTAAGAACAAATAAATTATGTCCACGCTGGAAACCGAGTTCTAGCTTGGCTCTCCGAAGCCAAGTAAATCTCGTAGGGCCCCGAGAGTTCCATGCCCACACTGAGTCCGGAAATTGGACAGTCATTTTTTGGACAGTCATTTTATGGTGGTCACGCTTCAAACTACCGATTTACACAAACTATTTTGCAAATTTCGTCGGCAGTCCTCTGTCGAGTTTTTAACATAACCCATACTTCCGGCGCCGCTCCACTTTATTTACTTAATTTACTCGCTAAACGGGGTTTATGTAAAGCGCGGTCTCGATTGACTGCACGAGGATGCAATTCCCCTTAGGACGTAAATCGGCATTATCAAAGTGTCTGCGCCAATTCTCAGGATTGTTATTTTTCTGTGAATATTGCCTATTTTACCGTGCAGGGGCATTTTTGTCTATAAGTCATTATTTTAAAGTAACTTAGGAAGAAATGTTCTGGATATGGTAAGCAGCTAGCTGTGCAGGCCAGTGGAAACGGTTTACCAGCTTGCAGGCAACGGTTAGCCGTTTTCGGTCATCTCAAGGTGTACTTCGAAAGAAGTGTCTGTTGGAGTGGGAAGAGCGTTTTTCATGAGATGGTGAGTGCTTGTTTTACCAGTGTTCTCTGTGTCACGGATGTCAATCCAAATCTCGTTATGGGGTTGGAGATCTTGTTTAATCTGGTAGTGGATTCGGTTTCTGGCAGAATTTGTTTCTCCCAGACGTTGCCCGTTTAAATGCAGCACAACGCTGTTGGTATGCGATTGAAGGACTAACGCAACATCTGTCTGTGAAGTGATTCCACTCGGACAATTGAATCGCCGAAAAAATCGTGTGGCTCCCTGGATTCGAGCCGATTGCCACGGTGCTCGTAAGCGAATGCGGTGTATCATGGAGATAAACTAAGACAGCGGGTCCTCGTTTGATGACGCTTGTGAGCCATAAGGTCGCTGTTAAATTTTGTTATCGGATAGACAATCTGGCGTGGAGAGCGTCAGAAACGGGTGCTATTCCCAGTCAGATGGTTGTAGGGTTCAGTCATGCTAGGTGTGTAGCGGATGTGTGTTAAAGGGACGATTGTGATAGGGTGTTTTTAGGATCCAGAATAGAAGGGGGCACATTTCAGGCGATGAGCCGACTGTCGGTGCAGGGTCTGTTGTTTGATTTTTCTCGTCGGCGATGCAGCCCAGTGTTCGCATTCCAGGGTTAACCGATTCAGTATTTGTTCAATCTGGAGGCGATATCGCTCCACCTGATCGCGAGTCAGGTCGGGTGGGATGTTGATTTTTGGGCTCATAAGCCCTCGGATTCTTGAAAAGGGTTTGGGCAGGGCAAAGCGATCCCAGGTCGGTAATCTCCAAGGTCGGTCATAACCAATTCCGATGGCGACGATTGGAATCTGTAATTTGGAGGATAGATAGATTGCTCCGGGTGCCAAAACACGCCGGGGGCCACGTGGTCCATCGGGCGTAATGGCCAGGTTCATCGTTTTGCCTTTACGGACCAGTTCCCGCAACGCTGCGGTCGCGCCGCGCCATGTCGAGCCGCGTACTGTATCAAATCCCATATACTTGGCTGAGTCTGACAGCCACTCGGCGTCTCGGTGTTGACTTAGCAACATGGCAATGTTGCAGTGTCCTCGGTAATAAAACGGGGTGGGGATGTATTCATGCCAAAAGACGTATAACAACGGTCCGCTAAATGCGGGGTGTGCGGGATCGACTTTCGGGTCATAAAAGGCGGCTTGGCAGTCCATGGTTCCCATCATCCCACGTACACATGACGTGGCGAGGATACCTTTGATTTTTGCCGCGATGCGTGTCAATCCGTTCTTGGTGTTCATAGTGTAGCGAAGTCGTTAGATCGGTGAAGGGATGTCGCCTGTTACGACTGTGAGGCGCGCTGTTCGTCAATGAGCGTCATAATGATACGGTCTAAATCATATTGAGGTGCATAGTCGATGGTGGATTGGATCCGGGTGAGGTCGGGGACACGTCTGCGGATGTCTTCGAAGTCCGTGTTGTAAGCATCGGCATACGATTGAAACTGTATCGTAGCATCCGTGCCCGCAGCTGCCACAACTTTTTCTGCCAGTTCCAGAATACTGACGGGTACGTCGCTGCCAATGTTGAACACGTAGCCGTGCGCCGCCGGGGTGCGAAGTAATGCCATAACTGCTGAAACGACATCCGAAACATGTGCGAAGCAGCGTTGCTGGTGGCCGTCATCATGGACCACCAGGGGATTACCTGCCAGTGCTGCTTCGACAAGGGCACCTCTGCTGCCATCGCTCATTCGCTGCTACATCGCAGTGAACGACGGCGAGCCCCAGGTTGAGCGCGACATTGGTGGCCTTCGGGAGTTTTGGGAGGA
>CAYMUR010000054.1:34896-35311 GCA_964393615.1 uncultured Pirellulaceae bacterium
GGGATTACCTGCCAGTGCTGCTTCGACAAAACGGGGAAGAACCATTCCATATTTACCAGTTTGCCTTGGTCCGACGACGTTAAAAAAACGCCCCACAACCACCGGAAGACGATGTTCGTTCCAACACGCCAGCGCCAGAAATTCGTCGATTGCTTTGGAGGCTCCGTAGCTCCAACGCGGCCGACTTGTACTGCCAAACACAAGATCGTCATTCTCATCCCATTTTTCCTTGGGGTTTTTACCATATACTTCACTGCTACTGGCAAAAAATATACGGCGCGTATGACCATCAATTTCATGCTGTCGAATTAATTCATCGAACAACAGTTGCGTGGTATAGATGTTTGTCTCAATGGTTTGTATCGGTTGGTGGGCAATAAGGGCAACTCCGACTGCGGCTGCTAAATGATACACT
>CAYMUR010000055.1:0-14239 GCA_964393615.1 uncultured Pirellulaceae bacterium
CCTCTGGTCCTGAATATTCACGGAGCGAATGAACATAAGGGCAAACACCCGAAACGAGAACAGGGGACGTCTCAAAAACAGACCGAATTGATTCGATTACGACGTGAAATGAAAGACGCTGTTTCGAATGAAGAATATGAACGGGCTTCTGAGTTACGAGACGAAATCCAACGCATTGAAAAAGAAAAAACATCCCGTAGTGATCCCTAGTATTCCTTGACGCACATTATCTTTTGAGACGGATATACAGCGGTGAAAATCGAAGATCTTACTGATTCCAATGGTGAATGGCTCAAAGGTTCTGGACCCGAATCTGATATTGTCATTAGTAGTCGCATTCGTCTAGCACGAAACCTTGCCGACTATCCGTTTATACGTAAAGCTACCGACCATGATCGCTTGGCAATCGAAGAAGCGATTCGTGCTCATGCAATCTCAGACAAAAAGCTCAAGGGAATCCTCTATCTGAATGTTGGTGAATTAGAGACTGTAGATCGACAATTCCTTGTGGAACGCCAACTAATCAGTCGTGAACACGCCGAAAGCGATGGCGCACGAAGCGTGGCAATCGATCTGGGGGAGACTTACAGTTTGATGATTAACGAAGAGGACCATCTTCGAATTCAGGTCATGCATAGTGGGCTAGACCTTGAATCCGTCTGGAAAAAGATCAGCGACATTGATGACGTGGTAGAGTCTCATTTAACCTATGCATTTCATGAACGCCTGGGATACTTGACCGCCTGCCCCACCAACGTTGGTACCGGGATGCGGGTCAGTGTTATGCTTCATTTACCAGCGTTAGTTATCACCCGACAAATTGAAAAAGTCTTTCGCAGCCTGCACAAAATTAGCCTGGCCGTAAGAGGTCTTTATGGTGAAGGCTCCCAGGCCATGGGAGATTTCTATCAAATCAGCAACCAGATCACGCTTGGCCGCTCAGAAGTCGATTTAATTGGACAAGTCAGTGATGTCGTACCGGTGCTAATTGATTACGAACGGCGTGCACGTGATTTCCTCATGAAAGAAAGCCAAAAAGACCTCAACGATCGTGTCAGCCGTGCTTTCGGTATCCTCTCTTCTGCCAAAACGATTAGTAGCGAGGAAACCATGCATCTTCTCTCCAGTGTCCGCATGGGGGTCAACCTTGGCCTGATCGACAACTTACAGATTCCGGATGTAAATAAACTCTTTATCCATACCCAGCCAGCCCATTTGCAAAAGTTACGTGGAACGGAACTGGATACGGCCGATCGCAACGTCGAACGGGCAACCTATCTGCGACGATACCTGGGAAATCTCGGCCACGGAGACAGTACCGAAGTGAACTGAGCCCACCCCATGGTGTACTGAGTCCACCCCACTTGGCTGCAAAAAAGAAAACCATTCATCCAAAGCCATTGCGCCCATTTTCATCGCAGCTCGAACGTGTTCCCACAGGACCTCCAGCGGAGACCGCCTCTGGAAAATTTCGTTTTCGACAGATCAAAATCCAGCAATCCAAGGCTTCCCATGGAGGCCGTTAAAAACTGCACAGCTAGACAACACACAGCCCCGGCTTTGAAACGCTATCACGGCGATCCAACATAAAGATCACCGCATTGGGTTTGCGAGCATAAGCTCTTCTGTCACCCATTAACAGATACCATTAAGCATGGCTTGAGCCATGTCACTCTGTGAAAGCACCGGGCTCCACACGTACTTCAGCGACCAGGCCTCCGAAGATATTTTTGTATAAAGCTCACATCCAGCATTCTTTAAAAACATTTCTCATCCCACGGTAACGAAAGAACAATGCCCCTTCCCCTTTTCGAGCACCACACAACCGTTGCAATACGTCTTCCCTGCTGGCCAACATGAATTTCCATTTCAAATACCGGTTAACGCATGGCTGTCAGCCCAGCTTATTCAATGAAATCATATTTTGCTCACTCCTGGAATTCTCGGCTTGACATTTGTGGAATTCGCTTTCGCAGTTCCACAATTATCTCATGGGGAACAAAGCGAGCTAATTTTTCATCGCTCGCCAAGGGCGTGATTTGTTTAATCAACGAACTGGAAACATGGGCAAACTCCTCGTCGGCCATCAAGAACACTGTTTCAATGTCAGGATCAAGATGGCGGTTCGCCATCATCATCGTGAATTCCGCAGCGATATCCGTCAAGGGACGAACTCCCCGGATCATCACTCTGGCACCACACTCTCTCACAAAATCCACTGCCAGTCCTGAGAAGGTTCTGACTTCCACCTGCGGATAAGGGCGTGTGACCTGTCGCACCAAATCGACACGTTCTTCGGGTGTAAACAAGGACGGTTTGTCAACATTCACACCGACACCAACAATCAGCTTGTCTAATAAACGACAACTACGGGCGATTACGCTGAGGTGTCCTAATGTGATGGGATCGAACGACCCGGTGTACACAGCAATATGGGATTGGGAATCAGGCATACGCAATTCTCACAAAAGGATTTTCAGGGGCTTGGAAACAAAGGTCCACATCCTCAAATAGCCTGTTTAAAAGTACCTCTCCGGTACAACGTCAACCTCTACAAGTCTATCTATATTTTCTGTCCACACAAAGCGGCCACCAGTCGATCTACGTCCTGCTTGTTGTTGTAGGCATGGGGGCTAATACGTAACCGACCATCCCGACAGCTGAGAACTACTCCCGCCTGGAGGCAGGCCCGCCGAACGTCCCGGGGATCACGCCCGGGAAGCTCAAACGCAATGATTCCAGAACCGTGTGCCGGACACCGGTCACTCACAATGGTGGCCCCCAAATCAATCAACGCCTCACAAGCTATTTCCCCCATGCGCAGAATTTGATCTGCGAGGACATACGACGAAGAGGACAGGCCAAATCGGACAAGCGTCTCCAAACTGGACGCCAGCCCCAGTAAACCAACGATGTTTGCAGAGCCACCTTCGTATCGGGCAGCTTCCTGGCGTAAGTCCAGACGAATGTCATGATAATCAAACCGTTGTCGCACACTGTTCCATCCCACACGCATCGGATTCAATAAATCAAGATGCTGTGATTTGACGTACAGTATGCCAGCACCTTCCGGACCTAAAAGCCATTTGTGGCCATCGGCTGCCGCAAAATCCACATCCGTGGCCCGGACGTCCAGTGGAAAGGCCCCCAACCCCTGAATTGCGTCCAGAAGGAACAAAGCTCCCTGGTCATGCGCAACCGTGGCCAATTCTGATACATCAATGCGATGTCCAGTTGCATAACCCACCCAGCTTACCGATACAATTCGCGTACGCTTGTCACAAGCAGCGGCCAAACGGTCCGCATTTACCGCAACGCCGGCGGGTTCGACGCGACGAGTCTCAACCCCCATGGATTGCAGATTGAGCCAGGGGTATAGATTGGATGGAAATTCATTTGACATCGTCACGATGTTGTCGCCAGCTTTCCAAGGAAAACTTTCCGCAATCAGTCCAATCCCGGAAGTCGTATTTGAAACAAACGCAATTTCAGACGTTTTTGCTCCCAATAACGCGGCTGCCGTACCCCGTAGTTTCTCTACACGGCCCGTCCAATCAGACCACACGACGCTCCCCTGTTGAGCCGCTTGGCTGGCCCAATCAATGGTCGTCTGCTGCGCTGCAAGGGTTAACGGAGCGACCGCCGCATGGTCAAAATAGGCCCAGCGTTCGGTCACGGGCATTTGCTGGCGAAATGCCGCCCAATGCGTTGGACCAGGATCGTCCCGAAAAGCGGTCATAGTGGTGTCTCGGTCGTTTCGATTTTAACGACTAGGGCCTCGGTTGGGGTTGCTATCCTCTCTTCACAAAGCAAAATGACACGGGATGACATCACGAGCCCTTGAACTATACTAGAACTACTGTGTATTGTTTGATCAACAGGTAATTACGTACCATAAACGCCCCATTTAACACGTACACCGAGTTTGCTACCAAGGATGCCTAAACTTTTTACTATCATAGGCATGTTCATTTCCTGCTTCATTCTTTTGGGTTTCGCGCTCGATTTGCTCGGACATTTCGTGCTACCCGCGATTGCCCCATTCCAAGGAGCAAGTATCCTCATGGACATTTCTTTTACTATTTGCGCGGGAGTCCTGGCTTATCTCAGCTGGTCGACTTACCAGGAAATCAAATGACAGCTTAGTGCCCCACGAAGCGTCCCACCAGCCTCTTCCCCTGTGCGAATCAATGCGGGGACCCATTCAGGAACAGGGCATGCGACCACGGACGAGATTTTAACAAATCAGCCTCGACAGGGCACCACAAGCTCCAAATTTGGGACGAGGCATCTAATGATGCTACCGCTCACGTCAACAAAGTTTGAACTTTGGTAAACAGTCTTATCTCGTTGAATTGACCTGTTCACCAAGAAAGGCTCACCCGTTCATCGAAGAACTGGTGTTTTGCACAGCTCCTGTCCATGAGCAGCCAGAGGCCCCTCAGCGGCATGTGGAAAGTCAAAATCGGTCACAACCGCGTTCACCAACACACCGGAGCCCATTAAGCCTTACCGTTTTCTGCAATTTAGGACTGGATTGGATCCGAAGAAAAACGAAGAATACAGCAACCCACTGACTTGGTTCGCCCCTGCAATCTGGGCACGGATAACAGTCTTGGTCCCTTGGCAAAAGGAACAACACATGTCTTTCCAGCTTTCCCGCCGACAATGGCTGCAATGGGCCAGCCCGCTGACTGCAGTCACTGCTGTCCTGCCCCGGTATTCGTCTCGCCTTGCGGCAGCAAACTACGAACCAGCCTGGGAAAAATCGATCGAGCGAGGATTGCAATGGGTGGCCAACACGCAATCACGCCTGGGGCACTGGACAGCTGGCAACTATCCGACAGCCATGAGCGCCTTGGCAGGAACAGCATTACTTTGCTCTGGCTCCACGACGACGCAGGGGCCCTACTCCAAGTACATTCGCCGCGCCGTAGACTACTTGACAAGCAAATCTCGAAAAAACGGGCTCATTGGAAATCCACTGCGTGACAATCGCTACACGTACGGCCATGGCTTTGCAATGCTATTTCTTTCACAGGTCCTCGGCGAAGAAGAAGATATTGAACGTCGTCATGAATTGATCGACGTCCTCTCAAGAGCCGTTCAGTTCAGTGGGCAGGCACAAACCACTTCCGGAGGCTGGGGGTATGTGAGCGCCAAAGACGGCAGCAACTTTGACGAGGGGTCTACAACCATTACGCAAGTGCAGGGATTACGAGGTTGTCGTAACGCGGGTATACCAGTCTCTGCAGACATCATCGAAAATGCCAAGAAATATATCTACCGCTGTAAAAACCCGGATGGTGGAATTTCCTACAGTTCGCGCAATCGTGGAACGTCACGCCCAGCCATTACTGCGGCCGCCCTAGCAACCTTATACAATGCCGGTGATTACGATAGCCAACATGTACCAGATATGTTGTCCTACTGCAAAAAAACATTGTATCCAGTCACAGATCAAAGCCGTTCATTTGGACATTGGCACTACACTTACCTTTACTACTCACAGGTCGTCTACCGCCAAGGCGGAAATGAATGGGGCATTTTTCGCAACAAGCTGTATGACCGCATTGTCGGTGAACAACAAGCAAATGGTTCCTGGAATGGCAACATAGGCCCCATTTACGTAACGGCGATCAACTTGATGGTGCTACAACTTGACCGCGCGTACCTACCTGTTTTCCAACGCTAAATCTCCCGGAATCTCTGGAGCGTTGGGCTCCAGACATCTGCTGCCAAGAGCGACCTGTGATCACGCACCGTCTGCAAAGATTTAGCAGTCGGAACCCGACACAATCGCCTGCACCAATCCATCCATCGTATAATCATTCGCTTCCGCCGCCGGCTCCAGGCCAAACTCACGTAGCGTCATACTAGTAACGGGACTCATGCTGCTAATCTGTGTGTGTTGTAATGTCTCACCAAACATCGACACCAGACTCCGGGCAATCGCAGAGCTGGTTACCGTAATCCAGTCCACTGCACCTTCCGACAACATGGCAGAAATATGCTCCTCCGGCTGCTCAACATCATGACTGTTGTAGACGACAACCTGAGTTACGTTTTCAGCCACTTCGCACAAACGATCAGCCAGCACCTCACGACCACGGCTCGCCCGTAACAAAAGACAACGTTTACCGCGCACCGGGCCCTGTAGTGATTCGGCAAAAGACTCTGCACGATACTCATCGGGTAGCAGATCACAATTTAGATGGTACTTTTTTAATTCGGAAGCGGTCCCAGGACCAATCGCAGCCAGTTTCACCGTACCTAAAGACCTCAAGTCATGTCCCAGCTCAAAAAGCCGTTGTATAAAAAAACGGACTCCATTACTGCTGGAAAACACCAACCAGTCAAACTCATCCAACCGACTGATCACGTTATCAACGTCCTGCCAACCATCGGGCGGTGTGATGTGGATTGCAGGCTGCACCAAAACATCGGCACCTAGTGATACAAGACGCCGCCGCAATGAATCTACCTGGCCATGAGGACGTGTAACCAGAATTCGCTTTCCAAACAGGGGCCGTTTCTCAAACCATGACAATGCTTCCGTCAAGCCAGCGACGGGTCCAATGATCACAATGATGGGGGGCCGCAATTTTTGGGGAACGCTAAGCGAATCAACCAATTCGCTCAACCGGCAACGTATGACAGTCTGATCTGACCAACTGCAGCGGCGAATTATAGCCACGGGTGTATCGGGAGATTTGCCTGCCGCAATCAACTGGGAAGTCCAGGAAGGTGCGGTCGTAACTCCCATGTACATCACAAGCGTCCCTGGAAACTGGGCCAAAGCATTATAGTCGATTCTTGAAGAATCTTTCCCCTCTTCTTCATGCCCCGTTACCAAGGCAACGGCCGACGCCAGATCTCGATGAGTGATGGGAATACCAGCATAACTACTGGCCGCCAATGCAGCTGTAATCCCAGGTACTACCTCAAACGCGATTTCGGCATCAAGCAGCGATTCTATTTCCTCAGCACCCCGTGAAAAAACAGCCGGATCTCCTCCCTTAAGTCGAACCGCAGTCTGACCGGCCTTGGCTACCGCAATCAAATGCTCATGGATCTCATCCTGGCTCCAAATTCGACCTTCGCCGTGTTTTCCCAAGCAAATCCGTTCCACATGGGGGGGGGCGTGTTCCAGGATTTCAGGATTCACCAAGTAGTCGTACAATACAACGTCGGCGTCGCGTAAACATGCCACGCCGCGCAGTGTGATCAGTCCAGGGTCCCCTGGTCCTGCCCCCACTAAATACACCTTGCCTGTTGGCAGGCATGCTGGACGTTTTGTCATCGACGCAGTACCCCAAAGTAGTATTGGCCTATCCACCTACACACAATTAGAATTCAAATCATCTTCAAAGGCGAGTGGGAAATACCAAATAGGCTGTGGAAAATGGCACAAGTGGTTACAAGCCTTGAGCGACAAGTGACTCCATAGAAAGCCCAGTTACCCGTGACGACCAATACCCCCAATTCCAACGATACGGATGGCCCTTCCGCACCACCTATATCCGCAGCACTGCGGGGCAGATTACAAAAATGTTATGAACACGGTACGAATCTGATGCAGCAAGAAAAGTACGACTTTGACTATGCGAATACCTTGTTCACCGAATGTGTTGCCCGGGATCCTGGAAATTTAATCTACGTTGAGGTTTTTCTAGACAATCTACAGCGAAAGTACAAAAACAACAAAAAAGGATCCAAGCTATTGCGATTTGGAAGCAGTAAAGGCACCTTCAAAAAGCTGGCAACCAAGGGAGATTGGATGGGTGTGATCGCTGCCGGACTGGATGAGTTGAAGAGAAATCCTTGGGATGTACCAACTTTGCGCGCATTGGCCGAAGCATGTGAAAGGTTGCGACTGAACGAAGTCGAACTGCGATTTCTCAAAAATGCCTTAGATGCAAACCCCCAAGCTCCTGAAGTTAACCGACACTGTGCTCGATCACTCGGACGTATGGGACAGTATGACATGGCAATTGCCTGCTGGCATCGAGTCGAAGAAGGAAAACGAGGTGATCGTGAGGCAGCACAGATGATTTCCGAACTGACACTTGAAAAGAACCGAGCCAGTGCCGGCTTTGGCGAAACCGTTGACATGCCAACCAGTCCCGTTTCCCCGAAAAACGAACCTGCTTCTTCGATGCAAGAAAAAACAGTCGAAACACCTCAAAAAATCGAATTAACCATTCCACAAAAATTGGAACAGGCTATTCGAGATGACCCTACCATCGTAGAAAACTATATTGAACTTGCCAGACTATTGACTGCGAATGACCGGCACAGTGAAGCGGAAACCGTGTTGCAACGTGGCCTTTCCGCCTCCGGAGGTGACATCACGCTGCGCGAGTCACTCGAAGATGTGGAAATTCAGCGGACACGCACACAGTTGGATATCGCCAAAAAGCGTGCTGCCTCTGGCTCTTCGACCGACCAACAGGATCTAGCCCAAGCGATGGAAGCTGAACTGTTGCAGCGAGAACTTGAAATCTACTACGCCAGGTCAGAACGTTATCCCGAAGACAACCGCCTCAAGTATGGACTTGGCGTTCGACTCAAGCGGATTGGCAAGCTGGACCAGGCCATCGAAACACTCACTCAAGCTACAAGTGACCCGCAAATTTCCGCAGCAGCAAAGTTGGAACTGGGGATTTGCCTACAACAGCAAAAGAATTATGACAAGGCCATGCAAGCCTACCGAGAAGCGATTGCCGATCCAACCGAGCTACCACTCGAAGTCAAGAAAAAGGCCTTTTATCTGGCGGGTCGATTGGCCATTGGTTTGAAAGACCTGGAAAACGGGCGAAAATATTTGGAAAAAGTCTACGAAATCGATCCTGATTATCGAGATGCCGGCTTATTGCTACAAAATCTATAAACCCCTGTATGGACAAGGAACGAAAAATCAGTCATAACAAGGCATTATCCAGAATAAAATTCCACCCTGAAAATTTCTCCGAGGGGGGAAAAGTATCAGGCTGGGACGCGTGGCCAAAAGAATCGGCCAAAAGAATCGGCCAAAAGAATCGACTGTTAAGTTTTTCCCGCTTGCTCCCTGCTAAACCTTGCTCCCTGCTAAACCTTGCTCCCTGGTAAACCTTGCTCCCTGGTAAACTATGCCCAACACGAATGCAGCCAAAAAACGACTTCGTCAAAACCTGGTCCATCGTCTCCGTAATCGTTCCATCAAATCTGCAATCAAAACATCTTTGCGTCAAGTCCATGCAGCGCTGACCGCTGGCAATGTCGAAGAAAGTGAGACCCTCTATCGCTTGGCCGTGAAAAATCTCGACCGCGCTGCGGCCCGCAATATCATCCACGCCAACCGCGCCGGTCGGATTAAATCTCGGCTGCAACGGCAAATTCTGTCTGCCAAGCAAGCCTAGTGGACCAAATTTCGTTGACTGAAATATTGGGTTGACCGGAATGCTCGTGACTCTCCCTACGGGCGAGCAGGGTCCTGAGATTAGCAGCGTCATCCTTTTCGAGGTGCGGTATCGTCGGCACTGGTTACCATTGTAACCGACAGGCGTCGAAAACCGGTCCCTCGACACATGTCCGTTGGTAGTCCCACTCGCCTGATTCATCACAGACTTTGGCAACACAGCTAAAACAAATGCCAATGCCACAAGCCATAGGTGCCTCCAAAGAAACTTCACAGGAAACGTCGCGGTCAACCGCAATGGCACATGTGGCCTCAAGCATCGCTTCAGGTCCACAACTGACAATGTGACTCTTTCGATCTGTTTGATCAAGAACCTGCTGCAACACGTCCGTCACCAAGCCATGATGCCCCGCCGTCCCGTCATCGGTGGCCAGGTGAATGTCAACGTTTCGTTCCGTAAAATCATTCAGCCCCGCAAGTAAATCCGCGGTAGCAGCTCCATAACAAAGCGTGACTCGTTCTGTCAAACATGGCTCCCGAGCAGGATCACCATAGCGTTCACGTCCCAAGTACTCGCTGGCCACTGCCGGGAACGGTGTGTATCCAATACCACCAGCTACCATCACCAAATGTTCCGTTGGTCTCGGCAAAAAACCGTTTCCCAGTGGCCCCCAAATATCCAATTTATCTCCTGATTCACATGCTTTTAAATGGTTCGTTAGTTTGCCAGTGACCAGGTAGACGATATCAATTCCCCAGGGACTACCACTGGAATCGCGGACGATGTCGTAAAGTGCAAAAGCTCGGCCCAGGAGCGGATCCTGGTACCCGTGCAGACGAACCATCACAAACTGGCCCGGTAGAACGCGCGCTGCCAGCTCAGGACATTCGATCCGCAAACGATAGGTGTCGCGTGCAACACGGTGGTTGTCAACCGTTGTTACAGTTTGGACCAGGGCATGATCGGCGTAATAATTTGCGTGTAAAGGATTGTTCATGAGCGTCCTGGACCGGATGTTTTCTTCGACTTTCGTGGTCCTGAGCGATCCGTTCCCGTCTTGTTCCGGGACTGCTGCGACCTGACCTGAGATTTACGTCGGGACTTCACAGCACGACCTGATTTCGGCTGAGTAAGCCGAGCAACCTCTTGACGACTCAACACGCGCACCGCCCCCGACGGCAGGTTGCCAAGTTTTAGCGGCCCAAAACGAACACGGCGCAAACGCATGACTTTATGACCTACCCGGGCCAACATACGACGGATCTCTCGGTTGCGACCTTCTTGAAGCACGATTTCCAGGTGAGTCGTGTGCTTGAGAATTTTTTTCACCGTAATACGAGTCGCTTTGGTAAATGCTTCCGCCAAATGAACTCCACGTCGGAGGCGTCCGAGTTCCTGTTGAGAAAGCTGCCCGGCAACCTCCACGGCATAAGTCTTCTCAACTTCAAATCGGGGATGTGCCAGGCGATGAGACAAATCACCATCGTTGGTGACAATGATCAGCCCTTCGCTGGATCGGTCTAGTCGCCCCACGGTAAACAGCTGCTCTCCATCAGGTACCAAATCGATAACACGCATCCGCGATCCAGGATCCCGATTGGTACAAACGACGCCCGTCGGTTTGTTGACCAAATAATAAACAAGTTTTGGCCGTGCAAGTACTTCACCATCGACTCGAATTTCCTGCCGTTTAATGTCAACTCGGCTCCCTAACTCTGTGATGACTTCCCGATCCACCTCAACTCGTCCCGCAAGAATCAACTGCTCACAACTGCGACGGCTGCCATATCCAGCAGCCGCAAGCGCTTTTTGCAGCCGCGGCTCCGAAAGGTTTGAATCCTGGGCAGATTGGGAATGTTTCATCATGGCACACTGCTAGTCGGGAGAAAAAACAGGCCTGCAGCGTCTTTCACATAGACAGCTACTCTATATCGAGCGTATTCGATGCCAAGGGTCCCTGGCAAGTGCCCCTGGCAAGTGCGCTCGTCGACAACTTCCGAACCGTCTCGCATACTCGACAAGGCAAGCACCATTATCGTACTGAAAATCGACCAATAAACCTCCCTCACAGACACTGCGGGCTGCCTATTTTTTGTCCATTCCCCTCAGTTTGCATAAAAGGTTCACACAAATATGTTGGCACACCTTGTGTTCGCAAACATGAACACATCGTTAACATCTTGATTCAACTTAAATATTCCACCATCATTTTCGCAGCCAGCTTATCGCTGACCATCATTCTGGTGGTTGCCTCCGGCTAGCAGAGCTGCGTGCGCCATCAATGAGAAACCAGCACCACCAGACCTTGGACCAGAATCTGTGGCTAGTAAAGACGCGCCGGCAGTGGCGGAGCCAAATTGAGCGGGTACGATTGATTGCGTACTGCTTCTGGAATCTGCTTTTGATAATCGCGAGGACGCCCACCAATCACGTCAGGGCCAATGTCATTATCGGTATAGGGATCATGCGACATGGCACGAATTTGTTGCCTGGAAATAGTTCCCGGGTTGGACCAATCAGAACGTATCGCACAACCAATGTTTACCACCAAGCATAGCAAAAAACTTGATTTTGCGACAATTAGGATTCGTGGGGTATCACCAAGTCGTCGTGCAATCACAAAAGTTTCGTGAATCTTGTCAATCGTCCGGCAAAACAAATCTGAAATCATCACCCCGTGCTCCCCCGCTAAAAATCTTTTTCCTCGCCGTTCGTCAGACTGGACCGGACCCACAGATAACCTCCCAATTCCAGGCGCGAATTATAGGGATTACCATCTGTTGCGAAAGGGCAAGTTCAACACGTTTTTTAGCACCAGCCCGACCTGCCAGCACTGCTTGTAGACAGGGCATGTGCCTGTTATCATAATCTTCCACTGGCTTAGCCCGCCAATAAACTGGCTTCTCCCGCATCTCGGGATGCAATCACGACATCGTCGCCGTAAATCGACGCAGGTCGCAGTAAATCGACGCAGTAATTTGAATTTACCTAGTACGATGTCGAGTTGACAAGCTGTAACTTGGGCGTGCCGGCTTTACTTCGTCACGTTATTTCCGAATCGTTCCACGTTTGTTTCAAGCCGCGCCCACGTTGATTCGTTGCTTTGCTTGTTCTATTTTGTTGTTTTGTTTTTCTGGGAGCACCACTAGCATGGCCAAGCAACGAGACGAAGACCTTTTCGCCAAATCTACCATGACTTTTGGCGAACATCTCGAGGAGCTGCGAAAGACATTAATTCTGGCGCTTGGTGGGCTCATGCTGGGCTTCTGCATCGGGCTCGTGTTTGCCCCAACAGTAGTGGATGCCATCAAGCTTCCACTAAAAAAAGCGCTCGAACAATTTTATATCGACAAAGCATTACATGAATTAGAAATGACATACGAAGATCTGGATGATGACATCACAACTGACATCACAAATTTTGTCCAGAAAAAACAATTTGTTCCAGACGAGATCTACATTGAACTAGCTGAGTTAACGCGTCTCAGTCGTCAGTTTGACCAGCAGGAGCAATTTCCAGAAGACAGCAATGTCAACCTGCTCAACAAGACACCAGCCGAAAACGACACCCTGCCTAACTCACCAGGCCCTAACTCACCAGGTAATGATCGCTTGCCTGCACCTTCGGCATCCATGGTGCATACCCGTATCTGGCGCCCATTGGATGCAACGATCACCACACTCAATGCCCAAGAAGCGTTTATGATTTATCTGAAAGCAGGATTGGTCGCAGGAATTGTATTATCCAGCCCATGGATGTTCTGGCATATCTGGACATTCGTAGCAGCCGGTTTGTACGGTCATGAAAAGCGATACGTTTACATTTTTCTGCCGTTCAGTCTGGCCCTGTTCCTAAGTGGAGTCGCGTTGGCATACTTCTTCGTATTCGAACCGGTATTGAATTTCTTATTAAGTTTTAACCGCACGATGGACATCGAAGCGGAACCTAGAATCAGTGAATGGCTCAGCTTTGTACTGTTCTTACCTCTCGGCTTCGGGATCAGTTTTCAATTACCACTGGTCATGTTGTTTATGGAACGCATTGGCGTGTTCACCATCGATAGCTATCTCACCAGATGGCGTATCGCCATCCTGATAATCTTTACCACGGCCATGTTCCTGACGCCCGCAGATCCCATGAGCATGTTGTTAATGGCGGTCCCATTAACCTTGCTTTATTTTGGTGGTGTCTTACTGTGCAAATGGATGCCACGCCTGCGCAGCCCTTTGGAGCCACCAGACGAGACCATCTGACCGGAATGCCAATGGCTGAAACCCGGTACTACACAGCAATTTCCGGGACTTCCAGTGGGTCTTTCTGAAACCATCTTGCCGGCCGAGGACGGCTACCCTAAACTCGGTGAGCGCCAATCACAAAGCGACCGCACTAACAAACCTATTTGGGGAGCCACGGTGATGAAGCTAATCCTTGCCATCATTCAACCCAACCGACTGGAAGAGGTCAAAAAAGCACTCACCGAAGTCGAAGTATTTCGACTAACCGTCGTAGATTGCCAAGGTTTTGGACGGCAGAAAGGGCATGTTGAGGTCTACCGTGGACACGAGTTCTCCGTGAACCTGTTGCGGAAAGTACAACTTCAGATTGCTGTCAATGAAGAATTTGTAGAACCCACTGTCAATGCAATCATTCAAGGCGGTCGCACAGGTGAAAAAGGCGAAATCGGAGACGGTAAGATCTTTATACTACCGCTTGATGAATGTGTCCGCATTCGAACCGGTGAACGTGGCACCGAAGCAATCTGATCCACTGGAAAGCTTTGGCAACCATTTTCCGCAGAGAACCATTTTCCGCAGAGAACCATTTTCCGCAGAGAACC
>CAYMUR010000055.1:14339-35278 GCA_964393615.1 uncultured Pirellulaceae bacterium
AACCATTTTCCGCAGAGAACCATTTTCCGCAGAGAACCATTTTCCGCAGAGAACCGACCAAGTGGACACTAGCCCGAAATTTCAGGAGTTACCTGCGTCCCAGGAACGTTTCCACAAGGATAGATTTCATGTTAAATTGCTGCATGAAACCACACAGCCTCTCTGCTCCATGATTCTAAACGGACAACTCTCCCCAACAAAGCAAGCGTGTTTAGCATGCAGTTACCGACAGAACAACGCTCGTCAGCGGACTGGCAAACCGTCCTTAGTTTATGTCGGCAAACAAGGCACCAACAAACTCATCCACATTAAATGGCGCCATATCATCTGCCCCTTCGCCCACGCCGATGTATTTCACTGGCAACTCAAATTGTTGTCGGATCGGAATGACGACGCCCCCTTTAGCCGTCCCGTCCAGTTTCGCGAGAACGATACCGGAACATTTCACCGACTCGGAAAATCCTTTGGCCTGGCTGAGCCCATTTTGTCCTGCCGTAGCATCCAGTACCAATAATACTTCGTGAGGGGCTTCGGAAATCTGCTTCTCGATAACCCGTCGGATTTTGCCAAGCTCTTGCATCAGATTCGACTGTGTCTGCAACCGACCAGCCGTATCGACAATACAAACATCTGCATTCAGTTCCAATGTCCGGGCCACAGCCGCATACGCCACACTGGCTGGATCCTGTCCAGAACTGCCGGTCACAATTTCGGCCCCCACCCGGTCCGCCCAAATCGATAATTGCTCCACGGCCGCTGCCCGAAAAGTGTCTCCCGCTCCCAGAACCACTTTTTTACCGTTGTTGACGAACATCTGTGCCACCTTGGCAATCGACGTAGTTTTTCCGGAACCGTTTACACCGACCACCATGATGACCGTCGGCCCTGTTTCCGCCAACAGCAATGGTGTTTCGTCCTGGGCCATGAAGTCGCGCAATTTAACTTGCACAGCTTGCAACAGTTCGGCCATTGTGACAACACGTCCCCTGAATTCTTTCTGAATTTCGTCACGTATTTCCCGCGCAGGGCCACCGCCCATATCCGTGCGGACCAGCACCGCAAAGAGTTTCGTTAAAAATTCCTCGTCAACCAGTTGCCCTTCTTGCTTGAACAAATCACGAATATCGGTATTGAATACCTGGGCAGTTTTTTTGAGTCCCTGTCGAAATCGGCCAAATAGTGACATAGATAATGGCAAATGTGTCCTGGAGGAAAACGAAAGTCAATAATCACAATCTCAGATAGAAAATAGTTTAGCCAAATACATCAACTTTTGAAGCCAGCAATGGCCTTAGTTGTTGGTCCGCCGGAACTACTCGGCTCCTTGTTTACGAATAAAACGGTCAAGAATACCATTCACAAATTGGGACGATTGCTCTGCACCAAATCGTTTGGCCAGCTCCAGGGCTTCATTAATGGCTACTTTTTCAGGCGTCTCCGTATAGAGGATTTCGTAAGCACCGAGGCGCAACACGTTGCGGTCCGTGACCGCCATACGTTCGAGTGCCCAATTTTCGGCTGCATCACTTAACATCTGGTCAAGTTCACCACGGTTTCGCCGTACGCCCGACAAGAGCGACCAGGCAAACTCCACCAACAATTCGTTCCCATGCAGCCGCGATTCCAGGAACAACTTAGAAGATTCCTGGTCGCTATCCGAATTGAGATCGTCCTGGTAGAGGACTTGCAACACGACCTCACGGGCACGACTACGGCGTGGCATGACTTCTTCTCCTGTCAACAAATAATGGCTGAATGAAGCTTAAGCTATTACAAGGTATTAGACTACAGAACCTCCGTTCAATCAGCCAAGTTTGGCACCGAGTTTGATCATTTCCAATGCTGCGTTCGCACATTCCACGCCTTTATTTCCCACCTGACCACCGCTGCGGTGAATTGCTTGTTCCAGAGTGTTACATGTCAGGATTCCAAAGGGAATTGGCATGTCTGCATCGAGGGCAATTTTACCGAGATTGTGGGCTACTTGACGATTGATATGTTCATCGTGGGTCGTCTCACCTCGAATGACTGCTCCTAATGCGACAATCGCGGCATATCGTTGGGAACGTGCAAACCGTTGCACAATGAGGGGAATCTCCCAGGCGCCTGGTACCCAAGCGACATCCAGGGCCGAGTCGTCAATTCCAGCGGAATGAAAAGTCGCGATAGCACCTTCCAGTAATTTAGTAGTGATCGTTTCATTATAACGAGACACAACAATCGCCACCCGACAGGGCGGACAAATCCCGTCACCGACAAAAGTTTTTGGCACAGATCAATACTCCTGATTAATTTCCTGTCAAATTCTCCACGAGCCTGCAGTTTTCAAAAAAAACAGGCGAATCGAGAATACTTAACAAGTGACACTTCACCAGGTCGCCGGGGTGTCCCCCAATACAACTT
Organism: uncultured Pirellulaceae bacterium; assembly: GCA_964393615.1. Classification (GTDB taxonomy): domain Bacteria; phylum Planctomycetota; class Planctomycetia; order Pirellulales; family Pirellulaceae; genus CAYMUR01. The sequence continues at coordinate 16,743 of CAYMUR010000055.1, forward strand.
GCCGAGTAAACTGACGAGGGGAGGGAGCCACCCAACGCTTAACAACTACTTCATATTCATACTCAATAAAAATTCCGCATTGGACGTGGTTTTTCCCAAACGGCTGACCAGCAAATCCATGGCATCGACTGCATTCATATCGTTAAGAACTCGGCGCAAGATACAAACATGACGATGTTCGTCTGGATCCATCAACATTTCTTCACGACGCGTTCCACTACGGTTAATGTCAATCGCTGGCCAAATTCGTTTCTCAACAAAGCGCTGATCGAGTACGATTTCCAGGTTGCCCGTACCTTTAAATTCCTCAAAGATCACTTCGTCCATCTTGCTACCGGTGTCAACCAGCGCTGTGGCCATAATAGTCAGCGAGCCACCCTCTTCCACTTTACGCGCCGATCCAAAGAACCGCTTCGGCCGCTGCATGGCGTTGGAATCCAAGCCACCCGACAGGACTTTTCCTGACTGGGGACACTCGGAATTCCAGGCACGGGCCAATCGCGTGATTGAATCGAGAAAGATCACCACGTCAAAGCCGTACTCTACCATTCTTTTTGCTTTTTCCACCACCATCTCTGAAACCTGTACGTGTCGTGACGGTGGTTCGTCGAATGTAGAACTCACCACTTCGCAGTTGTTACCTCGCACCTCCCGTTCCATATCGGTTACTTCCTCAGGCCGCTCATCGATCAACAACATGATGACGTACACTTCTGGGAAATTCGTCAACACGGCCTTGGCCATTTTTTGCATGAGAATCGTTTTGCCGGCACGGGGAGGACTGACAATCAAGCCGCGCTGACCAAACCCAATCGGCACCACTAAATCAACCACCCGCATGTCCGTTTCGTCCGGAGTGGTTTCAAGTGTCATGCGGTTATTAGGATGCAGTGGCGTGAGATCGTCAAAAAATATTTTGTCGGACTGCAGGTTAGGATCCTGGTAATTAATCGCTTCCACACGTAACAATGCAAAATATTTTTCATTTTCTTTCGGAGGGCGAATTTGTCCGGACACGGTCGCCCCCGTCTTCAATCCAAAACGCCGAATCTGACTCGGAGAGACATAAATATCGTCGGGACACGACAGATAGTGATAGTCGGGACTGCGAAGAAATCCGAACCCATCCGGCAAAATCTCCAATGTACCCTCACCATACATAAGCCCATTCATTTTGACGCGTTCTTTCAGAATCTTAAAAATCAGATCCTGTTTTTTCATTCCGGTGACGTCTTTAAGGCTTTCCTTTCGGGCTTCTGCAATCAGCTGCGTCATATCCATCTTTTGCAGCTCAGCAATATGGACTTCGCCTTTTTTAATTTGTTCGTAGTGGTCCTGAGTATCAGCCCCCTTTGAGACTTCGTCCGCTATTTCTTCCGCCAGGGAAAGTGGTTCTCCTTCTTCTTCCAGATAACGAGTGTCGACTTCCGCCGCCGAATTGGTTGCGTGCGTCTTGTCATCATTCGCCATCTGGCTTACAACGACCTCGTCATTTTCCTCCAACGGATCTAAAAAGACCTGTTCCTTCTCGAGTTTTTTGGCTACCCGCTTTGAAGTTGTTTGCTGGGAGTCACCTTTTAACATCATACGGCGATTGTCCTCGCAACCGTTTACGGGAACATTTTCCGTATGGGAAGTCGCTTGTGCGATCTTCGACTTCGACATGGTCAACACTCCTGATGTGGGCTTGGTGTGCCGGCATAGGGAAAACGCCGGCGGCAGGTGTGCAACATCCTATTTTGCACAGGTGGAAAAGCAAGTCGAATTTTAGGAGAAGAAAAAGAGGAGTCACTCACTGTTATACCAGAATAAATCGAAATGTACTACGCTTGGAAACTTTCGTTAGACCTCACCCATCCATTTCGAACAATGAAAAGACAGGGATTTCTTATAACATGGGACAGTTACGGGCATTCGTGCTCCATGACCAGGCTTGAAGACACACCACACCGTTCCGCCATCTGCGAGATCAGAAAGGACCTAACGAGCCCACGCTGTGATTCCCTGCAGGTAACGGGTTCCGGCGGAAACTGACCGCTGAATCAATTATCAGAGGAAGGTTTATTCTTGGGAGGGGAAACTGTCGAGTGACAACCAGAATTGTTCTACTAATGCAATAGTTTTGTCAACAGAACCGTTATTGTCAATGGTAACGTCCGATCTTTGCCGTTTTGCTTCCAATGGCACCTGCGCAGCTTCGCGGGCGGAGAATTCCTCCGCTGACCATCCGCGGGCACGAGCACGAGACAATCGCGTCTCCACGGTCGAATCGACAAACACAATCACGTCGCATAGACTGTCCCAACGGGCTTTAAACATTACCGCCGCATCGACAACCGTCACAGCAACTTTCTGTGTCCGAAGCCGAGTCAGCTCCTGTTCCAGGCGAATCCGAATCGCTGGAAACATCATGGATTCCAGAACGGACAGTTCTTTTCCTGCAATATCGCCAAAGACGATTCCGGCAAGTTTTTTTCGATCGATCTCATCATTCTTCCGAAAAATCCGGTCACCCCAGCGTCGACGGGCTGCATGCCGAATTTCCGAAAGACCTAGAACCACGTGACCAATCTGGTCGACGTCAATGAAAGCCGCACCCCATTTCGCAAGCGCCCCAGCAACCATGCTTTTCCCACTGGCCACGCCACCTGCAATACCGACGATTTTCATGTTTCTACCGATAATCCTACGTCACAACGATAAAAATCCTCACCCCCTTGGGAATGGAGATACGAAGTGATCAATTTATTTGACATCTGTAACAACGTCTTGATACAATCACATTGGTGGGAGTCAAATAACCGGGCAAGCCTACTACCCCCCCCCGAAAACGTCCTGCTCCTTTGGACGGGAAAAATGGGCTCCACCCATCGAGTTACGCTCGACTGACACCCTACCTTACCGACACCGCAAAAATCCGGAACATTGTTACGTCGGCCTTATCAGAACATCTTTTGCTTTTTTTTTCCATGGCGGTCACCCAAAGACCACAAAGACCACAAAGAACCTGAGGAGGCATATCCATGGCAACACGGGAAAATCAGGGTTTACAGATCGGACTGATCGTCTGTGTCATTTCGATCGTCATCCTGCTGGTATTCTGGATCGTTACTTGGAAGAAGCTGGGAGAGATGAACACGGTGGTCACGGACGCCAAACAGAAGACTAAAATGGCTCAAGATGGCCTGCGCGATGCCAATGGACATTTGACAACACTTAAGGAATATCTCGGTTATCCACAGGAAACAGAGATCGAGGAAATCAAACAACAGTTCAGTGCTGACATGACAAAATTCGCTGACACCTGGCCCCAGGAAAAACGAAACTACCGGGAATTGCCCGGTTACCTGATTGTCACATTAACCAAACGTAGTGTACGTGTTACCGACGAAGTTGCCAACGTCACCCAGATGGCCAGTGAAAGAGACCAGGCACGACAGCAAGAACAAAACAGTTCCAAACAATATCAACAGGACCATGCGAAAACATCCAAGGATTTTAGTGACTCTCGCCAAAAATTCACCTCTGATCGACAAACATTAAATAAAGAAAAAGAGCAATTAGCAGGAAAATTCATTGTCGCCACTCAGGACAAAGAAAAAATCGAAAGCGAATTAAATACAAAGATCAAGGAAGGCAAGCAAACAATCACCGATCTAACCTTGAGCAACAGCTTGCTTGAGGAAAAGATTGCAAGGCATGAGTGGGAAAACCCTGGCCAACCTGACGGAACCATTACCTGGGTAGACCATCGTGGCGGCCAGGTCTACCTGGACGTTGGTACGGCAGATGGGTTGAGGTCCCAGACAACGTTTACTGTTTTTGACGAAGAAGAAACGATCATTGAACCTGTCCGCCAAAAAGGTGTCATCGAAATCCTCCGCGTTATTGGTCCTCACCGATCATTGGCAAAAATCACCGAAAAAGATGTCTCCAAGTTAATTCTCCCAAAAGACGTGATCTATTCCGCCGCCTGGGATCGCGGACGACGCTTGCAATTTGCACTTGCTCCGGGGCTACTGGATATCAACGACGACGGAGAGGACGACCGACAAAAGATTCGTGACATCATCAGCATGAACGGAGGACTCATCGACTACGACATCGACAGCACAGGACAATCAACAGGCAAACTAAGTATCAACACACGTTACCTGATTATCGGAAAGCTGCCCAATGAAAAAGGTAAGACAAAAGCGGGCGGTGAAGCAATCTCCACGCAGGCCCAAAAAGACAAAGAAGACATGGCCAAAGTGATCCAACAATCGACCCAACTGTACGAAGAAGCTCAACGTTTTAGCGTAGAACGCATATCAGTGGAAAAATTTGTGGATCTTATTGGATGGCGTGAAAAAGACAAAACGGTAACCTATGACACGGTAAGCCGCTTTGATGCATACACAGAAAATGGAGAAAACGACAGTCTGCCAACGGATGGTGATGATACTTTTCGGGAACGCCAACCTGCGGGATTCTAAATCCAAACACACGATACAACCACTGGTCAATCATACTTTTCTGATCGTTAACGATCCAGCAAAAGTGTCCACCCATCTCACAGTCCACCCACTTTATATAGGTGGTAACTGCTCCCTCCTTCGTTTCCCGCTGGCCTCTCTCGATCAAGCTGTGAATGTGCTCTCACACCTCGCGACCATCGTTTCCACCGTGAACACCATCCAGGCAATGCTGAATAACGAAAAGGCAACACGTCTGCACTGAGTTTCACCGCTTTTCAAACCACCTTCTTGCTTGTCCATCAGTCTTTCCAGAAACTCATTGCACTGCCTGCCTTGCTCGTGCTGCCAAAGCTGGAATCGCCGACCCATATTTTCTGCCCCATCCTGTCGTTCGGCACCCTCGAGTATCACCTGTGAGGAATCCACGTCGGTCCCACTGTCACCAGCTGATCGACAAAAAACAAACCGGTGGCCTGCAATGGGTACGATACCCAGCTGTATGTGAAACCGTTCATGCAGATAACTCCCACCACTATTTCGCAACGAGGCATTTGTTGTATCGTGTTTTCTTTCAACTTAGAATATAATTGGCCACTGCCACAGCAATACGGTGACTTGAGAGCTAACTGCCAGGCAACCGATCGAGGTTGTGCAGCTCTGATTAGTGATTTGAAGGACCGCGGGCTGCTCGATGACACACTGGTCATTTGGGGTGGTGAATTCGGCCGGACACCAATGGTCCAAGGCGACCGTGGCGACGGGCGCGATCACCACCCGAAGGCATTTAGCATCTACATGGCGGGAGGAGGTATCAAGCCAGGCATCACATTTGGTGACACCGATGATTTTGGTTTTCATGTCGTCACGGACAAGGTTCACGTTCATGACCTTAACGCCACCATTCTCCATCTGTTGGGACTGGATCACAAGAGATTGACCTATCGTTTTCAAGGACGGAATTTTCGTCTCACCGATGTTCATGGTCAGGTCGTCAAAGGATTGCTGGCCTGAGGCGCTGTCGGAGAAAACGACACATTGGAATCCCAGAAGTCCTCGCAGCATCTAACTTTCGCGTTGTCCTTCTGGTCCCCGGGATCTGGGACAACCTGTTTCCTTCAGGAAAACATTTTCTGCCGTATACCTTCTATTTTCCGACGCTCTCGATCGGTCCAAGTGGACAGTGCCTGACTGCTCGTTAACTCCGGGTCAACGAACAACCGGGCTGGATGTTCAATCCTCGCTGACATCGCCAATACCCATAACTGCCAGCGCATTTTCCAACCGATTTCATGCTCGCGGCACAACTCCCAAAATAGCATATGCGTACTGGTCCGACGGAAACGTAAAAACATGTTATTGCCTACAATCACGAGCCACAACACAAGAGCAAGTACCGAAAATACTAACGCGTAGGTCGCGAGCTGTTCGACGTCTACGACCTCACCACCACCCCGAAACCTGTCGCCCATGTGGAGCAAACCTGACTGATCAGCCAAAGGCCCCAATAGAAATGGATAGTTCATAGAAGCTGCTCCTGTCATACACCGGCAGCCGATGTTGTGCCAACATTTCGAATAACCGCGATAAGCGAATCTTTCACAGCATCCTGCACTGCAACACTCTGATCCAATTGCGTCCTCTGAAGTGCCACGAGAGCACGCGGTGTCGTGGACCATTGCAGTGCGCGGACAGCTTCGATTCGCACTAAATGATCACTGTCGCCAAGCAATTCCAATAACAGGCCTTCCACACAGTCACTTTTTTCCGTCGCCTGTACAACTTGTAGGCCTCGTAATCGACGTGAACGGACAGGCGAACTCAATTCTGTGACGAGTTTTCGAAGTGCGTCTGGATCCACCTTAAAAACGAGCGATCCCACATTCTGGCGTACCGCATCGCCCATCGCCGCAAAAGAGGCTAAATAACGTTCAAAACTTAATTCTGGGAGACAAGATCGCGCCGCTTCTCTTACCAACTCGTGATCGCTGTCGACAAAATCGAGCAAGCGGGTCATTGCGTCTGAAATATTGCGTTGCCTTATTTGGTGAATAGCATGTACCTGGACTGCCGGAGCAGGGTCTGACATTGCCCGTAAAGCAAGGTGGTTGGCCACACTGCCGTGAAAACCATCCAGGGCTTGGGCTGCAGCCACACGTCCCTCCTGTTTACCATCCTCTAACAAATAATTCACGATCAAGAACGACACCGACTGTTTCATTCCCGATGCGAGCACTAGTCGCATCAGCGCCGCTTGCTGCTCGCCATCGAGCTCAGCAAGGAAACCAAAATTCGTGACCCAAGCAATGTTTTCTACCCGTTTCAAATTAGTAAGTGTCGTCTTGGACAATGGTTCTTGAAGCTTCGTCAGTAGACTTTCAATAAATACCGTGTCAGATCTTCGTGAAACAATATTGATGACTGACGAAGTGAGACGCATCGTGTCCAAAAAACTAAGTAACAACCGGATCACACTCACTTGTGTACTGTGCGTCAACTGGTCGATCACACACAAGTACGCGGGATCGTGAGGATCACTGAGTAAACGATCAAGTAAAATGTCGTCACGTCTGACCAGGCAGAGAAAAGCAGCTACTAAATCTTGCCGAGAATGCTTACGGAAGCGATTCACGGAATTTTCCAGACTGCTGAGCAATCGACCACGGACCAACTGTGGATCGCAACAATTCGTGTAATCACGTGGCTTCGCTAATTCATCGTGAAACAATCTGCTCAATTCAAAAACCGTTTTGGCGGCCAACTTGCCATTCTCATTGGCCGCTTCTTCGGCAACGGTAATTAAAGCAGGAATCATGTCATATTCATGTAAATAACACGCAGCTTGGCAGGCATTTTCGAACAACCAAGGATCATTGCTTACAACAGCATCCCGCAAAGTCCCCAGCAAACGACTTGGTCCTAACCGTACCAACTCTTTGATTCCGAGATCTAATTTCGGCCAACGGCGCAGTAACGCACAGAACCCAGCCTTGCTGCGGCGTTGTAGTAGTATTTCGACCGCACGCTGCACAACCAGTGGGTCATTGGCATCCAACAGCCATACCAGAAGACTATCGGCCGTTTCGTTTTGGCTATTGGCCAACTGATTCCAAGTTATCTCCCAGCCGTCACTCACAGGATACATTCCCTGATAGTCATGAATGTCCGTGCACCACAACGCCCTAACAAATCTAGCCTTGGATTTAGCCGAATCCAGTTGAATCCGTTGCAGGCCAGCCTCGACAGGGCATCCACTCTCTATAACCCGATTAATCCGCACAAATTACACGTTCTGTGGTTGCAATTCTGGCTCCATAACGTGACACTGGAATTGGTTCGCAAACCAACCATATCCAGCCAACCACATCAAGATCGTACGCCACTTTTTTCGACACCCATTGCGGGAACTGTTAAAGGGTAACCAGTCAACCACTACACACGGGTGGTCCCAGATTATCAAATACAGCTACTACTAATTTCCTACACCGCGACTGAATTCCAAACCAATATTGAAACCATGAGCGCATCATCTTCTGCCCAAGACATTTTGGACCGCGAATTCCTCGAAACGCGCGCCAAGCTACTTGAACTGGCTGCCGCACTAGATCGGTTGGACAGGGCAACCGGATCTATTAAAGAAGATCCTCGGACCCAAGATATTCAACACGCATTAGCAATACTTGCCGATAACACGGGAGACCGTGCCGAACAGATTCAGCTAATTTTTTCCTTGTCGTATCAACCTGATTGGCGCAGCGAATTCGGGCTGAACAATTCCTCCACTTAACCTGCCCTTATTCTTTTCGTGTTATTCGATCACCACTAGGTTCCATTAGACACGTCATGTACTACATCGATCCGCACATTCATATGATCTCCCGCACGACCGACGATTATGAAACGTTGGCACGCATGGGCTGTGTTGCCGTCAGTGAGCCCGCTTTCTGGGCCGGTTTTGATCGGGGTAGTGTCGAAAGCTTTCGAGATTATTTTTTTCAGCTTACTGATTTCGAACCGCGACGGGCCGCACAATCGGGCATCAGCCACTATACCTGGCTCTGTATCAACGCCAAAGAAGCTGAAAACGTGACGCTCTCACGACAAGTACTGAAGATCATTCCGGAATTGCTCGATCATCCCGGTGTCCTCGGAATTGGTGAGATTGGACTGAACAAAAACACTAAAAATGAAGCAACCGTTTTTTTGGAACATATTGACCTGGCAGTAAAACATGACCAATCGATCTTGATCCATACACCTCATTTGCAAGACAAATATCCTGGAACTTGCATGATTCTGGACATGTTGTGCAGTGACCAACGTCTCAATCGGCAACGTGTACTGGTCGACCACGTCGAAGAACACACTGTCCGTGCGGTCCTCGAAGCCGGATTCTGGGCTGGCATGACACTTTACCCCGTTAGTAAATGCACCCCTCAACGCGCTGTTGATATTGTCGAGATTTATGGACCGGACCGCTTACTCGTGAATTCAGCAGGAGACTGGGGCCCCTCGAAACCAACAGCGGTGCCGGATTTCATTATGGAAATGCGACGTCGCGGTCACGCAGAACAACTCATTCGCCGAATCGTACTGGACAACCCCATCGAGTTTTTCCAGCAAAGCTCAAACTTTAAGGTTCCAGACCGCATAGAAGGATGTAATCAATAGCCAATCTTTTTGCCTCAGCCCCATTTCAGCCGCTGTGCATTAACCAACCTAGTTGATGCACTCTAGAAGACGAATGTCCTCCATTGCTAAGTACTCGAAATCCATCTGGCCAGGACAAGATTCGGGACGAGCAACCCAAGGATGCCAACGACATACGACACGTCGGCAACCGCCAGAACGATCACTGCGTCGAGAATAATCAACGACAACAAGCACGTTTTCACCGCAACTTGCACATTGGCAGAAGTTGGCTGGGGGATACATCGCAAACATCTCCAGGTAATAAGTAGGCCGATAACACTCGCAAGTAACGGGACTCGGCTGGCACGGATGGAAAGGTCTTCGCGAGGCAGCCACCCTGGATAAACAGCTAATAAGCCGATGCCGAAAACAATCAAGGAGGTAGCCAAAAATAGTCGCCAGCGACTACTGTCCCGAGCTTCCGTCTGTGCAAACAACGTAACTCCCAGGATATACACGCCAATCGCGCCCGCCGCTACGAGTTGCGCCGGCTCAAAATAAATCAAAAAAACCGAGTCACTTGTTGATGCACTCGTGGCCGCACTGGCACCCAGTAAAATATTCAAAAAGCGGCAGCAACCCATACAGGCAGGACCTATCGCGGTCTTTTTTAGCCAACCATCATAAGCAACCACGCACCCTGCCAACACCGTTGCCAAGGCGCCAGGCCGCCATGCATACGCCGTCTGACTGGCAACAAAACCATAATAGCCAGCCAACCAACCGACCAAAATCCCTGCTCCCAGCAGGAGATAACCGAGCCGACCAGCCCAGCGAATATCGATCGCTCCACATACTAACGGCCGCTCTGACCTTTCGCGACGATCCTGCTCCACGTCGTAGTAATCATTCAACACCATACCGGCCAGGTACAACAAGCTGGAACAAAGCAGTGTCAAAAAAAACAACGACCAGTCACCAACTACCCTGTGGGACAGCAAAGCCCCGGCGAGAATGTCCGCCACCACTGTCGGTAGGTTAGAAATCCGAAACAGTTGTAGATACGCTTTCCACATCGAGACACGTGGTGCTGCAAAGTCCATGCTCTTTTTCTTGTCTCCATTTAGGACAATTCCGACAGCTGTCGCGTAAGAAACTGGTGTGCTTCTTCAGCTGCTTCGTCCGGATTTTCGATATACGGATACAGTTCAACGGTCAACCACCCCGTATATTGCGTGCGGGCCACAGCCTGGAGCGTTGCCGCAAAGTCGATCGCACCGCGACCGGGAATCAGGTGCTGATGAACGCGCGAAGCTGCGATGTCCTCAAAATGATAATGGACCGTGTGTTCAGCCATCCGTTCCACCCAGTCCTGCGGATCTTCCCCAACACAAAACGCATGGCCAATGTCAAAATTAAGCCCGATCCAAGTTGAATCCAGACGGTCAGCGAATTCAAGATACTGATCAAAACGTTCGATCATCAATTCAGGTTCCGGCTCGATCAACAGACGAACCTGCTCTTGTTCGGCAACTTCAATGCAGGGCATGATCTCATCATAGAAAATGTCGGCAGCACGCTCCCAGCTTTGATCAGGCGTCAGCCAACCACCCGGTTCTGTCGTCACGGTAGGTGCACCGATTTCTGCTGCAAGTTTTAACGCACGCTTGGTATGTTCCCGGCGGATCGCGCGATAATGCGGATCGGGGTCAGTCCAGCCAGGGTGCCAATACGGTTGACGTGGATCTGCCACGGCATTCATCATGAAGGCATTGATATTAGATATTTCCAAATCGTACTTTTCTAAATGCTGTCTGATCGATTCTTTGCGTTCGGGAAGCAGGCCTGCAGGCCAAGCGTGTGGTACGTCCGCCAAAACCTCTATGCCCCGGTAACCAAGTTGTGCAATTTTTTGAATTGTTTCCTCGATGGAAAAATGCATGTAGGCATTGCTGCTAAACGCGAGTTTCATGTTTTTATTTTCCTCCCGCTCAACGCCGTTAACTGCTGGCGCTGCGATAGCTCAATAACGCTTTCGTAAACACAATCCGCGACACAAGGATACAGGCTATGGTGGCTACAATCGCGTATCCTGCCAACGGCAATTCCCACCAAGCATTCCCATCCGCTGCGCGTAACGGTTGGGCCAGCAGACGTGCCGGTACGTTAATCACTACCAGAATAGGTACGACAAACGTAAACAGCCCCCACAAAGACCAGCCCCAGCCACGGGCATAAATCTCCATCGGATAACGGGAAAAATTTGTGATGTAAAACCAGAAATCATAAAGTGACTGGTTACGACCCAACCAAATACTAGTTGCCGACAAGGTAATCATGAGACTATACAAAATTACCAACCCACAACCAACGTAAAACACATAGAGCAATACCATAAGGGGTGTCAGTTGCAACGGGTTCTCCGACTGGCCTGTCAACTTGCAGAGACTGTACACCAACAAAATTATTCCCATCACGAAATTCGCCAATGCTGACCAGTCGACTTTGGCAAACGAGATTAAAAACTGAGTGTCGATCGGTTTCAACAGTGCAAAATCCAGGTTGCCAGTACGGATCAGTTCACTGAATTCCTGCGCGTTCGGCATAAAAAAAGCTTGAATCAAACTGAACACAATCCAGGTTGTCGCCAGAAACACAAAAAATTCAAATTGTTGCCACCCACTAGACTCCGCCAAGGGGCGGCTTTGTAAATGGTGAAACACGATGAGATAAAACCCCAGGTTCATCAGCGTCCACGAGATAGATGACACGCACTGAAGTATGAAATTGAAGCGGAACGCCATATCCCGCACCAAGCTATTGTGGGCAAAGGTGAGAAATACTCGCCGGTAAGATGGTCGCTCAGTCATTATAGGGGCCTACCGCCTGCCTGCCTTGTTGCAATTGGCAACACTACCAACTCATTCACCATGTCTTATCCACCAAATCCACTATAGTGTCGGGTACCCCGATTCCAGAGAATACGGCTGAGAACGATAAAAAATATCAACCAGCACGCTTCCAAACCAATTTCACGTCCGAGATCAGCACTATCAATTTTCCCCAGCAACACGGCAGCCGGGAAATACGCCAGATATTTTAACGGCAACAAATCAACAAGCTGCTGATAGGGGGATGGTAACATGTCCAGCGGAAACATATGGCCCGAGAGAAAAAAGCTTAATAACATGTAGACAAATAACAACGAACTGACTTCCAAAAACCAGAATCCGCTGAGTCCAATCGAGACTTCGAGGAAATAGCCTAGCAGGAAACCAAGCACCAACGAAGCCACGAAGGCGGCGAGCACATCCCATTCAGGCCAACCGGCGGTAAAATACGATCGACACAAAAAGAACACGAAAACGAAGGGAAATAACGCAACTGAATAATAGGCCAGCTTGTGAGCAACTCGGCTGATTAATAGAAATCCAACCATGTCGACCGGTTGTATGAGGAACTTTTTCACCTCCCCGTCACGAATCTGGCGGGCAACCCCCGAAGCCAACCCCGGCATACTGGAAAAAGCACGCCCCACCATCGTTAACAGGTAATAAGCAACCATATCGGGGTACGTGTAATCGGCAACCTTGGCCTGCCCACCCAACGATTCATAAATCGCCTTCCACAGAAAAATCTGCGTAATGATGGGCAAAAATCGCATCAAAGTTCCCAACGCAAAATCACCTCGATAGACAAGGCGTTCCTCCAGCGCAATGCGAAAAATCGTCCACCAGCTAACGGCGAGTGCGTACATAGATTGTATCTGAGGAGTCACGTTAATGAGGAAAAAACGTCCGCTATGACGTCTTCCAATGGTGGGTCTTCGACACTCACATCTTCCACGGAATGTCGCGCCAATATCTTAGCCAGGGCCTGGGTAACATCCGGACGGGCAATCCGCAGCCTGGCTTTTGGCGCAATCATTTCCAGCACTTCACCGTAAACCTCCAAGTCCGCAGGGACCTGGTCCTCGGCAAAGGCCAGTGTGACGATCTTGTGACCGCTAAACCCATCAATGATACCTGACAGGGAACCGTCGTATTTAATACGTCCCTGGGCGATCACGACAACACGTTGACACAAAGCTGCAACATCTTTCATATAATGGCTGGTAAGTAAAATCGTAATTTGGCGGTCCTGCTGATATTGCTTTAAGAATTGCTGAATGCTGTGTTGTGCAACAACGTCCAGCCCAATGGTTGGCTCATCCAAAAAAAGCACGTCAGGAGAATGGAGCAAAGCAGCGATCAGCTCCATTTTCATTCTTTCCCCCAACGACAATTCCCGCACCGGCTGACCAAGGAGTGATTGCACGTTTAGTAGCTGTGTCAGTTCGTCCAGCGTACGGCGAAAATCAGCAAGCGGGATACGGTATATTTGTTGGTGCAACCGAAATGATTCGTTGGCCGGCAGATCCCACCAGAGCTGGTTCTTTTGGCCCATTACCAAGGCAAAACGACGTCGATATTCGTTATCACGTTTCCAGGGTACGTGTCCTAAAACCGTAGCCCCGCCGCTCGTCGGATTGATGACACCGGATAATAGTTTGAGCGTTGTCGTCTTTCCCGCACCGTTGGGTCCCAGAAATGCGACAAATTCCCCTCGATCCACCGTCAAATCAATGGCCTGTACTGCCTCGACTTGACGATATTCACGGTGAAACAGACCGCGCAGCGATGCCAGCAACCCTTCGTTTTTCTGATAGACACGGTAAGTCTTCGCGAGTTTTTGAATTTCAATGACTGGCATGACGTGCCGATTATAGTTGAGCCGGGCATTCTCGATACCCACCTTGCAGCATTGCCCGGCGTCTTCCATTAAAAATACCCCCGAATTTAAGGAAATCCCCCCAGTTTGATGCGATTTCCACCATTTGACTACCCTCACTGACGGCTGGGGAAAATCCAAATTTCACCTGTGGAGAACATTCGCCGGAGTGAAATACCACTCCACCGTCAGCAATCATCTGCGGTGACAAAATACCTACAAGAATCATGCGAAAACTTGGCAGTCACGTGAAACGCCTGATAGGAAATATCGCAAAACCCGTGGTATTCACAGCAAAACTACTTTTACATTGTCGCTCGTACACCATTGAGATATAATTTCAGCCACCTGTAAACAGCATCAACTCGTACAAAGTTTGAAAGGAGGCGGGGATACGATTCGAGTAGGTATCGGCCATGACACGCATCGACTCGACAACGGTGGACCACTACTGCTGGGAGGGGTCAATATTCCACACAACCGGCATCTCGTTGGCCACAGTGATGCCGACGTGTTATTGCATGCTGTCACAGACGCACTGTTGGGCGCTGCCGCACTAGGTGACATCGGGGAAATGTTTCCCGACGATGATGAGACCCATCGTGGTCGTAACTCAGCCGACATGTTGCGACAGGCCATGCAACGTGTTCGTGAGCACCAATTTGAAATTGGCAATCTGGACTGTATTGTTTTTGCCCAACGTCCCAAGTTATTGACATTTAAATCGAGCATTCAACAACGCATTGCTGAAATCCTGAAAATTACTGTTGATCAAGTTGGTATCAAAGCGAAAACAGGTGAACATTCCGGTCCCATAGGAAAAGAAGAAGTCATGATGGCACAGTGTGTTGCCTTACTGTATTACGTGAAATCTTGATCTACTTCGACCAACCACTCCACCATTTAAATACCTATTATTTATGTCAACAACGATTGAAAAACAAAAATCGACCGCCATGTCTGAGACGATTTCCAATGTTCACATCTACAACACGTTGACTCGGGAAAAAGAACCCTTTGTACCGGTCGTCCCCGGCAAAGTCGGAATCTATTTATGTGGCCCTACTGTCTACAAAGAATCTCACATTGGGCATATGGTTGGGCCTGTCATTTTCGACTGTATCAAGCGTTATCTCACTTATTGTGGATACGAAGTAACGTGGGTTGTCAATATTACGGACGTCGATGACAAGTTGATTGCCCAGTCCAAAGAGCGTGGTATTCCGATGTACCAGGTCGCCACGGAGATGACGATGGACTACTGCGCTAATCTACTGGCATTCGGTGTGGACCAAATCACGCACATGCCACGTGCCACCGACAATATGGATGGGATTATCAAGTTTATCGCCAGCTTAATTGAAAAACAATTTGCCTACGAAGCGGACGGAGATGTGTTTTTCGACGTGGCTCGCGACTCGTCATACGGCAAATTAAGCAATCGCCGGTCAGACGACCAACAGGGAGAAGGCGGAGAAGCGGCGGCGAAAAAACGGTCGCCGAGTGATTTCGCGCTTTGGAAATCTGCCAAACCGGGAGAACCAATGTGGGACAGTCCTTGGGGAAATGGCCGGCCAGGCTGGCACATCGAGTGTTCCGCCATGAGCCATGAGATCCTCGGGGAAACATTCGATATTCATGGTGGTGGATTGGACCTCATGTTTCCTCACCACGAAAATGAAATTGCCCAAAGCGAATGCTGCCATGAAAAACCGATGGCCAAATATTGGGTGCACAACGGGTTGTTACGGGCCGAAACGGCAGGCAAGCTGGGAGGCCGGGCGGACCGTGAACATGCAGCAAAAACAGCTGTCGAATCTGATGAAACTGCCGCGGCTGGAAAGATGAGCCGCTCGCAAGGAGCGGGAGGCTTAAGAAACCTGATCACACAGCACGGTGGAGACCGGATCCGGTTCTTCCTGCTCCGTACGCATTATCGCAGTACCATCGTGTTCAGTGACGAAGCCATCGCAGAAGCCGGTACGGGACTCGACAAATTCACCACCTTTTTCGAACGTTATGAACGGGTGACCGGCCAAAGATTTTACCTGACACCGGACAGCAGCGACACTCGAAAACTTATAGCACAACGAGAAGAAGGTGAGTTCCAGCCCGGTGACGACTCGCTGTTGCTCGAAGTCAAACGACTACGAGATAGTTTTCTCAGAAAAATGGATGACGATTTCAACACCGGCGCGGCAACCAGTGACCTGTTTCAATTGCTATCGGCGTTAAATAAATTCATTGACGACCAGCAACTCGAAGACGTGGAGCAGCGCAACGCACAGTCTCTCTCGTCGTTTCTTCGCGGATCAGAAACACTGCGTGAATTATCCGCTATTTTAGGCCTGTTCCTTCGTCCGTCACGGGCGGTCGGAGGTGGAGCCGATGAGACGCTCCTGGATGATTTAATGCGATTACTGCTTGATCTCCGGAAAAATGCCCGCTCTCAGAAAGATTTCGCCACGGCCGATGAAATTCGCGACCGCCTCACTACTGCAGGGGTAACACTCGAGGACCGAAAAGACGGTACCGGCTGGAAACTTGAAAAATAACACCTGCCTCGACTTGAGCACGTGCGGATGGAGACATGCATGTCAGTCAACGGAAATGACGACTCAACCTACCGCATTCTTGGTATCGATCCTGGGTTGAATGTGACAGGATATGGGGTCATCGACATACAGCACAATCGCATCAAGCTATGCGAAGCAGGTGTCGTGCGGGGAACACGCGGTGCTCCGTTAGTCGACCGCGTACATCAGATCCACACCGGAATCAACGAGGTTATCGAAAGCCTGCACCCTGATGCCATGGCCATCGAAGAACTCTATTCTCATTACAAGCGGCCACGAACTGCCATCCTGATGGGGCATGCCCGCGGTGTGATTTGCCTGGCAGCGGCAGAGCACCAAATACCGGTTACTAATTACGCCGCCACCAATATAAAAAAACTGATTACCGGTAATGGCCGAGCCACGAAAACGCAGATCCAGCTTTCGATCACCCGGGAACTGCAACTGGCAACGGTTCCCGAACCTGACGATGTCGCCGACGCTCTCGCCGTGGCTCTTTGCCATCATTACTCGAAACACTTTGCCCACTACTAAACCCCACTGGCACCTTCGAGAGATTTACAGCTGTAAAACCACTGTCTTTCCAATCCTATCCATGGTCGCCCGATCCGCGCCAGTCGCTCCGAGAACGTCCTGGCTACTAAGTGACAACGCAATCGCTGTTTACTTCAGGTCGACAATCGCTATACTCAACGCCTTTGCTGGACGACACTTAGCACCCACGTGCTAAACTCACCGAAAAAAGAATTCATCCGTCATCCGCACCGCTTCCACTTTGCTGGACAAGCGATCGACAAATCATTCTTCTATTTCCTGCTGCCACCAAACAAATCAGAAAAATCATCACTGACCGCAACGTTAACAATTGCCCAAAGACTATTCTGTGGAGAACACAATGCAGTCGAATCGCTCGAAATTATTGTGGGCCAGTTTTTTAACACTCGTATCCGCAGGCGTCGGATTTGCAACGCGTGCGGCCAGTGGGCCAGCCTGGGCAACAGAGTTCAACATTACCTCGTCCACGTTTGGCATGATCATGGGGGCTGGGTTTCTCGGTTTCGGCCTTTTTATTTTCTTCGGTGGTTTGCTTGTTGAATTCTTTGGATACAAAAAGCTTTTGTTGATTGCCGTAGGACTGCATTTATTGAGTGCCGTGATGTTGCTTTTAGCCCCCGGCTGGCACGCAGAATGGAACGAGTCCTTGGGCGCTGAGGTGGCAACGGAAAAAGTAACCACCTTATTGTATTGGAGCGTGTTTCTGTTTGCCGTGTGTGCCGGGCTTTACGAAGGGGTCATCAATCCATTGATCGGACAAATCTACCCGGAAAATCAAACGCACTACCTCAACATCTTACATGCGGGTTGGCCAGGTGGCTTGATTGTGGGAGGGATCCTGGCCGCGTGCCTTCAAAACGATACCGCCTGGATCACCGAAATCCCCTGGCATTACGCACTCACCACTTACTCCATCGTCCTGATATTTCTTCTCGTCATCACCATCAAGGAAGTTTTTCCTGATACCGTCTCACAGGGCGGTAAGGTTGAGTTTGCCACACTATTCAGTTGCTTTGCGTCGATTCCTTTTTTAGTTTTATTAATCATGCACGCTTTGATCGGTTACATGGAGCTCGGCGTTGATTCATGGCAAACGCGTTTGATGGAGAACTTAGTCGACAACTCGGTTATCGTATTAATTTACACCTCTTTCCTGATGTTTGCGCTACGCTTCTTTGCGGGGCCCATTGCTCACAAAATCAATCCGATCGGTCTTTTATTTGCAAGTTCACTACTGGCGATTTGCGGCCTCTGGTGGCTCAGCAGCGAAATCACCAGTGTCGTTGTGATTTTCGCCGCCGCCACCCTGTACTCTCTAGGCAAAGCATTCTTATGGCCGACAATGTTGGCAGTTGCCGGAGAACGCTACCCCCAATGCGGTGCGGTTGCTATGAGCGCCCTAGGAGCGTCTGGCATGCTCTGCGTTGGTTTTATCGGTGCGGAATTGATTGGTGTACAACAGTCCCGTGCCACGGCAACTTACCTTGCTGAAAATCACGCCGATGTTTACGACGAATTTAAAGCGTCTGGCACGTCATCATTCCCG
>CAYMUR010000056.1:0-13233 GCA_964393615.1 uncultured Pirellulaceae bacterium
ACTACGCCGGTTGTAACGATTATCACGGCACGTTGCGAGATTTTGTGCCGCCAAATGCATTGCCCGTGGGTGGTCGCGCCAAAATCAGCTAAAATACATTTATGATAACCAAGTGATACAGATTGTTCATTAACTCATACGTCCCAGGCCAGCTAGGAAGGGTTTGATAAGATCATGATCTCTCAGCAACGGAACATTCCTTGTCAATCGTGCGTTCGTTTTATGTGTGTCGTGACCGCATTGGTATCTGTTCTTGGCCTTGGACAGTATGCCAGCGGGCAATTAACCGTGGAACGTCTCTTGGGCTCAGCCATTGAAAACCCTGTTGCGTCAGAGTTTGTTGAGATTACCGACGCGATCGCCGCGTTCCAGCAAAACGATTTTCAAGGGGCCCGCGACTTGTTGGTAGCGACCGCGGAAAGTAAGCCCAATCTACCGCCTGGTGATGTGATGATGGCCCAGCTGTATGGGTCGATCAACCAAATTAATGCGATGCGGTCTTCTCTGGAAAATGCTGTCAAGACTTACGCAGACGACCCTGAGGCCTATGTTATTTTCGCTGATTTGGCGAGGAACCAATCTCGCTTTACCGAGGCTGGTCTTGCCTATGCCAAAGCGATTGAATTGTGTGACAAATATTCAAAAAATGCTTTTCGAAAAAATAGTCTTCAATCGCGTGCGTACGGTGGTGCAGCGATCGTCGCTGAGGCACGTGAAAATTGGTCGGCAGCAAAAAACCGTTTGACCGCCTGGGCAGAGCTTGCGCCCAACGCGGCAGTACCTCATTTGCGCCTGGGAAAAGTTCATTACAAACTGCTTGCAGGAAGCAAGCAGGGGCAGAGTAACGCCTATGCCGCTTATCGGAAAGCCTATGAATTAGACAATCAGGTTACGCGGCCCGAGATCAATATGGCACGGCTTTACGAGCAAGATGGTAAACGGTCGAATTCCAGGCAATTGCTTGCCAAGGCAGTAGAACGGGGTGCCGACGATTTGAAGGTACAACTGGAAGCCGGTCAGATGTATGTCAGTATTGGTGCCATTCCGGAAGCGAAGCAGTGTGCCAATGCAGCCCGGCAGATCGATGTCAATTCGTTGGATGCCATGTTGTTGCAGGGACTGTTGGGACGGTATGAAAGCGATTATACGACGGCGGAATCCGCATTTCGTGCGGCACATGCTTTGGCCCCCAATAATGTTACCGTCGTTTTGCAACTCGCTCTTTCACTCGTCGAGCAGACAGAGGACCAACGAAAACAAGCCCAAGCTCTCGAATGGGCACGCCTGGCGACACGTGGCAACATGGATATAAAACAGGCTCAGGTGCGAGAATCATTAGTGACTCTGGGTTGGGTGCTTGACCGTCTGGGCAGAACGAACGAAGCAGGGCAGGCTATTCAGCGGGCAGTGTCGGGGGGCCGCCTGGGTACAGAAGCGACTTATTTTGCAGCAAAGATTTTAAACGATGCAGGGCGTTCCGAGGTTGCCAGGCAACTCTTGCAGCGGCTCGTAGATTCCAATACTCCGTTTCCGTATCGGACGGATGCCGAGGAGTTACTCAATCGAATTTAATATCTAGGCCCAGCGTTTGTACATTTCGTGGTTAGGAAGACAAATGGCCAATCGCGGGATGCGTTAAGCAATGGCTGGTAGTACGGTTCTATGCCGATGAGATGGTTGAGCCTGGTTACACTTTGGTTTTGAAATCGTATCCAGGGTGTGCCTGTTGTTCAATTCCAGTGCAGTCTCCGGCGCAGTGATAGTGCCTCACGAATCTGATATTCGTTGGCTGACGAAAGAAAATCGCTTCTAGTTCCGGCTGAAAATTGTACTTCAGTAAAAAAAGGTCGTGGTATGTCGCTCCGTCTCCAATACCACGACCTCTATCTTGAAACAGAACACTTTCGTGTTCCGTATTCCCGGTTCGGTTGTATTGAATAGGATCGTCATGGTTAATGCTCCGTCTGTAGCTGATTTCACAAATTCGTGGATTTGCTAGCATCTTCGGTTTGGCGTGATATTTCTGTTGATTTCCCAACTGACGTAGCGCGGGATAACTGACAAAGCTCGCGATCGTTGTGAAGCATCCTCACGGGACGTGGATAATACCTGTCTGTAAAACAGCCATTTATTTTTCTTTACCACCAAGGTATTGAAAACGCTATAGATTGGTAGATCTGGACCACTTTGGTACGATGGTTCCAGCTGAATCCAGAAGGTGAATCTTGTAGGGACTCAACGGATAATGGACGTGGTGCAGGGAATTCAACAAGGGACAGTTCATGCCGGTTTGGCAGCGGGGTTGGCAACCGTTGGCCTGTTGCTGCTGTTGTTACGAGTGAAATCCATTCGACAAACAACGATCGTACATGCCTGGATATGGACCATGATTTGTCTGGTCACCGTAGCAAGTGTGGAGGTCTATGTTGGACTAACCTATCTTGCCAGGAGTTCGGCCTCTATGCAGGCATTACGGTTTATTGCATCGGTGTCGACTTTTTGTCCGGCGATGGCACTGCTGGGTGCCAAGCGGCCTCAGGACCAGGTGTGGCAGTTTGCTGTGTTTTCGCTATGGGGCGTTCTTTCGTTACCCGCACTTCAAGTAATCATTTTAGGGCGAACGGAATTTTATGTGTCCGGAATTCAAAGCTGGTTCATGGTAATCCTGTTGGTCGTTGGCACGGTCAATAGTTTGCCTACAAGGTACGGCTTTGCGGCGATGTTGATGCTGCTTTCGCAATGGGGGTTGTTGGGGAAATATTTGCCCCTGTGGTCTGCTCCTTCGGAAACGGGAATTCGCTTGGCAAGTCTGGTTGGTGCGGTATTGGCGATAGGATTTGTCGTGATACGGTTACCGCGACGGTCGTCGCCTGCCAACGGCCTCAACCGGGTTTGGATTGATTTTCGGGACACGTTTGGCGTGCTGTGGGCCATGCGTATCGCAGATCGCGTGAACGCGACGGCCTTGGATTCTGGCTGGAAGGTGGTTTTGTCATGGAATGGTTTTCACTTTGGCGAGTCCAAGGCAGGTGATAAGGTTTCGGAGCCAAATCTCGATTCGCAGGAAGCTGTTGCGGTGGGCAAGGTATTCCGTGCATTGCTGCGACGCTTTGTTTCGAGACAATGGATACTCGAACGGCTGCCACGAGGAACGCAGGAGATGGAAGAGACTTCCGGATGCGTTGGCTCCGACATCTAGGATCCGTGTTGTTTTGATGGAGAAATCTATCGCATGAACAGCCGGTCAAAACAAGTAGGTGGTGTCAACGGATGCGGATTTGTTTTCCATGCACATCCTGATAAAATCGAACGACGTGTCTTTTATGGCAGATGATGAGTAGGTAAATGGTTTTGTGGCGCAATCATGTTTGTAGGTGTGAGAGGATATGATGATGAAACGAAGTATGCGTGTTGTCAGTATGTTTTTGTTATACTTGGGTAGTTGTGGCATACATCCCTCTTTCTTGTTACGTGCTGGAGAGCCACTGAAAACAACCGGTACGCTCTCGAGCTCAGACACTGCAGATGTGTTTTTAAGTGCTGTGGAGAAGCCGGTGACTGTTTCGGGGGAATCCATTGATCGTGACACTGGCAAGGCGGTCAAGAAGAAGATAGCTGCGATTGTGACTTCCTATTTTCCTAAGAGCCATGCGGACATGGTGATTAGTAAATTTCTCCATGGCTTTCCGACGGATGACGGCCTGCTGCCACCTCGCATGGAAATTGCTTCCATGCATATCGCACAGGTCCATGAGGACGATATAGGCCATCAATTGGCCCATCAATACGCTATTCCCTTGTACGAGAGCATACGGGAAACGTTGACATTGGGAGGGGAGGACTTAGCCGTCGATGCCGTGTTATTGATTGGCGAACACGGTGACTATCCGAAGACCGAACTGGGCCAGGAAATGACGCCTCGGCGGCATATGTTCGAACAGATCACGGCAGTGTTGATCAACGCGAAGCGTCCTATTCCGATTTATAACGACAAGCACCTGTCTTACCGATGGGACCACGCGACGTTCATGTACGAAACGGCCGTCGAAAGAAAGATCCCATTTTGGGCAGCGTCGGCACTGCCTGTCATTTGGCGGAACCCTAACTTTGAACATGCATTGGGCGAGCCCATTGACCAGGCCCTGGTCATTGGTTTCCACATGGTGGAGCGTTACGGTTTTCATGCGTTGGAGGTTCTGCAGTCACAGGTGGAGAGGCGGCGAGGCGGCGAAACCGGTGTTCGTAGTGTTCAGTGCCTCTATGGCGATGATGTTTGGCAGGCGGCCCGAGATGGCCGCTGGTCCATGGAATTGGCTAACCAGGCGATGGAGAAAATTGTAGACGGGCCCGGACACCTTGAACCTGCCAAGGTGAAGGATCCCCATGTATTTCTGATTGAGTATGTCGATGGTCTCCAGGCCACGATATTGATGCTCGGTGACGGTTATGTTCGCAAACATGCTTATGCTGAGCAGACGGGGCAGGTTGTCAATGCGCTTGAATACCACATCGATAAAAAATCAATCCATTCTGCTTTTGGCTACCTTGGCCGTAATATCGAAAATTTTCTGCTTAGTGGGACATTGCCGAACCCGGTTGAAAGGACTTATCTGGTGACTGGGGTTTTGGAAGCCGCCATGATTTCTCGTGGTCACCAGGGTAAACGTGTCGAGACGCCCCATTTGGCCACGATTTGTTATCAACCCAGTGGTCGAGCGTTTCGCCCGTCGGGAACACGACCAACGGGTGACAGCGTTGTTGATTGGCGGGCATGAAAACCTGGGACGACACCGAAGGCAAAGTCAATTCCGATCAAACACATTGGTACGACCCGAGGCCCTCAGCCGAAACCGAATCTGGCCCCTTGAGCCGAAACCGAGTCTGGCTCCTTGAGCCGAAACCGAGTCTGGCTCCTTGAGCCGAAACAGGCATCTGAGGGAATCTGATATTCTGGTTTATAGCGAAACCGGTTTGTGTTAGACTTTAACAAGACTTGGCAAAGTGAGGCGGAGGATTTCCATGAGTCAATGCCCGTTGTCACACCCCATTATGCCCCGTCGCACCGCGATTCAGATCGGAGCGGTTGGTTTGTTGGGTCTCGGTACCAACCATGTGCAGGCTTTACGGGCTGCGACGCCGGAAACGAAGCCGTTGTTGGGGGGTTCGGCCAAGTCATGCATCTATATTTTTCTTTCCGGTGGGTTGGCCCAGCATGAGAGTTTTGACCTGAAGCCGAATGCCCCGGTCGAGATTCGAGGCGAGTTTAATCCTGTTTCGACCGCTACGCCGGGCATTCAGATTTCCGAGCACTTGCCCGAATTGTCAAAACGCAGTGAGCATTGGGCTTTGGTTCGTTCCTTGACTCATCCTACCAACAGCCATACGGTTGGTCATTATTTTATGCTCACCGGTCGCTCCGTGCCGTCGCCGGGATTTCGCGGGGATCGTATGCCGAGAGCTACGGATTGGCCTTCGTTGGCTTCTCTTGTCGGTGCCAGCTTGCCGTCGCGTACGAATAATTTGCCCCCCGCGATTGTATTGCCTGAGCGACTCGTGCATTGGTCAGGCGGCGTAATACCAGGCAACTATGGCGGATTAATGGGACGTCATCGGGACCCTTTTTTCGTCGAAGCGTCGCCTTATGGTAATCCATTTTGGCGAGGTGCTTATCCGGAGTACACATTTCCCAATTTGTCCAAGGATCCTCCCCAAGAAGTCGATGGACGGGTCTACCAGGCTCCTAATTTAAAACTGTCAGATGGAATGCATTTTTCCCGTCTTGACGACCGTTTGAATGTTCTAAAATCGATTGATGTTCAACGGAAAAATCTTGAACAGTCAGCTGAAGTACAAAGCTACGATTTCCAGCGGCAGCGGGTTGTTTCCATGCTGGGAAATACCAAGGTTCGCCAAGCGTTTGATGTGACGCGAGCGAATGCAAAAACTCAGGCCCGGTATGGAGCGAATAGTTTTGGTTGGTCATTG
Organism: uncultured Pirellulaceae bacterium; assembly: GCA_964393615.1. GTDB lineage: Bacteria > Planctomycetota > Planctomycetia > Pirellulales > Pirellulaceae > CAYMUR01. Next base: position 5,986 of record CAYMUR010000056.1, read on the forward strand.
TTGATGGCTTATCGGCTGATCAATGCTGGTGTCAACCTGGTCCAGGTCAACCTTGGTAACAACGAAACTTGGGACACACACGGAGACGCTTTTCCACGGTTAAAGGACAAGCTTTTTCCGCCTACCGACCAGGCATTGTCTGCTTTGTTGGATGATTTACAAGAAAGTGGCTTGCTGGAAGAAACGTTAATCGTCATGGCGGGGGAATTTGGACGTACTCCACAGCTGTCGACGCATGAGGCTTTTCACGGACCGGGCCGCAACCATTGGGGAGCTGTTCAAAGTCTGTTTTTGGCAGGCGGAGGGGTTCGGGGTGGGAATGTGATCGGGTCTTCTGATAAGGATGGAGCCTATCCCGCCTCCAGTCCCCAAAAACCCGAAAACATGGCGGCTACGATTTATCACGCACTAGGTATTCCCTCGTCTGTTACCTGGAAGGATGTAGCGGGCCAACCACACAAACTTTATCACGGTAACCCTATTGCCGGATTGATGTGATGGGTAGGGGCCTCTTTTCAGGCTTGACTGATTTAGCTGGTTGCGGGAAATAAATTCAAACCACGTTTAGTGGTTGTTTTTGTGAAAAAGAAGCGTCAGGTCGAGGCGGTACTCCATTGGATTCGAAGGGCAACCAGCAGCAATGTTGTGACCAACAAAACCGCCGTTGGTGGCTCTGGAACCGTGATGGAGTCCGTATGGCTGGCGTAACCGTGGGGCGAGAAATTGGTGGCCAGTAAATTGAAATCCGTGATATCGACATCTCCATCGTCGGTGCTGAAATTGCCCATCGTCCAAATTGTATCGTTTCCATTCGGAGAGAAATTGGTTGACAGATGGTAAAAGTCTGTCACGTCGATGTCACGGTCACCGTCAATATCGCCCGCCTTGGCTTGCCAAGCCCCCAGCTCCATATGATGATCATGTACCAGCAGGTCGTAAAATACTCCACTCCCCGCGTGCCTGCCTGTGATTGCATCGAATTCGCCTTCGAGGGACGAAAAGGTGATGAAAGTCAAAGTGTCTCCGACGGCTCCAGGTGTTACTCCAGTCGTTGGAGGCGTGAGCGTTTGGATTGCCAGAGTGCCTTTCAGCGTGGCGCGTCCCGCGATGTTCAGTTGGTCGTATTCGGAGCCTGACGGAGAGCCTTTCACCTTGATTTTCAGGGTCGCTCCCGGAGGCTGTGTCAAGGGATTGTTTACTTGCAGGGTTCCTGTTGACTTATCGCCTGGTGAGATGACAGTGCCTGGCAGGCTGACGATACGGTTGACGCTACCGTGACCGCCCAGGGTTCCATTTTCAATATTCATGTTCGGGGCCGACCCATTTACCAGCAGGGTGCCGGGGCCAAGTTTTGCGATGCTACCAGTGTTGGATGCCAACTCAGAATGGACGGTGACCGTGGCAGCCTCATCCGTAATCACCTCGCCCGTGGCCACGGTCAGCGTGTTGTTGTGCAGTGTGTAATTGCGTTCAAAACGGATTCGGTTTACCAGGCGGTCTCCCTGTAAATAAATCACACTCAGGCCAGATCCCGCTGGGAAGGTAACGTTGTCTCCTGTCACAAAGGACTGATCCGCAATGCCTTCGCGTGACCAATTCAGAGCATGGCCCCAGTTGGTGCCGTCTCCTGGAACTCCCGCACCTGGGGTGTTGCCGTCCCATTGCATGTTGCCCAAGCCCGGAACGGCTGTTCCCAACGCTTGAATCATGCCTGTTGTAGTGATCGTCACAGGGACGTCACCAAAAAACGGTAAATTTTCGATGACAGTGTCTTGCACGATCTCAATGGGAACTTCGATTGTAATCTGGTTGTGAACCTGGGACAGAGAGAAATTTTCCAGGTCTACCACTTGGGGACCGAGTGTCGACAATTCTATATTACCTTGGACGTTTGTTTGGACCGTGCCCTGGGCCACAAAGGTGTTACCCGGCTGGTCAAAGACGCCCCTGTTGACAATAGCCGTCGGACCTGGCTGGAGCATGGAGATCATTAATTCACCTGCCGCGACATTGGCGTTGACGATGCCTCCTAAGAGCCTGAAGCTCAAGGCATCGTCCAACATTAAATCCAATCCAGTGACTTGGGCTGTCGTAAATGGCGTCGTGCCAGGGATCAAGTCGACGGTCGCAGTTCCAGAAACCGTGGAACTATCAGTCGAAGAACCAAACAAGCCTGCAGAAAAAGTGACGGTTAGCGAGGACGTCGTCAGGGGGTTAAGAGGGACCATTTCAAATGGGATAGGTACGGCAAAGGCATTTGTTTCCAAAAACAAGACACTGGCCAGAATCGTTGCCATTCGAAAACAACCTCTACCGTTCATATTGAAAACCTTTCCCCTGGAAAAAATGTTACTACTCAACCCTGCGACGGCGTGCGGCGAATGGTTGTCAGCCTTGTTATTGGCGGTTGTCAGTTCGTCAAACAGTCCTTGTTTCAAGTTGCCAGGTTGTGAGGAAGTAGGTTGTTCTTTATTTTACCCACTCTATCGGTGGGTTTACAATATTCAGACCCATTGAATGGAGCGGTAAAACGTTGCTATCGGATTGGCTGCTAGTGAAAGGGGAGGTTTTTGCCAGAATGGAGCGTTTGTGTGGCAAACCACATGCATGCCAGGTAGGCTGGTTCTCGTCAGTCAACGGCAATGTTCCAGCAATTGGCGAGTTCCTTGTGCAGCCGGGAGGAAAGCTGTTTGGGGATGATTTCTACAGCTTTATTTGCCGGCTGATTTGCAGGCAGCCACGGGCAAGGCAGGGGTGACCCGGTTGGCGGATCTTTTTATCTCAGTCTGATCGTTTGATTGGGAGATCATACGCTTGTGGAAAGAAAAATGGTTCTGCTCTGGCAGTGCTTTGCAGGGCCATGGTATCGCTGCCATGACATTTAAGGTTTATACTACGCACTGAGGGAGTGAGTTTTTTTTTTGTGCTGGGAGATCGTCTACCAGCCTTAGAGGCTGTAAGCTCCCCTTTATCAGCGGTTACAGTTAGTTACGATGAACACTGGATTATCCACCAGTCTGCCCACGGAGAAACGAGGCAATGCGTATTAAGTTGGCGGTGAGGGCTCTGATAAAAACTTTGTTTGACCGGCAGGCAGCAGAGGCTATTCAGGTTGCCTTGGCTGCCGATGCGGCGCACCCACAAGAAATGACGAGAAACTCCGTTTCGGAGAACCCAGCAGCGATAGTGTCCCCAGAAACATCGCGTAGCGATGCGATCTCGTTATTGGCCACGCTGCAGCGGGAATCGCGTTTCGTGGACATTGTCCATGAACCACTCGGAGATTATACAGATGAACAGATTGGGGCAGCAGCGCGCGATGTACTGCGTGATTGTGGACAGGTGTTGCAGCGTTTGTTCGATTTGCGCCCCGTTGTCACCGAGGAGGAAGGAAGTGACATGGAAGCTCCGGCCGACTATGATCCCGCCAAGTTTCGCCTGGTTGGCCAAGTCTCGGACGGGCCGCCGTTTCGTGGACAACTGGTCCACCATGGCTGGCAAGCGTCGCATTGTCGCTTGCCTCAGTGGTCTGGCAGTGAAGAATCGGCGTTCGTTGTTTCACCGGTGGAAATCGAAATTCATTGAAATGGGTTCATTTGAACGGAGTCGCGAACCATGAACGCGAAATACGTTGTTGGAATCGATTTAGGTACGACAAATTGTGTTCTGGCATATGCTGCTTTAGAGAATGCCCAACTTCAAGTGGAAGTGCTACCAATTCCTCAGCTTGTTGCCGCTAGCACGATAGAGCCCCGGGATTCATTGCCGTCTTTTGTCCATTTGGCGCCGCAGGGGGCCGATGACGCAGCGTTTAAATTGCCGTGGGCCAAAAAGCGTCGATTTGCGGTAGGACATTTTGCACGTTCACAAGCAGCGGAGGCGTCAGATCGTACCGTCGCTGCAGCCAAATCGTGGTTGTGTCACAGCCACGTTGACAGGCGGGAGACAATCCTGCCTTGGAATGCCAGCGCAAAGACTGACAAGATTTCGCCTGTTGTTGCATCCCAACGATATCTGGAACATCTGGTGGCGGCGTGGAAAGCCGCATTTCCCGACTCCCCCATTGCAAAACAGCATGTGGTATTAACCGTTCCTGCTTCTTTCGACGCGGTTGCTCGGGAATTGACACGTGAAGCGGCCATCGCTGCGGGTTTGCCTGAAGAACTTGTTTTGTTGGAAGAACCCCAGGCAGCGCTTTATGCCTGGCTGGCGGACATTGGTGATCGTTGGCGAAAGACGCTCCAAGTCGATAACCAATTGCTTGTTTGTGACGTGGGTGGTGGAACGACTGATTTGACATTAATTCAAGTGGCCGAGGAAAAAGGAAATCTTGTGCTGGAACGGGTGGCGGTCGGAGACCACTTACTTGTGGGTGGGGATAATATGGACCTTGCCCTGGCTCACTACGCTGCCGAACAATTTAAGAGAAAGAAAGTAAAGCTAAATCCTTGGCAGTCCGTATCACTTTGGCATTCTTGTCGTATGGCCAAAGAGTCATTGCTCGCTGTAGATGGTCCAAAGAAAGAGTCCATTTCGGTGCTCGGACGAGGAAGTCAACTGATTGCGGGGACTGTTTCCGTGGATGTTGATCGAAGGCAGGCAGAACAATTACTCGTTGACGGATTTTTCCCGCACTGCAAGATCGCTGACCGACCAACCAGGGATCGGGCATCTGGATTTCAGCAGATCGGCCTGCGTTTTGAGGCCGATACAGGAATCACTCGTCATTTGGCCGCGTTTCTGGGTACTCACGCAAAATCGGTACGTGGCAAGCCCGTCATGCCAACCCATGTATTGCTCAACGGTGGTGTTTTTCAGTCAGAGGCTTTACGGAACCGGTTAATGGAAGTGCTCAGTAAGTGGGCTGGCAAGAGCTCTCCGAAATTGCTTAGCAGTACAGGTGTTCTTAACCACTCGGTGGCTTGTGGTGCAGCTTGTTACGGGTGGACCCAGGAACGCGGTGGAGTGAGGATTCGCGGTGGTGTGGCCCGTTCTTACTACGTTGGCATCGAAGCATCGACACCGGCAATTCCCGGGGCACCACGGCCACTGCATGCTTTGTGTGTTGTCCCCTTTGGCATGGAAGAAGGCACCAAGGTTGACGTACCATCCAGCGAAATAGGGTTAGTGTTAGGTGAACCGGTTCAATTTCGGTTCTTCAGTTCTGCCTCACGTAAACAAGATGTGCCGGGGGATCTGATACAGGAATGGGATGATAGTGAACTGACTGAATCGGATCCTTTGGAGACATCACTTCCTGCAGATCAGTCGGTCGACGAACCGTATGTTCCGGTACAGTTTGAGTCGCATGTCACGGAGCTGGGCGTCTTTGAGCTGTGGTGTGTGAGCACCACGACGAAAGGCCGTTGGAAGCTGGAATTTAGTGTTCGTGATGAAACGGAGACTTGATACTGTGGCTGAGGGGGATGGCGAATTGGATCCGCTTCTGGAAGAAACCCCCAGTCGATATGTGGTGGGTATTGACCTGGGGACTACGAACTGTGCAGCGGCCTTTGTGGATACCCAGCAAAAATCCTGGAAAGTACGCATTTTTCGTGTTCCGCAGCTTGTCGCCGCAGGCGAAATCGACACGCGTGAAACGTTGCCCGCGTTTCACTATCAACCCGTTTCGGGGCCTAGCATGCAGGATGCTTTGCGTTTGCCCTGGCTACACTCCACCGCCAGTGCGCGCCTTGGAAAAACCAGCAAGAAGAAAAAGTCTGCTCGTCGCGACAGCACTAATTTGCATCCAAGTCCATCCTATGCCGTTGGTTTTTGGGCTCGGGATGAAGGTACCTTGGTCCCTGGTCGTCTGATCGCTTCTGCGAAATCGTGGTTATGTCACACCGGCGTCGACCGCACAGCCAAGCTGTTGCCTTGGCATGGCGCGGCCGATGTAGAACGATTGTCACCAGTAGAAGCGAGTGCGCATTTTTTAGGACATTTTCGCGATGCTTGGAATGCGGAACACCCCTCCGAATTGTTGTCTGACCAGGACATTGTCATTACGTTGCCGGCTTCATTTGACGAAATTGCCCGCGAATTAACTTTGGAAGCTGCGCGTCGTGCCGGTTTGAATCGTGTTGTACTGATCGAAGAACCACAAGCCGCTTTTTATGCGTGGATCAACAAGCATGCAGACGATTGGGACCAACAGGTTAAAACAGGTCAGAATATCCTCGTTTGCGACATTGGCGGCGGTACTAGTGACTTTACGTTGATACGTGTTCAGAAAAGTAAAACGGCCAGAACGAACAAAACCGCCCCCAAAGTCAAGTTTCACCGCATCGCTGTAGGGGACCATTTGATTTTGGGAGGAGACAATCTTGACCTGGCACTTGCACAGCACATTGAGCATAAGCTTGTTGCTGAGGGGCACCTGGAACCGCGTCAATGGAGCGTATTGGTTCGTAGTTGCCGCCAAGCTAAAGAAACCTTGCTGGGAAGACGTGCGCCGAAACAAGTGACACTTAATCTACCTGGTACTGGTTCGAAAGTCATTGGGGGATCGATCCAGGTGAATGTGACTCGAGAGGAAGTAACGGATTTGTTGGTGGACGGATTTTTACCCCAGGTAAACCTGCAGGACAAACCGCTACAGCGTCAATCGGGTTTTCAGGAATTTGGTCTGCCGTATGCGCCGGATCATGCGATGAGTCGTTACCTGGCTGCATTCCTCACGTCTCATGGTGTGGCTGCGGGACGTACGCCGGGCAAGAACAAAGCGGTGCGTCCTGATATTGTTTTGTTAAACGGTGGATTTTTTGCGTCCCCGGTTCTGCGAGCACGGTGGGTAGAGATAATTTCGTCCTGGTTTCGCCGGGGCAAGAACGATTCCTGGTCACCGATCGTGCTTGCTAATGACCGGCTGGATGTGGCGGTTGCTCGTGGTGCAGCGTACTACGGAATGGTTCGGCGTGGGGCTGGGGTGCCTATTACCGCTAACTTGGCGCGTAGTTATTATATTAGCATCGAAAGCGACCAACCGTCAGCAGTCTGTCTCGTACCGGGAGACACGGAGCCTGGAAATGATATTGAACTGATGGATCAAACTTTTGAGTTATTGGTTTCTCAGCCGGTTGAGTTTCCGCTGTATGTGTCGAGTACGAGGCTTTCTGACCGCCCAGGTGCTGTGGTGACGTTGGATAGCGAGCAAATGACTTCGCTGCCACCAATCCGTACGGTATTGAAAACACAAAAACAGCGCAGGTCGGCTTCTGTTGCCGTGAAACTTCATGCCAGGTTATC
>CAYMUR010000056.1:13243-34670 GCA_964393615.1 uncultured Pirellulaceae bacterium
AGAAATTGGCACAATCGATTTATGGTGTACCGAAGTAAATGCAGAACGAAGCTGGCGTTTGCAGTTTGACATTCGCTCGACGACTCAAACAGATCTTTTAGCTCATGCGGGGATTGCTGAGCGAGAGGGACTTGTCGATGAAATTGTTTGGGGCCAGTGTTATGAGGCCATTGTGAATGTTTTCGGAGACCAAGGTTCGAAAAAACCAGGTAGATTGATGAAGGAACTGACTGCGATTATCGAGACGGACCGCAGTCAATGGCCGCCTTCTTTGTTGCGCCGTATGTGGGAATCACTGATGGAGTTGTCTGCCGGAAGACGACGTAGTCCGGTGCACGAAGCTCGCTGGCTGAACCTGTTAGGTTATGCATTACGTCCCGGGTATGGAATAGCACTCGACGATTGGCGCGTCTCGGAGACTTGGCGGCAGGTACGTGGCAAGCTTGAATTTCAGGTGGCATCCAGTCGCACGGAATCACTGATTTTATGGCGGCGCTTAGCCGGTGGTCTGTCAGCCGGCCAACAAGCTGCGATTGCGGAACCACATGTCGGTGCTATTCGCGGTCTGTATGGACGTTTTACCGGGTCCCGAAAGAAATCAGCCGTGAATCTACAGCCAGGTGACTCGATCGAAATGTGGCGACTACTTGGTTCCTTGGAACTTTTAGAGATAAGACAAAAGGTGGAATTGGGAGATATGATTGCTGAATTGATGTCACGCGCCAAATTAATGAATGCTCATCAAGCCATGGCGTGGGCCTGGGGCCGTCTCGGCCAACGGGTCCCTATATTCGGACCGTTGAACACGGTCTTGCCAGTGGAAAAAACTGCGGCCTGGTTGGAAAAAATTTACCAGCTCGGCCGCGACGAACCTGTTTTTCACCTGGCCGTGATGCAGCTGGCGCGTCGTACGGGGGACCGTTATCGAGACCTCAGTGACGCGCAACGTCAGCAAGCCATCAGCTGGCTTCGTGAACATCATGCGAGACCACACCTGATTAAATTGGTTGGTGAGGGCGGTTCGCTGGATGTCGAAGAACAGGGGGAAGTGTTTGGCGAGTCTTTGCCCAAGGGATTGCGGATACAAGGCTCCTGAACAGCCAAGCTATTCTCACAAGTTTCTTTTCGCAAGGTACTGTGTTTCCGCTAACCGTGTCGGTGGTACGTCGACAGCTACTACGGCTTTACGTCATAGCAGTAAACAAATTCCTGGTCGCGGAGATAGAGTTTGCCATTGCAAATGACAGGATGTGTCCAGACTTTACCCCGTGCGCTGCGATTTTCCGAAAGAGGTTTTGGTGTCAACCGGCCATGCTCGTTCCAACCGCTCGAAGAGGCTTCCACGAGGGCTACGGTACCTGTGTTTTCTTCCAGGCAATAGAGCATCCCGTCGGCATATGCGATGGCTCCTTTACCCAGGGCTGATTTTTCATTCCACACGATCTCGCCGGTGAGAAATTTCATGCAGGTCCATCCTACCCCGTCTGAATAGCCATAGAGATGGTCACCGACCAATAGAACACCGCCGTGGTGGTTTTTCATATTTGTGTTGTCATAAACCGTTTCAGCGTCCATGGTAGCTAGCAGCTTGACGAGTTTACAGCCGACACCGTATCCGGAACTGACGAACACAAATCCAGCATCGAAAATTGGGGTCGGTACGACCGCTGTTTGGCCCGGCCAGTCAGACGTCCAAATCATACTACCCGTGTCAGGATCCAAACCGACAAGTTCATTAGCGCATAACTTGATGTATTGTGACTTTCCTTGAAAATTGATTTTAATGATCGAAGAATAGTCTACCTGGCTGTCGACTTCTCCGTTGGACCAGATCGTTTCGCCTGTTTTCTTGTTGAGAGCGACGATTGCTGCAGCATTATTTCCGGGACAGCACACGACCTGGTCACCATCGATGAGGACTGATTCACAATATCCCCAGTTTGGAATCTTGCCGCTGAAATCTTCTTGCATATTCTTTTGCCAGGCGATCGAACCATCAGAGATTCGTGCGCAGACAAGCTCGCCTTGGCCACCCATACAGTAAACATGGTCGCCATCTACCGCAGGCGTACCACGGGGGCCGTCGCCCCAGCCGTTTTCAAGACGGTTGCCGAGTGGAGTCTGCCAGATCTGCTGGCCGCTATTGACATCGATGGCGAACAGCACTTCGCGGCTGGCGGGCGTCGTATCGGTTGTCCCCATGACAAAGAGTATGCCGTCAACAATGGCTGGACCAGCGTATCCCAGTCCTGCTCGATCGAAAGTCCACACCTGGCGCGGACCGTTTTCAGGCCAGGAATTCAGTAAACCGGTTTCTTGTGAGATGTCATCGCGGTTTGGACCACGCCATTGGGGCCAATTGTATTCGGCGGCTGACACCGTTAAGTGAAGACAACATATTCCGCAGATGACCAAAAAGCACGATGTTTTGCTGAAACGTTTCATGGGATGGATCCTTGCTGGCCGGACGGTGTGAGGTTCGAATCGCGGCCGACGGACAGTGGGGTGTGAATGATCGGCCAATGCGCGTGGCATCAACTGATTAGGTAGTAGGATACTTGATCCCGGTATCTGACGTCAAGCAATTGGCTCGTTCGTGTGAACGTATTGCCTGAACTCGGAGATCGATAGCAAGCGTCCTGTGAAAACCGCTCGGCTGTAGGGGGAAGGCCTTGTGAACCAATTAAAATCCCATACGCATGATATGGCGGTAGACTTCCACCCCTTTTTCCAACTGCTCCAGGGTAATGTGTTCATCTTTACAATGCGCCTGAGCGATGTCACCCGGACCGAGAACGACAGCGGGAAATCCTGCGCCAGCAAAATCGCTGGCGTGTGTACCATACTTGGCACCGATTGGTTGGTCATCCAAGTCAAGCGACCGGAGTACCTTGGCAACGCGTCCTGAAAATTCCTGATTTTTGTCAGGTGACAAGCTGAGTTGTATCTGGGCATCGTGTTGCGCGACGTTTAAACCAGGGCATTCCTGCCGCAGTGAATCCAATACTGACTCGACTGTCGGCAGCACCTGGGTGGCATCCTCCCCGGGAACCGTACGACGATCGATCGTCACCGTACATCTTTCGGGAATCATATTGATGAGCGTACCCCCCGAGATCAGGTTGATACTGCATTGGGCTTTACCGACTAATTCGTGGCTTGCAGTCAAGCGAGGGATATACTGTTTTTCAATGGCATCAATCACCCGTGTCATATCACTGATTGCTGAATGACCTTGGCTGGGGTCCGAAGAATGTGCCGCGCGACCGCTGGTGCTGATTTGCCACCGGACAGTACCGTTGTGGGCGGTCACCGCGCGCAGGCATGTTGGTTCGCCGACGACGACTGCAGCAGGTCTCCAGTCGAGTGTCTCCAGTTGTTCTCGCAAAAACGTTTTCACACCCGTTCTGGTAATTTCTTCGTCAATGGTGTACAGAATCGCAATATTCACATCGAGTGCATTTTCATCAGCAAGTGTTTTTAATGCCCATAACATGGTAGTGCCGGTCCCTTTTGTGTCACAAGCACCGCGCCCATACAATTTACCGTTTACAATCTCGCCACCAAACGGATCAACAGTCATTCCCTCAACACTGACGGTATCCATGTGGCTGTCAAACAATAGCCATGGCGCCTGAGGGTCGACCTGTTGGGTGACCAGTAAGTTGAATCCGATGTCGGAGATTTCGAGTCGCTGGGTTTGAAATCCCCAGCCACTTGCTAACTCATCCAGGTAAGTTGCCAATTCGCCTTCCACGAATGGAATACCCTCAGTAATTCGATTTACAGTATTGAACGAGACCATCTGTTGCAGTAGCTCGACACAGGTTTGGGGTGGGGCGTGTGTGACCACGAGTGTTTTCTCCAGGGTGCTTTAGTGGGTAGGATCCATGTCAGGAACACTCTATAAGCTTATTGTTCCTCAATGGCTTCTTTAATGGCGGTAACTTGTGCTCGGCGTCCAATCGCCAAGGAAGTGACTTGCTCGGTATCAATGGCGAATAGTTCCGCTATTTTATATGCCAGATCAAGGTCGCATATACCATGATACTGGTTGACGACTTCGTTCTGATAGTAGACCGTTTCATGATCCGAATTGAATCCCGATTCGAAACAATCCACTAACTCATCGATCCAGGTCTCCGGTACTCCTTTATTTCGACATAGTTCAACGGGCCAGATTTCATCTCCTTGGCACTCTGCCAGCAGATTTAAGGCCTTTAGTCGTGATATCATCGTTCAGTTCAACATTCTCAAGATTAAGTGCCCTACATCACCATACCGGTATTCCGAATTCAGTGATTACCTAAAATAAAATGTTTCTGCCGTTTTGTGCAGTAACCAGGTTCGATCACTCGGAGAAAGAAAATCGAGTTGTTTTGCGACCAGGTCGATCGAATCTTGGTAGTGGTGCCCTGGATCGACTTGAAACGGGCAATCGGATGCCCACATCAAGCGGTGTGGCCCATAGGCATGTACTAATTTTTGAATCATGGGGGCCAGATCGAGATAAGGTGTTGTTTTCTTTCCCAATCCATAAAAAGCAGAAATTTTGACGTGTGTTTTCCGGTGCCGTGACAGATAACACAATTGTTCGAGATCCGTGTCTCGAACGACACCATCCACACCGATACGTGCCATGTGGTCAATCACCACTGGCGTATCCGGGTATTGTTCACACATGCGGTCAATGGTCGGCAAGACTTCTGCGTTACAAAGAATACACATCGCAAGGTTTTCGTCTGCTCCGCACTCCCACATGGTGTGGATGCCACTGGTGGCGAACCAGGTTTCCACGTTTCGATGGTGGGTCACCAGGCGAAAACCTCGGATCCCCAAAGGCTTTAGGCGGCGCATTTCTTTGTCTGGCTGTTTTGACTGGTCGTCGACCACCGCTACACCAACAAACACGTTTGGATATTGGTCTATAGTATCTAACAGGTAACTATTGTCGAACCCATAAAAACTCATCTGGATCAAGACGATTCTTTTTACCCCAGAGGGGTAGCAGTGAGCAAATAACTGCTGAGGAGTAAAACTGGCTGGCTGCATGTTTTCGGAAAGACAGCCATTTGCCAAAGGATAGGTCTTCAGGTCGGGAGACCAAACATGGACATGGGCGTCGATGAACTCCATGAGCGGTGTTCCCCGAACATTCTCAGGTTGGTTTCTGATAGAAGTACTTGTGAACCAGATCTTCTGGTGGAGGGGTTGTCAATCGCGTTACGAGATACCCCACGATGAATGACGTGAATAGGCCGATGATGATCGGGTCCATGCCCATCAGCTTGTAGGGTGAGAAGCCCTTTCCCTGAAAAAATCCTACACAATACATCAAAAGGTGAGCCAGGAAGCCGGAGACCATTGCAGCGATACACCCCTCTGCATTCGAGCGGGGCCAGAACAGGCTATAGACCACAGCAGCCAAAAAACAAGCGGCCAATCCGCTGCCAGTATAGACGATGATGTCCTGAAGAAATTCAGGCGGGTTCATGGCTCCTAATAGAGCCCCCAAGCCAACCATCATGGTGAAGATATAACTCAGCCGCTTGATTTTCTGGTCGCTCACGTCGGGGTCCATGTTCCGTTGGTAGATGTCGCGGACCAGTGCCGAGGAGATCATCAGCAAAAAACTGTCGACGGTTGACATTACTGCGGCAAAGGGAGCGGCGATCAGGAGTCCGGCTAACCACCCCATTCCGATTTCCGACGTCAACTCGACGGCCACCTGGGGCATGATTCGGTCTGGTTCGGATTCCATGCCGGGAATTAATACACGGGCACAACAGAAAATGATGACCAGTGGAAAATAGATCATTGAGTAGTAGATCGCCACTGTGAAGATCGATCGCCGTAAAGTTACCGTGTCTTTGAAAGCCATCAGCCGGACCATGTTACTTGGCTGACCCGTTCCGGAAATCGCCCACATGAAGAAAAACGAGATCGCAAGACTCAACGGCAGAAATCCGTTCGTGCTGTCACGTGACGGTCCCGGACCCGTCACGAACGCACCCCGTTCCGTTGGCCTGGCTCCGTAAGCATAGTCTGTCACGCCGTTGATATGATCGATGTCATTGGTGTCAATTTCTATCGTCTCAGATTTTCCGTTGTTCCGTAGATTGGATAATGTCAGCAACTCGTCACGGCTTTCGACGATCGTTCCTTCGCGGTGTGATCCGTCTTTCATTACGAGTCGCATGTGGGGAAATGCCGGCATGTCCTTGAGAACGACCAGGTCGGAAACGTTGTACCTTTCTTTTCCATCTTTGAGCCGCTGTCGGACTTGGGCGATATCTCCAGGGGTCACGATTTCCCAGACTTCTACGCCGCTGATCGGGTCCTGAGATTCTTCGAAAACCTTCCGTTCGGCAATCTTGAACAGACGGGAAGAACCGTCTGTCGTGTCAACAAAGATCCAGGAACCGGAAGGCACGGTGAACGTTTTTCCGGTTTCGATTGGTGCCAGCGTTGCCGTGCCTTTCCTGGGAGGAACCATTTTTCCCATGGCTTGTGTCACTTGCGCCAGTCCTTTTTTGTTGCCATCGTCAGCCACCTTGCCAGCCTGGTTAATCGCCAGTGGTAGCATGATGATCACGCCAATTACCATGACGATACCTTGCATCACATCGGTCCAGACAACGGCATGAAATCCTCCGTAGGTGGTGTAAATGATCACCGCCACTCCGAACACGACGAGGCAGAGAACATATTCACTTCCCAGGGAGGAGAAGCCAGTCAACCAGCCGGGTAGGGTATCGGCCACCTGGGTGAATAACCCAATTGGCCCGAGCAAGGTCCTCAGGATCTCACTGCCGCCTTTGAACTGCGCTACTAAGTTAAATGTCATGAAAAAGATGATCAGCGATACTGAAATCAGTCCAAAGGAGACGCTACGGAAGCGATCACGCAAGATGTCGGGAATCGTGATTGCACCGGAGATGCGTGCGACTTGGTTGATCCGCTTACCGAGGATTCCCATCACGCAGATTGGAACCACCATGTAACTGCCGATCCACAGGCCTAACGACCAGCCATGTGTGTAGATTTTCGATGGGAACCCCATGAAACTGCCGCCCGAAGAACTGGTTGCGGCAAGTGTCAGGGCAAAGGCCCACACACCCAACCCGCGGCTGCCCAGAAAGTATTCGCTGAGAAAGCTGCGGTTCTGAAGTAATCGATTGGAGAGGCCAGCGATGACAAAGACGCCAGCGATATAGATCAGGAACGTAACCAGGATTCCATTGCTGGAACCACCTTCGGCCAGCAGGAAGGAGAACATGTTCATGACTCGCCCTCCCCACCCATGGCTGCATTTGTCATCAAGTGCTCCTCGTCACCAGCTTCCCCCAGGTTTCCGTCCTGCATATAGAAAAAACAGAACCAGATTGTGAATACGTCAGCCACAAGCCATGGTGCCAGGATGCCCCAGAAAATCCAGGAGGGGACACCGCATATCGTCGCAATCACCTCGGGGTTCTCGACGCCATATCCATTCAGATAACAGTACGGAACCGCCCACAGGAGGCCAGCGAACCAGACGGTGAAAATGATGATCGCCTCGCGCCGTGAGTGGGAAAACACGGGGTCATAAACATCGTAGGATGAGCTACTGGAAGTGGTCATGGCGAGTCGAGTCGGTGCTTTTAAGGAAAGAAAGGAGGAATTTCATGGACACGTTTTCCGTTAATCATTTCCTGCAGATAAGTGGCAACACGTTCCACTGTCCGTTGGATGAATATTTCACCCTTCGCAGCAGTGGCCATTGCGGGCTTGGGATCCGGCTGATCGGTCCACATCTCTGTACGGACGTTTTCCGGAAAAGCTGCTAACGCAAAAGAAGTTTCAAATTCCTGAGCGTGACCCGGCAAATCGGTTGGTAGTTGCTGGCCACCTTCCAGTAATTCTTGTGCGTCCTCTTGGGTATAGACGTTCCAGTAGGGTAAGAAATGGAGATTCACTTGGAAACGACGTTGAAATTGGTCCCATATGCCCAGGCAGGGTGCCGTGTTTCCTCCGTGTCCATTCAGGACCAAGATGTTCTTGAATCCTGCTCTCACCAGGCTGTCGACCAAATCATTGACGACGGAGAAAAAGCTGCCAGGCGAAAGGGAGAGGGTTCCAGGGTGACGCATATGGTGTTCGCTGATTCCGGCCATCACTCCCTCGGCAACCAGTACCTGGGGACGAAGCGTTTTGGCGACCTCAGTAGCGATATGACAGACACTTCGCCAGTCATGTTCCATCGCCATGTGCTCCAGGTGTTGTTCGATGGCGGCAACTGGGAGGATACAAGCTTTGAGCTCTCCAGAAGCCATTCGTTCCCTGAATTCCCGACGCGTGTGTTTTTTGAGCAGTATTTCAGAAGAGATAGTCATTTTTCAACGGCATGCCTTTCAGGGCGATTTCTATAGTTCATATGGCACCTGCCGCGTTTCGTCAACCGTGGTAAATCTAACGTGGGATACGAACGTTTGAAATCCTTAGAGCACTTCGCTGCTGATAAAAAGAAACAAGCAACAACGTGGAACCAATTGTCCCATTTTTACTGACGCGACCAAGTACGGGACGGCGGACCACTGGTAGATAGTTATTTTGTTGCGTTGAACCATTTTATTGTCGATTCGCATCGGAATTGGAACAGACCTGGATCCTGTTGAGGGGACTGCGGTGCTGACCGCTGGCTTGTTGGCAGTTTGCATTTTCTACACGCTTCCGCGAGATTACCGTGGGACATTAGCGTGAACCAGATTGTATTCATTGTCTGGTTTCTCAATCATCCCGGTACGCAGATGAACAGGGTGAGATTGACATCGAATATTTTTTGGAAAAACCAGCTGTTGACTTAAGGTTCGACCCTGTTCAGGATCATAGTTTCAAAAAACCTGTCACTGATGCGCTCACCGACTATTCGAGGTGATTTGATTTGCAAAGTGTTGGGTGAAAGTAGAATCAATTCGAGTGGATCCTCGGTCCTGCCAATTTTTCTGGCAATGGCTTTCTTACGGGATCGACCAACGTATTGATAGGTTCCCTGAGAACGGTAGACGTTAGCAATGGATGTTACAGATCCATCTGGCTTGAATTCAAGCTGGACAGTGGAAGTCGTCCATTTTCCGGCAAGCGGATCGTCGCGACGGTTTGTATCAGTACAGGAGACGAATGTCAGGCAAACCATCACGAAAATCAGTGTGAAACAAGTGCCGTGGAGTGGGCGTAAGGGATCGATCATCTTGACTACCGATGAAATAACCGTAGCGGCGATACATTGAATGTATGCTGGTATTTATCTGCAGAAGGCCGAAGTCCCTTGTTGGCAATCGTTGGTGTTGGCGCGATCGTTATCTTTTTGCGAAGTAGTGTTGTCTAATATCGTTGAAACAATGAGTCTGGCATCCATTGTCATGGGAATGACGATAGGGCGCTCGCATAGAGTTGGATGTCTTGAACGAAAAATTATCCTACGACGATAGATAGCTGTTTAGACTCTAACCAGCCTAACCCTTGGGCAGCGAAAAATCCAGACTTGTCTAGTTAATGTTCTACTGTGTACAGAGTGTCTGGCAGGTGACGACAGAATTTTACGTTCTAGTTTTGCTGAAAATCAAGGAATCTTGCAGGACTTTAGGCAGGTGACAAATGCTTGGCAATAAAG
Organism: uncultured Pirellulaceae bacterium; assembly: GCA_964393615.1. GTDB lineage: Bacteria > Planctomycetota > Planctomycetia > Pirellulales > Pirellulaceae > CAYMUR01. Next base: position 22,896 of record CAYMUR010000056.1, read on the forward strand.
ATAATTTATCCAGTCATGGGCGTTTGGTGTTTGTCTTGGATTGGAGAGTCAGTAGGGTTTTTGGAGGGTGAGATGGCTTTGATTGTGCAGAACTCTCCCTGAATATAGGAAAGTTCCAAATCGAGTTTGGTTTGGGGCTGGAGACGACGACACCGTGTCAGTTGCACATGGAAGCGGCGCACGTGATCGGTTTGAGTCGGTCGCGGCTCGACCAGCAGTTGAACGTCCGACCAGGTCGGTTTTCCACGGAGGGTTGATGGGCGTAGCAATAACCCTAGATTACCACCTGCTTCTGCTGCCAATTGTAAACGTCGAAAATCACGCTGGTCGAGCTGGGGACCGAGTGGTGACCAGACGGCAGCCACTTCTGGACAACGTAGTGATTGATCAATCGCCCATATTTCATTGCGGACGGTATCGGGACGGACTACGATCACATGTTCTAAATTCATACCTAACCTTGCAGCGGCAGGCGGGTAAAACCAGTGGTTGCGATCGACGACGACGACCGTACCACCTTCCAGTGCTGCTTGCCTTGCAACAAGCATTGACAAGGTACTCGCACCGTCTCCCGATGAACGGGAAAGCCATTCGACCAATGTACCACGCCGGAAACCACCGTCTGGTAACAACTTGTCCAACGTTCCACAACAGGAAGAAACAATCGCTGTTGGCTGGCTTGCTATTCGTTCTGTCAGTTCGGCGGTGTCAACGAGTGGTGTCAGGCTGCCCGTTTCAATTTGGCGCATGCGTTGTCGCAAATTTCGCATGATTTCTTGAGAAGATGAATCAGATGGAAATGACATTCAAGGGGCCGTGTGAAAAAGAAATCAGCATGCTGGTTGGGACAACCTGTAAGACAAGGCTAAGCGGGATTGAACAGTCTGGGAGGTTTGAAAACGTATCGGGGCGTTAGTGAATCGTTGGTCCTTTTTATGTTGTCAGTCATGATTTTGTTTTCAAACGGAGGTGGTAGGTTTTATTTTTAGGGTGAAAATATGGTGTTTAGGAAATATGTACGCTAGCAGGCTGTGGTTGTTCCCACTTTGCCTTGGATAGGTATACATACGTATCGTATCCTGTCAAGGTCACTGACGAGTAAATCCTCATAGACACCCAGCCAGGGCGAAGTTACCCTAGTAGCTTAGAAGCTGACACTTGGAGTAAAAGCAAGCTTAACATGAGATCGATTTGTGTTGCTGGTAGTTCCTTTGCATCCAAAGTAGTGCTTTTCTGACTATGGATTTTGATCCCGGGCGTTTCCTCGTATTGCTGAGCTGGTTTTTTGCTGGCTTGTATCTCGTCCAGCGGTATGGAAACAGCAAATTGGTTTCTCCCGTGACGAAGTATCTTTCTTACCTCCTGCTATTAACTCTGGGCCCCCTCTATTTTTTGTTGTTGCTGGGAATTTTTGTTTTACAAAAATCACAAGATGGCAAGACGACTCTCTGGGAAGCGACCCAGATAGGACTGAGTGCCCAATCTGTCGGATCATTTTCCCTGGTGGGACCCGATGCACGCACGCCTGTTGTGTTACGGGACGGATCGGGACGAACCTTGGACGAAATCTACAGTCGTGTAGGTGGTGATTCTGCGGTTCTTTTGCTGACTGCTGAAATTGTGGGGCAAGCTGTCCGAGACCTGGCCAGTGATGTTCTCATCAACCCAACCAGTGCTTCACAAAGTGCTGTCCGTTTTCGAATAGATGGTCGCTTACGGTCTGTTTACGAATTGACTTCGGACGAGAGTAAATCAGTCATTAACAGCATCAAGGCCATTTCAGGGATGGATATCGCTGAACGTAGACGTCCGCAGGATGGTGCTTTTGTCGCCAGTACTCCTCAAGGTAACATTTCGTTTCGCGTGGCGACTGCCGGTGTTTTGAACGGCGAAAAAATATCGATTCGTGTCCTTGATCAGAGTGTCGCGAACTATTCGCTAAGGGATATTGGATTGACGAAGAAGAATTTCGACTTGCTTTCAAATCAAATTCAATCGCCGTCGGGTATGATTCTGGTATGCGGACCTACTGGTAGTGGCAAGAGCACTACATTGCACTCGATGCTCAAGCAAATCGATTTCGACAGCCGTAATGTAATTACGATCGAGGATCCGATCGAATATGTGTTGCCACAAGCAAGTCAAATTGAAATCAATACCAAGGCAGAGATAACGTTTGCGAAAGCGCTGCGCAGTGTTTTACGGCAGGATCCTGATGTGATTTCCATCGGTGAAATTCGTGATGCAGAAACGGCAGAAATTGCTTTACAAGCTTCTCAAACGGGGCACTTGGTGTTTGCCACGATACATGCCAGTAGTAATCCTACGGCTTTGTTGCGACTGATTGATCTTGGAATTCGTCCATTTTTGATTGCCTCGGCACTCAATATTGTCGTGTCACAACGCCTGGTACGTAAATTGTGTAAGCACTGTAAAACAACAGCTAAACTACCTCCTGACCAAATTCGGAGTTTACAGAAACGCAACCTAGACCTTAGCCGTATTAAATCTGCCCAAGGGTGTTCTCGCTGTAAAGGAACCGGGTATCGTGGTCGCACAGGTGTGTTTGATGTGATGGTATTGTCTGGAAAAATTAGCGAGCGGTTAGCGGCCGGAAAATTGAATATGCAGAACTTTGGAAAAGGTGCGGATGGAAAAACCCAGCACCTTTTGTACCAAAATGCGACTCGTCTGGTGCTGGCTGGATTAACGACCTTCGAGGAAGCGAAGCGACTGTCGACGACGGTCGATTCGTAACTTTTGCATGGGATTGAGTGGTTTCGTACAAGTCCCTTGTTGTGGGGCCAAATTAGCACTGATGAAATGAGGATTGCTGTGGGTGGTTTGATCGTGGTTGTTATGGGTGGTGTTGTGCTGGCAGCACTTGTTCGCGAGCAACCTTTCGTTCTGATTTGGGGCGTAGCAGTGCAGGCAACGTGTGCCGTTTTTCTCAGTGTGGTTCTCACCATTTCCGTCGTCGGGTTGCTCACCGACGAAAGCGTTCCTTTGTCTTTTTATGCCCTTACGTTACTTTTGTTGTGTTTGCTTTTCTTTTGCAGCATGTTGGTCGTGATGAAACAATTGCTACCTGGCATTTTAGAAATCCGGTTCCCGCCCGGCTTGGATAGGCTGGGGGCAATGTTACTGGGATTTGCGACAGGTACGGTTGGCACGAGTTTTCTAATGTTTGTGGTCTGTGTTTCACCGCTTGCGGAATTGCCCGTTGCGAAAAAGCTGGCTGGCCAGCGTCCCTTGTTCCAGACGACCGGTGGCCCAGTGCGCCTGGCCTGTAAACTCGTGGGACACGCTTCGTTCCAGTCAGAACCACATTGTGGCCGTTTAGCAATGGAGCAGTTACTGTCACTTCGACAGCAGGCGCCACAAGCGAAGACGTCTGTACTTCCTGATCGTGAACAATAAAATATCAATCGGTTCGTGTTTCGGTGAACGTTTCGGAAGGGGAGCGGTAAACTAGGTATGACTGTTCTGACGAACGGTGTCCCTTGCCGCCAACGGTGCCGTTTCAGTCATTGAGCGTGCTGCTGTTTTTGCCAGGTGCGAAAAAGGTGGGTGAAGCATACGCTAAAAACTCGGGTATGCTCCTGGCCTTATGGTGGCTAGCTTGTGTGGTTTACCAGCCACGCTTTTGTCTCGTGGTCTAGACTAGGGGCAAAGGTAAGCGGATGGGTATAATAAAACAGGCCGTCGTTGTTGTTTTGCTGGGCGGTGACAGACCACCTTGGTGATCGCAGGGGTGGAGTCTTCTGTGTGGAGCTGCCATGTCGAGTATGCATTCTTCCTTTTTCGGTTGTAGAGGGGTGCGGACGATTTCGGAGAGTGCCCAATTGCCTCACCCGCAGTCGTCAGCAATGGCACGCTGCATGATGAAACTATTCGTCAGCACGATGGCGAAACAGGTTTTTGTTCTCGCGGTCGGTTTTGGATTGGTCGCCGTTACACATGCCGTTGATAGTGTCGCGCCACGCACCTGGACCGATATTCGTGGCAACCAGATCAGAGGAACTTATCATGGCAGCCGTGACAACACGGTACGGATTAAGTCGTCGGACAGATACCGCCGAATACCGTTCAGAAATTTGAGTGTTTCAGACCAAGTCTATGTTCACTTCAGACGACTTGGTCAGAACGAACGTGAACGGCTGCGGCGCGAAATTGTAGTGGGTGAACCACGGACGTGGACTACGGTTTCAGGCGTTAGAGTGACGGGTAGATTTTACAGGTTTGTTCAGAATCATTTAGCGGTTTTTATGAATGATGATTTTCAGGCCATTCGCTTTAGCGACCTAATTCCCAACGACCAACGGTATGTACGAGAGAGATTCAAGGAACTTGGTTTAGCATCCCCACCTGGCGAACGAAATGGCAGTTACCTTGGCTTTCCAGCCATCCGGCCGGTGGTACCCCCAGATCCGTTGCAAGAACCATCGCATACCGATTCTGTTTCGCGCAAGGTGCCGGATTCCAATCACACGGAAGCTGCTTTTCAGGAAGAAGGTCATAATCACGTGATCGATGAACAGGAATTTTTCGATCGCTTTATGCCAGATCGGCAGCCAATCGTTTCAGGCCAACAGCAGCCAGATCTTACGGAATTGTCATCAGAGCACCACAAGGATCGCCAACAGCAAAGCGATCGGCCAGAGGTGTCCCGAGAGCCCGGCAGGTCCTCAGTGAAGGATGAAATGCTGCCGACGATAGACAAAGTCCAGGATGATTTCCTGGGCTACGTCAACAAGCATGGCGGATTAGTGCTGTTTCTTTTGGTGCTTGGTGTTGCGGTGATCGTGTTAGTCAAAATTGCGATCAAATGAAGCCCGACTGCGGAATAGACAATCGGTTGTTAACGATTTGCAAAACGAGGTTGGCTGCGTGAAGGCGAGTTCACCACTTGAATCAAGTGTGGTAGTCGGCATTGATATGGACATATTGGTCCGTTAAATCGCATGTCCAGTAGCGAGCCGATGCGTTTCCCTCTCCAAAGACAAGTACAATCTGAGTATCAAACTCACTCCGCATCGATGCGGAAAGACCTGCGGCGTCAAAAGGAACTGGCGCACCAGCATGATAGATGGTCACCCCATTGATCGAGAGGTCAAAGTGGCCCGTGTCAAAATCGACACCAGCATTGCCGGCTGCCGATACGATGCGGCCCCAGTTGGGGTCAGCGCCGGTAACTGCCGTTTTGACCAAGGGACTGTTGGCGACGGTACGGGCAATCTTTAACGCCGCACGGCGGGAACCACATCCATTGACATGGATGGTCATTAAGTGTGTGGCTCCTTCGCCATCTGCGGCAATGGAGCGCGCTAACTCGTTGCAAACTTCAGCGAAAGCATTACGGAAGTCGCTAAGTTCCGTGTCGTTTAAAGGCTCTAGACTGGCTTGGCCATTTGCCAATAACAACACGGTATCGTTGGTACTGGTGTGTCCATCAACGGTTACGCAATTGAAACTGTCTTCTACCGCGGTAGTCAAGATGTTTTGGGCAAGTGTTGTATCGAGAGCTGCATCGGTGAGAATTACGCCGAGCATCGTGGCCATTTGAGGGGCAATCATGCCGCTTCCTTTCGCCAGGCCCGTAATGCGCACTGGGCCGTGTGCTGTGTTGATTTCCCGGCCTGATATTTTGGGGACCGTGTCAGTGGTCATCATGCCGCGTGCAGCCGCTTCGAGGTGCGCACGGTCGTCCTGTAGTGACCGTGCCGCCGAAGTAATTCCCGCCGCGATACGTTCCATGGGCAGGTATTCACCGATAATACCTGTTGAAAGAACCAGCACCTGTTCCGCCGACAATTCGCAAGTCTCGGCAACGATTTCAGTAGTGCGAATTGCATCGGCCAGGCCACGATTTCCAGTACAGGCGTTTGCGTTTCCGGAGTTGATGATGAGTGCCTGAAACGATTCGCTAGGTGTGCGTTGTTCGTCCAGGTTAACCGGTGCAGCACGAATGACGTTTTGAGTGTAAACGCCAACTGCCGTGGCAGATGATTCACTGAGAATCAGCGTCACGTCTTCCTGTTGAGAATGCTGTTTGATGCCGCAATGGACGCCGTTGAGGCGAAAACCTTTCGGAACGTTAGGAGTCATCTTTTCAAAGCCTCGCAGGTCGAATAGGCAAAAATAGTAGCACGCTGCAAAAAGAACAAGACGAAGTCACAAATAAAGTAAGGCCGAAAAAATGCTGACGTTGCTAGAGGTAGACGCGTCGGTACCTGTTACAATCCCAGCGTTTCCGCATAACCAAACATCAGGTTAAGGTTTTGTACTGCTACGCCCGATGCACCTTTGACAAGATTGTCCAGACAACTGATGGTGATCACACGGCCCCGCACGATACGTGCGGTGACGTCACAGAAATTGGTTCCCAGAGTATCTTTGGTTCCCGGCAGATGTTCGACGACGCGGACGAAAGGACGATCTGCATAGAATTCACGTAACGTGTCCATTAACTGGTTTTCGGTGATTGTTTTTACGGGGCGTGAATAGGTGGTTGTGAGGATTCCTCGATCCATGGGAATCAGGTGAGGTGTAAAGATCACGCTCACGTCGTTTCCGGCTACGGCTGAGAGGACTTGTTCGATCTCTGGTGTGTGCCGATGTCGGCCGACGTTATAGGCCGATATGCTTTCGTTACACTCAGGGTAATGCGTTGTCAGTTTCGGAGAGCGTCCCGCGCCGCTGATGCCACTTTTGGAATCGATGATGATGTCATCCACTTCTATTAGCCCCGCAGACAGTAAGGGAGCCAGCGCCAAAATGGCAGAAGACGGATAACAACCTGGATTGGCGACTAACTGAGAAGCAATGATTTTGTCGCTATACAATTCAGGCAGACCGTAAACGATGCTACTCATTCGCTCTGCATCCGGGTGCCGTTGGCCATACCACTGTTCGTAGATAGCCGCGTCATTGAGTCGATAATCTGCCCCGAAATCGATGACGCGACTACCAGCGTCCAGGAACCGTGGTATGACCGATGCGGATACACCATGCGGTAAACAGCTGAAGACGCAATCGGTGCGGGCCGCTACCATCTCCACCTCAAGGTTTTCCAACGTCAAATCTAATCTTCCCGCCAGCTGTGGGTGGACAGAGGCGATGTGGGGATTCCCTTCTTGACGACTGGTCAAGGTGGTTACTGTTACCTGTTCGTGGCGTAGTAGAATCTTTAGTAATTCCAGCGCCGTGTATCCAGTCGCTCCCAAGATTCCGATTTTAACCATGATTCCTCTACGTTCTGCGAAAACCGAATTCGCAACTAAGGTCGCACTGCATTACCCCCGGTGTCGACCTGGATGTGTCCCACTACCCAAATAATGGTACCACGCCGATGAACCGCTTCTCCACGTATCACACTCGCTAATTATGACAACTCCAAGCAAAAATACCAATGGGAAAGAACGGCTGTCGAGCGAACGCGAGTAACTACCCGTGGAGGGAGCAATAGATACCAGGGCATTGTTGACGGGCAGTGCTAGAATCACCTGGGACCATCCCCAGAGGAAAAATGGTGAGAGCGATGGACCGGCGGTCCTGACAACTTCAAGCTGATGAGATGTGTTTTCGCCGACAAGTATCCTGATAGGATTCGACAAGTTCTACCTGGTTTTCGAGGACTTTGCCCTGACTGCTGGGCGCATCCCGTCGTATTCGACTGTCTTGCGAGAGGGTGTTTTCTGCAGGGTTTTCTACAGGCAATTCCGCGGGAGCTTTTCTGATGAATCATTCTATCCATCCCATTGTGAATTTGTTGATTGGCGTAACATTGATCTCAGCGGCTAAGGCTCACCCTCCCGTTCAGGATGAGCGATCTGCAGATGGCAACTCTCCGTACCCATCTGCCCTATTGTTGCCGGACCATCGCCCTGGTCTACCAAGCCCGTTCTGAATGATCCATCCCGTTTTTAGATAGCGATCATGACGGATCGTACCGCTGGCCAGCGGCCAGGTATTTGGATGAAAGGTGTCGAGAGACTGAACATGCTTCGTCCTGAATTTGTAGTTTCTGTCGGAGAATTAATCGAAGGATACACCGAAAAGCGGCGCCAGTTACAGCAGGAGTGGGACGAGTTTCTAGGATTTATTGAACGGCTTGACATGAAGTTCTTTTTTGTTGCGGGCAATCATGACTTGTCGAACACCGTCATACACGATATCTGGCGAGAACGGTTCGGCCCAGAATGGTATTCCTTTGATTATCAGGGCGTGCATTTTCTTTGTTTGTGCAGCCAAGATCCTGTTTCTGACATCCGCGACAAGCAACTGGAATGGATTGAGAGGGATTTGGCCCAGAGTGTCAACGCGCTGGACCCTGGCTTTTCTGCCCAAGCCTTTGTGGGCCATCGCCGACCGTGAGAAATCTGCCGGTAATCAAGATCCAGCCGGTTGGACAAAAGTCGAAGCGGCTCTTGGTGAGCGGCCGCGAACCGTGTTTTCTGGACATCACCATTCCTACGTGCAATACGACCGGCGCGGCATGAAGTACTACCAATTAGCGACCACAGGTGGCGGATCCCTATTGCGAGGTCATGCATAGTGTGAATTTGATCACGTCGTGTGGCTGACCATGGAAGCGGACGGACCACATGTCGCCAATTTGTTATTGGATGGTATTTTGGCAGCGAACGTTGTTACCGAAGAGAGCATGACCCGGTTTCGTCGATTTTTAAACTCAACCCGTTTGGAGGTGGCCCCAATTTTAGTGGACGACTCCAGTGGATTTCACGCGGGTCCGATTCACTGGAGGTTGACCAACAGGTTTGATGAAGCAGTAACCGTTTCCGAACGTCTCAGTGGAGTGCCATTGCGTGGTCTGACACTCGTGCCCCAATTTCGGTATTTAAGCGCCGATCCCGGCAAAACGGCTGAATTGGTAATGGAATTGGAATTTAAGGACAAGATTGCTTTTTCACAGCTGGCGGGAACTAGCTTGACGGCCAGAATGTGGTCGGAAAAAGAACAGGGCCTCATGACAGAACGGACGATTCCAGTTTTGATAGACCGCATGCATCACCTACCGGAGGTTAGCGATGTGCCGCGAGTGGATGGGGACCTGGCGGAATGGAACCAGCTCGAATATTTTACCATGGACGATTCGCTTGTTTTCGATCAGGCGGGATCGTGGCAGGGTTCAGGGGATGCGTCGATCAGATTTGACGTTTTTCATGCGCAGCGTGCCATCTATTTTCCGGCCCGTGTGTATGACGAACGTGTGACGGATCATGACCAGCTTGTCATTCACTTGGATACTCGCCCTTTATCGGACCGGGTTGCTAATGTTCGTCTGACCGATGGTACATACCGCATACGTGTGATTCCTCCGTTCGGTACCCATGCTGTTTCGGCGGTAATCCAAGATCAGAAAAGCCAGCCAATCTTGGAGAAAGTCATCGCGGCGGCGAGGAAAGAACAGGATAGTTGTACGGTCGAATTTGCGATTCCTGCGTCGCTAGTCTTCCGATTACAAGGGGAAGACTAGCATAGCGTCCAAATGACAGTGATTGTGGTTGACTCGGATGAACCGGGCCAGCCGCCCAGTCGTGTTGTTTGCCGGGGTACCGCAAATGTCGATAATCAAAACCTGGGTTACGGACATTTTGTTCTCATAGAATGAGTTTTGGTCAACGCTTCAAGGTGTCATGCTTTACCGCTAGTCTGCTGCGCAAAAGGTTGTTCGGCGATTTTGGAAAACAGCGTAGAAATGAATACACCCTTGAAGCAGTGGTTGCTGGAATACACATACTGAACGCCGGGGTGTTGTTTGTTTTAAAACGGATCATTTCGTTCAGATGGTAAGCCCGTATGATTTCAGCGTGATATGTTCTATACTTCAAGGCTCATGGCTGCACCAACAAAATACGATCTGGACCTGGGCCAGAATAAGGCCAACTATGTTCCACTCTCTCCGTTGAGTTTTCTGCGGCGTACTGCAGAAGTGTTTCCGGAACGCGTTTCGGTTATCTATGGCAAGCAGAGATTTACCTGGGGAGAGACCTATCGGAGATGCCGACAACTGGGCAGTGCGCTGGCAAATCGTGGTATTGGGCCTGGTGACACGGTCGCGGTGATGGCCCCTAACGTTCCTGCCCTGTTGGAATCACATTTTGGTGTACCCGTCTGTGGTGCTGTTTTGAATGCGCTCAATGTCAGGTTGAATGCCGATTCCCTTGCCTTTATTCTGAACCATGCAGAGGCAAAAGTTCTGTTGACGGATCGTGAGTTTTCACCGGTCATTTCAGCAGCCCTGGCCAAGGTCGAAAAGGATCTTTTCGTGGTCGACATTGATGATTTGTTGGCAACCTCCGGTGAACGGTTAGGTGTTCTGACTTATGAAGAGTTGCTGGCAGAGGGAGACGCTGATTGTTCCTGGACATTGCCTGGCGACGAATGGGATGCAATCTCTCTTAACTATACATCAGGGACCACCGGCAATCCCAAGGGCGTCGTTTACCACCATCGAGGTGCTTATCTAAATGCCGTCGGCAACATCCTGGCCTGGGGCATACGGCCACAACCCGTCTATCTCTGGACGTTACCGATGTTTCACTGCAACGGCTGGTGTTTTCCGTGGACCATTACGGCCATGGCCGGTACACACGTCTGCTTGCGTGGCGTAGAACCCAGTGCCGTGTTCGAGTCGCTGGTGAATGACGATGTGACCCACATGTGTGGCGCCCCAGTGGTGATGAACATGTTATTGAATTCTGCCGCAGCGAAATCGACCGAACTTCCGCAACGCGTTCAGATGATGACGGCAGGCGCGGCACCACCGGCCGCCGTTTTGGAGCGGATGGAAATAATGGGTTTTGATGTCAGCCACGCGTATGGTCTCACCGAAGTTTATGGACCGGTTGCCATTTGTGACTGGCATCAGGAGTGGAATGATCGTGCTACTTCGGAACAATCGACACTGAAGGCGAGGCAGGGAGTCAAGTACCAGGTGCAAGAGGATTTTTTTGTGGCCGATCCCAAGACACTAGAACCCCTGCCTGCTGATGCTCAGGCCATGGGAGAATTGATGTTTCGAGGTAATGTGGTGATGAAGGGCTATCTCAAGAACCCACGGGCCACCCAGGAAGCATTCGAAGGTGGTGTTTTCCATACAGGCGATTTGGGAGTCACCCATCCCGATGGCTATATTGAGATTCGTGATCGTTCGAAGGATATTATTATTTCCGGGGGTGAGAATATTTCTTCGATCGAGGTGGAAGGTGTCCTTTACAGACATCCAGCCATTTTGGAGGCAGCTGTCGTGGCCCGACCGGATAAGCATTGGGGCGAGACACCTTGTGCTTTTGTTGCCCTGAAGGAAGGAGAGTCGGTGACAGAGAAAGAGGTCATTGAGTATTGCCGGGAGAATTTGGACCACTTCAAGTGCCCGAAAACGGTCGTGTTTACCAGTCTTCCCAAGACTTCGACAGGGAAAGTACAGAAATACCAGCTCAGGGAAAGGGCGGAGCAGCTTTCGTGAGCCGACCGGTTCCCTGGCCCGCAAGTGGCAGGCAGTGTGACATCTCTTGCTGCGCGGGAATGGTTTGTTAGTTGCCGCTTTCCGCTAATCGGTGTGCCTGTTCGGTGGACGGTGTTCCGGTTTGATTTTGCGGTTTGGGTTGAAATGGTTGAGCGTTAGTCGGAACGGCAAGAACCTGAAAGCGGCAGGTCTGACGACGTTCTGCTGTGGGGTACACTAGCAAGTTCGAATCGATTTCCGAGGCACAGAAATTGCCATCCAGCACGATATATTGACAGTGATAT
>CAYMUR010000057.1:0-34522 GCA_964393615.1 uncultured Pirellulaceae bacterium
ACTTTCTGGACCGAATTTCTGCGCCGCATAATCCAAGTGTGGCAAATAGATAAAAAAGAAATCCGGATGGAACTTGTCAAACGCAAACACAGATGATTGCGCGATCCATTTTGAACTCTCGATGTTGGCGAGCGGGCCCCAGAAATGTTGCAGTGGAAATTGTCCGAACCGTTCGAGTAATTCACCATAAAACTCTTTGGGTTTCGTATAGCACCAAAGTGACTCCGATCCATCGGGATTGTGGATCGGAGCAGGCATGCAAACGAAGTCCGCTCCCGATTCCTTAGACAACATCGGAAACCAAACCGCCGAAGTCCGTGGCGATGCATCTTGATGCAATGAATCCCATATTTGTTCAGAGGTAATTGCGGCATTACCAGCAGTCCACATTTCCACTTCGCCACGATCTCGCCAGAAAAACCCGTTGGCCACAATCCCGTGATCGCGAGCGAGTTTTCCCGTAATGAAATTCGTTTGAACGGGCCAGGTCACGCACGGGAAGCTTGGAATCAACGTCCGATCTTCTCGATCGGGCAGCCAATCACGAATTGACGACATCTGCTGCAGATCTTGAGCTCGCAATCCGGGAATCGATAGAAAAACCACCGGTGCCATTTCGGCCTCCTTTTCCAGTCCTGTTCGTCCTCAAATGCCAGTATACAAATTAGTTTTCCCGGATATACCTCGGGAGCGTTTTTTGCTCGAGATATAACGGGTGGCGGAAAGACCCTGTCGGGAGGAGCGCCACCCTAGGTGGTTACGCGCCCAAAAACACACACGCTGTCAGCGTTTTAGAAAAACATTTGCCAGCGGCCGTCGGCAGGAAGTCGCGCCCATTCCATTAATTTCATAGGCCTGCGTCAAAATGCCACATAACACATGCATTTTGCAAGGATTTGACCGGTGGCCCATTCGGCAGGCAATGATTCCTCGCATCTTTCCCCGTACTGCATGGACCCGATTGACAATACCGGTGCCTGTTACCTTAAGTTCGACTGGTAATAAACACAATTCGCCAATATTATGGTATTTCTTCCGAATACTTGAGTATATGGGCTCACTCCCAACCTGACCTCAGCCCGCTGCATCTAGGAGAGAAAAATATGGAGACAAGTCTAATTGTGTTGTTTGGTATCCTTCTGTTTCTCGTGCTGCTGGTGGTTATTTGTATTTCGATCTACAACGGCCTGGTCTCACTACGCAATCGTTTCAAAAATGCCTTTGCCCAAATCGACGTTCAACTCAAACGCCGCTATGACTTGATTCCCAATCTGGTCGAAACGGCAAAAGGGTACATGCAACACGAAAAAGAAACACTGGAAGCAGTCATTCAAGCGCGCAACGTAGCTTACCAAGCTGGGAAAAATGCCGCCGACAATCCAGGAGACCCTAGCTCCATGCAAGGACTGATGAGCGCCGAGTCTCAACTGGGAGGCGCCATCGGACGATTGTTCGCCCTGGCAGAGTCGTATCCGGACCTGAAAGCCAACGAAAACATGATGTCCGTCCAAGAAGAGCTCAGCTCAACCGAGAATAAAATCGCCTTTTCCCGACAGGCCTATAACGACTCGGTCATGACGTACAATACCAAGCGAGAACAGTTACCTGCCATCATCTTTGCAGAGATGTTTGGATTTTCTCAGGCGGAACTATTCGAAGTAGATAACGAAGAAGAGCGAAGCGCCGTGCAAGTCAAGTTTTAAAAATCCCACCGCTCCACATTCTCTTGACCAAAGAACCGTCGCATACGATTCAACACCACCTTGAGATAAACGGCCAATCGGATGGATTTTTTTGAAGACCAAGATGTCGCACGGAAAAAAACGGGAACCCTGGTCTTTTATTTCGTCATCGCTATCTTGCTGATGATCCTTGTGCTTTACGCGGTAATCATCGTCGCTTTGGTATTTTCTAGTACCGCCGACGGCGGTACTAGGGACCTGGGGCACCGCTTGGCACAAGATGGTCCCTTCGGCAAGTCTGACACTATCTGGAATTGGTGGAAACCCCAGCTGTTTTTCCTCGTCGCAGGAGCGACGCTTCTTATCATTGCGATTGGTTCGTACTACAAAATATTAATGCTCCGCGAGGGTGGTGAGGCCGTAGCGACAATGCTCGGGGGTCGGCGGATCAACTCCAACACAACCGATCCAAAGGAAAGACAATTACTGAATATCGTTCAGGAAATGGCATTGGCTTCAGGGATTAACGCGCCGCCCGTCTTCGTCCTCGACGATGAAAACAGCATCAATGCTTTTGCCGCTGGACATACACCCGCCGATGCCGTCATTGGCGTTAATTGTGGCACCATGAGGTTTTTATCTCGGGACGAGCTACAAGGCATAATAGCCCATGAATTCAGTCACATTCTGAATGGCGACATGCAACTCAACCTGAAACTGATCGGCCTTTTGAATGGCATATTGCTGTTTGCCACGATCGGTTACTACATACTGCGAGTTGGCTCATCGGGCCGGTCTCGTAATAGCAAAGAAAAGGGAAATGGAACCGCGTGGTGGTTGATCATTGGGGCAACTGCTTTTGTCATTGGTTATATTGGCCTGTTCTTTGGCAAACTCATCAAAGCAGCAGTTTCCCGCCAACGAGAATTTCTCGCAGATGCCTCGGCGGTGCAGTTTACGCGTAATCCAGACGGAATTGGCGGGGCACTGAAAAAAATTGGGGGCCTCACAACCGATTCACGTATGGAATCTCCGGAAGCGGAAACAGCCAGCCATTTATTTTTTGCGAATGGCTTACGCAGCAATTGGTTCAATTCCCTTTCGACCCATCCACCACTTGTGGAACGAATTCGGCGTATTGAACCAACGTTTGATGGAAAATATGTTGCAACAAAACCACACAAAACAAGACGCAAACCATTGAACACCGCTGAAGATGGATCACCACACACGATGGTCGACGCATTGAAACAGCCACTCGATCCACTCAGCCTGGGCGGCAAACTAGCGTTAGATCCCGTGCTGCTGCTGGCAGCGATCGGTTCTCCTACCACGGACGATATGAACTTCGCACAACGCTTCCTGGCAAACATGCCCGAAATAATCCAGGAAGCGGTCCGTGAGCCGTTCAGTGCCCGTGGCGTCATCCTCGCCATGTTACTGGACGACGACCAACAAATCCAAGATCAGCAACTTGCCATCATCTGTGAGCAACTTGGCGAGGCAACGCAAGAAGAAACCTCTAAACTGGCCCCACTCATAAATCAACAAGGGGCTGCGGCAAGGCTGCCCTTGATCGAAATCGTCCGCAACACGCTGCAAGAGATGTCACTCGGACAATATGAACAATTTCGACAGTGCCTGATCGCTGTCATCGACGCTGATAAAAAACTTCTTTTCTTTGAATTTACACTACAACGGAGTCTCATTCGTCAACTCGACCAACACTTTGGACTCGCGGAGCCTCCTAAAGTTCTTTATCCAGCAACCAATGCAGTCCAGTCGCAAATTTGCGATTTAATTTCTACCCTGGCGTACTTGGGACATGCCGATGCTTCCCTGGCAGAACTCGCCTTTGCAAAGGCTGCCAAGGTTATTTCTACCCGTGAACCATTAAAATTACGTGATCGCAAAAAATGTACCGTGAAAAGTACGGGCGCTGCCTTGGACAAACTGGCCCAGAGTTCACCGGGAGTCAAAAAGAAGATCATTCACGCCGCGACCATTGCTGTCGCTTCTGACAAACACGTGACGGTCAAAGAAGCTGAATTGCTAAGAACGATTGCCGATTCGTTGGATTGTCCCCTACCACCCATCTTTGCCAGTTCTCTGAAAAAACCCGCTGGATAAAGTACAGTCCACCGTGTAACGGCACCCTATCTCAATCACAAACCGGTTGCATCCCAGGTTTTGACGCACTACCAGGATTTGTTTTTGGGGAAGTCAATTTGAGCCTGGCGTTCATGGGTGGAGCAACAGGCTGATTCGTATTCGGCCTCAATTTGCCACATCACCAGGGGCTCTAGTTACGGTTGGCGCTTCAATTTTTGGAATCGTTTTCCCGCAATTTCACCGACCAACAGGTTGCCCTCAGCGTCACTCGCCAACATGTGCGGAAGTTGAAACTGGCCCGGTTCCGCACCTTCCCCACCCCACGACCCGATAATTTTCCCCCTGTCGTTGAGTTGCAATACCTTATTCGCCCGCCCGTCCGCTACAAACAAGTTGCCTTGCCGGTCGTAAGTCAGACCAAACGGAGCAAAACCGGGCCAAATATGCAACAACTTGCCAACCTCGTCAAAAATTTGCACACGGTCATTTTCCCGATCACCAACCACAATATGTCCCTGTCGATTCACAACAATCGTATGCGGTACGTTAAACATTCCCGGGCCATCTCCTGCTGTACCCCACTGGGACAAAAACCCGCCATTGGGAGTCAACTTGACGATTCGGTTGTTACCGTAGCCGTCCGAAACATAAATTTCACCACGCGATCCAAAAGCAACGTCAGTTGGCTTGTTAAATTCGTCCTGTCCCTCGCCTGCCTGGCCTGATTTTCCCAAAGCTAATATCAGCTTGCCGGTACCATTGAATTTCAACACCTGGTGATTTCCGATGTCCGTAATCCAGACATGGTCATCACGATCAATGCGCAACGCATGGGGCTTGCCGATCTGAGCACCACCCCAGGATCGTAAGAACCGACCCCGAGGATCCAAGACAATCACAGGATCTGTGCCACGATGCAGCAAATAAACTTCGCCTGCGCTGTTAACAGCAATTCCCGAACAAGCGTCCAGGCTGACCGCCTCAGGAAGTTTCACAAATTCGGGTACTGGCTCAAAATCAAGCTTGTCCGCCGTAACGACACCGCTTAGCAGGAATCCCCAACCAAGTACCACGATCAGGCAGGCACTCTTGTTCATCCTCGAACTCCCTATCAATACTGGACCCTTTATTGGTTACCGACATCTCCTACCTGACCTGTGCCATCTGTACCTTTCGTCATTCAACACGACGAGAGACAGGCCTAATGAATCATGTCCCTCTACCTGCCATGGTTACTCACTGTCCCTCGTGTGCACTGTCTCCCGCGTACACTTCCGTCTCAAACACTGCCTGCTGCTGTTGTAGGTACTCGTCCTTTGTCATGGCAGGTGTATTCTCAGCAAGAATCTGTCGTGCACATTTAGCGTCGTCGCGCAACAAATCGATGGCCATCATGGCGAGTGCCTTTGCTGGAGACACGTAACCCGCCTCATGGTCAGCGATATGCCAATTCGGCGCATGGGCGATTCCCTTGGCACCAGTCATGTAAGGATGAAGCAGCGGCATCAACTGGCTGAGGTCACCAGCATCCGTAGAACCACCGCCATGCGGATATTCGTGATACGCATTGGGACCAAAGAGTTCACGTGCGTTTCCCGCAAAAATTTCTGCCAGCTGCTGATCGTTTCGCAACGGCAAATTTCCCGGTACTGTTTCTATCTCCACCGTACAGCCCACAGCCATGGCAGCGCCCCGCAAAGCACGGTCGACTTTCTGTGCCGCGTCAAGCATCGCTGTTGCCGTCTTAGCCCGTACATAGGTCTCCAAACGCACTTCTTGCGGAATGATGTTAACCAGGTCCCCTCCCTTGGTAATGATTGGATGGACGCGCACACAGTCCTCATCGCGGAAAGTTTCCCGCTGCGCATTAATAGCGCTAAGCGCTAAGTGCGCTGCATTTAAGGCGTTGACTCCCTTTTCTGGCGCTACTCCCGCATGCGCTGCCCGACCAATAAAACGTATATTCTTGGCGAGAAACCCGTTGGATGACGCGGATACCCCTGCCGCACCCTTGGTGGCATCTGGGCTCATGCTGTGGATCATCATTGCCAGGTCCACATCATCAAAATGCCCCAATTCGATCAGCTCGGCTTTTCCCGAAAGGAACGAGGCCTCTCCTTTTTTGACAAGCCCCACACGGTAGTCTATCTCTACATACTCTTCTGCTGGTACTGCAAAAAACACAATGTTACCTGCCAAATGCTCTGCAACCCCCGCCGAAGTTAACCCGATTGCGGCTCCCATCAGTCCAGCGATCTGCGCGTTATGACCGCAAGCATGGGCAGCGCCTGTCGCAGGATCAGCGCGAGGATGTTCTGGAACAACCAATGCGTCAAGCTCTCCCATCAATGCCACCGTCGGGCCGGGATGCTTGCCGCGCAGCGTGGCTTTGACACCAGTAATGGCCAATGCGTCTTCATAAGGTAGTTCCAACTCGTCAAAAATTTCCTTGACCCGATCCGCGGTGCGCACCTCTTTGTAGCCAAGTTCCGGAGCGTCCATGATCGCTTCGCCAATTCCGACAATCCGTTGTTTTCGTTGATCGATCGCTTCGCAAACTTGTTTCTTAAGTGTTTCGCTTGATATCATGGCTTTCTCAAATTGGATAGTTTGTTGGACCGCTTGCTCCGTAGTCCCGCTTTGGAAATATTACTTTCTCTCCACGTGAATACCATGCCAGTGGTCTCAGGCAGTAAGGACAACAGGGTTCGACGCGTCGAAAATCCGGACCCTTCGGAATCCGCCCAACAACGGTTGTACGAATTCACGGGAGTCCGATCGTTCTGACGATTATAACGGAAGCCCGGAATCCAAGGCCTCTACATACAATAGGGGCATTACACATTGCTTTCTGACGGATGTGCCGCCTAAAGTCAACCGCTCATGCCGAAGTTACTGCTTTTCTTGAGGTTCCGGCCTGTCAAACATTTTCCCCGGTCGCATTCTCCGGTTTGACGATAAGACAATAGGTTCCGCCGGGAAAATAAAAGGTTCCACGGGACGCGACTCCTTGCTCCCTGTCACTCAAAATCAGAAAATCTCAGAAAGGATTCCAAAGAGATGTACGGTTTCAGTGTTACATTACACCGCTACCATCGAAATCTCACATGGACCACCCTGTTGGTACTCGCCTCCCTAGCAGTATGCCTACCACAGGATTGTTGGGCTGGTTTTCCCTTGGGGGACTTTGGAAGGTCGACTCATCGTTGCTGCAACTCATACGGAACACTTTTGCAATGGAGTCATGGCAACAGTTTTTCGGGTGGCCCAAATCTTGAAGAACCACTGGTCACGGACCGACCAGATTTTACCGAAGCCAGTTCTGCTGTCGGACGTGGCGTCGCTCAACTCGAAGCAGGTTACACTTATTTGCATGACGACGACGGTACAAATCAAACCAGCACTCATTTTTATCCTGAAGCACTTCTGCGTTATGGAATTTTTGCCGATTGGCTGGAATTGCGTATCATGCAGTCTTTTGCCAAAGAAGACGTCAACGACACGAAGAAGTCCGGGGCCGAAGATCTCTACCTGGGATTCAAGATCGCCCTGACACCCCAAGAGGGTATCCTACCTGAAATGGCAATCATTCCCCAAATGTTCGTGCCGACCGGTGCCAAGGCATTCAGTGATGACGACGTCCTGCCCGGCTTAAACTGGATCTATGCCTGGGACATCAATGATTGTATTTCGACGGCTGGCAGCTCGCAGTTCAACCGTGTGACGGACGAAACCACGACAGAAGCCTACACCGAATGGGCCCAGTCATGGACGGTAGCCTACACGTTAACGGATTTGGTGGGCGCTTACACAGAGTGGTTCGCGTTTTTCCCTCATAGTTCTGACAGCGCCAAACCTGAACACTACTTCAACGGAGGGCTCACCTTCTTGCTATCCGACAACATCCAATGGGATATCCGTGCGGGAGTCGGGTTGAACGAAGCAGCCAATGACTATTTCGTTGGTACCGGAATATCGCTTCGCTTCCACTGAGACGAATGACTGTTTCATTGACTGCCAAATCATCGTCTTAATAGGGCCTGCTATCGGATCGCCGACACCAGAGAAGGCAGCGACTTCTACTCACTACATCCCACGCCACCACCGGCGGGCAGGCGTCAATTTTTAAAACGCAACCAACCCCAAGCCGACGGGTTACCGCTTACCTGTTCACGCGGATACGTTACGTCGTGGCGATGGAGTTATTCAAAGCCACGGCCCCAGTACAGCGCCGGAGCTCACGAATCGACGCCTCCATGGTATAGCCATCCTCGGTGAAACGACATTCAATGCGTGTAAACAAATAATCCGGAACCTTCAGCTTGGCCTGCGTTTTCATCATGCCAGCCTCAGAAGATCGATCATTGCAGGTCATTGGTGTTTCCATCCTATTGCATTTCAAATGGCGTATAATCCACCACTGGGTAAACGACGTGCTGAATACGAAGTCAGCAAATCCCTACTGAACTACCATTAAAAAAGGGAAAAAGCAAGAAAAGGCACTCGATCGTTCGTGTCGGTTCCAGAACGTGAATTCCCCCTCCATAGCAAGATCGTACCGGTACGCCGCACCACGTTCTCCCGTTGTAGAACGACAACGGCAAATGGTCGCAAAGCCTCCAGGCCGAGATGATATTTTAGCTCAACGGATTATAGAGAATCATGGAGACAAGTCACCTTTGAGGCAGACCATTGTTGATAACAACGAGTCTCAAGATTAAAATTTAGTTCTCGATATTTTCGTGAACGAATGTTTCCTAGCCGCCCCACAACAGTCTGTACGGCATCCCAACGAATGCTCTCCGTAGAGGTATCATGAATATCGGAAGTTTGCTGACCCACGCAGCAAGACATTTCCCCTCCAAACCGGCCATTGCGTACGGTCCCCGTACCTTAACCTATGCTCAATTCAACCAACGCACCAATCGGCTAGCAGCCGCCTTGAGCAAACTCGGTATCTCTCCCAAAGATCATATCGCGATCCTGATGGACAACCGTCCCGAGATGCTCGAAGCGATGTTTGCTTGCTTTAAAATGGGTTGTGGCGCCGTACCCATTAATTTTCGACTGCATCCCAAAGAATTCAGCTTCATCATCGACCACTCTCACGCTAAAGCCGTGATCGTTTCTCCGGAATTCAACGAAGCGATTAGGGAAATCCGACCCCAGATACCACGAGCCCGACATCTGATCACTACTGCGGAATCCACGGGTGAGATGCTCCATTACGAAAGTCTTCTCGCCGCAGAGTCCGAGCAGTTTCAGGATGCCAATGTATCACCCAATGACGTAGCGTGGCTGTTTTACACATCCGGTACAACTGGTCAATCGAAAGGGGCTATGTTGACCCACCGCAATCTAATGGCAATGACCATGGGGTTCTTTGCCGACATGAGTCCGGGATTCGGTTTTGACGAAGTCGTCTTGCACATCGCACCGTTGTCACACGGCAGTGGGTTGTATGCATTACCCAATATCGCCAAGGCTGCCAAGAACATCATTCTGGAGTCGAAAGGATTAGATTCTGAACTGATCGCAAGGATTATGAAAACTGAACGTGTAACCAATTTTTTTGCTGCACCCACCATCCTGAAAAGACTGATTGATTCCGGATCAATCGACAAGGCCAAACATGGCAGCTTGAAATCGGTGATCTACGGCGGGGCTCCGATGTTAGTAGAAGACCTGACACAAGCAATGGAACAATTCGGACCTTGCCTGGTCCAACTGTATGGGCAAGGTGAATCCCCGATGACGATTAGCTATCTTCCACACCAGGATCATGTCCTGGAGGGAACCTCTGTGCAACGCAAGCGTCTTGGATCGGCAGGCATTACTCGAACAGATGTCGAACTGAAGATTTTCGATACCGACGACAACGAATTGCCGGTAGGAGAAACAGGTGAGATAGTCACCCGCTCCGATCTTGTCATGAAAGGATACTGGCAAAATCCCAAAGCCACCGCTGAGACCCTAAAAAATGGGTGGCTACATACTGGTGACGTTGGTTACATGGACGAGGACGGCTACCTCTTTATCATGGATCGCTCGAAAGATATGATCATCAGTGGTGGTGAAAACATCTACCCTCGTGAGATCGAAGAAGTCATCATCCAACATCCAGCCGTTCGAGAAGTCGCAGTGGTTGGTGTCCCCGATCCAGAATGGGGTGAAGCCATTAAGGCCGTCGTTTCACTTGTCCCCGGTCACACTGCCACCGAAACTGAACTGATCAATTTCTGTAAAAACCACATTGCGAGTTACAAAAAACCGAAATCCATCGAGTTTTTGGCAGAACTACCCAAGAACAGCTACGGAAAAATCGTCAAACGGGAATTGCGACAAAAACACTGGGACAGCAACACTCGACAGGTCATTTAATCCACGCGGTGCGAAAGGAGATCTACGGTGCGTTCGAAACGACAACTACGCCGGGGTGTAGCCATGATCGGTGCCGGCATGTCAAATTTTGGCATGTTCAATGATGCAGATTCTAAAGACCTGTTTATCCAGGCCTTTTGCGAAGCCATTTCCTCCGTGGACAAAGGGATTGACCCCAAAGACATCGACGCCATGTACCTGGGTAATTTCACCAATGATTTTTTCGTTCACCAGTCGCACTGGGGTGCCATCCTCGCTGACGCGATCGGCCTGACCCCCAAGCCAGCAACGCGTATCGAAGGTGCCTGCGCGTCAAGCGCCTTAGCCTTTCGGGAAGCCGTATTCTCGGTGGCATCAGGATTTTACGATATCGTGCTGGTAGGTGGTTTTGAAGACATGTCCAAGCAATCCACTGAGGAGGTAGCCGAAGGACTCGCTCTGGCTTCGATTCCTTACGAGCGCAAGGCCGGATTCACTTTTCCCGGAATTTTCGGGGCAATCGCCACTGCCTATTTTGACCGATATGGCGCATCCCGCGACCACCTGATGAACGTGACGATTAAAAGTCACAACAATGCAGCGTTGAACCCCAAGGCACAGTACAACGCCTCTATCAAAGAGATCATGACATCCAAAGTCGAACGAGCCACAGCCAAAGGCAAACCAGTTCCGGATTGGAGTGATGAGAAAGATTTCCTTCATGACCAAAGGGCCAATCCTCTGGTGGCCTGGCCGATGCATCTTTTTGATTGTAGCCCGATTAGTGATGGTGCCGCCTGTATCCTGTTAGTCGGTGAGGAACTCGCCCGACAATTTTCAGAGGAACCGTTGTACGTAGCCGGGATTGGTCAAGCCAGCGGGAAAGGTTTGCATGCCACAGATGATCTAACGACTTTTGAAGCGACCCGATATGCAGCCGAAGAAGCGTACCGCATGTCAGGTCTCAAACCAACGGACATCCAGTTTGCCGAAGTCCATGACTGTTTCTCCATCGCAGAAATCATTCACATTGAGGATCTTGGATTCTTTGGGCCCGGCCAAGGCTACAAAGCCGTAGAAGATGGCTTGACCGGGCTCCACGGGCCGAAGCCAATTAATACGTCTGGCGGCCTGAAATGCAAAGGACATCCCGTCGGCGCAACCGGAGCGGCACAGCTGATCGAATTGTGGGAGCAACTCCGGGGAAAGGCGGGCGAACGCCAATTACCTATGGACGATCTGCGTATCGGTGCCGCCCATAATCTCGGGGGTACGGGTGGCACATGTACGTTCACCATTCTTGAACGGAGATAAACACGTGGGTCAGATAATCAGTGATTACGAATTCGAAAAATATCTCGAGAACAATCAGCTAATGGGATCCCGGTGCAACTCGTGCGGAAGTCTTTTTGTACCACCGCGCGCCATTTGTGGCCATTGCCATCAGCCCGAACTGGAATGGGTTGAAATGTCCGGCAAAGGACAACTCACTGCCTTCACCTGCATCGCAATTGGACCACCTTCTATGGCCCAAGAAGGATATGACAGGAACAATCCTTATTGTTCGGGTGTGGTTGCCTTGGAAGAAGGTCCCCACGTAGTTGCCCGGATCGAAGGTGTGGATCCACGGCACCCGGAAAGTATCAAGATTGGTTGCCCGTTATCGGTAAAATATCTGCATCGCGATGGCGGGCAAAAAACTGTCCTCGGATTCGTGCCGCAATGAGGCAGCGGGCCACCGTCAAAAATCAATTGTGATTTTTCTTATTTTTAGGTTGATCAGATTTCCGGTTACTCCAACAGGTAGCAACACACCACACCCATTCCAGATCCAATCAGGCTGACCAACTATTTCTCAAACAAATGAGACCAGCGCTTTTTAATTTGTGGCCATCAACAAAATGCGACGTACCCGAAACCGAAAGAAATAGCTTGGTTTCGTAATACGTCGCACCGTCAGTGGGCGATGCAGGGCTCGAACCTGCGACCCCCGCCTTGTAAGAGCGGTGCTCTAGCCAACTGAGCTAATCGCCCCACTGAGCACTATACGGTACCGCGAGCACCATACAGGCCATATGCCCATGTTAAAGACAACCCGTACCGTATGTCAATCCGGCGCCGCTTGTCCCAAATCGTTTGTTCGGCATGAATAGTAACGGCAACTCACGCTGCCCTGTTATTCATTACTCGGTGGATTCCAGATCACACTTACCAGGATCTGACAAGCGGGCGTGACGGCTATATTACCTGTATCACCAAATTTTCGACGCGCAACAAGGACGACCCGTATGGGACTTCTGCTAACCCTCGTTTTGGCAAGCCATCTTGTTCTCGTCAACCTATCAATGACGGGACCACTTTTTTCCGTTTGGCTCGATATGTGGGCCATGCGGCGACGAGATGCCACGATCGAGTTGACGGGGAAACGCATGGCTCGTTGGTCACTTTACGCGCTCCTACTGGTAATACTGAGCGGATTTTTGATGGTTTTTCTGTTGTGGTACAACAGTGACCAGCGTCTTTTCCAAGCAGCCAAGCAGCTACACAGCAGAATCAACCAGGGCATCTGTGAGCTCCTCTTTTCTCTTGTCTGTCTAACCGCTTATACATGCTGGAACCAAACCAACCAACATCACAGGACATTGACCTGTGGCATACGACGATTGCTGGCCATCCTGGCTTCCACCAACTTGCTGTACCATTTTCCGCCTTTATTTATCATGTTGTGGCAATTTCAGCGTGACCCACATCGCATCCAAGAGGTTTTAGACGGGGCTTCGTTCAGCTCCATGATGTTTACCGCTGAAGTCTGCGCTTTCACACTCCACTACTGGCTGGCTTCTCTGGCAACTTCATCCATCGTCGTCCTCATGTTAACAGCAGGGTTAGGCTCCCCGAAAAGCCATGGACGTTTCCAACAACATTTAGCGATTAGTGCTGGGCGAGTTGCCCTTGCCGCATCTGTGCTGCAAATCCCAGTCGGCATGTGGCTACTTTCGGTTTTACCGTCGACACAACAAACAGACTTGCTCGGAAATGATCTGGCTTCCACCCTATTACTTGTCACAGCACTTCTCGCAACATGGATGTTACTGCAACAACTGGGGACAATCGCCTGGGGAGACTTGTATCAATCCGCCGCATGGCGCAGCGCCATATATTTGCTGTTGGTTATACTGCTTATGAGTGGCGCACTAGTACGCAGTCGGCGAATAGAACGCCGAGCCGACAGCGGCCGACACTCCATTGGGTCGGTCACTGCCCGAAACATCACTGTAGAAAAATTCACTGCGCTGGTCCAATCGCCGCCACACGGCCCATTGGCCAAACGCACGGGGGAAAGTCTGTCGCTCCCTACTCCACGACATACGGCAACTGTTCGTTCTTGATACGCTCACCAAAGGTCTCGTCGCTGCCAGGCGATTTTTCTCCAGCTACCTTTTCCAGTGCTTCCCGGATTTTCTCTTTGTCTTTTTTGTCATCCTTACTCAACAACTTGTCGAGTGCTTCTCCGTAAGGATTACGGAACTTTCGATTCGCCGTACCGTCTTCTTTCTTTTTGGTGTCGTCGTGGCAAAGCCCACACTTGGCTTTTTTGACTACCGTTTTGAATTCTTCGGAAGTGCCATCATTCAAATACAACTTTCTAAATCCCGAATTAAATTGCGGAAACCCCATCACTAAATGGGAGTTGCTGCAAACGATTGCCAAAAAGACGATACCGATGACGATACGATAGCTCTTCATTTCATACTCCTAGGGTATCTGTTTCCAGAACGAAACATCGTAATCTGTTCCAAGGATGATCAACCGCTGTGGCCTGCAGTCGCCAGTCCGAATTTACAAGGCAGGAGGGTTTGGGGAGTGACTGCCACGGGTTTTAGTAATCATACGTGTACCGACATTGTGTGTCAAGCATTGGTTGAGCTTCAGCTCGTTCGAACTGTCACCATTTGAGCCTGATAAACATACCTTTTTCAAACCCCCTGTGGCAATGCAAAATTCCCTGTATGATGAGATTAGTTTTTACTGGCCACCCATCGCTATCCAATCGCCTTGGTCGAATCGACCTGTCCTCGAGGCAAACCAAATCGTGTCGCGACCGCAGGAGTAATACACCAATGGACTTTGCCCTTGTGGGTCAAAGTGACGAGTCACTTCAACTCGTCGACCTCATTGCGAACCATTCAGATCACCGAATCGTCGCGCAGTTTCCACTCATCGCGGCCGTCGACCAGCCGTGGACACAATCAACACTTAATCCTGAACACGATTCCTGGGAATCACTTTTGCACAGTACGGTTGCCGAAGCCGCAATCATTTCTCCCAGCGACAATTTAGAATTACAAGCTGATTGCATGCGGAAACTGGCTCAAGCAGCGGTGCCATTGTGGGTCATCCACCCTATTGGCGAATCCATTTTGGGTTACGAAATCGAAATGATTTGCCAAGACAGCCATGGCTTGGTTGTGCCGTATATTCCCGCAGCACACCATCCAGCGGTGGAGCAGTTAATTCATTTTTCAAAAACCCGAATGGAAACCATTGAACGAGTCAATTTTGACCGGTCCCTGCAGCAGCGAAATCGACATGCGGTACTGCGTCAATTGTCGATTGATGTTCAATTAATAAGAATGCTAGTCGGTGAAATTCAGCAAGTGGCAGCCATGAATTCCTCGCAGGATGACTCCTCCTACCGAAATCTAAGTGTACAGATGAGATCTTCGCCAGGTACTATCGTTAATTGGTCTGTAAAACCTACGAGCGAATCCTCGGTAGCTACTCTCCAAATGGTTACACCTAATGAAACGATCTGTCTCAACATGTCTGACTCTGTGGAAAAGTGGGCGATCGAGTCTTCATCTGGCAAGCACCAGTGGTCATCATCGACTCCAATCAATCTCGCCCAATCAGCGCTCGACTGCTTCGTGAACACTGTTTCCGGCACCCAATCACCTCTCCTGTGGACGGATGCATGCCGTAATCTCGAAGTGGCCGAAATAGTTCCTGAAAGCATACGCCGCAGGCGAACCATTGACCTGCTCCACGAAGAACATTCCGAACAAGCAACCTTTATGGGTATGATGGCGATTGGCGGGTGTGGACTTCTCGTTTTCAGTAGCCTGTTCTTGGTATTCGCAGGAATCGTCGAAGGCCTACGATTGCCATTCCGCGAACATATACTCTGGAAAATGTGGCCCATCTACTTACTTGTCCCGCTAGCTGTGTTTTTGGTTCTACAATTATTAAAATTCGTGTTTTCAACTTCGGAACCTGCTGCCGAAAGAAACAGCCTTCAAAATTCAGACAAGTTCGGTAAACTTTGACGGTCCTATCAAAGATTCCGGTACCGTAAACCGATCTGGATAGAACAAGGCATCACGTTTTTATCGCTCGACACATCACATGGCTCGAATTGTTACATTGTCCGCCGCAGTACTCTTGTTTTGTTGCATGCCCAGCGGGTGTTGCCATCAATGCTGGCATCGTGAGCGGAATTCGGAACTCGTCCCACCACATTCCAAATTCCATCCGGTTCCCACCCAACAAGTTTTCGGCACACCTTCGAATTTAAAACTAGCCAATCGTAACGGACGTCGAAACGACCTGAGGCACCCTGACATGTCCCCTGTCGAAGAAATCTTGCGCTGGGACGAAAATTCGGCCCCCTCTGCTACCAGCGCCGACGTCAACCCGTCCGTCAAAAAATCAGAAAATTTATCCGAAGCGGATATCGATTCAGCACCTGCTATCAAATCGGTTCTGGAATCAGAACCAAAGGTAATTCGAGAACCTCCACCTCTCGAACAGCCAGAAAATACAGTACGAAAAATCCACTGGCGAATGTCCAACAACGTCGATGAAAACATCACGCTCATACCAAAAACTCCCGGGCTATCTGAGAAAGTCACGGAGATATCGACCGCCGAAAGAGCCTCTGGTTGGCATCCACGAAGCTCTCGTTTGCGCTAAACAATTGCCCCGTCAGGGCATGTGCCATTGGAACGTTATCCAGCACCGCTGGCACTAGCATACCCCCTGTTTCTACTGCCAGTGAAGCGAAGCGTGTGAATCTAGCGAGACTGTGCGGCTGATCAGCCCGCCTCTCAATGCAGACTATCAGCATTACCGATCTTCTTAGTGCAACTTGAACACGAGCGGACCGCTTCGCCTGTGCTGATTCTACTCCCGTTGAAACGAGCCAACGATGCCTGAGTTATCGTACCAAGTTTGGCCACGCTCATTTTGCGTAGCAACGGCCACGTATTTCCTATTACTTGCTACCACGACTGCCTATGCTGACGAGTATAGTGGGCGCCCGTCAGTTATCGTAACTGCTGTGAGAAAAGCCCGACCGGCCGTCGTTAATATCCATGGCCAAAAAACCATTTCCAGAAAACCTGAAAATGGTAAATCGGATGGACCAAGGCGGGTAAATGGCATGGGTAC
Source organism: uncultured Pirellulaceae bacterium (assembly GCA_964393615.1). Lineage (GTDB taxonomy): Bacteria > Planctomycetota > Planctomycetia > Pirellulales > Pirellulaceae > CAYMUR01. The sequence continues at coordinate 16,605 of CAYMUR010000057.1, forward strand.
TGGCGTAGTCATTGATTCCCGCGGCTACATCATCACCAATCACCATGTCGTTGACGGAGTACGGAGAATTAAGGTTACTCTGGCGGACGGCCACGAGACGGTGGCACGTCTCATTGCACACGACCCGTCCACTGACTTGGCAATCATCAAAATCCCATCTGACAACGACCTATCTGTCATCGCTATGGGAAGCTCCAGTGACCTGGAACCAGGTGAAACCGTTATCGCCGTGGGAAATGCTTACGGATACGAACACACTGTCACCAAAGGCATCATTAGCGCCTTGCACCGCTCCGTCCAAGTCAGTGAATCACAAAGCTATGACGACCTGCTTCAAACCGACGCCAGCATCAATCCAGGCAATTCCGGCGGACCGTTACTAAACGTCGACGGCGAAATGGTGGGAATCAACGTTGCGGTTCGTGTGGGCGCACAAGGTATCGGATTTGCATTGCCGGTTGACCAGGTTATGAAGATTGCCGCGAGGTTGTTATCGGTGCGTCGCCTGGAAAACCGATGGCACGGGGTGACAGGCGAAACCGTCGCAACATCCGATCATAAACTTGAATTCATGGTAACTGAAATAGCCAGCCAAAGTCCGGCCTACCGATCGGGACTTCAAACAGGAGACGTCGTTACAAAAATCAACCGCATTCAAATCAACTGTACTCTTGATTTTGAACGGGCCTTCATTGGACATGCGTCCAACGACGAGTTTGAAGTCTCGGTCACGCGGGAAAACCAACCGGTAAAACTCAGCATGCGACTTGGCGCCGCGCCGCGCAAGGCAAGCGAACGAACTATCAATAAACGCTCCTGGCAACTATTTGGTTTAGAATTGGAAAAAGTTTCACCGTTACATGTACGAAAAATTAATGACCGGTATCGTGGCGGTTTACATGTTTCCGCCGTACGTAGTTCGAGCCCAGCTGCTGTTCAAGGAATCCGACGTGGTGACATTCTTGTTGGCATGCACGTTTGGGAAACTATTTCATTACAAAACGTGGCGTATGTCATGAACCGACCAAACATTACGGAACTGCAGCCTATCAAGTTTTATGTACTCCGAGGCGAGAAAACCCTGTATGGCCATTTGCCGATTCATGTAGCGAAAAAAACAAAAACCGACACCAAGACAAGGTGAACATCGGCTTGGGTGTGATAATTATCCTGACCGGCCACCTCCCTTCTCACGAGTAACCGGCTATCGCTCGACTCAACAGGGCAGCCTGCGCCGCCAAGCTGACACTTGTCCGAAATTGGCAAGTGGTTTTACGTCACCAACCTCCCGCTCCGACACTGCGGACCGAGTCAAATCATGCCGTGGTTCATGGATCCTTTCATGCTGGAAGCCGACCGCGGCAGCACTAGATCCGTCACTGTCGGCCGACGAAGGATCGCACTTGCCAGAACATACCAGTCTCTGGTCTGCACTGTCTGTCGGCTCCTTTGCACCGCTCCGTAGTTCTGACCTAATCACCCGAATGTTTTCTGGTGCTTCGATACCAATCCGAACGGCTTTACCTTTGATACGTAAAATTTTAATCGTGACCTCATTACCTATCTGAACCTGTTCATTAAGCTTTCGCGTCAGTACTAGCATGCTATTCTCCTTTGCCAAAGCTACTCAATGAGTTATCAAGTCACATCTCTTTTGAGTAGTCCTTGCAGTTGTCATGCCAACAGACAGTTGAGACATCATTTTCAATTACAAATAGTTACCCATGCGTGATTTGCGGTTTACCCCACTAGGGCGACTTCCATTGATCTTGGACATTTTTACAAAATTCTCAGGGTGATTTTTTCAACCTAGAGAACCTGAGCTACCAATCACCTCGACGTGCCTGGCAGTGCAGCCAAGACAACGCGACGTGTCCGTAAACAGCCCATTCATTGGGAAGTACCAGAACCCCGGGGCGAGGAGCAAACGGTTTTATTTAAGTGACTCTAGAAAGGCCAGCAAATCGGCAACCTGTTGGACCGTCATGTCACGCAACAACATTTCAGGCATTAACGACTTCTCCTGAGGCAGCATGGATTCGATCTGATCTGCAGGTAACCGAATCATTTTGCCCTGGCTGTTTTTCAGAAGGAGTTCCTCTCCGTTTTTGACGACCAGTAATCCAGTATGCAAGACACCGCCCTTGGTTTCTACCAAGTAAGTCACATACTTGGGTTCGATTACCTTGGAGGGTTCCAGTATACTCTCCAAAAGCTGGGAACGATTCGACTTTTTGCTAATCACTTTTAGATCTGGGCCTACGGCTTGCCCTACTTCTCCCACTTGATGACAATTCTTGCACTGGGCTAGGTCCCCCTTTCCAAACAAATGTCTGCCACGCTGCACATCGCCCTGCACTGCCAGAACACGCTCCGTGTCGACAACAGCTCCCAAGCGTTCGAGCTGCTGATCCTCGGGCAACCACTGCTGGAAAAGTTCACGAACCTCGTTTTGCGAAACGGCCACCACCTGCTCCAAAAGCTGCTGTCGGGTACCGGCGGTTAGCTGGTCTTGAGTCAAAGAAGAGGCCAGCAACAATCCACCACTCGTATCGTTGAGCAGTTTTTCAATCGCAGTCTGCTGCTCGGTAGAACTACTTGATTCTGCCTGTAATATCGCCAACTGCTTTCGCTGTTCAGCCCGCTGACAGGCTATGGCTGTTCGTACGGATCCCTCGAGTGGTACTTGCTCCTGGTTGGCAATCCAATTCTCAATCAGCAACATTCCCTGTTCATCAATCACCGACGAACCCATTTTGGGCATACGGGCTCGACCGGTAGCCGCCATCCGATAAAACAACAAACTTCGATACGGATCACCTGGAACCAGCATTCCGGCCTCTGGCATTCCAAAAGTTCCCTGGCTAGGCCGGGAATCCAACAAGCCGGACCTTTCCAGAGGAACCGCATAACGCAAGTCCATGGCAGCCAATCCGCCTCCGCGGGGCCGGTGACAAGGGGCACAGTTTACATGTAGATAAACCCGTGCTCGTTCTTCTAAACTGGCTGCTGAATCGGTGGGCGATGGCCACTGGGGAAGATCCTTGGGGAGCTGTCCGGCAAAGAGACCTAACTCGGACCAGATTGCCAACTGATTGGCTTCGATCTCTCCAAACTGGTGTAGGCGGTTCAATTGCCCCCTGAACAAACCGTTGACCGCTCCGTCCTGTGCCGTGTGACAAAGCAGGCACTCACTGCGGCTAGCAAAGTGGTAAGTCTGCTTTCGTATTCCGCCAGGAACTCCCGGGTCCATCACCAGGAATGTTTGCTGTTGCGCCGCGTCCTCAGCCAGAAAGCCATCCGTTTGTTCATCGTTCCAAACATAAGAATAGGCTCGCCATTGTCCGTCGTTTCGGTGCAATACCTGTGTTTCCAGCCGACGACGGCTGTTGGGATTACCAAGTTCTATCTCCAGCGATACGGTCTTCAACAAAATGGAATCATCTGGAAAACGCCAAGGCACCTTTGCGCCACCATTTTCCATATCATTTGGTAAATCCATTTCTAACTGCGTCGTGCCGGGCAAGGCAAGGTAACGGTCAGCCGTTGTGTGATCTGCCCAAGGCTCAGCATTAATACTGTAGGAAATCACTCCTGGAAAAACGCGATGGTCTGCCACATCTTGAAAAAGTCCCGTATCACTCAGTGTGTCAGGAAACTCACGATTTCCTGCGGAAGCCGTGTTCATTACCAAGCGATGGATTGTGCCTCCGTAATCAACAACCATTAATTCGTTTTTGTTATCCACACCAAAACAGATAACCTTCAGCGGTGTATTCGCTAATTCCACAACGCTAGCCGGTCTCTTAGCGTCGTACACGGCTCCCCAAATCTTACCGGTAACAAAATCTCCATAGATGTATGAGCCTACCAATTCTGAGAGACGGCTACCGCGGTAAACAAACCCACCTGTTATGGAACGTGATTCCGTGTGCGAATGAACTACCGTCGGTGGTAGAACGGGAGTCGGCCCCTGCTTTCTTTCCGGACGTATTGGCTGGGGGCCTTCCATGAGGCTCCAGCCGTAATTACCGCCACGCTCGACACGATAAATCATTTCCCACAAATCCCAACCGACATCACCGACCCAAAGATCTCCTGTGAGAATGTCAAAACTGATCTTCCAAGGATTCCGCAGCCCATAACACCACACTTCACCTCGTGCACCTGACAAACCGATAAATGGATTATCCTTAGGAATTGCATAGGCTCTATCATTTTCACTCCGATCCACATCGACTCGCAAAATCGACGCCAACAAGTTACTCAAGTCCTGACCCGCAATTTCCGAGTCCGGAGGGGAGGGGGCTGCTGAGTCGCCAGTGGTGACATACAGGTACCCATCAGGACCAAACTTCAAGCAACCGCCATTGTGCCCGCCCGCCGGCCATGTGAGTATCACGATCTCCGTATCCATTTCCAGTTGCGGTGGGTCACTCGTGGAAACCTTAAATCGTGACACATACGTCCCCTCGTTCGGACCCGACACCACGTAACAGACATAGCAATAACGGTTCCGGCTAAAATGTGGGTGAAATGTCAAACCGTACACTCGTGGTTCACCCGAAATACTTTGGTTCAAATCAACCAACAAATCCAACTGGCCGACATCCGGACGGTTTGGAAACGAATAAATCATGCCCCCTAACTCGGCAAGAAACAGTCGGTCCGTGCCAGGAGCATTCGTCAATACAGTCGGTTTGTCGAATTTGAGTTGGGGAAATATCCGTTCGCTGGAATAGGGTAGCGGTGGTTCCGGTGTGCCTCGAATACGACTCGTGGTCCAAGGAACGCGAGATCCAATTCCCAGCCCTTCTTCGCCGGCCATCATCATCGGCAAATGGCAAACAAGTCCCAGCAGCAAAATTCCAAAGCTTTGTAGAAAATCATTCAACAAGCGTTGAGGCATGGCAACATCCAAATCTACCGATTCCGATCACTAATCAATGCTTCATTACTTTCTCTAGCAACTATGCTTGTACCACTCTCTTGTCGCAAGTCTGGACAGAGGGTACATTTGATTTTACTTGATTTGCAGAAATCCTGAACAGGACATTGGACCATGGCAGACATTGGTATTGGTATTGTAGGGTTAGGCTGGGTGGCTGGTGCCCATATCAAAGCGTTCAATGAAGTTACAGGTGCACAAGTTCGTGCCGTATGTTCTCGGCGGGAACATGACCCAACTGCGCTAGAATCGCAATTTGGCATCCCCCTTAAAACGTATCGAGACTACAGCCAAATGCTCGCCGATCCAGACATCGATGTTGTAGACGTCTGCACACCCCACTCACAGCATACGCAACAAGCCATTGCAGCAGCTCAAGCCAACAAGCACTTGATCATCGAGAAACCGGTTTCCATTCACTACGATGATCTAAATGCTGTCCGACATGCTATTCGCGAGGCAGGTGTCCAAGCCGCTGTCTGTTTTGAAATTCGTTACAGCGCTCAGTTCACCATGATTCGATCCATCTTGGATCATGGGCTCCTGGGAAACATTCACTACGCCGAAGTCGATTACTACCACGGCGTGGGCCCCTGGTACCCACAGTTCGAATGGAATATTAAAAAAGACATGGGTGCCAGCAGTATGCTGACAGCAGGCTGCCACGCCGTAGACGCCTTGTTGTTCTTCATGGATGGCCAAGTCGAAGAAGTTACCAGCTACCAGACCAAGTCACAAAGTGAAATGTTCGCCAGCTATGAATATCCAACAACCAGTATCAATCTTTTGAAATTCAAAGATGGTTGCATCGGAAAAGTTGCTTCGGTTATCGACTGCCTGCAACCTTATTACTTTCACGTACATCTCGTTGGCAGCAAAGGCAGCCTGTTGGACAACCGCATTTACTCTTCGGAGCTCCAAGGTACAAGCAAAAAATGGAGCACACTCGAGACAGCATTGGTCGACTCGGGTGACGTCGATGACCATCCGTACGTCCCGCAATTCCAAGCATTTGTTGACAGCTTACACCGAAATGAACCGATGCCGTTGACCGATTTTGAAACCGCCTATGATTCTCACCGAGTGGTCTTTGCCGCAGATCGTTCTGCTACAGAGGGACGACCTGTCAAAATGTCAGAACTTGCCTGAGGAACAGTCACCAAAAATTGGACCCCACGAACTGTACTGACAGATACAAGGTGCCTGGCAGGTCTCGTTAAGATCATCAGCTAGGCTACGACGGCATCTGCCCCCAGTACAGACAACCGTTTCTCGACGCATTGCTCGCGATAGCACAAAGAATATGACGATGCTTCCTTTACATCAATCGATGTGAGTCAGAATCAGCTAACGTTACTCGCGAGTCTACCGTATAGCAACCCGTTCCTCACTGCGCCAGTGCTCAAAGGTTAAAAACTCGGATTTCGATGTAAAATACGACGGAAAACCGCCACGACTGACAAATTCGCAACAGAGGGGTTTTGCCAATTTTGAATCCATTGTACAAGAATTAAAAGTAGCGTTTTGGCGCCGCTCGGTGCTCGAGAGCACCACCTAACGTCCCAACCTTTTGTCCGACCACTAGTTTCCGTGCGCTTCGGCCACAAAGTCGGTTTGTAGCTCCCAAAAAGAATCATCCAGGTTACACCATCGAACCATTATGGAATCTTGGGAAACCACTCCAGGCCTTTATCCGCCCCCCCCCGAAACCCTGACCCGACGGGGCTGGAGAGGCGCATTTCGTTTCATGGGAACTGGCGCGATCATCGCCTCCGTCACTGTCGGTAGTGGAGAATTAGTTTGGGCTTCACGTAGTGGAGCTATTTTTGGCTACCAAATGTTATGGTGTTTTTTGCTGGCAGGTTTGTTCAAGTTTGTACAAGTATTCAGTGCTGCTCGGCATTTGACACTCACTGGTGAACACCCTCTGGCCAGTTGGCGGTACCTTTCTATTTCTATTTTGGGGCGACGTTTGTCGCTGGCGTTTATCATTGCTGCACCGACACTGCTGGTGATGCCAATCGCTTTCTCTGGAATTTCAGAAATCCTCGGAAACTATTTATATGGATTGACCAGTCACTCCTCAGCAGGTTCCTACGCAGGAACCTATGGAAGGCACGAGCTTTGGGAAAATATCTGGGCCACTGCCATTTTGACCATCTGTCTTTTCATGGCAATCACGTCCAATTTACAAACCGTAGAACGTGTCTCCGCCCTGGTAGTTAGCTTAATCATACTCTGTGCATTCATATCCGTTGTCACCTGCAAGCCCGACCTGATCGCCATTGCCTCGGGCTTATGTAGTCCACGTGTGCCGGAATACGAAAACTGGGTACTCACACAATATTCCAATTCTTTTACCGGCCGCAGTCCCTGGCTAGAAATCGCCTTGTACCTGGGTGCGGTCGGCGGTGGAACTTACGACTACATTGGTTATTTAGGAACCTTACGGCAAAAACAATGGGGACTGGCAGGTAAAACAGTTGCTTCACGGGATACGTTAGAACAGGCAATGGGTACTGACACCTTTCACCGGCCAGATTATGGTCGGGCTCGAATTTGGACACGAGCTCCCTTGCTCGACACCAGTGCTTCTTTTGCAGTGGTGATTCTCATTACATTATTGTTTGCCGTTCTCGGATCCTCACTGCTACACCCACATCAAATGATCCCAGACAATCAACAGTTACTTTCCCAACAAGAAACTTTTTTAACATCACTCCATCCGCAACTCATCTGGGTCTATCGGGTCGGTGTATGCCTGGCACTAATCGGAACGCTTTACGGCGCATTCGAATTGTACCAACACACCGTTACCGAAAGTGTTTTAGCCATTCTACCAAGCTGGGCGACACCACCTTTTATTCCCGTTTGGCGTTATGCAACCATCACCTACTGTTACTTGGGTGGGATGCTAATGATATGGCTCCCCCAAGAGATTGCCGGCAATGTCGTCGGCCGCATGACGTTTGGTGCCGTTATTAGTGGAGCAACGTTGTCGGGCGTTTGGTGCCTTGCGATGATCTGGACAGACCGCGTAAGGTTGCCAAAAGCCCTGCAGATGGGGTGGTTGCTTTGGTGGTCAACGTTAATAGCTGGCATCGCCATGACGGCCCTGGGCATACAAACACTCGTCGTCTATTTTTCTTGAGCCAAAACGACTTGGCCCCCAGCATACCCATCGGCAGACAGGCGCCTCTTCCTTGCCCCAGTTCGATACGGTGTGATGAATTGATCCGACAACGAATAGATCCGGCAACCATGCCAGGCAATCACCAATTCAACAATCCGGGTTAATAAAGAAACTTCGGCCTGAACCGACCATTGGCTCTCACCAGTTCCGCTGCACCGGTCTGGCTGGGACCAACAATCCTGATTTACATCAATCCTGGAATCGGGTTGCCACGATAGATTGCGTGCGGACGACCATTCACATCGGTCCAGACTGCGTCACTCGGAATGCCTAAGGCCTCGTAGATTGTGGCAGCAAAGTTTTCCGGAGTTTGCAACAAATCACTCGGCTCGGCACCAATTCGATCTGAGGCTCCAATCACATTTCCACCACGCACACCACCACCGGCAAATAACATCGTGTTAACAGGTCCCCAATGATCACGGCCGGCATTTTTGTTGATTTTCGGCGTGCGACCGAACTCACCTGTGACGACGACCAAGGTTTCCTCTAACAAACCGCTGGCAGATAAATCATCAAGCAGCGCCGCAACACACTGATCCATCGGAGGTAATAGGTTTTCTTTCAGGTTGACAAAATTTCTCGAATGCGTATCCCACGACGAATTCTTTCCCAAGTTGACTTGGACCAAGTTGACCCCGGCTTCGACCAGGCGTTTGGCCATCAACACGGAGAGTCCAAATTTATTTTTGCCATAACGTTCTAGTGCTTTGGCATCAGCATTTTCGACATTAAACGCACTAACGGTCTTCGGATCTACGAGTACGGAGATTGCCTGCTGCCGGTGTTGGCCAAGCCTGTCAGCCATATCCTGGACTGTGAACTGCTGCCGTTGGAGACCTTCGAGTAATCGGACCCGACCACGGAATCGTGAATTGCCACCTACGGGCAATGTGAGCCTCGGCGTATCAAAAATTGTCTCAGCAGCATGCTCAAACGGTGAACCGTCAAATCGAAAACAGTCAGGACAGGCACCATTTCCCAGCGGGCATTTCGAAGCGAGATTAACATGCCACGCTTCCCATTGGCTCCCTAGCTGGCCTGCATACTGTCCAGGTCGCACCTTGCCGGCTTCATTAACACTTGGTTCGGGTAAAACCACGGCTGGCGGCATCACGAGACGGCGATCCCGCAACGCATGCATCACTACCGATGGTATCGAAGGCCATTCGTTGGGACTGGGCACTTTGGCCAGACTGAATGCAGGTGGCAAATCAAGTCGCCCAGTCAGCAGCATATGACAAGCCTCTTCGTGGCCGCTACTGGCCGTCTGCATAGAACGTACCAACGCATATTGCTCTGTTCGTTGTGCCAACAGCGGCAAATGTTCACAGACTTGAATGCCAGGTGTTCGCGTAGCAACCGGCTGAAACTCACCACGTATTTCTTTCGGCGCATCCGGCTTCATGTCAAAGCTGTCATGGTGCGAAAGACCGCCTGTCAAAAAAATAAAAATGACAGACTTCGCCTTGGGTGTATCGACTCCTCCTGCCCAAGCCCGGACCGCAGACAATTCAGCCAGCCCCAAACCCAACCCGATCGCACCCGCTTGCAACGCAGCGCGGCGAGGAATTTGTAATGGAAGCAAAACATCGTCATTGGTGTTGCGCATTCACATCCTCCTGTGAGTCTTTGTCCAACTTCCTTCCAACGATTTTATGCAGGTGCGACAAAACATGTCAATGTTGACCTGTTTTTCAACCAAGAAACAACCGATAGAAATTTTTTGTCCTGGAAAAGTATTCCTGTACCGCATCCAGAAATCAACGACTACACAGGTTATGGCGTTTTTTACATGGTCACCATTGGGACACAAGACACCAGGCCGTGTACTGGTGATTTGCCGAATGAACCAGGATGCCTGGTCGATACCCGTAAACGTCAACTCGCTTATACGGTGGTAGCATTTTCGCTGTACGAGAATCCCCTGACACCAGCAAGACAGACAATTCGCATGCTATTAGAACCTTTCGGTACCTTGTGTCGAGTGGCAAAGAAAATACCTTCCACAAACACCTTCTACAAGTCACGTCAATAGCAACGTTTAGTCAGCACTCCCAATTCGATACAAAAAAGACTTGCTGCGAAACACAATCGAATTTCCTGACACGGCCGGGCTGGCCATTACCCCCTCTGTGAGGTCATGTTTCTGGAGTTCATGGTAGTCATCGCCCGGGCGAAACACCGTGACGTTGCCCTCTTCCGAAAATGCATAAATTTGATTCGCTGTGTAGAGTAAGGAGGCAGAAAAATTTCCACCTAGCCGCTTCCGCCAGACAACCTCACCAGTCTCTGCATGAATGCAACTCGCGACACCACTTTCCGTCACCGTATAGAGCCGTCGATCGACCAGAACCGACGACGGCCGCGTTGACGCAATTCCATCCTGATTCCAGACAATGTGTGAATCAGTCACATCTCCCTGGCCATCCGTACGTAAGGCAAATAATCCATTACCGCCAAATCCAGTATACATATAAACCAGACCATCAGCCGCGACAGGTCGTGGAACTATCGAAAAACCGCTTCCATGTCGCACTCGCCAGATTTCTTTCCCGGTCTGCGGCTGGTAGGCAACCGCCCATTGAGCACCTGGCACGAACAACTGCCGACCCATGGTAGATTCAAGCAGGATCGGCGTACAAAATGCCTTGTGTTGTTCACCGTCGTCACCGGTGAGTGGCGGTCGATTGGTTCGCCAAACAACTTCTCCCGAAGCTGTGTCAAGTGCGGTGACAAACTGCTCTTCAATTCCATCACAAGTAATAATCAACAACTGATCGACAAGGAAAGGCGAACTACCCGGACCGACACTATGCTTTTCTTCTAATCGTTGGCGCCACAATATTTTGCCAGCCAGGACATCGATACAAAATGTACCAAACGTACCAAAATGGCAGTAAAGTTGATCATGCTGTAACACGGGGGTTGGTGAGGCATAGCTGTTTAGACTATGAATCGGCTCTGGTTCATCTACGCTGGCCAGTTCAATGTTGTGGAGCACCGCCCCTGTGTACAGATCGATACCAATAGCGCACAACGAAACCGATTGAATGACGTCTTTGGAACTGGCAAAAGGATCATCCGTCAATTTTCTTTTCCGTAGCTCCTCTGAACCTTCGGTTTCCAGGGCTGTGGTCAACCACACCTGTCCGTTCAAAATCACTGGCGATGACCAACCCCGTCCGGGTATTTGGGTCTTCCACATTGTGTTTTTCGGATTGTCCCAATCGACAGGTAAATCAGTCGTTCCGGCATGACCCTGTCCTGCGGGACCGCGAAAGTCTGGCCAGCTGTCTACACTGTGCCCCCGACTGATAAAGGCCAGGCCGAGGACCAGAAACGTGGTAACCGAAACAAACCGTGACCTGCCACCTAACGTCAGCAGTGCCAAGTGAAACTCTCGAAAATTCTCTTTTTGCGATAGGGCCATCCTGATGCTCCGATTTTTATCTATATCTCCAAACTACTTCTGGCCCATTCATCATCGTACACGGCTGCCAGATACCGCTTTCCTTTCCTCCGACTCCGACAAGACGCCTGGATTCGTCCAACACTCGCCAGAAGTTGCCCTTATTCTAAACGAATATTGCTGGAATGGGAGATCGATCAAAGCATTTTCTCTAGTAGACCTGATTTCACTCGCATCCATGCACCTGCAAAATTTTTCGTCGATTGCTTTGCGGAAGCTCTCGCGTCCTTTAAGGCAACATCTGCTTAGCAAGTCCCTCGAATTTTAAAAACAGATCTCACGCAGTGGTTCCTCAAATCTTCCTTTTTGAATTTTTACTCCGATTTTTCTATCCGCCATCGACAACGACTCTTGCAGTGGTTCCTGTCACTATTACCGTCACGTGTCATCGAGTGTTGGTCACTCGCCACACAACGATTACAATCCCTAGCCTTTTGACAACCAGGCTTTCACGACTGGTAGAAACATGCTACTGGCACCCGACGATAGATCAAGTCAAACACAGCTCCTGTTTCTGGATGTGGACGGCGTTCGTACCAAGTCATATGGGCATTGCCGTTCAAAAACGCAATACTGGGAAAAGCATATCGGTGCAGTACCGGCCAACTCTTTTGTGCTTCCAGTACCCGATAGTTGCTCCATGTATGTCCGTTGTCACGACTAATGGCTGACGTGAGATTAGTCCGCTGGGTGTGGTTATTCCAAATCAACAACACGTCAGGCGAACCAGGGATCCGTCGGGCATTGCACGTAGCCGGACACGGTGCTGGACCATCTTGACTCAATAGTTCCCAAGTATCTCCAGCATCAAGACTGCTTGCCAGATGAAGCTGGCCGCTGGAATTCTGTAGCAACAGCACAACATTGCCATCCGCTAAATCGACCACGATTGGATACGAGTAGCGCACGCCACTAGGTGCCTGTAGATAACCTTTACTTTTTCGCCAACTCGTTCCCTCGTCATCACTGAACCAAACATGGATACTGGTCATATCCGGCGCCATAACAACCGGCAAAAGTATCCGGCCCGTCTCTAAAGTAACCATTCGGTCATTCGTTGTAAAAAAACAGGATTCGCTACCAGTGATCCGTTCTGGCTCCGACCAACTCTGACATTCATCATCTGACAATGTGAACATGGGATACATCTTGCCAAAAGAATCACCACCTTTCACATACGTATCCCTCTGCATGTACTCCAGCAACACTCGGCCACTCGACAATTTCACAAAAGATGCTTCCATCGCATTCGGTATGCCAGGGCATTCTCGCACGAGAAACGGCTCGGACCACGATTCACCCTGATCATACGACCACCTGCCTCGAAGCCGAATCTCACCTTCGGGCATTCCACCTTCGATATAATCTGCACGTTCACCCGCCGTATAAACGAGATACAATCGTCCGTCGCCAAAAGGAAGAATTGCAGATTCTACATTGCGAGGAGTTTTCGCACTGCCTGGACAAACAACCGTTCGGATTTCACTTTGGTTCCCCATTATTACCTCGTTGGTCCGTACGCAACGAACCATCATTCGTAATCTAGTCGACTTGTTTCCGTTTCTGAGCCTCCTCCACAAATACCGACCGGTGACCTACCCGGCCAACCCGGACAAATTGTGGTACGTCTGATCTTTTCGATAGCATGTGCGTATGCTTCCGTAGCAACCGACAACATAACAGTAGATTATCTTAGAATGCGTCATACCTTACCGCTAGTCTCTTCAGGCCGTGTCAATCCAGGAAGCAGGCCACGTCGACGTCTCGAGACCAATTCAAGGTAGCGGTCGTCGATAGCCTGGAGCAGCGCCAAACTGCGAAATGAGTTCACCTTGGGAATCCCAAATATAAACCCATCCAGCATGGTCGCCCCCTGCCAAGCGTTGTGCTTCCTCATCAAAGGCGACCGCATAGACTGGCTGAATGCCCTCAAAACAAGATTGTCCCGGCTGTTGAGTTTCCATGGCAAACCGGTCAATCATTCCGCTACTGGAACAACTGAGGACCGAATCCTGTGTCACGACGACTCCCTAAAAAGGATATCTCTCCCTCCCCATCATCGCCACGGGCTTGTCATCTTTCGGTTTCTCAGCCATACCCGAAACCGATCCACTGTCCTTGGTGTTCCAAAGATGGATTTTTCCGTCGGCGCCACAACTGACCACTTGTTCTTGGACCACACAAAATGCTGCGTCGAACACTGGTTTCTTATGACCCGCATAGGTGGTTAGCAAATCACCTGTGGAGGTATCTATAATTTTCGCTGTCATATCTCGACTGGCAGAAACAACACGTTTACCCTCCTGGCTGAACGCCATGTCATAAACCCAGTCAGAATGATGTTATGCGTTAACCTGCTGACTGCCGGTTTCCGTATTCAACAACCGCACGGTTCGTTCGGCACCACCAACGGCCAATTGTTTTTCGGAAGCGTCCCATGTCATTCAGAAATGCCGGTAATATCTGATCAAATATCGGACACAGCCCTTGTTGGATACGTGGAAAGTGATTGGTATGGGTGTCCCATGCGTTGTGATCCAACTTGTAGTCATCCCAGATAGCAGTCACACACTTCACACCTTTCTCTACTAATCGCCTCGCTATCAGCGCACTTTGTCCGAATAATGTGAGGCCATACTGGTCACGCACACGTTGTGGTTCCCTGGTAACATCCAACGTTTCTACCACCTTTGGACTGGTAATCATATCAAACGCGAATTGTTGATGATTGGCGAACGTACTCAGTTGTTACCCAGAACCACCAGGCGCAGCCTGGTCCACCGCTTCCAACAGTTGCCGGCGCAACGCTAACCTGCCAGGATCCATATCGTCCGGAAAATCCGCACCATCCAAGCGAAATGTCCCCTTCGATGTCACACCGTGAAAGGGATCAAACCAACTGATCCCCGCAGAGTTCGGTAGCCTTTTTTCCAACGGTCCCTTAACCTAACCCTGACTTCCTGCTGGCGCGGTTCCCGTTCTGCAACAAGGTCGTTAAGACAGACCAACTCCTGCAGAAAACACAAGACAAACGATCTTTGCAAAACAGTGTTCGCTGTCCAGGCAACATGGTTTCGCACCCCTTACCGTAGATGATCACGTTTGACTTTATTTCTTAGTCGCCAGAAAAATTCGCGACAATCAACGTTCGCCGATGATCGTCGCGTTAGCATGGCTCAATGCTTTCATGTTCTCCCGGACGTTGCTCGGTGGCTCCACCTGTTGAAAGAACACCCAGTAACCGTCGCTTGTTCGGCTTAGGATCTCGGCATTAGCGCGGCAAAAGACAGGATCCGCCTTTTGGTAACCAGGCATCACCCCCGGCACGTAAAGACCCTTCAACCCCATTCGCTTCGCAGTGCGTATTCCGTTAATGCAATTGTCACGGTTGTAGGCCAGGGCTGCGGCCGTACCAAGAGGTGTGCGACCGCGCCCATACGTCGACTCTGTCGATAAAATGACGGGCGCCCGCTCGCTGCCCCATTCCTGCGCCAGGATCTGCAGAAAATCCCCAGCACCCCAGGCCAAAAGCATAAACTGCAAATCAGGATTGATACGATCCACCAGCACCCGCACCTGGCGCGCGTGCTTTCGCAACCGACCGTCCTGAAACACCTTGTACTCACCCAGTCGGTGCTGGCGACGCAGCCAGGTGTGACGTTTTTGCGCCGCCAGATCCGGAAAACTCTGGTCATGCTCTCGCACCGCATTCCAGCAGGAATCACAGTAACAGTGGCAATAAATGTGGGCAAATTTGTCCTTGCCATCCACGCCATAGATTTCAAAGTCGAACTCCATACCCACCAGAGACACCCCCTTGGAAACCTCCGCTAATTCACTGGCCTGGGGGACGATGGCCTCTTTCCAAAACGCGTCACTAAAGGGACACATGAGCTCCGTCTTGAAGCCCGTCGGCCACACAAAGTAGGGTTCGTGAAAGGACTCCCGTGGATAAGCAGGAGCATGTGTCCGAGCAATTGACTTGAGATCGTACAACTCAGCCTTTCCACTAATAAACGCTTGGTCACTGACTGAAATGTAAGGAATCATGACATTGAAGCCGGCGCGAGCAATCTGCTGATAGCCCTTGGTCGTGTCATAAAAATACTCTTGTCGGGGCATGACTTGTGGCTTGGCTAACATCAACCGTATTTTTTCATCCTGCCACCAAAGCCTCGACCTCGTCCTCTTTTCAACAGTAACACTCAATGGAATGATTGCGTGTCCAATGGTTATTAAACCCTGATAAATGCCCGGCCGAAGATATCCTGCGGCTTCAACGGATAATTCCAACATCGAAGGAACGTTCAACGATTCATTGCATGCTTTGGTTTCCCGCAATATAAAACCAAAGTCCAACGATGTCTCAATGACTCTCCTGAAACGAACGTTCGCAGAAGAAAGCACCGGCCCACCCTCTTCACCTACCAGATCTTCTACATGTAGACTTAAATCCTCCTGGCCTGTACGCTCACCGGTAACGCGGACGACCTTCAATAATATCCCGGTCCGACTGCCGCTTTGGACACGAAGATTGATCCCCTCGTCTCCCAACAACTCGAACTCGTTCGTACGGTCCTGCGGCAATAACACCCGATCCATTGCGGTATGATCGTCAAAATCAGTCGTTTCCCCTGTCGTCAGGATCGCATACTTTTCCGAATTTTTGCGGCTGAATTCACCTCCGTACAGGAGCACTCGTTTGGTTTCGATTATCGGGGTATGACCCAGTGGACTGGCGTTCATGGTTAAACGAACCTCGACTTGTTCCGTACGGACCAAATCTTCTCTGGAGTCTTTCCCATCCCAGAACACATCTACCTGCCGTCCGGTCCCCTGGTAGGTCTTCAACACCGTTTCCCCTGACGGTCGCGGGTCGACCAGTTGTATCGTCCAAGAGACAGCCTGGAAAAGCCGAGCCGAAATTCGAAGTCGTTGTCCATACTGCCTGCCAGCGACCACGACACCATCTGATACCACGCGAAACGTACCAGGGTGAAGCAATGTAGGAATCACACTACTACCCCGGGTAATCTGAAAATCGTCAATTCGAAGATTGTGAGCATCCTGAACTCCACGGTTCCAGACAAGAGAAAATAACCCATTCATTTGCCCATGTCGTACCTCCACTCCACAGGCACTCATGGGCATCGACACGTAATGCCAGCGGTTCAGACCGGGCCCCAGCGCTACCGGTATCGTACGGTGAATGGAACCGCCCGCCTCGTCATGACCCTCAAGATAGATCGAAATTTCATCATCCGCTGGTTCTTTAGCTTCACAATAAAACGCGAAGCCAAGATAGACGTCGTCTTCAATAGGGATCGACACCGAAGATTGGCGTAACAGCTTCAGAAGTGACATCCCCGACGCGTTACCTTGGCCCAACAGCGCGCCTTGGCTACCCTGGTACGTCATTTTGTCATCGATACCAGGCTCATAATAATCCAGTGAATTGTCATAAAATTTCCATCCCACGGTAGGCCCCTCATCAAACCGCTCCACATGGAGGATCTCAACGTTCCTAGCAAATATCGCCTCAGTCCCCATCCCCCATGTAAGACAGCCGATACCGATCATCATCATCATTTTCTGGGTCCGACTATTTTGTGTTGCAATCGCACCAATTTTCCTTAGCATCATTTTCACCCAGTTCGAATCCTTAAAATCTTTTGCTGTCATTGATTCAACGATCTTGCGACAATCCAGGCAATCGTCGCTTGTGCCGGCCGCGCAACTTCGAAGGGCCGCCTGGTCCAAAATTCACTGGCTGGGATTGGTCCCTGACACCGCTCGTTGACCAAACCATTTCTTCTGGCGGCCTTGGCAATTCCGACCACAATTCAAAGTCCTCTTTTCCATTGGCACCAACCAGCTGATGGGCAAGCAACTTTAGCAAAATCACATCCGAGGCACAGTAGCGAATCAATCTCGCGCGTGCGCCCACATCCTGCATGTAAATCCATGCATTCCACAATTGTACGGCGAGGGCTCCATCCGCATCGTGTAAATCAGGTGGCCGATCGATACCGCAATTTGTCGAAATCTCTTTTAAACCCCCTTTCCAACCGTGGTGGTGACAACACCAACGCAAGTCAAGGTGTGGACAAGGAAGCTCCGGAATGTGAAAAGCATCCAACATACGCGGCACATCAAACGTGCTGCCATTGAACGATGCCAATAAGGTGATGTCGTCTAATAAATCCAAGAATTCATCGAGATTCTCGTGTTCGACAAAAGACCTCAGCTGTCCTTTGTGCCAGCAAGCGATCACTGTCACCGGGGCATCGTGTTCAAGTCCACCC
>CAYMUR010000058.1:0-1613 GCA_964393615.1 uncultured Pirellulaceae bacterium
CAGTGCCATCATCATGTATCCGAGCTGGCTGATTGTGGAATAAGCCAGCCTTGCTTTCAAATTGTCTTTCGTCAGCGCCACCAGCGATGCGATTAAAATCGTCGCCCCTGCTGCATACATCAGCCATTGCGAAATGCCGGTCTTACTCAACAGTTCGACGCCAAAAATGTAAACGGAGACTTTCATTACCGTGAAAACACCCACCTTGACGACCGCCACTGCGTGCAAAAGCGCGCTGACCGGTGTGGGAGCAACCATGGCCGCCGGTAACCAACGGTGAAACGGCATTAAGGCGGCTTTGCCTGTCCCAAATACGTACAGCCCAAGAAGAATACCGAGAACCCCGCCCCGCGCCTTGCCATCTAAAATCCCACCCGGCTTGAAATCAAGCGTTCCCGCCATGGTCCAGGTCCAGGTCACTGCCAACAACAAAAAGAAAACCGAAGTAAATAACAAAACTCCCAGGTATACCCGGCCACCGCGCCGTGCCTTGTCGTCACCATGATGGGTGACTAGTGGATAGGTCGAAAACGTTAACATTTCGTAGAAAACAAACAACACAAAAAGGTTCTTGGCAAAAGCGGCCCCTAGCACGGCAAAAATTGCCACCGCAAAACAAACATAAAACCGGGTCTGGTGTTTTTCATCATGACTCCGCATATAACCAATGGAATAGCAGGTCGTTACGGCCCACAATCCGGATGCCACCAGGGCAAACAGCATCCCCAATGGTTCGATCTCAAAAGCAATTGCCAACCCGGGTAACACTTCAAAAAGCGTCAACGCCGGCCGAGCTCCAGCGAACACCTGCGGAGCCAACGACGCAACCACGATGAACAGCGCCCCCGCGATGAGTAGAGTAAACAGCTCTCGCAGGTTAGGCCGACGGGCAAACAGTCCGGTCAAGATGACCGCGACGAGCGGTAGCAAAAGCGCCAAGCCAATCAAGGTTTCCACTGTCATGGCGCCACCTGCAGCAATAATTCTGCCGCCTGGCGGGCAACACTGATAGGAAGCTCCGTCCAAAGGCCGAAAAGAACACTTGCGCCAATGACTAGCAACGTGGGCAGCAGCATCGACAGAGGGGCTTCGTCCGTGACTGCAGGCTGGTCAGCTGGCTTTTGGAAATAAGCGACTTCGACGACTCGCCAGACATAAATCAACGCCAGCAAAGAACTACCCAACACAAGGACGGCCACCGGCCACCAACCTCGTTCCAGGGCGGCAGTCACCAAATACCATTTACTGATAAATCCTGCGGTACAGGGCACGCCGATCAACCCCAAACCTCCGAGCACCCAGGAAAACATCGTGAAGGGCATTTTGCGCCCCATACCACGCAAGTCTTCCAGCTGCACCGATCCCAGCTTGAGCGCCAGGCAACCCACCGCCAAAAACATGCCTCCCTTGATAGCCGCATGGTTAAACATGTGGACGATACCACCGGTCAATCCATTCACCGACGCAAAGCTAATCCCCAGTACCATGTAACCAACTTGTGCCACACTGGAAAAAGCCAGCATGCGTTTGATATCCGTCTGAAAAATAGCAGCCGTAGAAGCAACCACAATGCCGATCAATGACAGGACCGTTAACCCGAGATCCAGCGGCAA
>CAYMUR010000058.1:1623-33813 GCA_964393615.1 uncultured Pirellulaceae bacterium
AGTACCAAAGGTAAATGTGGCGCCGAAAACCGTGAAAACAAAACGCAGTAAAATATAAACCGAAACCTTCGTGGCAGTAGCCGCCAAAAAGGCCGTCACCACTGACGGCGCATAGGTGTAAGCGTTGGGCAGCCACAGATGCATCGGAAACAAAGCCATCTTCAAGCTAATACCAACGGTTAAAAATGCAAAGGCGACCGTCACGGTACGCGTATCGATCGCCTTGACGGAATTGCCGTTAAGTAACACTTCTACATACAGCCGATGCGCCATGTCCTCCATGTTCAACGTACCTGTCATCATGTACATCAAGCCGATTCCCACCAGCATGAAGGTAGCGCCAATCGTACCCATGACCAGGTAACGGAAGGATGCGGTCAAGGCCCGTCGCGATCGACCCAGGCTAATCAGCGCGTACGATGAGAGGGACGAAATTTCCAGGAAAACGAATAAATTGAAAAGATCACCCGTAATCACAATCCCCAGCAAACCGGTAAGACACAATAAATATTGCGTAAAAAACAAATACTGCCGATCCTTTGGAATTTCCGCCGCCACGCTACAGGGTGCATACGACACCACCAGCGCACCCACTCCAGAAACAAACAGCAACACAAAAGCACTCAACGTATCAACACGATATTCAATCCCCCACGGCGCTGGCCAACCACCAAGCTGATACGTGATCACACCGCTGGTCAAGACGCGGACCAGCAACAAACCTGCCATCACAAAACTAGCCCAACAAGCGACGACCGCCATGCCCACGACCAGGGCCCTTTGCCGAGCCAACACGCATAACGGCGCCGCTACCAGCGGTACAACAATTTGCAAGACTGGCAGATGCTCCATCACGTTTCCTGATCCTTGAGGAGTATCTCGTCTTCTTCGATCGTGCCGTAGCCTTCGTGGATCCGTACAATTAACGCCAGGGCCAAGGCGGTTGTCGCCACACCAACGACAATCGCGGTCAGAATCAATACACTCGGTAACGGATGAGAGAACTCACTCCATTTTTCGCCGCTAAAAAATTTCTTTGCCGGCAGGATGGGAGCTGTCGCGCCGTGAATTTTTCCCATCGTAAGGTACAGCAAAAACACAGACACCTGAAAGATATTCAGGCCAATTATTTTTTTAATCAAATTACGCCGGGCAATCACGATATAGAATCCTGTCATCATCAAAAATATGACAATCCAGTAATTGTAAAGACCCAGTAAGTTCACCTGATTGATCATTCAACACGCTCCCTGCCGGCAAACGACAAGAAAATCACGATCATCACCGCAGCAACCGTCATCCCCACTCCCAACTCGACCAGAAAAATCCCCAAATGCTGACCATGGGGCAGGAAACCATGCAGTATTTCATGCTCCAGCACGTTGTAATCCAGAAAGTTGCCACCACACAACATGGTCAACATTCCGGTCCCGGCATACACCAGAATCCCCAGGGCCATCACGGTTTCCAGAACAACACCAGGCGCCGTCCTTCTCAACGCCTGCAATCCAAACACAAGACCATAGACAATGAACGCGGAGGCAAAGATAACACCCGCCTGAAAACCACCACCCGGCCCATAATCACCATGAAACTGGACATACAATGCGAACAAAAGCACGTAAGGAATCAACAGCTTGGTCACCACGCGGAGAATTGAATAATGCCTCACGCCTTCTCCTCCTCACGGCGTCGCGATGCCGTGCCGCGCAACAGCAAGAGCACCCCCGTGCCAGCCGTAAAAATCACCACGGTTTCTCCTAACGTGTCATAGCCACGATAACTTGCCAACACGGCAGTGATTACATTAGGAACCCCGATCTCCTTGTCTGCTTTCTCCACGTACGAGGGCTCAGGATACCTATGAATGGGAGCGTCAGCATCCCCGTAATATGGCATGTCAAGGGTTCCGTAAACCAAGGCGGCACCGGTTAACAGCACCACGATAAGGGGAAGCAATGGTGATTCTTTTGACGGCTTGGCTTCGTGATTGGTCAATGCCAGCGTCGCCAACATCAACACGGTTGCAATCCCCGCCCCAACTGCCGCCTCCGTGAACGCAACATCCGGCGCGTCCAGCAACAGCATCCAGCCAGCCCCCAAAAAACTATAGATGCCAGTCACCATGACCGCGGCCCACAGATCGCGCATGCGGGCTGCAGTGATTGCCGTGCAGGCAAGCAGGGTTAAAAGCAGAACGACTATTCCATGGGTGACAATGTCAGTCAATTGGTTGGCTCACCTTGGTTTTCGGAGACGACCGGCTCAATACCTCGCGTAAAAGCCGATTGCGCCAGCGCGTGACAGGAAGAAGGGCTACTGATCAACAGAAAAAACAGAATCATGATTAGTTTCACTGCGATGAGCCAAGGTGCGGGCTCCAGGCCCTCGGCCAAACCATGCTCTATCAGTGGCTGGATGCCCACCTTGAGCGTCTGGAACGTCAACCCCAGCACCACCAGCCCAGCGCCCAACGTGTCCGTAATACCACCGCCGTGCAGCCGCGCATAGAAATCAGGAAGACGTATGATTCCGATGCCTCCTACCACGGCAAACAATGACCCGCCGATCAGGCATACCCAGCTCAAAATGTCAAAGACAAGTACGACCAAAGTCACCCTCTCCCCTCGATTTCCGTGTCGGCAAAGTGACCATATCGTGAAAACCGAAGCACGGCGACCATGCCAATGAAATTCATCAAGGCATAAAGCAGGCCGATATCAAGAAAGTCAGGACGTTCTGTCAAAAATCCAATCACCACGATTAACAAGACGGTCTTGGTACCAAACATATTCAAAGCCAGGACTCGATCAAACACAGTCGGACCACGCCAGGCACGCACTAATGCCAAGGACATCGTCACCACGATTGCCGCCATGGCGACTACAAACATGGACATTATGGCAGCCTCTCCAATCCTGTTACCCGCCGATCCATCTCGCCGGTCTGGTCAAACTCCGCTGCCTCGGACGACAGGGTGTGCACTAGAATTTCATCTTTTTGCATGTTGACGGAAACCGTTCCTGGTGTAAGCGTGATCGAATTGGCAAAAATCACCCGCGTCAAGTCTTCTTTCTGACTGGCCTTCACCCGAATCATGTGAGGCCGGATCGGCAAACTGGGGTGTATTATTCGCCGTGCCACATCCCAATTGGCTCGAATAATTTCCTTGATTAGCCATGGCATATAATTAATAAATGGCCGTATGCCCAATTGAATGGGAACTCCTTCCTCATCAATAATTTTCATCCGGCGCAACAAAAACACGACGGCCAAGCAAGAACAGAGTCCCAATGCCATGAGAAACATATCGTGGTAGTGGCCAGACCAAATGAGCCACATGGCAAACAAAACCAAGGTCAGAACAAACGTGTTGGCCCAAGTCCGTGTGGGCTGTCTGCCCGCCACATTCGTGACACCCTGATCAGAAGCGGTTTCAGTCATAGCAATGAGAAGCTGGTAAACTAAACAAGAAACATACAAGGCACGCTGACCAAGCGGCCACACCAATCGCCGTAAACTCGCCTATTTTAGTACATTGAAATAAATTCCCCAAGACTAAATTTTTGCCACGGATCAGCACTGAGGTAGTCGCCGTCAAGGGACATGACAAAACTTTTCTGTGAGAAGGGCAGGGGCCCATCAAGCCTCGTGGGGTGCTTGTACCTGGCAGCGTCCTGATTTTCCAGCACCCCCGGGATAAAAGTGTGTCAGACAGCACGCCAACCGATTTCCCACGGCCGGCGCCACGCTGCATGCTAACCCTTGGATATTTTTTATTTCGGACATTTCAGCCTAGCATGAATTTCAAGCGTGACAACTGCCAACCGTGCCTTGTCAGCGGAGAAATTTGGGCTTCTCGCCCTGTCCATTCACCGGGTGACATTCAAGACGATCGTGAAACCTGCTATCTTCGAACCCGTATGAGGTCTGCGAAGTGGCTGCCTGCCGCTTGCAGCTCCCTCCCGAAAACTCCTCCGAAACCAAGCGAACGCAAACAACAAGACAATTCTTAAAACGACCATACACTGAAGCGAGCGGGAAATTCTGTGACGACTCATTCTTTGCCACCGACCATTGCTGCAGCATTTGATCCACAACTGTTTTATGCCGCTGGCCAGCAATTGGTGGAACAACTCACAACGCATCTGGCCCGTGTTCAAGAGGGAAAGGTTCCCGTTTTACCCTGGTCTCCTCCCGCCGACAAAATCTCGCAGGCAACCCAATGGATGCAGGAAAAGGAAAGCCCCGGTGAGACGGCTGATCTGGACAGGCAACGCCTGGCGACCCGGTTTTCAGAAATCGTCCATTTAGCTCTGAAACACGGAAACAACCTACACCACCCGCACTACGTAGGACATCAAGTTCCTGCTCCCGTACCACTGGCGGGTCTCTTTGACGCGGTGGGTGCGGTTACCAACCAGGTCATGGCCATTTATGAGATGGGCCCCTGGGCCACGGCTGCAGAACATGCGGTCCTGGAGGCCATCGGAACTCGTATCGGCTGGAACCCTGACGAATTTGGCGGGGTGATCACGTCCGGTGCGTCGCTGGCAAATCTGACAGCACTCTTAACAGCCCGCAACGTCTCCCTCGCGGGGACCTGGCACCAGGGTATTGGCCGCCACAAAAACCCCGTGTTGGTCGCCCATGCAGAAGCTCATTACTCGACAGAACGGGCTGCCGGGGTACTTGGCATCGGGACGGATCATATCGTCAAGGCTGAGATTGATGCGCGGCGGGCCATGGACCCCCAGCGTTTGGACGACACGCTGGCAGATTTACGACGACGCGGAACCCCGATTGTGGCGGTCGTCGCATTTGCCTGCGCGACTCCTATCGGGGCATTTGATCCATTGACCGATATCGCAGCGGTTTGCAAAAAATACGATGTGTGGCTCCATGTCGATGCTGCCCACGGTGGCGCAGCATGCATGAGTCACAAGCATCGGCACCTCTTAACCGGCTTGGAATTAGCCGACAGTGCCGTGTGCGACGCTCACAAAATGTTTTTCATGCCCGCTTTGTGTGCGTTACTTTTTTATCGAGATGGTGCACATTGCTACGGGGCATTCGACCAGCATGCTCCTTACCTGTTCGACCCGCTCGCCGCCGACATGTCAGAATACGACAGTGGACGTAGTGTATTTGAATGCACCAAAAGAGCAGCTGCCTATGGAATCTGGGGCACCTGGTCCATGTTTGGTCCATCCCTTTTCGAAGAAATGGTCGACACAACCTTTCGCATCGCGCAAGAATTCTACGAATTACTGGCCACTGCCGAGGACTTCGAAGTCTGTTATCGACCGGAATGTAATATTGTTGCCTTTCGACATCTGCCTCCACGGTTACGAGACAGCCCCAGGGCAGACATTAACCGATTTCAAGCAGAACTTCGGCGGCGCGTGATTGAATCTGGCAGCTATTATCTCGTGTCCAGTGTCCTCGATGGACAGAATGTTTTGCGGACGACCATCATTAATCCAGTGACGGAAAAGCACCACCTTGTCGGATTGCTAGACGCCCTAAGAATCGCCGGGGAAAAACTACTCGACCATCCTCAGCACGGCAAAGAATAATCTGCTGATTGCTGCGCCTGTTTTTATGCCAGAGACCAGCGTTTCGATTTTCTATCCACGGTCTATTTTGTCATATTGCTGGGCAATGGCGCTCGTCAGCTCGTCCCGATTCATGTTGTTGAATCGTTCAAAATCACTGTCTGCATCCTCCACACGGCCCGACCGTGGTCGCCTCAGATAACCAAACGTCATGATACGGAGGATTTTTCCAAACAATCCCCGCCTGACTTCGCCGCGTGCCGTACGTGCTGCATAATCGTCACGTAACCGTTCGTCACCCATTCTTGAAACCATCGTAGTATCCTGCCTGCCATACTGGAAAACAACGTGTAAATTTTCGGGCAGAAAAATCACCTGCGGCGATTTGACCTCACACACTCATGTTTATACCCTACCACCGGAAACGGTTCGCAAGGGATCATTCTGTGATCATAATTCACGACAAGATAAATGTCAAAATTTAAAAAAACATCCTGAAATTTTCGTAGCTGGCTTGCGCAGGTCAGAACAACGTTGGGTGACCCTTCATCAAGCCATCCTTTCTGCGATCATCCCATCTGTCCCGCCAGGGAGGGACTTAGATACCATGCTTTGCGGTCTCTCCTTTCGCCAGCACTGCTCCAGCAGTCGTGCAGGCTGTGCAAATGCCGGTTTTTGGCGATGAAGAGAAACTACCGATTTCTGCAGAAAATTGTTGAATCAAGGTAAATGTCCTCTATCTTCCCCTGAACTTCATCCTTCTTGATATTGAAAAACGCTCTGCGAAAGGCGAAAATTAGGAGAGAGCAAGTTTTTTCATACGTAGCGGGTGCCCACGAACAGATCGGCCATGCTAACGGGCATACGACCCGGTGACCGAAAACAACGACTGGGAGAACTCCATGAGTGGGGTCATACTGCAACGGCCAACTTTGGTCCTTAACCGAAACTGGCAACCCGTCAACGTGGCCACCGTCGCGCGGGCCTTGGTGATGTTGTGGAATGACACCGTACGCGTTGTCGACCCGACTGACTACCAACAATACGCCTGGTCGGAATGGTCACGCCTGTTGCCCGAACGAGACGAGCCCTTTATCCAAGCAGTGACTTTCCGTTTGCGAGTACCAGAAGTCATTTCGTTGACAGGCTACGATCGCGTTCCTAATTCGGTCGTCACTTTTAGTAGACGAAATATTTTCAAGCGGGATCACAATACGTGTCAGTATTGTGGAGTTCAACCCGGTGGGAGTGAACTGACGCTGGACCACATTTTACCCCGTTCCCGTGGTGGACAATCGACCTGGGAGAACTGCGTGCTGGCTTGTGTGAGTTGCAACAAGCGCAAAGCCGACCGTTTGCCTGATGAGGCTGGAATGCGTTTGCGCAGACCTCCGGGTCGCCCGCGCTGGCGCCCCATTTACGCGTCACACAAAATGCGTATCGGGAGTTGGGAAAAATTCATCAGCGAGGCCTATTGGTCATCCACATTAGAGAAATAAATAACGACAGGATGTAAAAAGAACAGGTTCGTTTTGGAGTTAACACAGCTGTCCGCCAGTATGCAACGTACGCCGGAACAACCCCCTATTGAAAACTGACTACGAAAACTACCTTGAATTCCGACTATCCTGCTCCTCGACCAGGTTAGTCTCCACTTAGCGACAGAAAGGAAGCTGCGCATGGCGTCCCATCAAGCCGTTCTGATTCCGGGTGACGGTATTGGACCAGAAATCACGCGGGCCGTTCAAAAGATATTCTCAGCGGCCGGTTCTCTCATCGAGTGGGAGGAACACCAAGCGGGACATGCCTCGTTGGAAGTTGGTGGCGATGTACTACCAGCCGACACCATCGAAGCGATACAGCGGCGAAAAGTAGCGCTGAAAGCACCTTGTACGACGCCTGTTGGCCAGGGCTTCACCTCCGTGAATGTCCAAATCCGCCAGCGCCTCAATCTGTATGCGGCCGTCCGGCCCGTTCGAAACCTGGAGGGAGTCAATACCCGGTTTGACGATGTGGATTTAATTATCATCCGGGAAAACACGGAAGGCCTCTATAGTGGCGTCGAGAACCAACTCACCAACGATGTCGTCATGAGCATGAAAATCGCCACGGAAACAGCCTGTCGCCGTATTGCACGCTGGGCATTCCGGTTTGCCACCCAACGCCAGCGTGAAAAGATCACCGTTTTTCACAAAGCGAACATCATGAAAGTAACGGATGGACTTTTCTTGCGATGTGCGCGTGAAGTCCATCAAAGAGAGTACCCCAACATCAAATACGAAGAGTTAATCATTGATGCCGGGTGTATGAAATTGGTTCAGCGACCGGAACAATTCGACGTACTGCTGCTGGAAAACCTCTATGGCGATGTCGTCAGTGATCTCTGCGCCGGACTCGTAGGTGGATTGGGGATTGTCCCGGGTGCAAATATTGGTGACGAAGTCGCTGTCTTCGAAGCCGTACATGGTTCGGCTCCGGACATTGCCGGCCAGGGAATCGCCAATCCACTGGCCATGCTCATGTCCTCGGTCATGATGTTAAACTATCTTGCCGAAACACGGGATGACCCGGAATGCCGCCAAGCGGCAGCCACGATCAAAACGGCCTACAATTCAGCCTTGGCCGCGGGTGAAACCACACGTGATCTGGGTGGCCGTTTGGGCACCGAAGAATTTGCCGACGCCATCGTCAATCGCCTGAAATAAACGACATGGTTGGCCCGTCCCTTGAAAAGAAGTGCTACCTGCAACCGGGCGCGGCAAGCATTCCTGATCATTCCCCCTGAACAAACATGCAAATTTGTTTTTTCCAGCGACGGGGTTTACTTTGCGTGCGCACTGGCAGACAATGTCACCCCCTCTTTCGGCAAGACTGGTTTCAACAAGTCGCTTGGAGCCGTTAAGCTTGGCACGACTTTAAAATCATGGACAACACGACACCACCATCTCGCCAGGCAACATTTCTAGGGGCTGACCTCAGCACCACTGCACTCTCGGTAGGTGTCCGTGGCGCTGACGGCCACGAAGATTTTGTAGCGATTGAGATGACCGGCGCCACCTCATGGCATGACCAGCCGGGCTTTGACCTCGATCCATTGCCGCTCTTGTTGGGGAATGCGATTCATCAGCTTGAAGAACGTGGCTGGCATTTCCACCAATCCGGAAGTTTGTCGTTTTCTGTACGCCAACACGACATGGTTCTCCTCGACGAGTTCTGCCAGCCGCTCATTCCTGCACTTTCCTGGGAATGTCACAGTGCTCAACAGGAGGTTACGGAGTTAGAACGTCTCGGGGTCGATCGAACAGTCGGCCCGATTGCGCCGCGTTTTATCCTGCCAAAATTATTGTGGGTCTTACGACAGGTTCCTGCCTTGGCAAAAAAAATCCACCGTGTTGCAACAACAGGTGACTTTATTGCCGCGAAATTGACGGGACAACTTGTTTTGAGTACTTCCGATGCACTCAGCAATGCGTTGCTCGACCAATCCTCAAAAAAGCTTGCTCAGAATGCTATCGCAAAAACTTCCATTCCGCCAGAATGGTTTCCGAAGGTCCTGCCGAGTGGACATGCTGTAGGCACCGTGGAGGCTGAAACGGACAGCCAGGCCGCGTGGGACAAGGTCCGTAGCAAGTTACATGGATGGACCGTGTTTGCAGGCCTAGGCGATAACCATGCCAGTGCCGTTGGCTGTGGCCTGGCCGACTCCAAGACAATTGTTATTTCTGCGGGTAGCAGTGGCACCATTGTTCGTGCCTGCCCAGCAGCAGCAGAACTGGCAGGTAACGCAAATTGTTTTGAATTTTACGATGATCGCTTATTATTGTTAATGCTGCCCGACTGTGCCCTCTGGTACAACCGTTTCCTGGCCCAGCGAGCTGGGTCCGACTGGGACCATGCATCCTTAAACGACGAGGCGAGTCAAGTGGACATGT
This sequence comes from uncultured Pirellulaceae bacterium, assembly GCA_964393615.1. Taxonomy (GTDB): domain Bacteria; phylum Planctomycetota; class Planctomycetia; order Pirellulales; family Pirellulaceae; genus CAYMUR01. The sequence goes on from CAYMUR010000058.1 coordinate 11,114, forward strand.
CACGAATCAGGCGTGTTGTCCAGACAGTCAAGAAGGGAAGTTTTGTAGAACAGTATCCAGAGAGTTTTCACGACCTTTCCCTGTCAGAACAAGTCGCCAGCACACAATTTTCAATCGCATTAGAATTGCTACTGCTGGTGCGTCGTCTGCTGTTGGAAGTCAACAATCCTGACGCGGCCATTGAACGTTTTGTGCTCACAGGTGGGCTTTGCCAATCGCCCTGGATGCGTTGGGTTCTCCACACCGGTTTGACCCGGCTCGCTCCACACGCCAAAGTGTGTGTCAGTGCGCGTCGCGACAAGCTGGCCTTCCAGTCTGCTACTTATGGTGCCATCATTAACGCGATTGTGCAGGGCAACTACCCGCGTTTGCCAGAAACCATTGCCCATCTATGTCCACAGCAGGAGTGTGATCTGGCCCCCGACAAAATCGCTAACGGTCTCGACCAGCTCGTCGCCAGAGGGTTCACACCAGCCACCACATCATGAATCACCGTATCCATTCGCTCACCGCGAGACGTTCTTTTCGACACGACGGGGCAGCCAGCCAATTTCGTCACGCTCGAACTTTCTGCCGCCGCTGCTTGTTTTACAACAGCACCCTCTGGTTCCTGTTACTGCTGCATCTAACGGGCTGCCACAAGACCGTAGCCCCGCCCGAAGAGGCAGCGGATACTCCGGCAGTACCAGCCCGGGTGCCCGTCGCGCTGAGTGCACTGGTACTTGACGACGAAGCGCTCGCAGTAGCCATCAAAAACCAGTGGAACTCACGCTCCGAAGGATCATTAACGGTGCACCAGGCCAACTCCACCACCTGGCTCAATACTGTTGACAAAAACAATTTCCAAGAGGACATCATCGTCTACCCCAGCCATCTCATGGGGGAACTCGTGCAGCGTGAACTTGTAAGACCGGTTCCCGACGAGTTCGCCCACGATCCACGTTTCGCGGTAGGAGATATACTTCCCATGTTGCGACTGCATGAAACAACATGGGGAACTCAACGATACGCCAGCAGCTTTGGTTCTCCAGCACTGGTGCTCTATTACCGGGCTGACATTTTCGACGCGTTGGGCCTGTCCCTACCGACGACCTGGGACGACTATGAACAATTAACGGTTGCGTTTTCCCGGCATACCAACGATATCACACTGCCGAAATTCGCGTTGGCTGAACCGCTGGCAAATGGCTGGGCCGGACAGGTACTTTTAGCCCGAGCGGCTGCTTATGCAAAACATCCTAACAATTATTCGACACTGTTTCGTTATAAAACCATGGAACCCCTGATTGCCGGCGCACCCTTCGTCAGGGCCTTGGAACAGTTGGCAACGGCTGCCAGCCATAGCCCTCCCAATGCGCTCGACCTGACGCCGGACGACGTCCGCCATCTTTTCCATCAGGGCGAGTGTGCAATGGCTCTCAGTTGGCCAGCCGTCGACACGGCACTCGACGGACTGCCACCCGCTCCGGTAAACTCGATGGCATTCGCAGAATTGCCGGGCGCGCAGCAGGTATACCACATTCAGGACGGCCAATGGCAAGATCGTCAGGAACTCCATGTACCCTTACTCGGGATAGCAGGTCGCTTGCTTTCGGTTACTTCGACGACGCATCGAACCCGTGCTGCGTTGAATGCCATGGCCTGGCTTACGGGGCATGAATTGGGCCTTGTCCTTTCTCCAACAAGTAAGGCAACGACTATCTTTCGCACGACACAGCTGTCACGTCCTAGCCCCTGGTTTTCACCAGGTGTGGCTCCCGCCACGGCGCGGCAGTACGGCGAAGTGGTTGCCGCTCAGCAGCTGCGGAGTTCCTGGCTCTGTTCCCTACGAATTCCTGGCTGCCAACGATATATGGCAGTCTTGGATGAAGCTGTCCGGCGCACGGTGAAAAGAGAAACATCCGCCCAGGAAGCCTTAAGTCTCGCGGCGGAGCTCTGGCAAGATATCAGCGAAGACCTGGGGGTTGAAAAGCAATTAGAAGCCTATCGAAAAAGTCTAGGACTTGAATTCTGATTCCCTTGTTACCTATCTGGTTGCTAGAACCCCGCAGGTAGCTTAGAATAACGGTTACGATTTGAGGGGCGGTAGCTCAGTTGGGAGAGCGCAGCGTTCGCAATGCTGAGGTCGAGGGTTCAACTCCCTTCCGCTCCACTTTTTCTAAATCCGGCCGAATTAAGCATTTCTGATACTTGCCGAGGAACCGGACCAGCCGCGACCGGGATACGTTCCTGGAGAACTCGACAAAATCTCAGGGTACCACAACCGAGTAGAGATCGTGATGTCCGTTTCGTTCCGAGACGTAAACCAAACGGCCACCATCGGGGTGCCAGCTACAATAATCATCGCGCTCCGGGTGATCCGTGACGCGTCGCAGTTCCGTTCCGTCGGCAGCCATCAGGTAAATTTCGTAATTGCCGTCCCGATTGCTCGTAAAGCTGATGCGTTTCCCATCCGGCGAAAACATTGGACGCATGTCCATCGTGGGACTGTTTGTCAGTCGTCGGACTTGTTCGCCATTTACATCCATTTTATAAATTTCAAAATTCCCATCTTGCGTTGACCCAAACACGATTTCCTTGCCATCGGGTGAGAAACAAGGCCAATTACTGATACCTTGACTGTGGGTCAACTGCTGGCGATCTTCCCCTTTCAAACTAACGGAAAAAATCTGCTGGTCGGTATTTTCAGGAAACACGAACAGCAGGCGAGAATTGTCGGGCGCAAAGGCCAGGCTACGATAAGATGCAAACCCAGACGCTGGATCCACGTGCCCAATTTTATTGCCCTGGAAATCCTGTATTTCTATCGACGTACTGAGCGTACCGACTGCCTTGATATAGGCATAATATTTACCATCGCGAGACACAGCGATGTCCAGCTCATGATTGGCTTCTCCGGCATGCAATGGACGCATTGAGCCGGCCGTGACATCCAACTGGTTGATTTGCATCTGCGTGGGTTTCACCAATGAAACAAACAGCAACTCATTTCCATTGTTGGTAAACGATGGTGTGAATTTCATCACACCATCCTTGGTAAGTTGTACCGCGTCATCTCCCAACACTGAAGCGATGCGCAGTGCACAGCAGATTACCGTCAGGAAATAAATACAGGCCGCCCTGGGCCGCATGGCAAGCCGGTCGGTATTACAGTAGCTCATGAATGACGTTCCCACCTTGCAGAACATTCATTTCAGCACGCGCCTGCGCGTTCACTCCCGCTAATTCAGCAATCGTCGTACCGACCATCAAGGGCGAAACGGGATCTGTAATGGGATCTTCTCCCAGACGGTCACTGGCGCCGATGACACGCCCCGGTTCAATCCCTGCTCCTGCCCACAGGGAAAAATAACACCGTGGCCAGTGATCACGGGATGCGCGCTTGTTAATTTTGGGAGTACGGCCAAATTCTCCCATCGCGACAACCAAGGTGTCCTCCATGAGCCCCCGATCGTACATGTCATCCAAAAAAGCCGAAAAGGCTCGGTCAAAAATAGGACAATGCTGGTCCTGCAGCAACTCAAAATTGAGAATATGGGTATCCCATCCAAATTCGTATCCCGGCGTGATGGCCTCCGGGTGACGACTGTAATTCAATTGGATGTAAGGAACCCGAGCCTCCACCAGACGTCGAGCCAAAAGGGAACTCTGTCCGAACGTGGACTGCCCATATCGTTCCCGCGTCGCCTCTGATTCTCGCGTCAAATCAAAGGCCTGTAACGTATCGTGGTTTACCAGAAGTCGATGCGCAGATTCGTGTTTCTTGTCCCAATCTGTAAGACTGGCTTGATCGATCCGCCGGCGGTCAGCATCGAGCCGTTTGAGCAATGTCGTCCGATCATCCACCCGCCCTGGCGAGAGGCCTTCCAGCAAACGCAGGCCAGGCAAATCAACCTGGCCTCGATCCGAACAATTGACATAGACCGGATCGTTGGCACCGCGCAATGAGCCAGAACCGTAACCTTCGACAATCCTCGAACTGTCAGCAAGCATGCCACTGGTTAGCGATACAAACGGCGGAAGATTACCATGTTGCCCCCGATGTGTCGTGACAATGGAGCCGAAGTTTGGCTTGACCGGCAAAGGCTTTTCCTCATAACCCGTCAAGGCGACGGTCGCACCATCAGGGTGACCCGGCGCTACCTGCGTGTGAGAACGTATCAACGTGTACCGATTGCTGCGCTGGGCAAGCCTCGGTATCAGCTCTGAAAATCTTAGGCCTGGCGTCTGGGTGGCAATTGTCCCCAGGGGCCCGCGGTATTCAATCGGAGCCTCGGGCTTCGGATCAAACGTATCAAGGTGGCTCGGCCCGCCCCACAGAAAAACAAACACGACCGATTTCGCACGGACCGTCTCTGCCGTCTGGGCTAATGTCCGAGGTGTCCCCAGCAGAGTCGCAAATGGAATCGAAGCACCAATCTGCAGGAACGACCGGCGACTGATTCCATCACAAGTTTTTGCTCGAAAGCTACCAATATCAATCATAGGTGACTCAGCCACATGAGACCAACACTTACACTCGTCTTTTATACAAGCCTGCCATGCAAGTGTAGGAAGCGGAAAACGTCCTATCTACTCAGCACCGTACCGTGGCCAGGAACTGTTTTCAAGACTTTCCATTTGAAGCCTTTCCAACCTCTCCCAGTATACCATTCAAACTGCCTCCATCAAATAGCAAGCCGCCCCTTGTTCCCGGCTACCCACAGGTTCATGTCGCATGACTCGGAATGGGTTATTTGTAGTGTCACCCTTTGCGCCCGAGCGTTTGCCTCCTTTTTTGAAAAGACAACGGCTTGCCGGACTTCAACCAACCCGATTCGGCCGGTTCGTATTGGTTCGACACCCGTTACAGGACAGAACTCGATACTGCACCGTCTCGTTACCCGGCTATTGCCAAGTAACCTTTTCGTAAGTCGAACACTACCTGCCAGCAAACAGGACCAACAACCTATGTCTCAGGGAAACCGTGTACCGATTGCGCAGGAAACAAACCGACTTCACAACAATCAGGTAGACCTGTCTCGTCACCGGAAGCGCCGCTTAGCTGGCCTGTCAATATACGTTTGAAGGAACGCATTCTGGCGACACGAGCACTCTGCCGAACAGGGCTGTCCGTCCTGCCTTCGCCGTTGCAGACGGTTGTCAATCTTTTCAAATTGACATGGATCGCCGTGACAAATCGGCCGAACGAGTTCAATCACCAGGCTGCACACCGTCACTGGGGATGGGCTCCCCAGTACCCCCTGTCCAGCATGACTGACGATTTTTCCTCCGACCTCAAAAGCCACCACGTTGAGACGCGATTTCGATCAATACGTAACCGACATTCAAACGCGGTGCCGGCTCATCATTTGAATCGCCAAACCGTTGCCAGAAGTGTGGCCATGGCAAGCATCCCCAGCGAAGCCGGTTCCGGCACTTGTGACCAATCAACGACCAGATTGTCAAGGCCAAAGGATCCCCCCGACGCGGTGGCAAAACCAATTTCCAGGTCGCGACAGCATCCAGAACCAGCATTGCCATTCTGCTCCAGATTTATCTGCTGCGACGAAACAACAACTCCATACCTCGCCGGTGAAGCATTGCGTAATGCACTCACGTGAGCGTCACCGTTGAGCGTTACCGTCAGGGGCAGTGATTGCTGGAAACCAGTACTGGCATGAATCGAATCGAACGAAATATCAACCAGACGTATTTCACCATTCAGATCATCCACAAAATCCATGAGCGTTACGTTTGACGAAACAGTCGGTCCAAGAAAGTAATCTCCAGGTGCTGCCATTTTCTCGGTCGTCAGCGTTGACGCCCATCCACCGAATAACGGACCGTTAAAATCATCCTCAAGACGAGCCCCGCTGAATTGCCACTCCGCAGAAGTACTAGACACGGACAACAAGAAAGCCATGATCATCAGAATCACGTGAACACAAATAATGTAAGATCTTCTCATTAAATCTCCCCTCCAAGGAACATTGGCAAAGTCAAAACAGGAGACAGCAAGCCTCACTACAAAATCAAGTCAAGCGGTACTGGCACACATATCACATATTGACACCGTGCAAAATGCCATCTTGCTTTCCGGACGACATCACGCGCAACCAGAACCGGCAAACGTGCCCACATGATATATCGCTTTCCATTATACGAAACCACCCGGCGCGACACAAACTTTTCCATACGAACTGCACCAGGTAAACAAATCCCAGCCACTTCCTGCTATTCACGCTCTTCCTGGTTGGCCTTCCAAATCCGCAACGCATGTTCACGCAAGTTGGTATGTTTATCATCTTCATCAGTAATCGGTTTACCAACGATCGATTCCAGTACGTCTTCGCCCGTGACAATGCCAATGGCCTCGCCAAATTCATTGACCACAAGAAGAATCTGGCTCCGGTTTTCCGTCAACCGCTGTAGCGCCGTATACACATTTGTCGAATCCATCACGCTCACAAGAGGCAGCGCGAGATTGAGCAGTTTCTCTTCATCCTTGCCAGCTTGGTGGGATTCGAGCAAATCCGTATACATCATATAATGGCCGAATCTGCCGTTCTCTCCATGAATGGGGATCCGTGAAAAATCAATCGGTGTATGCTTCTCGATAGCCTCAGCCACCGTCAAGTCACCTGCCAATGAAAACACAACCGTCGAAGGTGTCATCATCTCACGAATCGGCATTGTTTTCAGACGTAACAGGTTCTGCACCATGCTTGCTTCGGCATCCTCCAACTCGCCTTCCTGTCCGGCCAGCCCCGCAATGGCAATTAACTCCCGACGCGAATATTGACTTTGGGCAACATCGCCAAAGAGCCACCTCGAAAACGCGTGTAACAATGCCACTAAAGGCCAAAGCACAAGCGAAAGCCAATGAATCAGGATGGCACTTTTTCCAGCCAGAACACGTGCGTACCGAGCCCCAAGCGTCTTGGGGATAATCTCAGAGAGAACTAACACCAGAAAAGTTAAAATCGCCGACGCTGCAGCAAGATACCGATCTCCGAAAACCCGGGCGACTTCAGCTCCAACGCCGGCCGCTCCCACGGTATGTGCGATCGTATTGAGGGTAAGAATCGCCGACAAGGATCGATCAAGATTTTGCCGCAACGCTTTGAGAAGAAACCCTGATTTCTGGCCGGCCTCAACCATTATTTGGACCTGCCCTGGTCCAACCGACAAAAGCACCGCTTCCAAAACGGAACACAGAAAAGAAACCCCTAGCGCCAGCAGTAGATAGCAGGCCATCGGAATGAGAGCAGCCAAGCTTTGGTCATTACCGTCAACATTTTCTTGACCAGCTGTTGCAAAAACAAATCCAGTCATGAAACAAACCACCATGAACGCAAAGAACACGCGTAGTATTCGCCTAGTCATCGCTGGTAAGTCCTATTAACGGAAGGTTAGTAAGAATTCACTCCGTGGCAAACGAATGACGTTCGAAACCTGTAAAATCAACGTTTGATTGCTGCCAGGCAAATCATCAGCCTGACGGGATGGAACCTTGCAGAAACTATTCTCCTCTTGAAATTAAACAACCTACCAACGATGGGATATATGTTACTGCCTAGCCCAACTCTCAATAAGACTAATTTCTGCTTTGTCTAAACAATCACCCAACGCCCTGAGGTCGTCGCACATATGTCCTGAATCCGTGGTGCCTGTCAAGGGAATCATTCCTACGTCCAGAGCAAAGCGAAAGATAATCTGTGGAACCGTTCGCTCATACCGCTTAGCAATCGACGTTATTTCCGGAGAATTCAGGGCCTCTCGATTGGCAGTCAACAGAGAAAACGCCTGATAAAGGATTCCCTTGGCACGGCAAAATTCCCGCACCGGACGGTCCCACCCTTGGGATGCGTAACACCTGTTTTGCACGATACTTGGTCGAATGCGAGCCTCTTCGCACAAAGCTTGCAATTGATCGAGCGACACATTACTGATCCCCAGCATGCGAGTCCGGCCACTATCGTAAATCGCTTCCATTTCGCGCCAGGCCATCCAGTCTTCTTTCGTCAACCCAACCGAATGCATCGGGCCATGCAGCAGATAGGCATCGAGACCGTCGGTGACCAGATGTTTCAGTGAGCTGGCAAACGATTGTTCCACCTGGTCCGTAACAGAAGCCGTCGGGTCGTACGGCAACCGATGGTCCTGGCCGCGACGAAAGGTAAATTTGCTCTGCAAAAACAGGTCAGCCCGTTTCAATCTTTCCTTGGCAATCATATTTGCTATTGCCTGTCCCACTGCCGCCTCATGGTAATGTCGCCTCTGATTGGCAGTGTCAATACCACGGAACCCGTTTTCCAAGGCCAGCTCCACAAGATTTTGCGTGGCTTCTTCTTTCCAGGCCGTTCCATAAAACAATCGGGGCAGCGTGATCTCTCGCGACCTCGGATTCTCATTCACCATTATTTTTCTCCAAAATCTTACTAACCACACTACCGTCTCACTGCCAGCGACCTGTCCTCTCTTCGCTGGCCTGCCTGGCGATGATTTTTACCTTACTGATAAAATTGAACTGATAAAGTTGAATGATGGGATCACCAAAAACAATCCCTAGGCGACCATTTTTTGTCCTACCGACGATACCACTCCCGATGATAAAACATCATCGACAGCTTGTTAAGGTTTTCTACGACAACTTTCGCACGTTGCACTTCACCACTAACAACTTTTGTATTAAAATCACGCCACCATGGAACATTTAATACCCGATCATTGGTTCGTTGATCTTCACTGGACGATTTTGCTGCTAACGACTGGTGTTTCCATCATTGTCCTGGGCAAAGGCGCAGACTGGCTCGTAGAATCGGCATCAGGCACCGCCTACCGGTTTGGCATTCCCAAAATCATTGTGGGTGCCACGATCGTTTCGCTCGGAACAACCGCCCCAGAGTGTGCGGTTTCCGTCATGGCCGCATTAGGCGGAGCTTCTGGTTTAGCGTTGGGTAACGCCGTGGGATCCGTCATTGCGGACAGCGGATTGATCTTTGGGGTAGGTTGCCTCATGACGAACTTGCCGGCAGATCGCTTCGTCTTGAGCCGCCAGGGATGGGTTCAGTTTGGTTCAGGATGTCTTTTCGCGATCGTCTGCTACGTCCTTTATTCGCTTCATGGCCAAGGGGCCACCATCAATCGCTGGCTCGGATTGTCGTTACTCGTAGCCCTGGGGGTTTACCTTTTTCAAAGCATCAGGTGGGCTCGCCAGCACACCTCTGCTACGGCCGGAGAGAAAGATCCAGCGCCTATCGAGACCACGAAACATAAAGGTCAGTCGTTATTTTCATTATGGTTGTTCGGTATCATCGGCTTACTGCTCGTACTGGTTGGTGCACGTATTCTAATTGCATCGGTGCAGGTGCTTGCGGAGCGTCTTGGTGTACCACAAGTGGTGGTCGCGTCCACGATTGTCGCCTTCGGCACTTCGCTGCCTGAACTCGTGGTAGGGGTCACGGCAATCCTCAAGAAACATCCCGAGCTCCTCGTCGGCAATGTGATCGGAGCTGACATCCTTAATATTCTTTTCGTGATTGGCGCCTCGGCAACATCTGTTTCGTTGCCATTGGTCGATCCGACGGCCAACATTCCTGCCATTTTCCTCCTCTTGCATCTTCCTGCGATGCTGTTGATTCTTGTCTTGTTTCGCCTGTTTATTTTTTCGGCCAGCCAACGGGGACAGTTTCAAAAATGGTTCGGGATCCCGCTTTTGGCAGTGTACGTAGGCTTTGTGGCTCTGGGCTTTATTCTCGGCAAAGGCTCATAAACGGCATCTCTTCAGCGTGTCTTCGTCGCACAGACTTCTCCAACACGCCACAGCGCATTTTCTCTAGTGACCACAAAACCCACCTCACAGCGCCATTGCCAGATCGCCCCCCGGGATCTTGAAACGATTTCCGACGAGACACACATCTCGTCCTGGCCTGGAATCGGGCGGTAAAAACACTGTTCCACAAAATCATCTTCTTTCGTAGTGGACATTCTAAACAGGGTGATCATGTGCTATGCTGTGGGTCCTGGAAAGATATTTGTTCACGCATTTTCTAAAGGGTTACACTGATGAATCATAGCAATATTTCCCGGCGAACCGTCATCAAACAATGGACATCAGGTACCGCAGCCATGCTGGCAACCTCGCCCTTGAGGTCCTCCTATTCCAGTCATGCAAACGCGCAGGACAACCAGCTGCGTGATCAACGCAATAAACTTGCCTGGAAAAAACGGCCGTTGATCCTGGACGACGACGGCGATCCCGTCTATGCCGAAGAAACTCTTCAGGGCCCCGAGGCATTTCTTTCACTAAGAATGCATGACTGTCGGGATGCGGGCATCAACAGTTTGGCCTGGTGCATCATGTGGGCCATCGCTGTGAAGGGCAGCCGTCCCGTTCGTTATTGGCAAACACAGCTTTTAGGAACTCCCTTGCAGGACAATATGGCTGATCCCACTCCAGTCGTGGCCAAGTTCTGCCAGGAACATCAAATCGAAGTGTTTGGTTCGCTCCGCATGAATGACTGTCATGACGCCTTTGGATTACCATTCCCCAAGTTGGCTTATCCACTGAAAGTCAGTCACCCAGAATTTCTCATCGGAAACGAAACCCAACGGGGTGGTCCACACGGAGGCTTGGAACCTGCCATGTGGTCCGGACTCAATTTTGCCCACGAAAAGGTGCGCCAAGATCGCTTGCGTTGGGTAGAAAACACAGCAAGAAATTACAACCTGGATGGTATCGACATGAATTTCTTTCGCATGCCCTGGTATTTCAAGCTTGGCGAAGAAGAGAAGCACATGCACTTAATGACCGATTTTGTGCGCAAGTCTCGTGCAAGCCTGGACAAAATCAGCCAACAACGCGGCAAGCCGGTTTTGCTGGGAGTGCGTGTCCCGGACACGCTGGAGACCTGTAACCGAATTGGATTGGATATCGAAACCTGGCTCGCCGAGGGCCTGGTCGACCGGGTCCTCTCCGGTGGTGGCTACGTTTGTTACTCCACACCCGCCGAAGAATTAGTCCAACTCGGGCACCGCTTTGGGGTACCGGTGTATCCCTGTATCAATTGTCCGGCCAACCATACCCTGGGCAACAGAAGCCTTCGTGGAGCTGCAGCGAATCTCTGGTGGGCTGGCGCGGACGGTATTTATCTATGGAATTTCCACTACATTAACATGCCAGGCCATCTGGGGTACGGTCGTCCGGCCCACGAACGCTATCTCACGGATTTACCCGAGATTGCAGACCCACAAAAGTTAAAATACTTAGATAAATCATTTCCGGTGAACCGGCCCACGATGGCACAGTATCAGCGAGCCAGTGCACCTGTTCCACTGCCACTGTCACTTGGCACTACCGCGAATCAAACAATGAAGGAAATTGCTGTCCGCGTTGGTGATGATGTCCCCGCAGCAGTAAGGGTTGGAAAATTCCGGGACGCCACTTTACGGTTAAAATCAAGTGGATCCGTACCGGGCGACGTATTTGTCATGGACATGAACGGCCCCTTGGGAAAAGTGCCCCTGGCTGGCGAAGATGGCGGGATAGATCTCGTCTTACCTCCTACCGCTCTACAACAAGGCATCAATCACCTACGGCTGGGTGTGTCACGTCGCGGCCCCTCCGCCGACCAACCCATTACCGTGACACAAGTTCGCGTCGACGTCCGGTACCATAGCTAACCACGATTCCGAACCAGGCTGCTATTGCTTCTTTGCCAAACGCATCCAGTTGGAGAAAATGAATGACTCGCTGGAAAACTGTCCTGTTGCTCAATACAGAACGCGAAATTGAATCCGGCACTACGAACGCGTTGGCAGATGCCATTCGAGACGGAGCCGACATGCGAATCGGGACTGCCTTCCGTCACAATGAACATATTGATACGGCTTCTGACAACAAGGATTTAATTCGCGAGGCCATCGATTTTCGGGTCACTTACCTCGTAGACGATCAATGGGTGGCGGGCATTGAAAACTTGCGGGTCCCCATTGCCCTGCCAGACGGGTTTGGCCCACGCGAATCGATGTCGTTTTTTCTCTTCAACCAAGATGGCCATCAATCCATTGCGCGCCCCTTTCTGGACGGCCGGCCTGCGACAGGCGAACCTGGAGTCTCGCCCCTGGAAACCGATGAATCCATGCCAAAATATCGTGCACTCGAGAATTTTGACGCTGAAACCAATGCGCCCAGTAGCAATTTCGTTTATGACTTTGAGTATTTTCGCTATATGGTCCGGTCCCAGTGGACAGAAGTCCTGGTACATGACAGCCAAGGCAAACTGGTGCGTGGAAATTTCGACGAACTGGTCAATGCCGTCGACGCAGGTGCAGAAGTCAAGGTGGCTGTACGGGGTTTGTGCAATGACCTGTCCAGCAATCCAAATGACACGCCCGACCACGAAGTCTTCATTCACCTCGGCGCCTGCTATCATTATGTCGACCAAGGCCTGTTGATCGGATCAGCCAACCCTGTCGTCCGTACCCGGCCAAGTATTCCCATGGGTTATTCGAGTCAAGGCTGGGATTTCGGCTGGTTGATGGTTCGCACGGATGGTTTCGTCGCCAGCTGGTTGTGCGACCCCTACACTTTAAAATTTCGTCGTGGCAACCATCAATATAGTATCAGGTGGTTTATAAGCGGTTAAACATTAAGAAACGACCATTCCCAACAACTCCATCCGACAAATGTCCCGAGGAAGAAAAATGGTTCGAAGCAACTCAATCAGGCAGAAGCTGAATACGGACAAACCAACGCTCAGTACTCATATTCACAGTGTCTGGCCCTCTGAAATCGAGGCACTTGGACATACTGGCATGTATGACTACGTCGAGTTCGTGGCCGAGTACGGACCGTCTCACCTGCATGATTTAGATAACATGGTTCGTGCAGCCGAGCTTCACAATCTTGGATCCATGATCAAAGTCGACCAGAGCATTATGCCTTTCCTTGCCCAGCGGGGAATCGGGTCCGGTTTTGAAAGTGTCCTTTTTACGGACGTACGAAATATCCAAGAGGTGCGGGATTGCATTCGTGCAGCACGTGCCGACCACCCTGACCAAGGTGGACTCTATGGTGTCGCCACCCGCAGAAATTCCTTCATGGGCTACGGAGGTTCCCAGGAATACGTCAACAGCCTGGCAGACATCGTGTTGGCATTCATGATCGAGAAGAAGGGTGCCGTGGACAACCTCGAGGAGATTTTGTCTGAACCTGGTGTCGAAATGACCCAGTGGGGAGGGGCAGACTACTCCATGAACATCGGAAAACCACAGCAGATGAATGATCCGGAGGTGCTGGCGGCCAAAAAGAAAACGTTTGAGGTTTCCTTAAAAATGGGGGTTCCACCCCGCGCAGAAATCCAATCTGCCGATGAAATGAAAGAATACCTTGACCTGGGAGTCAGGCACTTCTCGCTGGGGACCGACCTCACTATTCTTTATTCGTTTTGGAAGAACGAGGGAGACAAAGTCCGTCGGGCCATGGAAGGCGAATAGAAAGAATGAGACAATACGTACCTGGAGAGTTGGAACCTCGAAGCGACATGCAAACAAGTTATCCATAGTGGTGGTACTCGCGGCACAAGAAAAGTAACAGCCATCGTACTTTTTCAAAACGCTTCTGGCCAGGTTCCACTATCGCTATCGAAAACAGGGAGAAGGCAATTGTTGTCAATGGCATCCCCCGTAAACCATGCCAAGGTCCGCCGCCAAAATCGCCAGCCCCCTGGTTTTACTCTCGTGGAACTGCTGGTAGTGATCGCAATCATCACTATTTTATTAGCGATCTTGTTACCAGCGGTCCAATCCGCACGCGAAGCAGCGCGTCGCACAGAATGCATCAATCACCTGAAACAATTCGGACTGGCGCTACACAATTTCGAGTCAACCTTTCAGCAGATGCCAGGCGGGTCGCTGGGAACGATTGGACCAACGCCCGGATATTTTTCGGCTCACACACTCTTGTTATCTTATTTCGAAAAAGAGGCGATTCAAAAGCAATTGAATATCGATGTCCAGGAGAGTCCCTGGAGTCCCCAAAATTACGCAGCCTCCAGCATTACGATCCCCGTATTTCTCTGTCCTTCCGATTCCAAAAACCGGCACACGGTAGGTACCGACATGGGCTGGACCAATTACCATGCCAATGCAGGTAGCTGGGTCAAGTTGGGACGACACTGGGACGGCGCATTTGGGCCAGACCAGTCGGTAGCGGGATATCCGCCGTTGGGTCCGCTGACATTCGCTGCGATCACGGATGGTTTAAGCTACACCGCAGCGTTTGCTGAAGTCGTTAACGGTTTTGGTCCAACCCCGGCACCGTCGCCGGGTGATCCATTAGCCGATTGCTTTGAATTTGGCACGGCTCCAGCAGGCAACGACATCGCTGCAGTCCGTCAAGCGTTCCTTCAAAAGAATTACCAAACCGCCCAGGTTCCTTGGCAAGGTACCTGGCGTTGGCGCGGATATCCCTGGCAAGAGGGTACCGTCTGGCGAAACTGGTACAATCACCTTTTGCCACCCAACAACATTTGCTGGCGTCCAGATAGTTGGTGGGACCTCGTATCACCAGCCACCAGTTATCATTCCAACATTGTCAACGTCGGCATGTGCGACGGAAGTGTGCAAACGATTGCAGAAAGTGTTGATGCGACGGTCTGGCTCGAAAAGGGAACTCGCGCAGGACTACCCTTCCCCCCCTGACAAAAAGGCCTTCCCCCCCTGACAAAAAGGCCTTCCCCCCCTGACAAAAAGGATTGCCCAGTCATGTTTTTATGGTTCCGTCGAATCCTGGTTCATTGGCTCACGGCTGCTTTTCTCTGCCCATTCGTTATGACGTTCACGGGATGTGGAAGTACACCACAGCCAAAGACTCCCCAAGAGATCGAAAAATCTCGCCTGGAACATGGCCGCGCTGCGCAACGCGAACTCAGTGACGGCTAATCATAACGCGACCTTTCGAGAACCATTTCACCCGACATCAATTGACATGTTCGGATAAAAATGCGTTCACCCTGGCCAGCGTGGGTAAGGCTGCAATCGCTCCTTGACAGGTGGCGGTCAACGCCCCAGCTGCATTCGCAAATCGGACCAGCGATGTCAAGATCTGATCGTCCAATGTTTCTAACGCAGCAGAAGTATTCAGCAGGCCGCTAACCAATCCGGACAGGAAGGCGTCACCGCAACCTGTCGCATCGACCGATTCGACCTGGAAACCGGGCACATGCGCCGCGCTACGGCCATTATTGTAATAGGCGCCGCCAGAACCCAGCGTCACCAGGCAAAGCTTCACCCCTTGATCAAGAACCCAACGACTTCCGACTTTCAAATCATCGGTCTCTGCCAGTAATTGCAATTCGCTCTCGTTGAGCTTCACAAGCGAAACACCGGCAAGACCGGCCAGTATTCCCTGACGTGCCTCCTCAAGATTCCGCCAAACTGCTGGTCGCAAATTGGCGTCATAAGCAACGAGCCCTCCTGCTTCATTCACCCAACGCACCGCCTCTCGATTTGCTTCTCGACCGCTGCCACTCAAAGCCACTGAGCTATAAATGAACACCTCCGCCGTTTCAAAATACGGTCGGTTCAAATCCTTGACGGCCAATTTCTCATCGGCACCACGATAAATAACAAAATCCTGATCATGAGGACTGGTAGCGGCCACAAAAGAAACCATGGTTGGACTATCGGCAACCTGTCGAAAATGAGTTGTGTCGACCCCCTCCAAAAGCAACTGCTTGGTCAACAGGCCCCCAAACGGGTCATCACCAACTGTCCCAACGAAACCGACATTGACACCTAACCGCGCCAGTGCGACTGCCACGTTAGCCGGAGCGCCACCCGGCTGCAGAGAAAAGCTTTTTGCCTCTTCCAGGCATACGCCATCTGGGATCGCAAACAAATCCACCACAGCTTCTCCCATACTGATTACTGTGGGCATCGCCAGTTTCCCCATTTCCTGTTAAAAATCCAGATATCTCACGCGGCTCTCAAGACAGCATAGCGACCTATTCTCGATTGAAATTGACCTAAGATCCGGTTGGCTTCCGCCCCAACTTGGCCAGGCCGACTTGCCAACGGCGTCTTTCCTAGTGAAGATAGTTGTATCACCCTTTGTTATCAACTGGACTCCGTCTTTGCGAGAGAGAAATTTAACCATGCCAAACACGCACCATCCAAGGTTCTTTCTGTGCCACAAGGTTATTTGGACCAATCAACTCGCTTGGTCTGTGACATTTTTGATTCTATTCTCTTGGCTGTTTCCCACTTTTCAGTCCACCCTTTGTGCCGACGACCTTGAAACGACGGTTGCTGGTCACGTCTTTCACTTCGTCAACGTCCCCAACGGTACATTTGTCATGGGATCCAAAAATAAGACAAAAGAAAGGATCTCGACCCTGGCAACCGAACCGGAACACCAGGTAACCATCAGCCATGCGTTTCAAATCGGCAAATATGAGATCACCATGGAACAATGGTACGCGATCATGAAAACCAACCCCAGTGGACGCGTCAAGTCACTGGAAAGACTCGTCGCCAGGTTAAAGGAGCTCGACCCTAATCTGAATGACGGCTGGGCACGGCACTGGCTGGACAAAAGCAAGTCGATCAATCTCCCCGTTGACAGTGTCAGCTGGGAAGAAGTCCAGGAGTTTATGCAACGCATGAACCAGGCCGACACATCCCATCACTATCGACTCCCCACGGAGGCCGAATGGGAGTACTCCTGTCAAGCGGCCAACCATGCAGGTCGCCAGGTAGAACTCGATTCCGTCGCACATTGGTCAGGGAATTCCGGAAATGTATTAAAACTAAACCCAGAAAGGTTATTAGGTCCCAAGATGCCTCTCCCTGTGGGAAGCAAAGAACCCAACGCCTGGGGCATCCATGACATGCAAGGAAATGTGTGGGAATGGGTTCACGATTCCTACCACCCGTATACCGCAGAACCCCAGGTCGACCCCACCGGCCCAACGAACGAACAAGCAGAAATCTTTGAATACCGAGGCGTCAAAACGATCGGCAAAGTGTTTCGCGGTGGCAGCTGGTTGAACTGGGGATTCGCCCAGCACGAAACCCATCCGTCTTATCGCGACCGACGTCCTCCCAATTTTCGGCATACGGATCTTGGATTCCGCCTGGTACGGACCAAACAATAAATCGCAACTCGCGTTATCGCATCACCCGTCCACTAATTCTCCAATGACGTGCACCCCGTCAACAAGGTTTTCTGGATGGTGGGAGTCTTGCCCACAACAACCGGCCAGCAGCTCGTGGAAACACCGGCCCTGGTCCATTATTCCTTAACAACGGGCAACAGCAGCAATGGAAACACGCGTGCTTTCCCCCAAACCAGCATGTGCCTGGTGATTTTTAGCCTGCACTATTTCACCCATGAAAGGGTGAAAACAACTTGACCCTTGGATTCACTGTCTTTATCCTGCCAGTAGCGTCGCGTCTTTGGCCAACACGTCAAACCGAGGCAATTCATCCATGGCAGGCGATTTCTCGTTAACCTCGCTAGTCCTCGCAATCGGCTTATTAGCACCTCCGACGAGTGGTAGCGACGCCCAGGCGGAGGACTCTCTCCCCATCCCTCTCGTGACACTGAATGAGACAACGGAATGGCGGTACAACGAAACCGGCCAGGCCATGGAAAATACGTGGGCAATGTCGAAGCATGCTGTCGATTTCGAATTGTGGCTCCGAGGTACTGCCCCTTTCGGTTTTGAAGATTCAACACTTCCGATACCGACCCGAACCTATCTCACCCGCCCGAGCGGTCAGCCACCAGCGGTTTGTACTTATTATTTTGAAACGGAATTTACCTTTGACACAGATCCCAGTGAGAGTGCAGAACTATATTTACGACACATGATCGATGATGGAGCCGTCATTTATCTAAACGGTGTCGAACTAACCCGACATCACATGCCAGGCAATATTGGTGACCCAGTCACATCCTCTGCCCAAGCGTCGGCAGCCGCTGCCGACGCTGTTTTTGTCGGACCGATTGCGGTTTCCGCAAAGCCCTTGGTGCGCGGTACTAATTTACTGTCCGTCGAAGTACACCAGAGCGAAGAAGAGCATCCCGACCTTGCCATGGCGGTCGAGCTGACTTATTTGGAAAAAAAATCCACAACAAGTCTAAAACCGCTGGAAGTAATCATCCTCGACAGGTTTGCCCGTGACGATGGGCCGCTAGAAGGCCAGCAAACTCCGGTCGGAAAGGTAACATGGAGTGCAAATCCCGGCTTCATGATCCATTCAAACCGGCTTCACAATGAATCCCTTACTGCAGGTGCCTTGGTTCCCTTTGCTGCACCAACTGATATCCGTTACACCATTGAAGTAGATGTTAGCCACGCTGTTGGCGAACAAGATCATGCAACATTTCTTATGTTGTCGAACAATCTTTCAGACGATATTGCGCTCGCTGGGAAACCTGACAGTAATATCCTTGCCTTGTCGTTCGACAAAACGGGACAAATCAGTCTCTGGGAGAACAGTTTTAAAACATTACTCTTTTTGCAGGAGTCCGAAACTGTCGTGGGAAAACCTGCCGAAGCAACGCACCTGTTGCTTGAAATTGATCCTGTAAAACATACGGTCCGGGCAGAAATCAACGCAAAAGAAGTTGCCTTCATCACCCACCCCCTGCAGGCGACGCCGACACGAGTGGGCCTGGGCTATTTTGGCCTTGACGCTGTCAGCTTTGATAATTTCAAAGTGAGCCAGGGAACGCGGCCGCCATGGATCACTAATTCAATAGGAATGAAACTGGCAGCCGCTGCTGCAGGACCGTTTCTCATGGGTTCCGCCAAAGCAGATTCCAAAGTCAATGAAGATGAAACCCCTCAACATACCGTCACCATCACGAGACCCTATTACATTGGCATTTACGAGGTCACACAAAGTGAATACCAGCAAGTCATGAACCATAATCCAAGCTATTTTTCGGCTACAGGAAAGGGTAAGGAAGAAGTGATCGGGCTCGATACAGGACGATTTCCCGTAGAGCGAGTCAAAGGCAACGAAGCGATGGAATTCTGTAAAAATCTTTCGGAATTGCCACAAGAAAAGGCCGCTGGCCGCGTATACCGGTTACCCACCGAAGCGGAATGGGAAAAAGCATGCCGGGCAGAAACCGATACGCCCTTTCATTGTGGCAGCAGCCTGACTTCTTATGAAAGCAATTTCAACGGCAACCTGCCATCAGCCGGCGCGACGAAAGGCCCGTTTCTCACGAGAACGACAACCGTCGGATCGTACCGGCCCAATGCTTGGGGCCTGTACGACATGCATGGAAATGTCTCGGAATGGTGCTCGGACTATTATACCGCCAATTATTACACCACGTCCCCCGCCGAGGACCCGGCAGGACCTGTTCATGGCCCAGGACGTGTTCACCGCGGAGGGAGCTGGAGCAGTGATGCAAACAGTTGCCGGACGACTTATCGAGATCACGTAATTGACCCCTATGGTTACCGCACACGTGGTTTTCGCATCGTCCTTTCAGAATGGCGCGAATTGCCCCTGCAGCCGGAAACCAAGGCCGATCAATTGGAGGTTGCCTTTCAGGAAAAGATACGCCCCTATCTGGCACACTATTGCCTCGACTGTCATAGCGGCGAAGAACCGGCAGGGAATCTGAACCTGGAACCGTTTCAACACGCTGCGGAAATTGCGACGACGAGTCGCAAACCATGGCAACAAATTCACGACCGTCTGCTGGCGGGTACAATGCCGCCACCTGAACAAGACCGCCCTCCTTTTGCCGAGACACTCTTTACCCGCCAGTGGCTTGACACCGCCTTGAAAACGGTTGAATTGACCGGAGATCCAGACCCAGGCCATGAGACGATTCGCCGTCTCAACCGGTCAGAATATCAAAATACCATTCGTGATCTTCTGGCAATTCATTTTAACACGACCGAACTGTTTCCTGCGGACGATGTAGCTGCCAGTTGTGACGCACTCTCCCTGGCTCCTTTACAAATGGAAAAATATATCCCTGCCGCCGCGCAGATTTCCTCACAAGCTGTTCTGACCGTCGATGGAAAACCTCAAACTCCGGAGGCCTATCACAAAATTTTTATCGCGACACCTGGCAACAAGCTGCCACGC
The DNA here is from genome assembly GCA_964393615.1 of uncultured Pirellulaceae bacterium. GTDB lineage: Bacteria > Planctomycetota > Planctomycetia > Pirellulales > Pirellulaceae > CAYMUR01. Next base: position 31,226 of record CAYMUR010000058.1, read on the forward strand.
GTTAAGGCAACTCGCCAAATCATTACCACGCTAGCTTCTCGAGCCTATCGCCGTACAACCACCGAACAGGAAAGAGATCGCCTCGTCGCCATCGCCGAAAACATGTATGACGAATCCCACAGCTTTGAGGACAGCATCGGCGCTGCGTTAAAAGCAATTCTCCTATCACCTCATTTCTTGTTTAAAGTGGAACTGGACCGTTATCCCGATGACCCCAAGGCGATTCGCACACTGAACGGTTTTGAACTGGCGACACGTTTGTCCTACTTCTTGTGGAGTAGCATGCCTGACGATGAACTCACAAAACATGCAAAGAATGGAACAATTCATGACCAACTGGAATCCCAGGCGCTGCGCATGCTCCAGGATCCAAAATCAGAGGCCCTCACGAATGACTTTGCAGCCCATTGGCTACAACTCTCCAAATTAAAGACGGTCGCTCCTGACCGGGAACTTTTTCCGGATTTTGACAAATCACTGCAAAAAGCAATGCAAACAGAAACCCAAATGTTCTTGACCGCCATCATCCAGGAAGATCGCAGTCTTTTGGATCTACTCTTATCCGATTTTACATTTTTAGATGAACGCCTGGCCCGTCACTACGATATTCCAAATATCGAGGGCACTGAATTTCGCCGGGTCTCACTACAAGGGATTCCACGTGGCGGTCTACTGACACAAGCCAGCATCCTTACCCTCACCTCCAACCCGGACCGCACCTCACCGGTAAAACGGGGCAAGTGGATTCTGGAAAACATCCTGGGGGCACCGCCGCCTGATCCACCTCCAGACGTCGCGGAATTAAAAATCCAGAACGAATTGGCCGTGGCCCTGCCGCTGCGAAAACGACTTGAGTTACATCGTGAGAACCGGACATGCGCCGCGTGCCATGAAAAAATGGATGCCCTTGGATTCGCGTTTGAGAATTACGATGCAATCGGTCGCTGGAGAAAGAAAGAGGCCAATGCCACCATCGATGTTTCGGGGGCACTCCCCGGTGGAGAACAATTCGACGGACCTCAGGGATTAAACAGCCTGCTGCGTGGTCCACTTCGCGACGAATTCGCACGTCACATCACGGAAAAAATGTTGGGGTACGCCTTGGGTCGAGAATTGGAGTATTTTGACGAACCGACGATTCTTCAAATTACCCAGGCGCTCTCAAAAAATGACTATCGGTTTTCCACGTTGGTGGTTAAAATTATCACCAGTGAGCCCTTCCTCAAACGACGTGGAAAGCGACAACGACTCCTGTGACCTGGCGAAACAACATTCCACCCTCGTCACGCTGAATGCCGTCTCTATCTCCCCTTACCGCTTGAAACAATTCCCATGACAGTCAAACCACACCTCTCTCGACGAACAGTACTCCGTGGTCTGGGAACAGCGATGGGCCTGCCCTTGCTGGAAGGAATGGTCCCGCGCCGCTTGGTCGCAGCTGCCGGAAAAACCAAGGCCCCCGTCCGAATGGCGTTCCTGTTTTCGCCCAACGGAAAACACATGCCCGACTGGAAACCAGAGACCACAGGGGTTCTCGACAAATTACCTCCCATCATGCAGCCGTTAGATGCCTGTAAATCCGAGATGCTAACCCTCAGCGGTTTGTCGCTTTCCAAGGAAGGTGGTGACCACTGTGGTGGCCATTCCTGTACCGTTGGACAATTCCTGACGTGCGACCTCCCGAAACGAACGCTTGGCAAAGATATCCGTGCCGGTGTTTCCGTGGACCAAATCGCCGCGGAAACCATTGGCGACCAAACCCGTTTTCCGTCTCTCGAATTAGGCTGTGTCCCCAGCAAGTTTACGGGAGATTGCGATTCCGGTTACAGTTGCGTCTACACGACTCATATTTCCTGGCGTACACCTACCTCGCCACTTCCCAAAGAGATTGACCCACGGGCTGTCTTTGATCGACTTTTTGCCAACAACATCAAAGCCGAAGTCAATGCAAATCGATCGCAACGCGACAACAAGAAAAAGAGCATTTTAGATTTCGTGATCGAAGATGCTGATACCCTGCAACGCCGGTTGGGCATTCACGATCGGCGCAAACTGGAAGAATACCTGTACGCAATTCGCCAAATTGAACGGCGTGTCCAGCAAGCGACCCATGCTGTCGAACCAGGAACGAATCCGCTGGGACTGCGTCCGACTGCCATTCCGTCTAACCGGGATGATCATCTTCGCCTCATGTTGGACATGATCGTCCTGGCATTCCAAACGGACTCAACACGTATTGTCACACTCATGATCGGAAATGGCAGCGACAATCGAAGCTTTCCAAATCTCGGCATTTCAGAAGGACATCACAATCTTTCGCATCATGTCGGCAGCAAGAAGGCACAGGCAAAACTTAGCCGTATCAATCGACATTACATGACACACCTGTCCTATTTCCTGGAAAAACTTCGCTCGGTTTCGGAAGCAGACGGGCATTTACTTGACAACTCTATGGTTCTCTATGGCTGTGCCTTTGGTGACGGCAACGCACACGATCACATGGATTTACCAATTATTCTTGCCGGTCGAGGTGGAGGCACAATCCAACCAGGCCGACATATCCACTACGAGAAAGGGACTCCCCTGGC
>CAYMUR010000059.1:0-6411 GCA_964393615.1 uncultured Pirellulaceae bacterium
CGACGGTGGACGAAGAACTGGAGAGTCTTTTTGAGGATGAGGTAGAGGCGGAAGATTCTGCTGACGCTCCCGAGGCTGAACCAGCTGCCGAGGAGGACGTTGACCTTTTCGAGGATGCTGACGAGGCGGATGACGCGACGGTGGACGAAGAACTAGAGAGTCTTTTTGAGGATGAGGTAGAGGCGGAAGATTCTGCTGACGCTCCCGAGGCTGAACCAGCTGCCGAGGAGGACGTTGACCTTTTCGAGGATGCTGACGAGGCGGATGACGCGACGGTGGACGAAGAACTGGAGAGTCTTTTTGAGGATGAGGTAGAGGCGGAAGATGGTGCTGCGGATGGGGCAAAATTGTTCCACCAAACATTTCCGCTCATCGAGATGGAAAAATTACCAATGCGTGGCTGGGTCGATGATACGGGCGGCTATTTTACAATGGGACATTTGGTTGAAGTGCACACTGATTTTATACGATTGTTGAAGAAGAATGGTCGATACTGTACGGTTTCCTGGAATCGATTAAGTACATTGGATCAGGAATACGTGAGCCGGATCGCAGTGATGGTCAATGACATGCAAGTCGCTCTTTTAGCCGAACGTTGAGGTGGTTTGTCTAATCGACCCCGCACAATAGTCTATCAATGGCACCACGCTTCCAACTTGGTGCGGTGTTAGTTGTGGCAGATGTTCCACAAAATACCGTCAAAGTCAATGCGATCATGGATCGATGACTGTCTGGAAGCGAATGGTTTGCGCATTAGGCAAAGTCAGCCACTTTTGAAGGATGCGCATGTTATTGCCTATTTCTTTTCACAACAGAATCAGGTTTTTTTGAAATACTTTGCCAAATTATTCGGCAATCGGTGCGAATTTCCCCACTTGCGCATGAAAATGCCAAGAGCAGGCCATTGAAATCAGCAGCCCAGCATGGGCGACTAGTTTTCATCACGGTGTTCGCACGACACGAACTTGTTTTCACATCGCGTCTTCCGTACACTGAGGGTCGGTTAAAGAGGGTATGCGGTACAAACAAGATTTATATGGATTATGGCACCCACAGACGAAGAAGAAATTTATCAAGAGCACGTTCTGGATCACTATGAGGACCCCTATCATCGGGGCCATTGTGAGGGCGTTACCCATATGCATGAGGATGATAATCCACTTTGTGGCGATATCGTTCAGGTCGAATTGAAGATTCAAGACGGCCAAGTCTGTGAAGCATGGTTTGACGGCGACGGATGCTGTATTAGCCAAGCTTCCGCTTCCATGTTGATGGAAGCAATTGAAGGTAAGACTGTTGAGCAGATCAAGGAATTTAATGCGCATCAGATGCTCGAGCTATTTCAAGCGCAACTGACGCCTAATCGTCAAAAATGCTGTTTGTTGCCTTGGCGTGTCGTACAGACAGCACTGTTTTCGTCAGTTGATTCGAAGGAGATCGACTGAGACGTGACTGTTGACGGTTGAGCCAATGCAGAATGGTTCGTTTTTGACAGGTTTTTGGCGGGATTCATTCCGGGATTTGGAGAGTCAATCAGGGCGATGATATCAACAGCGGCGGCTAACCAGAATGACGATTAGTAGCTTGGAAACCTGAACACGGAATCACAAAACTGAAAAAATGCCTGAACCTGATATGCTGTTTGATCCGCACCGTTATCGAACCGATTTTCCTCTGTTGGCGACGCTTGTCCGTGGGGACACACCGTTGATCTATCTCGACAATGCGGCGTCGACACAGCGTCCACGGCAGGTAATTCAATCTTTAGTCGACGTTTATGAGAACCATTATGCGAATGTACATCGGGGAGTACATTGGCTCAGTGACCAGAGTACGGACTTGTACGAACAGGCGCGTGAAAAAGTTAGAGTCTTTATCAATGCTTCCCAGAGTCATGAAGTCATCTTTACAAGTGGAACCACATCGGCAATTAATCTTGTGGCCCGTGGTTGGGGAGATTGTCACGTTCATGAGGGTGATGAGATATTATTGAGTGTGATGGAGCATCATTCAAATCTTGTACCGTGGCAACAATTGGCTCAACGGCGAGGATGTCGGATTAAATATATTCCGCTGGCGGCCGACGGCAGTTTGGAATTAGAGCATTTGGCCCAGTTGATCACGGACAAGACACGTATGGTGGCAGTGACAGCCATTTCCAATGTCTTGGGAACGAAAAATCCAGTGTCGCGGATCGTTGATATATCTCATGCGGCTGGTGCACACGTGTTGATTGATGCGGCGCAAAGTGTGCCACATGAAGTGGTCAATGTCCAAGCCTGGGGGGCCGATTTCGTTGCCTTTAGCGGGCACAAAATGTTGGGACCTACGGGGATAGGTGTGCTCTATGGACGGGAAGAGTTACTGGATGCGATGGATCCATTTTTAGGTGGTGGTAGTATGATTCGTCGTGTGAAACTCGAAGGCTTCGAGTCTGCCGATTTACCTGCGAAATTGGAGGCTGGAACACCACCGATTGTCTCGGCTATTGGGTTGGGTGCTGCGATTGATTATTTAGTCGAAATTGGTTTACCGGAAATCCAACATCATGAGCAGAAGCTGGTTAGACGTGCGCATGAGGTTCTTGAACAGGTAGGGGGTGTCGAAATAGTAGGCCCGTCACCAGATGAAAAAGCAGGTATTGTCAGCTTTGTCATGAAGGGGATACATGCTCATGACGTGGCACAGCTTTGTGACCGGCGCGGAGTTGCAATTCGAGCCGGTCACCACTGCGCGATGCCACTTCACAAACAGCTAGGGATAACAGCCAGCAGCCGCGCTAGCTTTTACTTTTATAATACCGAAGCGGAGATCGATTTATTGGGTGAAGCGTTGGTGAATGCCAAGCGGGTGATGCGAGTCAAGGAATGCTAGTCAAAGGCTACTGCAAGACAGTCAAGGTGGTTTGCAATTTTCTACTCTTGATGATTTTCTTGACAATTAAACAGCATCTCTTCTGAGATGCGGTTTTCGAAGACTCGGCCAAACTCTTCAAGACTACGGCGTTGTCCAACGGAATGCCACGCTCCGATTTCTTTAAGCTCCGGCATGATTTCGAGAAGTTGATCAATCATGCGTGCAGCCAACAGTTGAATGGATGGGGATTGCGATTCCTCGCTGATGGCGGCGGCAGTTTTCATGAGCCTTACTAATCGTGCGCGTTCCATCACAGGGCGGGATAAAGCGGTCCCATGATCCAGTAATAAATCGATCAGTGGTACATCCAGGACGCCTTGCCATGCATACAATTCCGACAGCAATAAATCAGTGGTTTCCTGTTCTTGTGCACGAATCGTGGCCATGTCTTTTCCCAACTGGCGTGCAGCACATCGCATAGATAATCCCTCTTGCTGGCGGACCTCTGCAATGCGATGAAGTACTCGTGACGTTGATTTTTCCGAAGTCACGACATGTTCCGATTTTCCAAGGCTCGAAGAAGCAGGATGTGTTGTAACATGTTGTCCATTCGAACCATTTCCATTAGCAGAACGGTCAATTCCTGAAGAGATGGAAGCCATGTGAAAGTTCCTCTTCTAATTGGATACTTAGCGACGAAAACAAAGTGACTGGACAAATTGACCAGATTCACATGTGATTCGCGCATATGGAACGTAAACCGGGCACGCACGTTGCGCACACCACCATTGCCCCTGGTGTTATCAGTTTCGGACCGAAACTGATGCCTGGCCCTCGTTGGTATCTAATGCCCTCTGTTTGTAAGGCATCGAAGAGGAGGAAAACCTCCCGGTTCAACAAGTTGACGACATCCAGCCACTACCGGTCATGGAAGGAACAGCAGTAGTTCTTGCCCTGGTGTCGACATTGACGTGAATAGGAAAAGCCGAAAGATGTGAAACTTAGAACTTGCGAGCGACTCATGTCGCTAAGTGAAACTCACTGTACCGAGTTACTGCTGAACAGCAGTGTGACGGCATATTATTAAAACCGTGTCTGGTAAACAAGTGGTTATCAATCACCAAAATGGTATTTTTTGCTTTGTACAATCCTGCACGGCGAAAGATCGTACGATCTTTCAGTAAAGTCCAGGCCCATGCAAGTGTCGTAAACAATTGTGTTTCATGGAGATAGCGGTTTTGTTGCAGAGGAAAACTGATAGACCCAGTCGGTGAATTCGTTCCACCTATTTTATTCTGCGGTTTACCGCATTCGAAGTAATGGACACATCCTATTAATATCTTGTTGTGACATCCGGTGACTGGGAAGAGTTTTCCAGCGTCAAGATCTGTTTTCTATATTCGCGACCGGTGCGATCTTGGCTGGAAATCCGTCGTAGCTGGCCGACTCGCCCTCGACCAATACGATGTTTGCACTGGCCTGATTCATTCCGCTGCGAACAGCAGCACGTGTTCCCAATTGCTTGGGGTGGCGAATGAATTGAATTTGAGGATACGTCTGTGTCAATTCGTGGGCAACTTCCTCCGTGCTATCCGTCGATGCATCATCGATGATCAATAATTCAAACTGAGAAGAGATGTCAGAGAGAACTTCCAGGAAACGGGAAACTTGTCCGGCCAGGGTGAGTTGGGCATTGCGTACTGGCATAATGACGGAAATGGATTTATTCATGGCACTCGCTCCGTGTAAGCTTGGGCCAGAATCCATTCTGTGACAAGCAGGCACCGACAATCCATAGACTGGTAGTCTTGCGGGTGATTTTTCAAATTGAGAAAACCACCAAATTCAAAGACTTGTATCATTGGTTTTACCGCAAGATATAGGATGTGTGTCTGTCATCGACGCAAAAACCTGCTCAACTGTACTGATCGTTTCTCATGGTGGGTTACGCGGTTCGTGTCGTTCGAAGCAGCCGTTTAATATTCAAAAGGGATCGTTTTTTGATGATTATGACGGCACATGAGATCAAATGACTGGTATCAAGCACCTTGTGAGCGTAGGGCGGCCATTGTCTGGCCGGAACGAGTCGATGAGGGAGCGGGTCGTTTCCAAATTGGATTGCCGAGTCGCTAAACGTTTCTTGTCAAATTGCACCCGATTGACAAGTTCCTCGGCTTGGTCCAGATTGTGGCCATGGCAAAACATGGAAAAACTTCGTACGACTGTGTGGTGATTGGTGGAGGGCACAATGGGCTGGTAACCGCAGCCTATTTGGCCAAGGCTGGCAAATCCGTGTGCGTACTGGAACGGCGGCATGTATTAGGAGGCTGCGCAACTACCGAAGAGTTGTGGCCAGGTTTCAAGGTCTCGGTGGCGGCTTATGTGATCAGCTTGTTGTTACCGGAAATTATCCGGGATTTACGGCTCCGGCCTCATGGTTTGAAAATTTTACCGCGTAGTCCATCGTCATTCACGCCACTCTTGGACGGGCGCAGCTTACTGCTAGGTTCTGACCAGGTTTCGAATCAGCGTGAGATTGGCAAGTTCAGCTCACGGGATGCAGAGGCTTTTCCGAAATATGAGGCATTGTTAGAACGAGTGGCGGCAGTTTTGGAGCCGGTGCTTGCGAAATCAGCCCCTGACCCACTTCCCTTGCCAAAAGAGTGGCGCAAAATTGGTGTTGGCAAACGGATGCGTGATGCTAAAAAACTATTCGAGTCTTATCAGGCACTATCGGGCTTGGGGGCTGATTTGCCTGAAGCGGTGGAATTATTAACGGGAGCAGCCCGTCCCATTCTAGACCGTTGGTTTGAAGCAGAAGTTCTCAAGTCGACCTTGGCCACCGATGCAGTCATTGGAGCTTTTTCCTCCATCTCAGCGCCAGGAACGGCTTACGTGCTTCTTCACCACGTGATGGGTATGGCAGGAGGAACGCGTGGTGTTTGGGGTTATGTCGCAGGTGGAATGGGGGGGCTGGCGAATGCGTTGGAAGCGTCGTGCGTTGAGCTAAGAGTTGATATTCGTCGAGAAGCGCCTGTCGAGAAGATTCTTACACGAAACGGCCGTGCGACGGGAGTCGTTCTTGAAGACGGCACGCAGGTGAATGCTACCGTACTGGCATCAAGTGTGGATGCCCATTGGACATTTGAAAAATTTCTTGATGCCGAAGAATTGCCGGATGATTTCCGGCAGGCCATCGCCCGAATCGATTACAGCTCGGCATCTGCGAAGATCAACGTCGCACTTTCCGAACTACCTCAGTTCACTTGTTCGCCTTCGGATGGCATTGCACCGCACCATCATGGAACGATCCATATTTCACCCACGATGGACTATATTGAACGAGCTTTTGACGATGCAAAGTACGGTCAGCCAAGTACGGAACCGGTTCTGGAAATAACATTGCCTAGCAGTGTTGACACTACCATTGCCCCGCCAGGTCAGCATCTCATGTCTATGTTTGTCCAGTTTGCACCGTACCAGCTGGCAGATAGAGGCTGGGATGACATCAAAGAAGACTTTGCAGACCGATGTATCAATTTGTTAGCCCGATAT
>CAYMUR010000059.1:6421-10105 GCA_964393615.1 uncultured Pirellulaceae bacterium
GGGGGCAATATTACACAGACAGGTTTTGAGTCCTGTCGACCTAGAACGTACGTTTGGTTTGACCGGTGGAAATATCATGCAAGGTGCCATGAACGCCACACAACTCTATTGTTTTCGACCCACCGCAGGTTGGGCTGATCACCGCACACCCATTCAAGGGCTTTATCTATGTGGTGCTGCCAGCCATCCTGGTGGTGGAGTTATGGGGGCTTGTGGCAAAAATGCAGCGGAGGAAATCCTGCGGGACATGGGTAGGTGATGGATGATTGTCGACTGATTTGATCGCCAGCATTTACCGAGATTGCCACCGAGAGTGCCGTTGTGGTGACAGGGAAAACCGGCCAGCTCATGGAGTGGTTTGATTGGAAAGAAGTCTTTGATTGTCGTTGGTAACTGGCAGATCCTCTAGCTCGAATTGATAATTCCATCTCACGGTGACGGGATAGCTTGCGGGCAAGTTGTTGACACACAGGGTGATGCCTGTAGGCGTTGCGATGGTTGCCACCTTGTCTTGGTTGTGTGAATGCAATCTTAGACGACCGCAGTGGCGATCACCGAAAAAAAACCCAAGGTATTCTGAGTCAACCATGTTCACTGGATCTAGTATTCGGTATTTGCTCCCCAGCTGTTTTGGTGCTTCTTTGAGACGACATGCCATGTCGAATCGAATCGCGCTGGCCGTTGTTTCGACGCTTGCTGAATAGTGACTGGTTCCAGCCATTCCGACGAACAACGCGGTGGATTCCATCATCGAGAGATCTTGACAGACAGGACTGGCGGGCCATGCATCGACAGTAGAACCTTCTACCGATGTCAGCAAAGGCTCGAAATGTTCCCCATTCGCCACACCAACGATGTGCAGAAAGCGATCGACATGCCAGTGGAATTCGACCCGCAATGCAAGTTGTTTCTGAGGTGGTGTTTGCAGGAAATGTTTTGCAGTCATTGACTTGATCCAAGGAATATCCTGAAAGTGAATGCCCCCAGGGCTCCATGTTGTGTTGTGCAAAACGAAATTCTGTGAAAACAATAATAGCTAGAAGTAAAGCATTAACAGAATTTCCAGTCTAGCTTTTAGTCCCATTTCAGTTTCTACGTATTCACCTTCCAAGGCTTTTCGGGAGGGGAGTGTCCAGGGTGAAATCTGGCTCAATTCCGTTTAACTCGCCATTGCAAAAAGGAGTCCAAAAAACCGCCGATATTACCATCCAGCACGTCGTTGAAATTAGAAACTGAATGCCCGGTACGGGAATCTTTGACACGCTGGTCGGGGTGCAGAAAGTAGTTGCGGATTTGGGAGCCAAACCCCACGCGCGCCTGATCTTTGTATTTCTGTGCCTGTTCTCTTTCACGCTTTTCTTCCTCAATTTGAGCCATTTTGGCACGGAGCATTTTCCAGGCGGTGGCTCGGTTCTTGTGTTGACTCCGCTCATTTTGGCAGGAGACGACGACCCCGGTTGGATTGTGGGTCAACCGGACGGCACTACTGGTTTTGTTGACGTGCTGTCCACCCGCACCACTGGCACGAAACGTGTCCTCGCGAACATCTTTTTCTTCAATATGAATATCGACGTTGTCCGAGATTTCCGGGGAGACATCGATTGCGGCGAAACTTGTTTGACGCTTACTCTCTGCGTTAAAGGGGCTGATACGAACCAAGCGGTGCATACCACTTTCTCCTTTGAGAAAGCCGTACGCCATGGGGCCCCGAATCGCTATCGTTCCACTATTGATGCCCGCTTCGTCGTTCTCGTTACGATCGAGTAATTCCACAGTGAAGTCATTTTTCTGGGCCCACTGGGTATACATCCGCAATAACATGTCTGCCCAGTCGTTGGCGTCGGTCCCGCCATCGCGTGCGTTAATCGTTAACAAAGCTCCTGCGCCGTCGAGGGGGCCATTCAACAGCGATTTAAGTTCCAAGCCATCGACTAGCGATTGCAATCTGTTAAGTTCCCCGGGAACTTCTGCGGCAAAACTTGCATCTTCTTCGGCCATTTCGATCATGGCTGCCAGGTCCCCCACACCCTTGATCGCTTCTTCAAGAGGTTTGACAATAGCGTGCAGTGATTTTAGTTCACCGACCGTTTGTTGTGCGGCCTCTTGGTTATCCCAAAATCCTGTTGCCATCATTTGGGATTCGATTTGTGCAATTTGTTTTTTTTGGGTGACGTAGTCAAAGAGAGTCCTCTAACTGAAGGATGCGCTGCTGAATCGTTTCTGCTCGATCGGTTAATTCTTTATCCATGGGTAAATCCTTTTGAGGAAAGCAGCATGCGAAGAAGCCAGTATAGCAGCTTGATGTGGATTTGTTGATGCTGGTTGGACTGTGTTTCTGGAGGGATCACGAGATTTTATTGGTAGTAACAGTCAGAGACGACAGTTTGCGATCTTGGTTTCTAAGATTGCATGGGCACCTAGAGTTTCCAGTTGCTCCATGGCATCAATCACGTCACGTTTTGGGACCATTACTTTGACAGCACACCAGTTCGGGTCCTCAAGGCCGCTGACCGTTGGTGAGTTAAATCCGGGAGTGATGTTCTCAGCTTCCGCGAGCTTTTTCCGGGTGATGTTATATTCGAGGAGGGAGTAGGAGCGTGCAATCACCACACCTTCCATGCGCCGCACGACTCGATCCGCCAACTCATTGTGTTGACATTGCATGTTCTGGATCAAGACCGTCTCGTAACGACCGATCTCATCAAGGACACGCAGCTTGTTTGCTGCCAGGGTGCTGCCCGTTTCAACCAGGTCAACAATAGCATCGGCGACGCCCAACGAAATCATGATTTCCACCGATCCGGTAATAGGTACCAGATGTGCCTGACACCCATTGGATTCTAGATAGCGACCAGTGATGCGTTCAAAGCTGGTGGCGATACGGCAGCCGTCGAGGTCAACAGGATCCTGAAATTTACTTTGTTCCGGCACACAGACAGCCAGCCGACATTTACCAACGCCTAATTCGAGCCTGCTTTGCACTGACACACCACTTTCGCTTAGCAAATCACTGCCAGTGATTCCCATGTCAATGGCGCCTTCCGCACACAAGACAGGGATGTCGTCAGTACGCAAGAAAGTGACATCCACGGGAATTTCTTGTACACGGGCAAATAACGAACGATCCTGGCGGCGAAAGTTCAATCCTGCTTCGTTAAGGAGTTGACTTGCCAGTTCCGACAGGCGACCTTTGCTGGGAACTCCCAGCCGAAGGTTGGAAAATTCAGACATCGACTATTTCCTGGAAGCTTTCTCGTCCAAACCGGACGTTCCAAAACGTCGTGCCAACTCAGATTCTACGTCTTGCAAGCTGACGTCACAAAATCCGAGCAACACCATTATATGATAGAATAGATCGGCTGCCTCATGGACCAGGTGCTGCCGTGCGTCAGCTCCCGACTCCCCTGCGGCCTCGATTAACTCGGCTGTCTCTTCGTTGAGTTTAGCGCCGATCGCTTCAATTCCACCAGACATTAATTTTGTTGTGTACGAACTTGCAGACGGGTTGTTCTTGCGATCGTCGATCGTCTGCATTAGCTGTTGTAGGATTTTGTTGCTGTTAGACACTCAATTTCCCTACGAAGTTTTGCCTAATCTCATGATTGACTGTGTTACAGTAGAATGTATCTTGTGAATTGGATAGCGAAGGATGATAAACGTTTTCTATGTGGCGATCAGTTTCTT
>CAYMUR010000059.1:10205-33704 GCA_964393615.1 uncultured Pirellulaceae bacterium
ACAAATCAAGTTTCTTACAAATCAAGTTTCTTACAAATCAAGTTTCTTACAAATCAAGTTTCTTACAAATCTCTGTTGTGACCTGTAAAATCATCACCAAATCTCTTTTTATGTCTTACTGGGCGAGGGAGCTTGACGGGACTGAACTAAGACCAATATCGTACAATCTTCTCAAGCGAATCACAATGAGGAACGGGGCGTGCGTAGCAGATGAGACGTGAATCTTTCATTGACTGTTGGTTTCTTACAGGTGCTACTGCCAGTGGCAAGACCGCAGTCGGGATCGAACTTGCCTCGCAAATAGATGCGGAGATCATTTCACTCGATTCGATGGCCGTTTATCGAGGGATGAATCTTGGCACGGCCAAACCGACAAATACTGATCGTGATCGAGTCCCTCATCACCTGATTGATATTGTATCTCCTGACCAGGAGTTTAGCGTGGCCGAATATCGGGACTTGGCATGGCAGACCGTAAAGGATATTTGGCGTCGGGGTCGAGAGGTCTTATTTGTCGGTGGGACACCACTCTATTTGATGGCGTTGTTACGAGGTTTGGTGAGTGGTCCTCCCCCCGATTTAGAATTTCGTCAACAGGTGGAGTACGAAGTTCAACAGGTAGGTTCACAGGCACTCCACGATCGATTACGGCAAGTCGATCCGCTATCAGCAACCAAGTTGCATCCAAACGATGTTAAACGGATTATTCGTGCTTTGGAAGTACATTATTTGACTGGCCAGCCAATCAGCCATGTGCAGACGCAATTTCACGAAGGTATATCGGCAGACGAATGTCGTGTGTTCAAGTTGGAATGGCCGCGCGCCCGATTATACGATCGGATTGATTGTCGTGTTGACCAGTTTTTTAAACGGGGATTCGTTGAGGAAGTTCAAGGTTTATTGGCCACATTTGGCAGTTTGAGTCAAACATCGCTTCAAGCTGTTGGCTACCGTGAAGTCCTGAGTTATCTGGCGGGTGAGTACAGTTTCGAACAGACGGTCCAAACCGTTAAAAATCGAACCCACCGTTTTGCCAGACATCAGGAAACATGGTTCCGACGTTTTTCCGAGTGTGATCCAGTGCTGATGGCCGAGGATGCCGAATGGGACCGGATTGCGACTGAACTTGTTGCCGTGGGCGAGACTCGCCAGCTACCGTAACTTGCCGTACACCGAGGACTGACGGGGTTAGCGACGAGAAAATCTATCGTGGATGTGCCTTCTGGCGACAATACCCGTTCTATCGCGGGTGACTGGCATGTACAATGTGGAGTTTGAATACAGCGTTAGTCTTTTTTTAGTTCAACCAATCATCACAAGGAATTCGTTTTGTTGCGTACCCATACTTGCGGCGAGTTGAACCCGGAACATGTTGACCAAGAGGTAACGATTTGTGGTTGGGTCGATAGGGTCCGTAACCACGGTGGAGCGTTATTTGTTGACCTGCGAGATCGATATGGTCAGACACAGGTCTTGTTTGGTCCGGAAAGTGGTGATGAACTACTCGAACAATCTCAATCCCTGCGGTCAGAATATGTGATCGCGGCAACTGGCAAAGTGGCGTTTCGGCCAGAGGAAAATATTAATGAAAAACTAGTGACTGGAAAAATTGAAGTTCGCTGTACAAAGCTTGAAGTGTTTAATGCCAGTTTGACACCACCTGTATCACCGAGTCACACTGATTTGCCCGGTGAGGACTTGCGTCTCAAGTATCGCTATCTTGATCTGCGCCGCGAGGAAATGCAAAACACGATGTTGCTTCGCAGCCGAATTGTAAAAGGAATGCGAGATTACTTTGAGGTGCGCGGGTTCATCGATATCGAAACGCCTATCTTGGGACGTAGTACTCCGGAAGGTGCCAGGGATTATCTGGTACCCAGTCGTATTCAGCATGGTGGTTTTTATGCCCTGCCCCAGTCACCGCAGCTTTACAAGCAGATTCTGATGATCGCTGGTTACGATCGCTATATTCAGGTTGCCCGCTGTTTTCGTGATGAGGATTTACGTGCAGATCGCCAACCCGAGTTTACTCAACTTGATATGGAGATGTCGTTCGTACAAGCAGATGACGTGATAGCGGAAATAGATGGACTTGTCGTCCGACTCGCCAAGGAAATTTTGGGGTTGGATGTAACGCTACCACTACCGCGCATGTCGTATGATGAGGCGATGGAGCGGTTTGGACATGACGCCCCTGACCTGCGTTTTGGCATGGAGCTGATCGACTGTACCGATCTTGCTGCCCAGTGTGGATTTCGTGTCTTTCGTGGTGTTGCTGACTCGGGAGGAAAGATTCGTGGGATCAATGCGTCTGGTGGGGGTAAACGGTATTCTCGAAAAGATATTGATGAACTGACTGAATTTGTGAAAAACGATTTTGGTGCCAAAGGGCTTGCATGGTTTCGTGTCGAAGATGACGGCAGTTTATTTTCACCGATTGCCAAGAACTTTGATGCGGCGCTGCTCACACAGTTTTCTCAACGCTTAAGCGCCAAGCCTGGTGATTTGTTACTGTTTGTGGCAGATGCCTGGGAAGTCACATGTAAAGCGCTTTATGGACTCAGGCGACGCCTTGGTGCGGAATTAGAACTGTACGATCCCAACCAAATGCATTTTTCCTGGGTTGTGGAATTTCCGATGTTTGAATTTGCCGAGGAAGAAAGCCATTGGGTTGCCATGCACCACCCGTTTACCGCTCCTCGGATTCAAGATGTCGACTTGCTCGAATCGGATCCGGGTCGTTGTCGTGCACAGGCATACGACCTCGTGATCAATGGTTCCGAAGCAGGAGGGGGAACGATCCGGATTCATGACGACAATATCCAGCGCAAAGTATTTGAGTTATTGGGTTTAGATGAACAAGTGGCGAAAAAACGTTTTGGATTTTTACTCGATGCTTTGCAATACGGTGCCCCTCCACATGGTGGCATTGCTTTGGGAATTGACCGCTGGGTGATGTTGTTTGCTGGTCTTGAAAATATTCGCGACTGCATTGCTTTTCCGAAAACGCAGCGGGCTGCCGATTTAATGACTGCTGCACCCAATGAAGTAGATCGTAAACAATTGGATGAACTTTCGGTGCGTGTTTTACCACAACACGATAAGGCTTGATTGGGCAGGCTGTCCGTGGTAAATGGGTAGGCTGGGTGGCGTGTTTCGCTTGGCGAACGCTGTTGACGAGATTTTGGGACTTTGGGAGTATGCCCCTGCTTCGAGAGACCCTGGGGGCGCTTGTCGTATCGGGTCAATACTGGCCCACAGCGTGTCAGAATCGCTAAAGGAACATCGAGAATGAACTATGGCGAACCCATCTATGGCTGGGTTTGGCTGGCGTTATGCATGCTAGGCTGTACGCAGGAAGCTATTCCAACGGCAAGTATTTCGTCCAACACGAAAGTGGCCAAATCGCTTGAAATGCCGACTGACGAGGATGTTTCACAAGAGCACTCGGCCTTTCTGTCGCAGACGGCAGAAAGGGCTCAGGTACTGATTCAGCCGATACAGTCTCCAGAATCAGAAATCAATGTCCCCTCCAGATCGAATGCTCTACGTTCTTTGGTGAAGGGCAAGCTTGTTCATGTTGAGAACACGGAGACGACTGCTGCAGTCATTCCCAGGAAACACGATTTTGACAACCTAAGCAAACCGATTGTCAAATTAAGTGGACAACACGAACAAACTTGTCTGGTAAAGATTGGCGATGTTTTTCCATCTCTGACAATGACCACGTTGTCGGGAGATATTGGTTTGCTCTCTAATTATTATGGTGATCGGTTAACATTGGTTGTCTTTTGGACGAACAAACAACCGTATGCCTTGCAACAATACAAGGATCTGGAAAACGACATTCTTGAACCATATGGACCGGACGGAGTGAGCGTCATTGCGACCAATGTCGGCGATTCAATCGAGGAAGTCGAGGGGCAAATGAACGAGCATGGTCGTTCGTTCCCAAACTTTGTTGATCCAGATAGGACTGCATTTTATGCAATCGCCACGCGAAAGTTACCTCGCAGTTATCTGCTTGACGTAAACGGAAAAATCGTTTGGTTCGACATTGAATATTCGCAGAGCACTCGCCGCGAATTAGATTGGGCAATTCGTTACTTTCTAAGTGATCAAAGCTGATTGACCCGCTCGATTGCTTGTTCAACTAATCGGTCCAAGTCGTGGATCTTGTGACATGCGTCGCTCAGGTCCGGGTGTGTGAAAATACGGACACGTTTCACGTAGTCATCAAACTGCTGGTGGGCTAACGCCTGGACGACGGGGGAAACATCTGCCAGTTGGCGAAAACAGTTTTCTTTGGGGAAATGTACGTCGATGTTGAACTCGATTTCGCGTTTGACGGGAGGAGCATCTACGAGTATTTTGTGGGGCTCGACCTGCTGCCCCAAGCGGTGGCTGAGGATTTCACTCAGCGACGTTCCACAGGCCGTAAGCCAGGAATAAGGCTGGCGAGCCAAACGTCGGTAAATATCATTCTGCTGGAAGCAACTGTATTGTGCGACCCGTTTGTAAAGTTGACGTTTCGATCCGAATAGACCTTGCAGCAGTTCGTGGGCAGGATTCTGTTCGGCATGGCTTAAGCATTGACTAATAAAGGCACTTTCGGTCAACCGAAACAATTGGTCCAGGTTCATGTCAGCATGTAAAAAATAAAAAGCTCTTTGCAGCATGGCAGTCGCCGCGCGGACCGTGTGGTGCCAATAGACTTCACTGAACATGACATATCGGGCAAATACCATTAACTCGGCAGCTGTTCGACCTTTTTCGGTAATCGCCAGGCCATCTCCTGATGCATTGAGGGTCAGACTTGTGATGAGTCGTTGCTGGTCAAAGTTCCTGCCATAAGGAACGCCTGCGTGTAGACTGTCACGCATTAGGTAGTCCATTTTGTCGATGTCAACTGGTCCTGACAGAATACTTTTTAAGATTTTAGAAGACGTATTGTTAGGCTTTTCGGAAAGTAGCGATGCGACTGCATTCGGTTGGATGTGCCATTTATCTCTAAGCGTTTGGGCAATTTCACCTTCGAGTAAAAAACGGTTGGCGTAGAACTCGTGGCTGGAAACTCCTGGAAGTTGCATATCTTCGATGGGATGGCAAAAGGGCCAATGCCCCAGGTCATGCAACAGTGCAGCTGCAATTAGGATCTCTCCATCTGAGGCCGAGATCACTGATGAAAAACGTGGATCCATTGCCAGCTGACGCAGGTACAATAATGCCATGCGATAGACGCCCAGCGAGTGTTCGAACCGCATATGATGAGCTGCCGGATACACAAGAGCGACTAGTCCTAACTGGCTTATGTGCGCCAAGCGGTGAAAGTCTGCCGCATCGATGATTTGACGTACTCGTGGTGTCAGAGGCACGTCGATTTCTTGTGGGATGCGCAGCAATCCGGTACGCCCTTCCAGCGCTTGTATTTCCGGTATTGCTAGGATCGAAGACACGTGATGTTATCCCCAAAAATGACGCTTGCTATTGTGGTAGGGTGAATGCCTCAAAACGCTGGCAATTTTACGATCAGACGTAAAACAATGGTTACCGTAAGGTACAATGCATAGTGTAAGAACGCATTGGTCGGGTTTAGGTCTAACGAGACAAGAGCGGTTAGCGTACCGACGAAGACAAAGGGCAGTACGAGAAACAAGATACTCCAAGGTTCCAGGGGCTGGTCTCCAAAAAAAAACGGCCCTGCCAGCGCATAGGCTCCCCAAAGCAGTGAGTAGATAACGGCGCAGATCGTGAGCCTTAAAGCTAGGTGTACGCCACGGTACGGTTCTAATTCGTTGTCGCGTAAAATTGTATAGGCTGCAAAAGCCAAAGGGGGTGCACTGGCGATAGCCCCTAATGTTTTCAGGAGTGTTGGGATATCCCCATCGGGATAGGTCATGCGTGTATAGAGAGCCACAGCCAATACCACGGCAACGCTTAGAAGAATTCCCGTAAATAATAATGGTGTGAGCACGGTTTCATCGCGTACAACAGGCTTGAGCACCAGTTTTCCTGCTGCGTCCCGAGTACCGCCAAATTCGTCAGGTGCCTTGATGACGACTTCATCTTCTGAAGGCGGAACCGTAATCTCAACTTTGCATTTGGGGCAGGGGCCTTTTTTACCAGCGTGCTGATCGCTAACTTTGAACCGAGCGTGGCAACCGGGGCAAACGACTTGTATCGCCATTAATCTCTTCTCGTGGATCTTAGTCGACGTCAGACAAATCGTTTTCGGTAATCAGCATAAATCCTTTGCCGTTTAATGTGTCCAATGCCATTTCGTTGTTATCCACCATTAGGGCCACAGCAGGCCGGCCATGAGGACGGAGCAATAATGGATATGCCTGAACAATGTTAACTTCCGCTTGCAGCAAAGCAGTGCAGACCTGTAGCAAAGGTTGGGGGCCTTCGGGCAGTTCCACGCCGATTAAATCGGTTTCAATCAGCGCCAGACCAGCACGCTCGAGAATCTCACGTCCTTGTTCTGGATGACTTAACAGAAAGCGAAGAAAAGCACATTCGGTTGAGTCGTGTATCGATAATGAAACGATACGAACATTGCTTCCTTCAAATCGCCGGACTACTTCTAACAGTTGTCCCACTCGGTTTTCCAGGAATACGGTGAATTGTCGCAATGCTGGATAATTATGACCTCTTGCCGTCGAATATTCCGTGTCAGCTCCTTCACCAATGCTCATGCGATGTCCTGGAAGAATGAAGCGATGTACTAGTGTGTCAAATGATCTGAGTGGGGTGCGAAAAAAACGTTGTTTTGTTATGAGACATCAGGAAATACTTCCGTTTCGCATGGCCAGACATTCAGCAAGTAAAGCGAAATCTGGTTGTGCCACTTGTGGTACCACAATCACGAAAAGGTAGTGTATTCCGTGAAATTTCCTGCGAACGACTAAATTGTAGGGAACGTATTTTGTAGGGAACGTATTGTAGGGAACGATACCTGGCAGTCGTTCAATTAGTGGAACCGTGCCGCTCGGTAACAACTTATCTTGGCATGGAAACGAAAACTACAGTAATTCACTATACGGGTCCTGGTTTCCGGCGTCAATGTGCCCCCTGGTGTACGGCGGCGAAAGCACAGTTTTCAGCCAGGGATTCATCACAGCAAGTAAAATCCAGAGGAAACCACCGAAAGAAGTAAGCCATGACATGATTTTTGTTGGGTAGGCAACATTCGTGACGACAAACCGGAAAAAAAGTAGATGAAAATTGAAGTGAAAACTATTTTTTTAGTTCGATGTGAATGACATATCATTTATGAAAGGTGTTGCTTGTGCGCAGGCTGGTACCGTGTTACTTTGTCAAACTTCCTTGGATTTTGAGACAACGTTTGAAACGTACAGCAAGCCATTGAGCCAATATGTTGCGACAACATACTATTCAGATTCGAGTGCGATATCAAGAAACGGATGCCCAAGGTCGTGTTCATCATGCGAACTATCTGAATTATTTCGAGATGGGCCGTATCGAATTACTGCGGGCTTGTGGTTTGAGTTATCGAGAGTTTGAAGAACGAGGTTGGATGTTAGTCGTTTCTCAGGTCCAATGCCGATACCTGATGCCAGCCTATTATGACGATTTGGTAACTCTTACCACGGCTACAGTCCGAGCCAAACGTGCCCGGATTGAGCATGCCTATCGTGTGATGCGCGAGGGAGAGTTGTTGGCGGAAGGTAGCAGTACCATCGCTTGTATTGACCGTGAAGGACGTGTTTGCCGGATTCCCCAAGAACTGTTCATTGCAGACGACTGACGGCTAGCGTTTTCTGTTGCAAAGGTAAGGCCAGTGACGGTTGTCGACCAGGTCTCTCGAACAGGAGTGGTTTCACTTTGAGGTTTTAAGAAAGCAGTATGCTTTTCATTTGATGTGGATCAACTCGTCATGGATTACCTTGACGATACCTTTTGCTACGATCGCTTTGGGCCCACTGAATTGAGCCACAATCCGTCCATCTCGATTCAGGATTTCGACGTTGTTGTTCAGGGAATTCATGGCCTCAGGTTCGTTGAGTACCATGAGATCACAACTCTTCCGTTCCATCTTGGTAATGGCCCGAAAGCGGTGGTCTTCGGTTTCCAAGGCAAATCCGACGAGCCACTGTTTGGATTTTTCGGCACCTAGCGCAGCGACGACATCAGACGTTTCGACGAGGTGAAGTTCCAAAGGGGCCCCAGTTTTGGCGATTTTATTGGTGGCGACTTTCACAGGTCGATAGTCACACGGAGCGGCCGCGCCAATCAGGCCGTCGCACGATGGAAACAAGTCACGGCACGTGGCCAGCATCTCTTCAGTTGAGACCACCTCAATGACTTGAGCCTGCTTAGGGTAGACCACATCCACGTTGCCACTGACCACAACGACGTCATGCCCTTGTTCGAGCATTGCGTCGGCCAATGCAGAGCCCATGCGTCCGCTAGAAGCATTCGTCAGAAAACGAACCGGATCAAGATATTGTCGTGTCGGACCAGATGTAATCAGGATTCGTGACATGGTCGATCCAAGATCGCTGTAATGGCACGTAGGATGGTTTCGGCCTCCGCCATACGTCCTGTACCTTGGCGCCGGCAACTGAGCCAGCCTGTTTCTGGGCCGACGAAGTGAACCCCATCGGCACGCAACGTGGCGACGTTTCGCTGGACCGCTGGTTTTTCCCACATCTCACAGTTCATGGCAGGAACAAGAACAGTCGGTCCTGTAAACGTTAAGTAAAGTGTGCTGAGGAGATCGTCGGCCAATCCAGTGGCAGCTTTTGCCAGAAAATTTGCTGTGGCTGGGGCCACACAGAGTAATTTGGATTTTTCAGATAACTCAATGTGGGCTCCTAGAGGGTGGGACCTGTCAAAGAGATCGTTCACAACCGCTCGACCAGTCAAGGCTTGAAAAGATGCTTCTCCGACAAACCTGCCTGCCGACTGACTCATTACTACCGTGACCCGGGCTCCTGATTGAATTAACTGGCTGACAAGTGTGGCGGACTTGTAAGCAGCCACACCTCCTGCGATTCCGACAACCAGTTCGCACTTGTTCATAGGCCATCCGGGTCCAGGTCCGCCAGACCACCGCCCGTGGTTTCCAGTTCACCGGTGACACGGACTTCGTTGGACGAGTCGAGGAAAATCTTGTCCTGGAGGATTTCATGGATCACAATTTGCATTTTGTTTTTGGTGTTCAATTCCACCAATGGCCGGCTGCCTTTGTTCAAAGCCACTAGCCGCTTTTGAATCAATGTGGAGAGTTTGAAACGCCCTCCCATTTTGTTCACGATGCTTTCTTCCTTCAATTCTTCGATCATCAATTCGCTCCGGTAACCGACAAAAAATGATAAAAGGTTGATCTGTGACAGAGAATGATCATTCACTAACAATAATTTTTAAGGATGAGACATAACTCATCGGCAGTCGTGTTTACATCTTCGTTGATTATATTGTGTTGGTAGCGATCGGCATATTGTAACTCCTGGCGGGCTACTTCCAGGCGGCGTTGGATTGCTTCTTCCGATTCCGTACCACGCCCTCGCAATCGGCGTTCTAACTCTACCAGCGATCCCGGTCCTATAAAGATCGTAATGGCATCACTATGTTTTTCGAGAACCTTTAACGCACCGACAACGTCAATCTCTAAGATTACCCAATTTCCTGCTCGCAGGCTAGTCGTGACAGGTTCTGCTAATGTTCCATAATGGTGCCCCCTGCCGAATACCTCGCAATTCTCGAGAAAACCCTGCTGCTGTTGCCGAGCCTGGAATTCTGACGGACTGAGAAAAAAATAGTCGACGCCGTGCTTTTCACCCTGTCGTGGTGGGCGGGTGGTGGCTGAGATGCTTAACTCCAGCGGTAGGCTGCAGCGTTCGAGTAAAGTGCGGACCACTGTTGTTTTTCCAGTGCCTGAGGGGCCTGAAATTACTACGAGCCGTCCTGTCGCTGAATTGTTCATCTCAACGCGTAACAAGTGTGTGGGGAGTGGCTGCGCCAGCAAATTGATAAAAGTTTGTGGTTCTAAACGGCATTGAGTGTTTTGTCTCTCCAAATTGCATGCCCAAGCCCGGCACCAGTTTATTTAGCTCATGGAAAATATTAAGTAAACCAGGGGCTGTACGAACTTGTTGGTGAATTCCGTGAGATAGAAATTGCAAAACGAATTTAGTCTGGAAATTGCAGCTTGTCACACGGAGAAAATTTTGGGTCGTATTCGGACGATGCCTAGTATGCCGGCCAGCTCTGTTTACGGTTGACTAGTTTCTTGAAACGGGCGGCAGTCAACTATTCTACATTTTGAACCATTTCGCGTATTCGTTCGATAGCGGCTTTGATTTCAATGATGTGTTTGGCAATTTTTGAGTCGTTTGCCTTGGATCCAATCGTGTTAGCTTCACGAAACATTTCCTGTGTCAAAAAATCCAGTTTGCGTCCGACTCCATGCGATGTTTTTAACATGCCAAGAAACTGCTCTACGTGGCTTTTTAACCGTACAATTTCTTCGGAGATGTCGCAGCGTTCCGCAAATAAACCTACCTCTCGGGCCACGTCCGACGCCTCTACCGTAACGTCATAGTCAACCAGTAGCTTCTGCATGCGCTCCGTTAATCGGGTCTGATAATGTTCCACTACAATGTCAGCACGACCATCGATCGTCTCGATGTGTTCCGAGATAGTCTGACAATTTGTTAACAAATCTGTAGCCATTGCCTGTCCTTCGTCGCTACGCATTTTGCTTAGGTTTTCTAATGCCTCCCGTAAAACCGATTCAATCAACGGCCAATATTCTGAAGCGTGTTGGTTCTGTTCCTCTTGACTATCCACAACTCCCGGTAGTGTAAGCAAGGCATCCAGTCGAATTGGAATACCTTCGGAATTCATTTTGAGCTTATCGAGTTGTTCATAATAGCTCAGAAGCACTTGGTTGTTGATGTGATAATCTGCTGACGAGGATTGTCGGTCAATCCGCAAGGTTAGCTGTACCGTTCCACGTTGAATACGTGTTTTCAAAACACTTTCAATCCGTGGCTCAAGAGAAAGGAAGCCTTCCGGTGCTCGTAAATTGAGCTTTAAATAACGACTATTGATGCTTTTTAGCTCGACCGTTATGGCGACTTCGTCACCCTGGCCGTGCGCTTCTCCAAAACCAGTCATGCTCAGTAACACAATGGTGTCCTCTGCGAAGATGACAAAAGGGTGACTTAGGAAAACGAGTGTTTACTGAAAGTGTTTACGGAAAAGGTCAACCTTTGAAAACAAGGGCACGATGAGAGTGGATGTTTGTCTGGCGTTCATACTATTTCACGAAAAGGGCATATTGTCTCTAGTCGTTACAGTTGCTCTCAAAACCGGTGCGGTACAGGGACATGCGGTACAGGGACATGCGGTACAGGGACATGCGGTACAGGGACATACTGCCTATTGGAGTTGGATTGGCTACCGGCTTGGACCGTGGCAGAAGATGCCGTTTTTGTTAGTACTTGTTGTGAGTTATGGTGATGCGTCGGGTTCCGTGCCGTCAGGTTCAGACGCAGGGCCTGGCTCGGTATCGTTGTTCAGAGGGTCAGAGGCTGAAGTCGCTTCGTTATTCCCAGTGATATCAAGTTTGCTGGATTTTTTGCCAAAGTTCCAAACCCCAGCCAAGCAGAGTATAATCCAGAATGATGCGGCGACAACTGTTATTTTGGTGAAGGTATCGCCAGCCTTGGCCCCAAATGCGCTTTGCCCTCCCATACCACCTAATGCTCCTGCCAGCCCACCTCCTCGTCCTCGCTGGACGAGTACGAGGAGAATCACGAACAGGGAGGTGAAAGACATCAGGATGCCGAACACATATTGCCATACGTCAGCAAACAATACTGGAAACATGAATAAATTCCTCCACCGTGCAGGTGTCTGTAGTCTAGGAACGTAAATCCAAAAATGACTGCGATGGCAGTCAGAACTTATGTATTTTCTGTTGTTGCGATACCAAGAAACGACGTGGCATTCAACGAAGCCCCTCCGACCAAGGCTCCGTCAATATCGGCACATCCGAGTAATTCACTGGCATTATCCGGTTTGACGCTGCCACCGTATTCAATGCGCACAGCTTCACTGATGTCAGTATTGTAGCGACTGGCAATCATTTTGCGAAGGTCGGAGTGGACCGCCGCGGCTTCTACCGGTGTGGCTACTTTTCCAGTGCCAATGGCCCATACCGGTTCATAGGCAATGACGGTCGAAACCATTTGGTCCTCGCTCAGACCACCTAGTGATCCTTCAAATTGTGTTCGGATGGTTGCCATGGTGGTTCCGGCTTGCCGTTGGTCTAGCGTTTCCCCGACACAAACAATAGGCGTTAGCTGAGCGGAATGCGCTGCCAGTACTTTGTGCCGAATTTCGTCGTCTGTTTCTCCCATAATGTGACGCCGTTCGCTGTGGCCCAGAATCACGAACTGACAGCCCAAATCGCGCAACATGTGGGCACTGATTTCACCAGTAAAAGGTCCGTCATCTGCGTGGTACATGTCCTGTGCGCCTAGAGCGATGTTGGAGCCACGAAGCACCTGTCCGACTGTCTCCAGATAAACAAATGGAGGGCAGATGGCCCAATCAACCTGGTTCAGGTGACTGGCAGGTTCAACGAGTTCTTCGGTTAACGCCACAGACTGTTGACGATTCAAATTCATTTTCCAATTGCCGATAATCAATAGACGGCGAGTGGCTGCTGTCATCAAATTTCCCCAAACTAATATTCAAAAAAAGTGTTTTAGAGAATCCTCAAAATATTGACAAATCCTGTGAATCGGTAGCAATAAATGTCACATGCTTGAGCCAGAAACTGTATAGCAACCCACCAGCCTGAGAATTACCAACTGTTTACCTGGCCCTTGCTCTTTACCGTTGCTGCTCTACCCTATCCTACCGGTTCCTTGTCCTGGTAGGCACCTAATACTTCAAGCCGCACTATTTTGTTTTCCAGTGAACCAAGTGCTCGTCGAACTTTGACGGATGTAGGGTGTCCTTCAAACTCTACGAAAAAGATATATTCGTTGACGCCACCAGGTCGAGGAAACGATTCAATCCAGGTGAGGTTAAGCTTGCTTCGTTTGAATACAGTCATCACGTCTGCCAATGCTCCTGGTTCATGGGAAACCTCGAACATAAGTGCAGTTTTGTCATCTCCTGTACGTGTTCCGAGGGTACCCCCGATTACTGCAAATCGTGTGATGTTATTTTGGTTGTCTTCGATCGCGGACGCGATGACTTCCAGGCCATAGTGACTACCTGCCTGGCGGCTGGCGATTGCGGCAACACCCTTCTCAGAAGCGGCTAATTCGGCCGCCGCTGCTGTACTGGCAATTTCGACGATACAGGCTTGCGGCAAGTGCTTTGCGAGCCAGTTGCGACATTGAGAAATCGCTTGGGGTTTGCTGTAAACATTACGGATCTCCGCCCGCTTGCATTTGCCGAGCAAGTGATGATGGATTCGTAAACGGACTTGCCCACAGATTTTTAACGGGACGCGGGTAAACATATCCAGTGTATCGACGACGCGCCCGTCGGTTGAATTTTCTAAGGGTACTAGCCCCTGATCGACTTGGCTGCCTTGAACTTCTTCGAACACAGCAGCGATCGTCGACACGGGTACCAGTTCTGTGCTCTCACCGAAATGTTGGACAGCTGCCAGATGGCTGAAACTGTAGGGAGGACCCAAGTAGGCTGCTTTAACCGGTGAGACCAATGCCCGTGTGCCACTGAACAGTTCACGAAATGTTGATTGCAGTGAAGTTTCTTCAAGTGGCCCATTCGTTTTTAGTATGTCCCCTAAAACTTTTTGTACATTGCTGGCATCACAAGCCTGCAAAGCGTCGACTCCGGATGTTTCATTCAGCTGCTGCACCAGCTGCGCACGTTCCTGAAATAACTCTACCAAGGTGCGATCGAGACGTTGGAGCTTGCCGCGCAATTGACCGGCGGTGGGCTTGCGAGGTGAACCCGTCAAGGGTTTTTGGGTCGATTTTTTTGTAGACTTCTTTTTCGACACGGGCTTGGATATCTGTCAAAATGGCAGTTGACGACAACGGATAGATTATAGCGGTAGTTGGCCTAGGACAGAATCCCGTGCCTAAGTCCGTTGCAAAATAAGGATTTATGGAAAATTTACTTCCTTTCGGTCAATCCTGGCATACTCTTTGCTATTAACTGGTAGCACGGGACTTATCCGCCTTTTATGACGGCGGTAAACGACACGTATACATCCACTTAGGTTCACTGAGAATCCAACGAACCACGCTGCCAACGGTGATTACCGAAAAGCATTACGGTAAGCGGCTGGACGGCGGAATGCATTGAAAAGGGAGAGAATAATGGCCGAAGGCGAAAAAATTATCGGAATCGACTTGGGTACAACCAACTCGGTCGTCGCCATCATGGAAGGGGACGAGCCAAAAATCATACCTAACGCGGAGGGTAATCGCATCACGTCCAGCGTGGTGGCCTTCAATGACAAGGGTGAAACGTTAGTCGGCGAGCCGGCTCGCCGACAAGCGGTCACCAATCCTCATCGCACGATTTATTCTATCAAACGCTTTATGGGCCGTCGCCACATGGAAGTGGAATCGGACGAGAAGATGGTGCCCTACAAAGTCACCGGTGGAAGTTCCGACTACGTTCAGGTGAAAGTGGACGACAAGGAGTTTACTCCCCAGGAAATCTCTGCCAAGGTTTTGCGAAAACTCAAGGAAGCGGCCGAGGCATATTTAGGACACAAGGTGAACAAGGCAGTCATCACCGTACCGGCTTATTTCAATGATTCACAGCGACAAGCGACGAAGGATGCCGGGCAAATTGCCGGTCTTGAAGTAGCTCGCATTATTAACGAACCGACTGCGGCTGCACTCAGTTACGGATTAGACAAGAAAGCGCAGGAAAAGATCGTTGGTTTCGATTTGGGTGGCGGTACCTTTGACGTGTCTGTTCTTGAGGTCGCTGAAACTGAAGGTAAAGACGATGATATCAGGGTGTTTGAAGTCATCAGTACTAGTGGTGATACGCAGTTGGGTGGAGACGACTTTGATCAGGTTCTGATCAATCATGTTGCGGATGAATTCAAGAAGGAGCAGGGCATCGATTTGCGGCAGGACACCATGGCCCTGCAACGTTTACAGGAAGTGTGTGAAAAAGCTAAAAAAGAGCTCAGCAGTGCTGCATCGACCGATATTAATTTGCCGTTTATCACTGCAGATGCATCCGGTCCCAAGCACCTGCAAGTTTCCATTTCTCGTTCCAAGTTTGAAGAGTTAAGTGATCCACTTATCGAACGTTGTCGAGGTCCAGTCATGCAGGCGTTGAAAGACGCAAAGCTGGAACCGAGTGAAATTGACGAAGTTGTACTCGTTGGCGGTTCAACACGGGTTCCCAAGGTCCAGCAACTCGTTAAAGATGTTTTTGGTAAAGACCCCCACAAAGGTGTAAACCCCGACGAAGTGGTTGCTGCCGGTGCTGCTATTCAAGGCAGTGTCCTGGCAGGTGACCGAAAAGACGTATTGTTGTTGGATGTCACTCCGTTATCACTGGGAATTGAAACGTTGGGCGGTGTTTTTACCAAATTGGTAGAGCGGAATACGACCGTACCCACGGAACGGAAACAGGTTTTTAGCACGGCCGACGACAATCAGACGGCGGTCACCGTTCGAGTTTTTCAGGGTGAGCGAGAGATGGCTAGTCATAATCGTTTACTGGGCGAGTTCAATCTCGAAGGTATTCCTACTGCACCGCGAGGTGTGCCGCAGATCGAAGTTAAATTCGATATCGACCAAAATGGCATTCTGAATGTATCTGCCAAGGATCTTGGTACTCAAAAGGAACAGTCAGTTACGATTGAACAGTCATCCGGACTGTCCGAGAATGAAATCGACCGTATGCGGCAGGATGCGGAAGAACATGCCGGTGAAGACAAGCGACAACGGGAACTGGTAGAAGCCCGAAATCAGGTTGATCAAATGTGTTTCCAACTGGAAAAAATGATGAAGGAACACGGAGACAAACTGAGCGACGCCGACAAGAAACCGCTTGAAGATGCAATCGCCAAGGCGCGGGAAGGCGCTCAAGGCGAGGATGTGGAGGCGATTAAGTCTTTGCTCCAGGAGTTGGAGCAGGCCTCCCATGCATTAAGTAAGACGCTTTACGAAAGTGCTCAGCAGGCAGATCCTTCGATGGCAGACCCTTCGATGGCAGGCGCGTCAGGTAACGGATCCTCGGGCTCCGATACAGCTGGTGTGAACGATGATGCTATCGATGCAGAATTTGAGGTCAAGGATTCGTAATCGGATCAAATTGCCACAGTGAGGTGGGGCATACTCACAAGAGAAGGCCCACCCGTTCGCAAATGTCGCTGCGTTAGCTGCCATGAATAAAAGTCTTTTGCGCTGAAGCTGTGCGCTTCAGGAGCAGATGAACAACACCGACTTCACGTAAGACTTCGAAGGAGTTCACAATGGATTTTTCATTCGACAAACTAACCGTCAAATCCCAAGAAGCGATACAACTTGCCCAGAAGTTGGCCGGCGAGTTCAGTCATCCTGAAATTGATCCGCTCCATCTGCTGGCAGCACTTCTTCGTGAGACGGATGGCTTGGTGCAGTCTATTCTCAACAAAATTGGTGTTCAACTCCAGCAACTTAACCGGATGGTTGATTCTGAACTGGAACGCAAATCCAAGGTGAAGGGTGGTATGGCGCAAAATCTAAGCGCGGCGTTGCAGCAGGTTTTGGAAACGGCTGCCCGTGAATCACAATCAATGCGGGATGAATTTGTATCCACGGAACACTTGTTGTTGGCGCTGACTAAAACTGAAAATAAAGCGAATAACCTGTTGCAGCTAAATGCGATTGATGCGCATGGCATCGCAAACGCTTTGCAATCGATTCGTGGTAGTGGTCGTGTGACCGACCAACATCCAGAAGACAAGGTGCAGGCCCTGGAAAAATATGGTATCGACCTTGTTGAGCGAGCGGTGGCTGGAAAACTTGATCCAGTCATCGGCCGCGATACCGAGATTCGCCGTGTCATTCAAGTGCTTTCACGGAGAAGAAAAAATAACCCTGTGTTAATTGGTGAACCGGGTGTAGGCAAGACAGCGATTGCCGAAGGACTTGCATTGCGGATTGTACAAGGTGATGTTCCACAAAGCCTTAAGAACAAACGTGTAATCGCCCTGGACATGGGAGCTTTGATCGCTGGAGCCAAGTTTCGTGGTGAGTTTGAGGATCGTCTTAGAGCGGTTTTGAGAGAAGTGGATGATGCGGGTGGAAACGTTGTGTTGTTTATCGACGAACTGCATACCGTAGTGGGTGCCGGGAAATCTGATGGTGGTAGTGATGCTGCTAATTTGCTCAAACCGGCGTTAGCGCGCGGCGAGCTTCGCTGTATTGGTGCCACGACATTAGACGAATACCGTCAGTACATCGAAAAAGATGCGGCGCTCGAAAGGCGTTTTCAGCCAGTTTATGTTGGTGAACCCACCGTCGAAGACACTATTGCCATTCTTCGTGGCCTCAAACCTCGTTATGAAGCCCACCATGGGGTCAAGATCATGGATTCATCGTTGGTGGCAGCTGCTCAGTTGTCGGATCGTTATATTTCTGATCGTTTTTTACCGGACAAAGCGATCGACCTGGTGGACGAAGCGGCGAGCCGACTCGCGATGGAATTAGAAAGCGTGCCGACTGAGATTGATGAAGTTCAACGTCGGTTGACCCAGTTGGAGCTCGCCCAGCGTCAATTAGCCGAAGAGACAGAAGAGCACGCCCAGGAACGACTCACTCAAATTGAAGCCGAAATGGATGAACGGAAACACAAGCTGGCAAGTCTCCGTGAGCAGTGGGAAGCGGAGAAACTTGGGCTCGGTGATGTGCAGAAAATCAGACAGCAACTCGTGACTCAGGAGCATACATTCCAGCAGTTAGACACGGCAATCAAAGAAAAGCAGTCGACAGGTGAACCGGTGGGCGAAACTGAATTTCAGCGGCTTTACGAGCTGGATACGACTTGCCGTCGTTTACGTGATCAGCTTGATAATGAAGCAGCGGAACGTCCTGAACAGGAGCCATCTGAAAAAAACCGTCGATTGCTAAGGCAGGAAGTGACGGAAGAAGAAATATCCGAAGTCGTGAGTGTCTGGACAGGGATTCCCGTGGTGCGGATGCTAGAAACGGAGCGTAGCAAGTTACTCGTCATGGAAGAACGATTGCACCAGCGTGTTGTAGGGCAAGAGGAAGCACTGGAAGCAGTTTCCAATGCGGTTCGAAGAAGTCGTAGTGGTTTGCAAGATCCACAACGCCCGGTTGGTTCCTTCTTGTTCCTCGGGCCAACGGGTGTTGGCAAGACAGAACTTTGCAAAGCGCTTGCCGAGGTGTTATTCGATGATGAAAACGCTATGGTTCGTCTCGACATGAGTGAATTTATGGAACGCCACACGGTCAGTCGTCTGATCGGTGCACCTCCCGGTTATATTGGCTACGAGCAAGGCGGCAAACTGACGGAAGCGGTACGGCGTCGACCTTACTGCGTGATTTTGCTGGACGAGATTGAAAAAGCCCACTCGGATGTTTTTAATATTCTTTTACAAGTTTTGGACGACGGCCGCCTGACTGACAATCACGGTCATACCGTCAATTTTACCAACACGATCATTGTCATGACGAGTAATGTTGGTAGCCAATTGATTCAAACCGTTGCCCAAGAGGGTGGTAGTGAAGAAGAAATCGAGCAATCGGTACTGGAGGCTTTGCGAGCCCGGTTCCTACCAGAATTTCTCAATCGGATTGATGAAACGATTGTTTTCCATCCTCTACAGCGAGATGAAATTTCCAGGATTGTGGATTTGCAAATTAAGCATTTAAGTTCGCAACTTGAGGACGCCGGAATGAAACTCATTGTGACAGAAACCGTGAGACAGCAGATTGCCGCTCAAGGCTACGATCCGCATTACGGCGCACGACCTCTGAAACGGGTTATCCAACGCCGTATACAGAATCCACTTGCCACTGAATTATTGAAAAGAGAATTTGCGGACGGAGACGGAGTCATCATCGATTATGTGAACAATGAATTCGTGTTTTTTAAAGACGGCGGACAAAAACCGTTAAGCTGTGATCAATTGGCTCACGTGTAACAAGGAAGGGAAGGTTACTTCTGGTTCTAATGTGTCAGGATGCGCCTTTCCTTTTATTTTCTGTGGTCACAAATAGCGACAGTCAAATCGTGACAATTGGTTTCTCTGAAAATGGAAAGATAATTCTTGGTAATGGAGAAGCCTCGGGGAATTGAAACATCTGCCGCTGCAAGGTAGAGTCCTATGTTATAAGGACTTGCTTGGTTGTTGTTTTTTTGTCCTGCTCGCGGTGCACTACGTTGACGGCTACCAGGTCCCCACCATCCAACGCATGGTTCCCATGACTTGTATTTGTGGCTCGTAATCACGCAAGAGCCTGTTTGGAATGATGCGATTTACCCATTTATCTTAAGGAGATACTGATGTCGATTCAGCTGACACGTCGGCGCTTTGTGGGCAATTCGCTTGTTGCGGGAGTTACTAGTGCGTTACCACTTTCAGTCAATGCAGCGGTGCGACCGGCCGGCCTGTCACTTGGTTTAGTGACATATTTATGGGGTCAAGATTGGGACCTGCCGACGTTGATTGCTAACTGTGAAAAGACGGAGGTTCTGGGAGTCGAATTACGAACACAACACAAGCATGGTGTGGAAGCAGATCTCAATGCCCAGCAACGACAGGAGGTTCGACAACGTTTCCAGGATTCGCCTGTAACCTTGCTGGGACCTGGTACTAATTGGGCATTTCATTCACCCGATCCGGAGGAACTGCGAAAAAATATTGAGAGCGCGAAGGCTTATGCTAAGCTGTCGCACGATTGTGGTGGCAGCGGCGTGAAAGTCAAGCCGAACAATTTGCCGGCGGGGGTTCCCGTCGAAAAGACGATCGAGCAGATTGGCAAATCATTGAATGAAGTTGGCAGGTATGCTGCTGACTATGGACAGGAAATTCGTGTGGAAGTCCATGGGCCGAAAACGCAACAGTTACCGGTCATGAAGCGTATTATGGATGTTGCTACCGAAAAAAATGTGACAGTCTGCTGGAATAGCAACGACATTGACTTGCAAGGAAAAGGACTGGAACACAACTTTAACCTGGTCAAGGATCGTTTCGGTGCGACGGTACATATTCGTGAAATGAACCAAGGCAGTTATCCGTATGACAAGCTGTTTCAGCTGTTCGTTGCTATGAATTATACCGGTTGGATTCTGCTGGAATGTCGCACATCCCCCGAGGATCGCGTTGCGGCTCTCATCGAGCAACGTCGAGTGTTCACGGATCTTGTCAGGCAAGCGCAAGGGTGATTGCATGCGTCCGGTTTTGTTGGGGTGGGCGGTAGATGGTCTGCGTTCGTTCCCAAATGTGGTACATCCTGGTTCACTCACATAAGTCTTGGAAGGTGTTGTCGACAGCCGCCGAGGAGGCTCATGCCGTCCAAAGGGATTGGGAATTTCTGGTCATTGCTCTTCGTGCAGATGTCCGGAAATCGATTCAAAATATTTGCGTTGTCGCCCCGTTGCCGTCTCGGCAGGTTCTTGTTGTATCCGTTGCAGGTCTTCGAGGTTGGCCTGACAGACTCGACAGCCGATGCGTCTAATGTGGAAATCGATATAGTCAGCCAATTTATCGGCTAGAGTTTTCAGAAGGTAACTGCCTAACTGTTCACGTGTTGGACAGCTAAGGCGGTTTTTTCTCCAGATAGCGCCTAGCGAGTGAATTCCTGCATCGCGGCGTTCATTCAGCTTTACCATGTTCTCTAAAAGCGAAGGCTCGTCTCTTATGGCAGCTTCGATATCTGACATCTTTTCTGCTGGCAGATCTTCATCCATGTAGGCTTCCAATTCTGCCTATGTAAAATGCTTGCGGGGCATGGTTAATTGTCTTAAAAAATTTTCAAAGCGAGTAGGTTGCGGTGATGCAGAGCGTATTCTGGTGTGCCAAGAAGAAATCTACCTCGACCAACAATCAAGAGTCTTGTAACTCTGGGAAAATGTCTTGTGACAAGTTTTGAGATTTGATGATCGACCGTAAACGTGCCAGGAAATCAAATTTAAAGTTTGCCACCTGTTGCTCGGAGATGTCCAAGTCAGTCGCGACGTCTTTGTTGGTCCAACCCCGAACAAAAAGTGATTCAATACACTTCATTTTTTTCCAATTGCCTTGTTTCATCCAATGCTGTATCTGGTGCTGGATGGCCTGGACCAGCGCTTCGGTTTCCAGTTGTTTTCGCTCGCCACTGCGTGCAATACTACTGGCTGGTCGCGACGGGCCGGTCAGTTCCCATGGTTCCCGGCTGTCACTCGAGCCATCTGACAACGGTAAAACAGGACGTCGGCCTTCACGGCGTAAATGGTCAGTCAATTTGTGTGCACAAATCGAAAACAGGTATCCTTCTAACGGGCGTTTAAAATCGTAGTTTGGAAGGCTGTTCATGAAACCAATGAATGTTTCCTGTACGATATCTTCGCTTGGCGCGCGTCGTCCTAACCTGCTTTCGACAAATGCCAGTAAGCGACCTTCGTAACGTGAAATCAAATCGTTCCAGGCAACCGTATCTCCATTCCGGATTCGTTGAACTAGCAGTGAGTCAATTTGTGAAGGAGCGCTCATTTAGCATATCTTGCGAAAAGGTAATTGACCGGAATCTCAGCTAGCGATGGAAAAATAGTGGACTGTATCTACTCCCTGGATTCTTTTCGGTTTGAGTGGCAGGCGGATTGTAGACTAACAATCCATTGGCAATGCAAATGCTTCCATGCAGATGAAAAAAATGGGTTGTTGCTGCCATGCAAGTTAATGGGGCAATGGTTCGTGGACGACTCTCAATCGGCCACGATCGACAGCGTGGGTCGGCTTTATGGGGCCAGTCTAACAAGGTACTTTTGGACACTTGGGTGCTTAATCGTCTCATGATTAGATCCACGGAATCCAACGTGCCAGACACACACCAAAAACAGTGAACGCTAGTATTATTCCTGTTGCCAACAGTTTCAAGCGTTGCCGGTAGCATCCTTGTGTTACGTTGTCTATCCTCAGGTAGCCAAAAACTGTCACCAACAAGACACAGACGCCACCTGCTCCCAAACTGAGTTGTTGCAGACGAGATTTTTGAACGACCAGCGTCCAACGATGATTGAGTTCGTCCAGAAATAGTTGATCGAATTGTAAAACTACCGTCAAATATCGAGTGGGATGAAAGGTTCCATATTTGACTTCCTCTTCCACTTTTCCAAGTAACAGGTTTTTCTGAATATAATTGATGTCAAACCCAAGGCTTTCGGCGATACCATTGTGACCAATGCGGCGGTCAATAAAATTTTTGACAGCTCCGAGCATTTGGTCATTCAATTCATCATACCCAATTCCTTGACTGTAATAAGGACCGGAAACGACACGAAAGCCTTCGCCTTGTTGCAATGGAACGGGTCCGGACGTTTGGCTTGGCAGGATGGCTCCCACGTTCAGGCCTGTCTCTTGTAGCGTCTCTATTGGTTCGCCGGGCGCAGGTTCGCTAGTGACCGAATTGCGATGGTCCTTCGTATTTGTCACCAGGGAGGGAGGTTCTGGTGGGCGCGGTACAGCTCGTCGCGGATTCTCGACTGGGTGACGGAGGTTGTGGTTCGTGTATGGTTTGCTGTGAGGAGCAGCACTGTCATTAGCAGACAATGATCCCCCATGTGTACTGGCACTGAACAAGGCGACGAGAAAGCTAAGGATGGCACTACGCTGTTGTAACAACCGCAATCTGGTCCTCCTGCCTGGACTCTTCAGGTCGGTTCATGAAATAGGTTGAGTCCGATAAAGCAACTGCATGTCGAGGTGATTGAGATCATCTCAAAGACTTACCTCTTGTCGCATCCGGTGTCTTGTTGCGTTGTCGATCCATGGTGCTGACAATTGCAGTGCTATGGAAACAATAGTGATGATGGCAAAACTACGCGGGAATGGCAGAAACAGCTGTAATATCAAGGCCCACAAGATGCAAGTGCTGGTACTCCATAAACTGAATCTTGTGGTCCTGAGTGGATCTGTTTTGAGCCACAGGCGGAGTACGAAAAATAGTCCAGCAAAATAACCGAGGAATACGAGAAATTGGGGGTCACCTTCGACAGAGTACATGCTTTTAGGCCATGCGGTCCACGTACTGGGGTCGTTGACCAGCAAGAATTGCGGTTCTACCAGTAAAATCTTGTACAAACCGTAGGAAAGCGTTCCGGCAAACAATCCTAAAGCAAGCATGCTGAACCGACGCAGCGCCTGGTCTGGCTTGAAGCCTTCCCATGATTTAGATAACACCAGAATGGACCATGTCATTATAGTGCACGTTAGGGTGAGCCAGGCATAATTGGGTGTCCAGGAAAGAATGTCAGCACTTAAATCGTGGTTTGTGAAGACCAGCAATATGA
>CAYMUR010000060.1:0-471 GCA_964393615.1 uncultured Pirellulaceae bacterium
AGTGTAAACTCGCGAAAGTATCCGCACTTGCGACGGTGTTATATAGGGAGTCCCGGCGAGGCGAAGGGCGGAGGTAGCGGTTCAAGGTCTGGGCGGAACGGGTCTCATCCGAGCAACCCGGTCAGCAGGTGCAGCGGCATGGTGCTGATGAGCAGTGATGGCAGACATATTGGACGCCGGCGGGGCCGGCAATTAACCAACTTGCCATGCAACGTCAGCTGCTTTGGTCAGGTCCCGCTCCGCGTAAATCTGAGTCACATCGGCACTGCTGTGGCCAAGGGCAACTTGAGCAGCTTCCAAACCGAACCTCTTCCGGATTTCCGTTCCGGCTGTGTGCCGAATTTGGTTGGGACTCCAATGATGCTTTCGTTGCCAGATCTTGCGTTCCTCGTGCTTCCATGCGAGTGGAGCTGGACACGCACGTCCACGGCACCATCCACCGCCCGCCTGGTGCTGGCAAAGCTGGCCAAG
>CAYMUR010000060.1:481-33123 GCA_964393615.1 uncultured Pirellulaceae bacterium
CTTTCGTTGCCAGGCCTTGCGGGCCTCGTGCGTCAATGCGATTGGCGCTAGAAACGCCGCGTCACAGGCACGATG
The DNA here is from genome assembly GCA_964393615.1 of uncultured Pirellulaceae bacterium. GTDB lineage: Bacteria > Planctomycetota > Planctomycetia > Pirellulales > Pirellulaceae > CAYMUR01. The sequence continues at coordinate 557 of CAYMUR010000060.1, forward strand.
CACGGCCCGCCTGTAGCTGTCAGTGGTGTATTGAGTGCCAGGAGCACGTTTTCTGCGTCGCCTGCGATTCGTGCCAGGTCTGTTGCCATGGTTTGTTGGTGTTGTCCGCTGGTCTTGACGATCTCGTAACCTCTGCCGCTCGCTGTCCGACGGTGAAAAACAGTTCGAGGTGATTTCTCGCAAGAGATTACGGTCGCAACACGTCCTGGGCACGCGGGCTAATGAAAATGATCCGATAACGTCCTAGATGTTCTGTCTTGTAGGATTTGGGCCGGTACGTCCAGACTTCTCCACTGGTATCGATATCACACGGACATATGATGCAGACCTCGGCTGGTCTACACCCAGTGAATCGATGAAATCGCACCATATCGGCCACGACAGGCGGCAAATGGGGTAAGGTCAACTCGATGGTGGAATCGTCAACGGGCAACACTGGAGCCGTCTCACGGGCCTTCGTGCGGCCTTTTTGTAGGCCATCCACCGTGGTGAGTTTTTGGTAGATCTCAAACCGAATGAGTTCATTTCCCGCAGCCCACTTGAACATCCGTCGAATTCGGTGAACGTGGTCATTGAGGTACCTGCGGCTAAGATTCAATTCAATCATCCGTGATTGGAGTGATTTTAAGGCCAATGGCCCGAAATCATTAGCTAGTGTGTCCCCGTAGTGCTTTCGCACTAGCTTGAGCATGGCGTGAACACCATGGATGGCACCCGTTGGCTTGCCGTCTTTAACGTAGTATTGGCTCGCGAACTTGCGGTAGGCATTCAGAAGCTCAGCCATCGACAAAGGGGCAGAGTCGGTTGGCAACTGCCGACCATTCTGTTGCCACTCACCGACAAGGCGGTCGTATTCACGAAGGCTGGCCCGCGAATTGTATGGCCCGAGGTAGAAATCCATTCCGTCCAGAGTAACGACAGCCTGTCCGCTGGCCTTGTGCTTGCGATATTTGAGTAGCGATCTGCTGCGTCACGGCATAGTGCAATCTCCTGTTCAATGGTCCCAAAACGGTAGGTACCGTTTTGCGTCGTAGAAACAGGCCGCACTGCCGACCGTCGGCAGGTATCAGAAATGCTTGATTCGGCAGGATTTAGGATGAGTGGGCGTTACTGGACTTGAACCAGTGACCTCTGCGATGTGAACGCAGCGCTCTAGCCAACTGAGCTAAACGCCCATCTCCCTTGCGCATTTCCCTGGCGCGTAAACATTTTGCAAAACTCGACACTTTCTTGGCAGGGCAAGGAAAACGATCCAAGATATTCGTTCAATCCCCTCATTCTATCGCCACCCAACTGACAACAGAAGCCCACTCTATTTGCTCCTTGACCTGGTAACTTTGTTGGAAAAATACCGTTGAAACCGATTTCGCCACTTTTCAATCCCCGTTTTTCCGTCACCAGCGCATGACGCAAGAGCTCGTGAAGGCAAAATATTCACCTGGCACCCTAGTGCCGGCCGATTTCATTTCCCACCAGGTTCGAGTTCCACCCAGCCCATCGGCGTTTGGGCATCAGGCAGGGACAAGTCAGGTCACTTTTTGACACGCACGCACCGAGGATGAAGGAGAGTCATGATCCCTGCGGTTCGCTCACTTCCCCGGCAGGTCCGCACCTAGCCCGCCAAAGGTTACACATTCGCAAGGGGGGTCCTGCACGCCCTGATTTTCCACTACGATAACCCAAGTTTCAAATTAATCACTTTCGCCTCTCGTCTGCCAGCCACAATGCTGGCGGTACTCAAAGCCACATGACAAGGTACCACCTTGTTAGCGGATGACTGGCAACCAATCACTTATAAGCGGAGCATCCAATAATGACAAAACGGTGTGAACTGATTTGGGACCGGGCCGTTAGTCCCAATCTCGCAGAGGGTAACTCGACTCTGGTAAATGCGTATGCCCGCACGACACAGCTCAGCGACGGAAAGATTGTCAGTATTTGCCGTCAGGGCGCAGCAAAACATAGCCATGATGGCGAAATCATCATCATCACCTCCAACGATATCGGTCAATCCTGGAGTTCGCCAACAACACTGTTTAAGAAATCCGACTTTAGCTCGTCCGAAACCATTATTTCAGCAGGTATCTGTGCGATCGGTGAAAACAAACTGTTAGCAACCTGTGGGACCATGGTGGATGTAGCACCCAACGATTATTTATTTTCCGAAGAAAGTGCCAGCCTAGACCGTCGCTATTTTTGGATATTAAGCGAGGATAGTGGCCAGCAGTGGAGTCACCCCATGGCCATCGATACCAGCCCTTATCACCGTGCGGGCGTCACCGCCAATCCATTCGTGCTCTCGGACGGCATCATCCGAATTCCGCTGGAAGTCACTAACGAAGCCGGTGTACAAGCCACCGCGCTGACGTTTGCACATTATGCTGCTGGCCAGATAGAGTGTGGTCCAATAGGGCTCTGCGCAGGAGACCCAACGGGACAATTGAATTTATCGGACGCTCAGTTCACAACGTTGGAAAACGGTGATCTGTTAATGCTGCTCTGGACGTTTCGCCAAAAAGACGAAGAGACGATTGACGCCCACCAGAGTATTTCCCGAGACGCTGGCCGTAGTTGGTCGACACCACAACCCACCGGTGTTCAAGGACAGATCACCGTCCCACTCGCCTTGTCATGCGGTACCGTAGTGGCCGTTAGTAACTACCGTCTTTCTCCACCTGGTATTTATCTCTGGCAATCCTGCGACGGCGCGAAAACCTGGGACAGCTCTCCAATCCGTTTATGGGACGAGCGGATCAAAAAGGTCACGGCAGAATCCGCGCCATTAAACACGTCAACAAAAGAGGACGAAGGAGTGTGGGACCAGTTGCAAGCGTTCACCTTTGGCACTCCCAACTTATTACGGCTCGTCGATGGAACCGTTCTCATGACCTACTATGCGACCATTGACGACATCATCCACATCCGGGCTTGCCGGTTTCAAATGGTGTGACCATCGCCGTCAACGGGTGAACAATTTCTCTGGAACGCATTGCTTCTCTGGGCTCCAGTGCCTAACACGGCTTTCAGAAAACCTTGACGCCTTAATAAGGGCCGATCGGCATGCCATCTCGGCGGTCACCCAATGCCTGGTAAGTGGCATGCTCGATCGTCTCACTGATGAAACGGACTGATCCATCGCAAAGACCGAAATGTGCACCACCGGGATGTAATGACTTCGCCCCCATCGCCGTCGCATCCGAGAAACTCGAGTGACAGCCTGCTGAACTGGAAATCCAACCAGGGGTGCCTTCGACACCATTTTCGCCAGCGCACGTTGGAAAGTTGATTGGAGCCGTTGTGGCATACCATACCGCCCGCCCATCCGCCCAGCCCTGCCACGCGTGGCAAACATTACCGCAGTACTGGCGAATTTCCATGAAAGCAATCGTATTCGAAGTGCCATCAAAGATGTCACGCAGCTTGGCTGACCAGCCAGAACGGCTCTTGATCCCCGACACGACCTTCGGATCGGTCCCGCCATGTCCTTGCAATGCATCGGCACCTCGGCACCCCTTGATGCCCTGAGCTCGACCGAACCAGTCCTGACCACGTCCGCGCATATCGCCTGTACCGACAATCGTCCTCATATTGCACGGAACATCATCACCGCCGTCCATGCACTGTGACCCGATGCTTCCTGCGTAACTGGTATATGCTGAGAGGTATTGATGCTTCTCACTTTGACTACATCCTTCGTAGGCCGCCAGACGGCCACTCACCCCTTGCATCTCACTGGGACATTGCAGCCCGGAAACCACGTGACTCACCAACCGGGTTCCCGCGTTGTCGATCAATGACTCTTCGGGATCGACTAACTGAAAATTAATCTGGTCATAAACAGCCCCCTGTTCCATGAACGGCAGCATGACCACCAAATGACTGACATCTTCGTAGTTCGGGTGAAATCCCCCGTCGCCAGGAAACCTGCCAAATACATCGTGATAGTTGTGCAGCGCAATCCCCAGCTGTTTGAGATTATTGTTGCACTGAATCCGTCGAGCCGCTTCGCGGGCAGCTTGGACCGCCGGCAACAAAAGAGCAATCAAAATCGCGATGATGCGGATTAACGTCAGCAGCGCCACAAGTGTGAAACCATCGCTACGTCGATCTGGCATCAACCTCATACCCTCCAAATCATTGCAACAACAAACCGTCTACGACAACAATGCTACTCAGTGTTGTCATTATTTTAGTTTACATAAAAATTCTGATGAATGCCAACTTATGACACCACCCATTTTCTTATTTGAAATAGTGCTGATTGTTTCTAACTGGCAGTGACAGCGGCCAGAAATGTCATTGGATTTGTAAAATACCTCTATTCAAATTACAATCGTCGACATCCATTCCACCCTGGAGAATCAACCATGTGCCTTGCAAACTCGGCTACCCGGAGCCAGGCTCTGCCCCACCGAGCGATTATGTTTCTCAGCCTATTGTCCTGCACGATGGGCGCTGCATGGTGCAATGCCCAGGAACACCGCAACGTCCTGGTGCTGGTCTCTGACAACCAGAATGCTACGGACCTTGGCTGTTATGGGAACCCGGTGGTGCGAACTCCCTACCTCGATCAACTGGCACAGGAAGGGGTCCGCTTTCCGCACGCGTTTGCCACGACCGCCTCTTGTAGTTCCAGCCGAGGTGTTATGTGGACCGGACTGCATACCCACGCCAACGGGCAATACGGACACTCACATGGCTATCACAACTTTCATATGCGGCCCCAAGTGAAATCGATTTTTGCACTGCTCAAAAAATCTGGTTTCCACACCGGTGTCGTCGGCAAGTACCACATTGCGCCCGATCCGAAAGATCGACTTGATGTCGAATCCTATCCCCGTGGGCGGAATGTCGTTGGCATGGCGCAGGACGCTAAAGATTTTTTTAGCGCCGCAGGTGACAAACCTTTCTTTCTGGCGGTTTGTTTTGTCGATCCTCATCCAACATCCAATCGAGAGCGTCCCGCCTGGAAAATTCGACGACATTTTCCTGGTATTGTCCCAGTAGAATACAACCCAGCAAACGTCATCGTTCCCGGTTATCTTCCAGATCAACCAGAAGTTCGCGAAGGACTTGCCGGATATTATCAACTCATCAGCCGCATGGACACGGGAGTTGGATTGGTGCTTTCTGCGTTACAAGCAGCTGGCAAAACAGACGAAACACTCGTCATCTTTTTTAGTGATCACGGTTCTACCGAACCGGGCGCCATGGCCACCCATTACGAGCCGGGTGTACGCATTCCCTTGATTGTCCGCCATCCACAACAGAAACCTGAACCAGGTGGCAGTGTCAATCAGGCCATGGTCACGCTCGCCGACTTGGTTCCCACCGTGCTTGATTGGACCGGTGTCAAAAAACCTGGCTACCCGCTGCATGGCCGAAGCTTTCTACCGATCCTCGGTGAAGCAGACCCGCCCGGATGGGATGAAGTCTATCTCAGTCATATTTTTCATGAAGTCACCATGTATTATCCCATGCGGACGGTCCGAACTCGCACACACAAATTGATCTGGAACATGGCTTGGCGTCTGCGTTACCCATTACCCAACGATACGGTAGCATTCGCCACCTGGCAGGAAGCCTTGCGGCGTGGCGAGGGAAGACTGGGACCAAGGTCGATCCAGGATTTTCTGTTCCGCCCGGAACTCGAACTGTATGATCTAAAAAACGATCCCTTGGAAATCAACAACCTCTCGAACCAACCACAGTTTGCCGATCTGCGAAGTGAATTATTTACAAAGATCTTGAATTTTCAAAAACGTACGGGTGACCCCTGGCTGGACAACCACCAACCGCCCCTACCTGTGGAAACGAAAAGCCAGCCATAATTCGGCGGGCGCCCAGACAGACTGGTTTCTTGAGCCGTAGTGCAAGACTCACCGCATAGAACATCATTCATTCTCTGCGGCAACGTCACCTCTGTGGTAACGTCACAGAGAAGCCCACGCTAATTCGCCGGTTGTTCGTCCACGGACACCTGGGACTCTTGAGGCGCGGACGTTGGCAATTCAAATTTCGGCGCCGTGGGGACATCCTGATCGTCGACTGACGGGTCTACCGACTTTACATTGGTCGTCGACACATTGGTAGTCGACGTGGAGGCGTAATCATTCGTATAGGTGCCGGTATAGACATCCGATTGGATATCTTGCAACCCTCGACGAAACTGGTTATAGCTGCGTCCCATGGAGCGGGCTACATCAGGTAGATTTTTACCAAACAAAATGACCGCGATTACACCGATCAGCAACAGCTCACCAATCCCAAGTCCACCCCCACCGATAAACGCCCAAAACTCCATGGCAGCCAAACAGGCTACGCTTGTAACACAAAACATGATTTACACACCTCCCTCAGAACCATCTCGGTGTTCTCTTCGAATTGACAGGAATTCACTGCCCAAATAGAAATCCTATCTTGACAGCAGGCAAGCGATTACTTTTCCCTGCACTCATCCAAAATCGGATGACCACGTTTCCTAACATTTCCCAGCACCCGATTAGTGAAAACCAAGTCGTCCACTATTTGTCATTATTCGTGGATGAACTTTCTTCACCTTCCTGAACCGCCGCTTCCAAGTCGTCAGTGACGCCCCGTGCGCCTTTTTTAAATTCAACAATACCTTTTCCCAAATTACGCATGGCAGTCGGTAAGCGGTTGCCAAAAACAACCAAGACAATAAAAGCTACTACCGCCAAAATAACGATCTCTGGCAGGCCCGGCGCTCCGAAAGCAACCACGCCACGAAAAACAACTTCTTGCAGATCTGGCATCATGATGACGTACTCACACTAGAGGGAAGAAAATAGGGGGTGTGGGCACGCGAACAAGCGGCGAAAGCCGACAACCATCCCAGGGGGCGCTGCCAGAACCGACTCGTGCGTCTTGCGCTATACGAACGCATGATTTACCCTCAATATCCTTTATTCTACTGGCCTCCGTCGACGTGTCAAACGGGAATCCCGGTATTTGAACCGGTAAAAACTTCCAGATTATCGACGTAACAAGCTTTGCATCCGCCATGTCAGGGTAAAAGTGGTCTAGCGACCGATTCGTGCCTGGCGAACTTCTCCTGTTAGCGGCCGGTACCGGTAATAAGATTCCAAGCAGAGCGCTGCCAGCGCGGTGCTATAAACGCGACCGCCATAACTTCCCCAAACGGTATCCGCATCCCAGCTTCCCGCAAGGGCACCAGACCGACGCTGACTTTTTAAAAGTGCCTCCTGTAACGCTACGTTCCAGCGTTGCCACCTTTCTCCCCCCATTTGCTGAAAGGCCAAGGTCGCATAGTACCAATAATATAAATTCGCTTTACCGTCACCTGGCAATTGTTCCGAGACGTACTGCGCTGCTTCCTGCAAAGCAGCAGAATTTGGGACTGGATACAAAAATAACCGGCATAGCATCCCTTCCGCGGTCATGGTGCGGGTGGGAAATTCGCCGGGTCGATACGCAACTCGCCCACGGTATCGACCGGATGAACACTGTTCCAAAAACGCTCGCATGCGATCTACCGTCGCCGCTGGGATGTGGATCCCTGCTAATTCTGCACTTTTTAACGCCATGACTTGCCAACCAAATTGGCTCATGTCACCGCGCTCACGAGGTCGATAACGCCAGCCACCATCATTTGGATTTTGAACCGCAACAGAATAGCTGACACCTCGCTCAGCATACGGTTGAATGCGTTCGTCGCCAGTCATGGCAAACGATTCGCATATCGCGAACAACGCGATACCGTGACAATACATCCGAGCAAACGACCTAGCGTTTCCTGCCAGATCACCATCACGTTGCTGGCTGAGAAGAAATGCCAATCCATTTTGGACCGTGTCACGGTATTCACCCGTGTAATGCGTATGTCCTGCTCCAAGAAATGCCAGCAGCGCCAATCCAGTCATCGCGGTATCAGCATCCGCACCCGCACCACCCCGGTCATGACCCAGAACACGAGTTTCACGACCACTGCCGAATTGGCTGGAATTCCAATGGCCACTCCTATTTTGATTTCGGGCAAGCCATGCTAACGCCGCCACAACCGCAGCTTCACTGCCTGGCGTCCCTCCGCCAGCGCGGACAATATCAGCCCGTTCCTTCTGCATGCGCCAACCATAGATAGGCGGCAGCGGCGCTCCGTCCGCCGCACGTGTTGTAGACACTTGGCTGCCAACCTGCCCCCTCTCACCACCCTTCACGACCTCCGTGTGACCATTGCCGGGAACCGTCACAGGATTCCCTGGGGATGGTCGCGGAACGATCGGCCCTGGTTCTCCAAGGTCGGCATGGGCAAGATGGTCTGGCCCAGGTTCTGCCGGGTCGAGTTCGTCAGTAACATGATGCTCCACCGCCGCCTTTTCCGGAGTGTTCGGTAACTCCGCCAGCCGTTGTACAAGCTGCGTCAGCTCTTGTTGCGACCTGGGAAGGCCAGGGACAACACTCTCTCTCTTTGACACGCCGCCTGGACCAGGAAGCTCGCTTTTCAATGTCGCTGCAGGCAGCGAGGGATCGACAATGTCACGGCTACCGTCAACTGTCCGTGTTTCGGAGAGTTGCCCCACAGAAGGTTCGATCGAATCCGCGGATACCACCGTATCCCTGACAGCCTCCATCTCCTCTGCCCCCATTTCCAACGGTTTGGGCAACGCCGCTTGAGACGATTCACTCGTCTTCACAGCGATGGTGGCAGGAATGCTCGAAGTCGCCGTGACGACAGTTGGTTCACGCTCCAAATCGGGGAACATCTCTTCGACCGAATGGCGAAGTGGAAGCCTGGAACCAGGTTCTGGGAACTCGGACGGAGCAAACCTATTCCAAGCCTTCTCTTGGAATGCAGCCTTTTCATCTGGAGCCTCTGCCTCTTCTTGCGCTATCCAGGTCACGCGAATTGAATCATTCGAGGTGTGCGTAGGATAAACTTTGGATACCTGGGTTTTATATCCATATCCAATTAATAACAGGTGGGCAAACACTGATAAAACAACACATTTCGAGGTAGGGCGCGCCTGCCCCCACCGTGTCCGACTCACCACCATCAGTGCAATCGTCAAGAAGGCGACTCCCAGCCACAACCCGATCCAGAGGGTCCTCGGATCCGTCAACGTTTTATGCCAATGTTCGAGATCAATAAGCATCGTGCAGCCCCGTCAGGCATCAGGACGTAAACATCAGGCCAGTATTATTCACCATTATGTACTTTTTTCAGACATCCCAGTCGCACCACAGCCCGTTGGCAGGATTAACGACGCGTATCCACGCGCACAGATATCCCCATTTCCGGAACACCAGCGATGCGACAAGCGTTCAACACGGTGGCCACATTTTGAAATGGTCCATCTGCGTCGCCACGGACAAGCACGCCGAGATCCTCATATTCCTTTCGTGCAACCACCAGTATTTCAATGAGGGCTTTGATCGACACATTTTCCCCACGGTACGTAATCACACCATCACGATGGACATTAATCACTTTTTTTTCCGGCGCCGAAGTAAGCGCACCAGAATCACTGACATGAGGAACTTTCAAGCCGATCTTTCGTTCCAACTCGGTAAACTTGGTGCCTACCATGAAAAAAATGATTAACAAAAACACAATATCGATCATGGGAGTCAAATTGATCGCCGGCTGCTCGTCGAGATATGTCTTGATTGGCATGATCGATTGGCTTTCAACTTGAAAGAATAACGATGACTGATATCTAGTACCAAAACGACAAACTGCAACGCTGACTCGCAAACGAACCAGCTTTTCCCTGAGCAGCCCAACGGCTATTACCAGGGGTACCTCCGACGCAACCTTCACTCTCTCCTCTGGGCGCCATAACGCTTATTTCCACCACATGGAAAGATCCATCCGCGGCCAAACCATTCCGTTAGGTATTTAAGCAGCCTTCCCTTTCCGTTTTTTTTCCGGTGGCTTGGATGTGGGCTTCCATGCATCCGCTGCGATTAGGTTAACGACTTCCTGGCCAAGCGCATCAATTTCAATGATCAAGCGATCCACACGACTTACAAAAAACAAGTAAGCAATTAATGCCGGAATCGCGACAGTCAGGCCCGCAGCCGTGGTCAACAATGCCTGGCTGATGCCTGCGGCCAATAACTCGGGCCGCCCCATGGCGTCAGAAGTCGCAATCGCGTTGAATGCACTGATCATCCCGACGACCGTACCCAGCATGCCCAGCAGCGGACTGATGGTAGAAATCCCATTGAAAAAACGCAGATTCTTTCGTAATTCATTGGAAACTCTTTCGCCGGTATCAATAATTGCTTGCTCGACTTCGACCGATGGACGCCCCCATTTCCTTGCCGCCGCCCCAAACACTTCCGCCACAGGACTGCGATTCTGCTCACAGCGCAAAACTGCTTCGTCCGCTGTTAACTGCCCTTCTCGGAGTTGCTCCAGAAATCTTCGCACAAAAGGGCGCGGAATGACACGTCCATGGCGTAGGCAGACGGCTCGTTCAAAAACAAACACCAGCAGTAAAAACGAACAAATACCAATCAACACCAACAGTGGCCCACCTTCATGCAACACCTGCAAAACGTTTTTCGTCGGAATCGGAGCTTCGGTTGCTACCGGCTGAATCGTATCTGCAACCTTTGGCTCCAGTCCCGGCTGCGCGGATACATCACTCGGGCCAAACAAAAACAGGAGTAGCACAAAACTCGCCAGGCGATAGCTATCGTTGAGATGGTGATTCAGAAACATCATGGTTCCCGGCCCCAAAAAAACAGACAAATGTGAAATACAGATACAACCATACGAAATTCTATTTCAAACCAAAAAAACAAGCACCGCCGGCACTCACAGTTTCGGGTTCCCAGGGGACTGCAGTCGGGCCGAAGCCTGTTCAGCAACCTCTGAATCTGGAAACTCCTTGAGCACCCGCGCATACAAACGAATTGCTTCTGATTCGACCCCATTCATTTCATAACACTTTCCGGCCTGCAACAATGCGTGTGCTCGCCAGCGAGGAAACCCGTAAAGAATTTCCACACGCAAGTACGCCCGAATGGCGGCATCATATTCCTTCTGGTGAAAATAAGTTTCCCCGATCATCCATTGGGCCATGGCAGCTGTCTCTGACTGACCACCAGCCGGCGATGACAGGACCTGTTCATAAGCCTGCCGCGCCGCCGCAAACTTCCCCTCTGCTGCTAAACATCGGCCCATCAGGTAGTGAGCTTCGTACACCTGACGAAAATCCGGAAACTGCCCAATAACTTGCTTCGCTAATTCTAAAGCGTCTGCCCAGCGATTCTGTTGGGCGAACACTTGAGCTTGACGGATGGGAATCACCGCCTTCCAGCTCATTTCTTGCTGGCTACCGTTTGAACCATTCGCCAGCCGGGCAAACCGGTCTCCCGCATCGGCATAATTGCCTTGACGATAAAACGTTTCTGCAATCCAATATTCCGCGGCGAAATTCAACTCATGCTCTGGAAACTGATGCTTTAATTGTTCGAGCGGTGGAGTGACGTCGTCCCACGCTTCGGCTAATGCTGCGGCACGACCCTGTAAATAAAGAACATGTGCCAACAAATCCTCATCACACCCTCGTTCTGCCACCTCACTACAGAGTTGCTGGGCACGATCAAACTCCTTCGCTGCGACCGCGTCTTCTGCCATACGGTAGGTCGCATCGGCCCAATACCTGCTACCCGGGTGGTCAGCATGAATTTCTCGAAAAATCGTATTCGCCTCAGCTGGTTGTGCCAAATCGTTATGCACCCAGGCTAATAAATAAAGGCTGGCATCCCGCTTGCCGAAATCAGGATGCTCATCGTGCAGTCTTTCCAGCAGCCGCAAGGCGTCCTTGTCTTGTTCCAATCGATCGTGAAGCCTTGCTGCGGCGAACAACGATTCAGGCATTTGTCGACTTGTCGAAAACTGGTCAATAATCAACTGGTAGGTCGCGAGCGCACCATCCAAACGGTCTTCACGTTCCAACGCTCTCCCCCGTGCAAGCGCCGCAATCGGTGCCTGAGGGCTGTTGGGATTCTCTTTCAACAATCGCTCAAATGTAGCAGCCGATGCATCCGCCCCCACCGTTTCCTGCTGACACCAGTGCAACCCGTCGACTCCAATACGAACGTATTCCGCCGGATTGTCTTTTTCAGCAAGATAGGCGAAAAGCTGCGCTGCCCAGACGCGATCCCCTTCGGCATAAGCTGTCTCCGCCAAAAAATGTGCAATCGGCAGTAACTGCACATGCCCCGGATTCGTTTCACAAAATCGCTCCCACCAGTCACTCGCCTCATCAAGCTTTCCGGTTTTTGCAAGACACATTGCCAAGTCCGACTGACATTTTGCCACATCAGCACCGTCCCCAAACAATCTCAGATAATCCCGCAGCGGAACCACTGCTTCTTCGAAGCGACCAACACCCATTAATGCAGACGAGTGCGCCACCAAAACCCCTCTGTGGAGTGGAGATTTTTCGTCCTGTAATTCAACTCGCTCCAGTGACACGAGAGCCGCGTTATGCTGTCCAGTTCCGAGCTGCGCCAGAGAACACAAGTACCAGGAAGTGTTATTCGGTAAGCGTTCCGAATCCTGCAACCAATCGCGAAACAGCTGGTCCGCTTCTTGATGTCGGCCCTGGCCGAGTAGTACACGGGCGAAAATTTCGCGGACATTATCGCGACATTCACTGGCCGGGTGCTGAACGCCGAATTGTTGTGCTAATTCTATGACTCGCGGTAGTTGACCAGCCTGGTAGGCCAATCGGATCTGCCCTAACAACGCATCATCAACAAATTCACTTTCCGACCATTGGGAAATAATCGCATCAAAATGAGCTCGCGATTCTTCGAGCTGCGAGGCGCGCCGATACGCATCTCCAGCATAAAAATGCAGTCGCGGCGCGAGCACATGCTGAGGGTCGTTCGATACCGCCGCCGAGAACGTTTGTGCCGCAGCAAACCACTGCTGCTGAGCCTGGCGACTCATGCCAAGCCAATAAAGTGCTTGCGTGTGGAGACCATCGCTAGGTGCTTCACCCTCGAAACTGGACAACTGTTGTTCGACCTGTTCAAACTGACGCCCGCGATAAGCCGCCATCGCTAACTGCAAACGAGCCTGGCGGCTAACACGTCCCTTTCGGTTCGCCAATTCTCGGTACTTCGCCAACGCTTCGGCATGGTGGCCTAACCCATCCAGCGCTCGCGCCAGCCCGAAATGCGCCTCGTCAGCCATAGCACCATCAGAGAAATCAGAGATGGTCAGTGCAAACCATTTCTGTGCCTCGTTGAACTCTTGTTCCAAAAGAGCCAAATCTCCCAAATACACTAATGCAAAGTGGTTGTGTGGGTCACCGGGAAACTGATTACGGAACTCTCCCAACCGCTTTCGGGCCTGGGCAGACTGTCGCATAAAATACGCGACTTCGCCGCGCCGAAACAAAACTTTTGCTCTAAATTGACCTGCCGACGTCGGCGCAGCGTTCCCCCTGTTTTTGGAATTCTTTGTCTGCTCCAGGTACTGCCGATAATAGCCGTCAGACGTAGCATACTCTCCCAACTGAACGTATGCTTCTGCAGTACGGAACTGGGCTTCGGCAACCTTGGTGTGCGATGGATAGTTTTCCAGAAAAACAGAGAACTCATCAACGGCTAACTGCCACCGCTGCTCCCGATAGTGGGCTGCCCCCACGGCAAACTGATCTTCGGCTGGACCAGCCTGCAGGCACACGGGCAGCGCAGCGAACAGAGTGGCAACCAGTAATAGCCATTTGATAGGGGCCATAAGCTTCCATGCGGTAACCCGACGCGTGGCTAAATCAGCCTAGCGGTGAGGCATCCATCCTAACGATTCGGTCGAAAACTGGGCAAGCCCGTTCAGTTGCCTGACGCTAGCACTGTATCAGTATTTCGCTGCTAGCCTCCCGTTTAACAAGCCAACTTTTCCACCACCTCAAAACCAAGAAAAAAAACGTTACAGCGTTTCACCGTCTGCCCGCTCAGCTGTCTGCACGACACTGCGGTCCGTTTCTTTTTTTATCGATCATCGGCACGAAGGCAACCGGAGCAATCCTCGTCTCCCGCACGGTGCCATCGCTTTGTTTTTTGTACAGCATCAGAAATTGTCGTTTGTCACCAATCGGCATGACAAGGTGCCCTTGTGGTGCCAGTTGCTGGAGAAGAGCTGCCGGTACGGCCTCTGGCGAACAAGCAGCCACAATCACATCGTACGGTGCTGCCGCATTCCAACCATCCATCCCATCCCCATGATGAATCGTAACGTTGTTACGTTGCATCTCGCTCAGACGCTGCCGAGCCTCTTCTGCCAATTCCGGCACAATCTCCACGCTCTGTACGTCTCGCATCAACTCTGCCAATATGGCTGCCTGATAACCGGACCCCGTGCCAACATCAAGCGCCCGTCCCTGAGGAGCAGCCATTACGATTTGAGTCATCAATGCAACAATATAGGGTTGGGAAATTGTCTGTTCATGACCGATCGGAAGCGGTTTGTCAGCATACGCGGCAGCCAGCGGTTGCTGGGGAACAAAATGATGACGTGGAACAGACCGCATCGCCTGTAACACACCCTCATCGTGAATATCGCGGCACACCAACTGCTGCTGGACCATTTTCTCCCGTAATATGGCCGCTTGCTCTTCCCGAGTCGATGACTTCCCACCTTTTCCTGTGGCAACGTCAGATCGCTCTGCGTGCCGTGAAAAAGATTTCCTGAAACCATCCAACTTTTGGAAAAACGAAAACATAACTTACGTGGTAACGGTGATCTAATAAGTTGTGTGGCAAAACCCTTTTTATTCGTCCGCACCAAAACAACCGGGTAACCTGGTACTAACAAGACCGAAATCCACCCTCTCAACAAGCAACGCAGAAAACCCGTGGCTGGGTGTAAAATATGGCTGCACCCATTTCAACCTGACAGCTTTGCCTAACGAGGAAAGCCTTTTATTCTAATCCCGTTAGACCTCTGCGTCGAATGTTGCCGGGAGGACCCTGGGCAGTCGTCGCAGGATAGATCGCCCGATCAAGAGGGCCCGCTACGAACCCTTTTCTCTGGATGTCATTCAAATGCTCTAACAAGATACGTCGTACTTCCAGGATACACCGCGGGTGACGATGAATATGGATATGGTCCGCATCGACAACCTGCTCGGAACTGACATGCTCTAAATGTGAGCTGGAATAATTTACCACGCCATCCCCTTTAGCACTGAAACTACCAACCATCGAGTCGTCGGATAACACTCCGACGATATTGTGGTATTCGACATGGGGTGCAGTTCGACCTGCAAGCATCACCGGCAGCATCGGTGAATCCGGTGCCAGGGACTCAATACTGGTGTCGATCGCCAAGAGACGCGTATCCTGAAAATATTCTGGGTTGTCACGAAACAGATGATTTCGGTTACGGACGATCTTGCTCGGCATTTCAATCAACATGCGGCCTAAATATTGGGTAGTCGAATTGGAAAATTCGCTCCCACGGTGTGGCGTACCGATCGTTACCACGCGACGAATTGAGTGGTTGGGGTCGAAGAAAAACGTCTCTGCCATTGTCCGGCGTGCGTCGTCCGAAGCCTCCAGTTGATCAAACGGTCGATCGGTAGCAATCTGCCAGAAATCATCTCCACTTTCCAGTGTTTGTAGCTTAGAAACAAGTCCTCCCATGCTGTGGCCTACCAACACCATTTGGTCGAGGGCAACCGTTTGTCGCAGCGGATCCAGATCATTTCGCAGCGCCTTTAAATCGGACCGCATTTGAGCCGCACTTACCCAGAAAGGCTGCCCGGTGGGATACATGTAGAACCAGAATTGGTAATGTTGACGTATTTCCGGCAACCCGCGCAGATCGTTGAACATTTCCATCCACGTCAAGGGACTGGCCCACAGACCATGCACCATCATCACAGGAATCTTGTTCGGATCATATGGTTCGACCATATAAACACCTCGCATCTGCTGTGCCGTATCCGGTCGCAACAGCCCGATTGTGGCAATCTGTTTCGCATCGTATGCAGGTTGATCAAGAAAATACGCCAACGGAGTGCTGAGGTCCGTTTCTAACGGCACGCGCCGGCCCGCCACGATAATATTCGGCGTTACCATTGGATCGTACAGCTCCAGAACACAACGTGAAGAAGCAGTGCCTTCTTCTCCCTGGCTCCGGGTCTCATCATCTGTCACGACGCGTAACAAGGCGGTGACAGGAAAAGCTAATTGAGGTGGATAATATTTTCCGGCAACATCCTTCTTATCGTCGCCATCGTCGTCGTGCGGCCGCCGGATGGCAATCAATGGTACGCCCAGCCCAAAAGTTCGATAATGGTTAGTCAACCCGTCTATCTCGTAATCCGAAACAAATTCAAATCGGCCAAAATCCTCTGCCTGCCAGTTACCTCGCAGTACAACCTTGACGTCATAGGTTTTGCGATCAGACGCAACCTTGTATGAGTGTCCTGGCCTTAATTCACCACGTTCTTTCAAAATCCGTAATACCTGTTCCAAAGCTCCATTGTAGAGATCACAGGCCCGCCGAAACTGGGGATCATAGGGATTCCGTTCCCAATCAAATTGTGAATCAAGCAGGTACATATAAGCGCTGGCAACAGCCTCTCCGTATTCATCCAACGCTTTGCGAACGTCCATGTCGCTTTCAAAACGGTGACCATGAATATAAGCCAATTCTGTCAGGGCATATACTTTTTCTGCTGCCGGTTCTTGCTCATTTAGTTGCCGCAGTTGATTCTTCAACTGCCCTGTGTCATGGTCAATCTCCTCGGGCAAATCATAACGCCGTAAAAGTTGAACCGTACGTTCTGTCGGTTGTGGCCCACGCCGCGAAAACAATCGCAAGGGTTCAGCTAGTGGATTGGCGGGCATTTCACGCAATATCACGAATTGTGAGCTTAAACAGCCACTCGCAAAGAGTAATAGCCCCAATACAACCAGCATGCTCGGCCCTAGGCCAGGGCGATAAGTAGAAATGACTCGTCTCACGAACACGGTTTAGTTCCTGTTGAAGTCAATGACCAATTCTCCGACAGGGCATGCGACGAAGCAACGCATACCGGTTTCCCTGAAGTGCCAAATCAATTTCGAGCGAAATCCTGCAGAAAGTAAGCGGCTGCCGTCTACAGGTCAAGCCGAATGCATGATTGCCATTGTTATTGACCGAGAACACATCGCGTGAGCTGCTCCGATCGGACATGTAAACCAATTCGATTACCAAAACACAAGTGCTATCACCTGTGCCAAGCGGCCCGGGATTCACCACAAAAAAAGTTGTGCCTTACTGCCTTGGAGAATCTGACAACCGACGTTTGGCCTCCAACCCCACTAGATTATCGACCGCTGAAAAAAAGAGCCCTCCTGCGCTCATTGACAATCTTGTCTTGTATGCTGCTGTCGATGTTTCGGGGCGTCCCATGATTCGACGACTTGCAATGCGTGACATTTTGGTTCACCATAAGCCTGACAAGATTCGTTTTTTCCTGCGCCTGGAGAATAACCTATGCCTACTAACAAGAAATTGAACCCAAACGTACTTGCTGTATCAAAGACCAGCTCTGCTGAACTACCAGACCTTGTACGAAGGCGTTTTTGCCTAGGCCTCACTGCCGCTGCCGCAACCAGCACGAGCGCCCTGGGCTTGGCGCGTGAATTCGGCCAAGGAGCCCCACCCGTACGTTACCCAGATCCAGATATTGTCGTCCTCGACAAACGTTTTGCCAAATATAAACTCGGCAATACCCCCATACAGCGACTACACACTGGTACTTTGTGGGCTGAAGGACCAGCCTGGAATGGTGTCGGCCGCTACCTTCTGTGGAGCGATATTCCCAACAATGTTCAATGGCGGTGGCTCGAAGAGGATGGCCATGTCAGCATCTTTCGGAAGCCGTCCGGAAACAGCAACGGAAATACTTTCGACTACCAGGGCCGACAAATCGCCTGTGAACACGGCAATCGGCGGGTCGTACGTTACGAACCTGACGGCCAGGTCACGGTCCTGGCAGACCGCTGGCTCGGCAAACCACTCAACGCACCGAATGACGCCGTCGTGCACCCTGACGATGGCGCGATATGGTTTACCGATCCCGGCTACGGAAGCCTGATGAATTACGAAGGAAACAAAAGTGAATTGCTTCTCAAAGAAGCGATCTATCGTATTGATGCCATCACAGGAAAACTCGAAATTGTGTCCGATGAGATTTACAAGCCGAACGGACTTTGTTTTTCGCCTGACTACAAGAAACTCTACGTGGCAGATACCGGTGCATCTCACTACGATGAAGCACCACGCAATATCAAAGTCTGGGACGTTGTCGATGGGAAACGCCTCGCCGCCGGCCGCGAATTTACCTCCATGGAATTGGATGGCAAGGCAGGATTTGCGGACGGCATTCGCGCTGACGTTGACGGCAATATCTGGGCCAGCGCCGGTTGGGTAGGTGCCGGGTACGATGGGGTGCATATCTTTGCCCCAGACGGTGAACGGATTGGAATGATCCGCCTTCCCGAAATTTGTTCCAACGTTTGCTTTGGGGGTCAAAAGCGGAACCGCCTATTCATGACGGCCAGCCAGTCGCTGTACTCCGTATACGTTGAAACACAGGGAGCCCACATCAGCTAACGAAGCCCATGACCATTGGCAACTGCCTTGCCGTGCGCTGCTGCCCACGAGTGCCTCAGCGTTTGGTGTTCTTGGGCACATATCCCATTGACCGATATAATGCCAGCGCGCTGGTCCAACCTGTATCGGTTTCCAACACGAGATTCAGGCAGCCAGCGTTCCAGCAAGCTTGCTCCACGTGAGAAACAAGCCACCGACCAACGCCTCGCCTCTGCACCATGGGGTGTACCAACAACCAATGAATCGCCGGTTGCTTTCCAGAGCCGCGCACTGCAAGCGTCACGGAACCAATCAATACCCTGTCTGGCAGCCTTTCGGCCAACCACATCGCCTGCGGATTCCACCATGGCTTGGAGGTCATTTCTCGTTCAAAGTCGAGCAAATCCCATTGCCTCACCGACGGCGATTCTCGGGCAAATACCTGCTCGCGCAAATTCAACCAAGCTAATGCGTCTGATTCTCCACGGTAATGCACCATATGCATCCCAAAAGGACGCGTTAGCATCGGCGGCGCCACCAATTGTTTCGAACATTGAATGACCAAAATCTCGCCTCACCCTTTAAGATCGGCAGCGGTACTCCGGTACCAACAACCATTCACCCTGCCTGATAGCTGCACGTGATAAATCACGGCTCTCACTCACTTCCCCAGCGTCATAGGCACCCTAACTGGCGATTGGTTGCGACCAATGGCCGTTCCAACTTCCCTGCGGGCCAACCACTTTAGCCCACCCGGCTCGCGCCCCATGCATCGTCCTCAGCCCATGTTTTACCAGCCATTCGCCCTGACCGGTCTGCGCCTCTCCGCCGCAGCCACCTGGCAATGAGCCTCGTCGTGCACTACCCGTCAAAAGACACTGACTGAAGAAATAACGTAAAGTACTATCACAATACACCTTACATCACACCAAAATTTTCAAATGCGCCGTGTGAATGATTTCTATCATATTATTGCGCGTTTATCGTCATATTTACTAGCAATATAGCGTAAAATAGTAGATACTGGCCATTCTATGAATTATAGATTTGCGATTATTGCTATTTTATAACAAATTACGAGCAGTCATTGGAATGATCTCGGAAAGCCGTCGCGAAAAATTACTGGAAATGATCCGCCTCCGCGGTTTTGCGCCACTGGCCGATTTGGCGGAAGAAATGGCGGTTTCCGAGTCGACCATCCGTCGCGACCTGGAATACCTGGAAGCGAATGGGACGGCCCAAAGAACGCATGGTGGAGTCTTCTATATTGGTCCGACACCTCGGCTGAAACACTTCGAACATCGTCCAGGCAATGACGGGAATCGAAAACGGGCGATTGCACGTGTGGCAAATCGACTCATCGAAGATGGCGATACGGTGTTGTTGGATGGTGGCAGCACTACCTACGAACTGGCTCAATTGTTGGTTGGGCGGCCGTTGCAAATCGTCACCAATTCTCTTCCCGTGGCGACCTTGTTCACCTCAAGTGCTGAAACGGATTTAGTCATGATCGGTGGCTATATCCACTCGCGTACCGGCGTTTCGTTAGGACCCTACGCACAAGGGATGCTAGAAGGCTTAAACGCGCGCCGAGCCATTTTGAGTGTGGCCGGGATCAATGAACGAGGTTATTTCAACAGTAATTTAATGCTCGTAGAAACCGAGCGGACCATGATGCGCGTGGCAGATGAAGTCCTGATTTTAGCCGACAGTACAAAATTCGGACGGCAGAGTCTGGCATTATTATGTGCCTTGGGCGAGGTGCAGACGATTGTGATCGATGACGAACTCGACGTTGCCTGGCAAAAAACAATAGAAGCGGCAGATGTGCAATGCATCATTGCCCCTCAACAAGAACTCGTACAGGCCAAAACAGAACAATGAGCATATTATCACAACAAGGCCTGTCCCGAAGTCACGTCGAACAGATTGTTCGAGAAATCATTACACAACAGACCGTGAAACAAGAAAACGTGAGCGGTAATGTTCCAGCCGAACTAGTTGTCAGCGTGTCCGCTCGTCACTGCCATTTAACCGACCAGGATGTGGAAACATTATTTGGTGCAGGGCACACATTAACACCACAGAAACCACTTTACCAAGATGGATTCTTCGCGGCGCAAGAAACCGTGATGGTAGTCGGACCAAGGCGGAGGATGCTGCCTAACGTCCGCGTGTTGGGCCCGACCCGGTCTCACTGCCAGGTCGAACTGGCCTTTACCGATGGTATTTCCCTGGGAATCGATCTTCCCGTACGGCCCAGTGGTCACATTTCAGGTACACCAGGTTGTGTGCTGGTGGGACCAGAGGGAGTCGTGGAACTATCAGAAGGAGTCATCCGTGCCGAACGACATGTCCATATGAATGAAAAAGACGCCGCCAATTACGAAGTACAGTCTGGAGACCGTATCGATCTCCATGTCACAGCAGGACACTGTAGCGTTGTCCTCAACGGACTACTTGTTCGTACTGATTCCACCAGCAAACTGGAAGTGCACCTGGACACCGACGAGGGAAACGCATGCAATCTGGACCATGCCACCCATGTAGAACTCGTGCGTTCCCAGGCTCATTGTGATTGTCATTCCTGAAGGATATCCAGGTCCATTGGTTTAACGGATGGACAACTTTTTCGCCTCAACCTTTGAAAACTTACCTCGAATGGGAGACCAAAAACATGGCAGCATCAGGCAAAGCACTTGGAATGATCGAAACGCGAGGGTTTGTTGCGTTACTCGAAGCCACAGACTCGATGATGAAAGCAGCCAATGTCGATTTCAATGGCTGGACTCGCGTCGGAGCTGGACTCGTTTCCGCATTTGTGACCGGTGACGTGGCAGCGGTCAAGGCGGCCACCGACGCCGGAGCAGCTGCAGCAGGACGCATCGGTGAAGTCGTTAGCGTGCAGGTCATCCCGCGTCCTCATGACGACCTGCCAACCATTTTACCCCTTGCAACCTACGACAAATAAGCCAGACCACTCACGAGAGACTAGGTGGTCGTGACACCATTATTGTATCACTATTTCACGTCGTGCCAGCTCGCGCGACTTCTTTCCATCTGACAGGAACCTATCTTATGAACTCAGCAATCGGCATGATCGAAACAAAAGGCTTGGTGGGACTCATCGAAGCCACTGACGCCATGGCTAAAGCAGCCAACGTAGAAATTGTCAAACGAATCGGAATCGGAGGAGGATTCGAAACCACCATCGTACGTGGAGATGTCGGTAGTGTCCGTGCTGCCGTCGATGCCGGCGCCCAAGCTGCCAGTCAGGTGGGTGAACTCGTTTCCAGTCACATCATCCCTCGTCCATCCGACGGACTCACCGAAGCTTATCTGGACTGAGAGGTAAAGATTTCGACAGCCAACTCATTCTGTTCGTACCGATAACTTACATCCCTGAATTTTGACGATGCGTCCTGTCAGATAACAAGGAATTTAAAATACTCCTGACGCGCTGCCAAACCACGGCAGCGGAGATGACATCCAACGCTGCAGTTGACTGTATTCAGCTTCAACGAGGAGCTGCGAAGCAACCACTGAAAACAGTCGTCAAACCGTTTTAGACCACTACATACGATGACTAGTTTTGTTTTACTGGCGTAACACGTCGCTGTCCAATTAGCCACACGGCAAGGAGTGTGCGGATGAAAATCCTCGTGGCCAACCTGGGATCGACCAGCTTTAAATATCGATTGTTTGATATGGACGATGAAGCACAATTAGCACAGGGCAGCATCGACCGCATCGGGTCTGAAAAGAGTCTCTGCCGAGTCCAGATCGGTCATTTCGAGGACGAATCAACACATCAGGTGACTGACCACGCAGAGGCTGTCGCCCGCTGTCTGACCCAATTAACTGATAAGGAAAATGGCTGTCTCTCGGAGGCAGGCGAGGTATCGGGAATTGGCTTTAAAACAGTCCATGGCGGGCGATTCAGCGGTGTACAACGTGTCAACGACACGGTATTGGAAGCAATGCAAGAAATGGCTACGGTCGCACCGGCTCACAATCCGCCTTATATCCGCGCCATGCGGTTGATGTCACAGCAACTGCCTGATATCCCCTTAGTCGCCGCGTTTGAAACGGATTTTCACGCTACCATCCCCGAACGACTGCGTCGCTATGCCGTGCCGCACCAGTGGGCAGAACAATACCATGTCAAGCGTTGGGGGTTTCATGGGGCAAGTCATCGGTACATTGCCCAACGGATTGCCGAACTGCTCGGCGATGAAGATTTAAGAGTAATCTCTTGCCATTTGGGAGGTTCCAGCAGCCTGTGCGCCATTCACCGTGGCGCCAGCATAGCCACTACCATGGGCATGAGTCCTCAAACCGGATTACCACAGAACAACCGAGTCGGTGATTTCGACCCATTTGCATTGCCATGGCTGATGGAACAAACGCACAACACTTTGCAAGAGTTGCTTGACATCCTGGCCAACCAGAGCGGATTACTGGGACTAAGTGGCTCCAGTGGTGACGTGCGCGACCTGGAAATTGCTGCCATCCAAGGTGACAAAAACGCTCAGTTGGCACTGCATGTCTACACCAGCGATATTCGACGACAGTTAGGAGGATTGCTCGTAGAACTGGGAGGTGTTGAGGCCATCGTATTTACTGGAGGCATTGGTGAAAATGCGGCCGGAATTCGATCGGCCATCTGCGCTGGCCTCGACGATTTTGGAATCTCACTTGATCCCACTGAAAACGCCAGCGCATCCGTAGAGTGTGACATCAGCGCCCACAAAAGCCGAACCAAAATCTGGGTAGTACCCACCAACGAAGAATTAATTGTTGCTCGCCAAGTCCACCAACTCCTACAGGGTTAAACTATGTTTGTTGCCAAAGTAACAGGCACGCTCGTCGCCACACAGAAGGTGGACTCTATCGTCGGTCAAAAACTATTGGTCGTCGAACCGTATCGACTTGAGGCAGAAAGCCGTGAAAGCCTGACACCGACCGGTCGAACTTTCATCGCCATCGACACTGTCGGCGCCGGCCAAGGCGAAATGGTATTAATTACTCAGGGTTCCAGCGCCCGACTCACTCCAGAAACAAAGAACATGCCTATCGACACGGTAATCATTGGTATCGTGGACCAAGTTCATGTCGACAAGGCACGCGTATATGGCCGCCATTAGAAAGTTTGAACATTCCTGTCCCGTACAGAAAGAGATCGTCTCAATGGTTTTCCCACTTGGGTAATCATGTTTGCCGAAAAACCGAAACTCAGAGACTTGTAACCAAAAGCTATACCATGGGAAATTCGATGCAATTGAACGAAACCTTCATACGATCCGTGGTATCCCAGGTGTTGGCCGAAGTAGGCCACATTTCACCTGTCGCTGATAAAGCTTCTTGTGCAGGAAGATTCGGTATTTTCTCTGAGGTGAACGATGCCGTCATGGCAGCGCGTGACGCATTTGAACAACTGTCCGCACGAACGATAGCGGATCGTAAGCGGGCAATCGATCATATTCGCCGAATTTCGATCGAACAGCGAGTCGAATTGGGCACGATGGAAATGAACGAAACTCGGATTGGACGCCTGCCCCACAAGATTGACAAGCTATTGACCCTTGGTAAACGCACGCCAGGTGTCGAGTTTTTAAAGAGCGACGTATTTAGTGGTGACGGTGGTCTGACTGTTGTCGAACACGCGCCCTTCGGTGTGATTGGTGCAATCACACCGATCACTCATTCTCTGCCCACCATCACTGGAAACGCAATCAGTATGATTGCATCCGGAAACACGCTGGTGGTAAACCCACACCCTGGAGGTCGCCAAGTGGCTGCCGAAGGTGTGCGACGTTTTAATGAAGCAATCTACGGCGACCTAGGTATCGACAACCTGATTTGTGTCATTACGGACCCCACGCTCGATTCCGCAAATGCAATATTCAACCATGCCGATGTCGCATTAATCTGTGTAACAGGAGGACCTGCCGTAGCACGTGCTGCACTCAATTCGGGTAAGCGGGCTATTGTAGCAGGCCCTGGAAATCCGCCGGTGGTTGTCGATGAAACAGCTGACTTAAAACGAGCCGCCAAATCAATCATCGCCGGTGCCTCTTACGACAACAACCTGCTCTGCATTGGAGAGAAGGAGGTTTTTGCCGTGGACTGTGTGTTTGACGACTTGTTGACGGCTATGGAACAAGCGGGTGCCACTCGTCTGAACACTCAAGAAATACAACAGTTGACCGATGCGGCGATTACCACAACAGGCACTGGAGCCAAGGCACACGAGGTGGCTGTACCAGAATTCCTCGGACAGGACGCAGCGGTTCTTGCAAGAGCGGCTGGCAAATCGGTGACCTCCGAGACAGAACCTCTATTCGGTGGAACAGCCGCGACCAACCCCTTCGTTCCCGTCGAACAGATGATGCCATTTGTACCGTTTATTCGCTGTCGCAACGTGGACGAGGCCATTGAAAAAGCGAAACACTACGAACATGGTTTTCGGCACACCGCCATCATACATTCCACCAATGTCCGTAACATGACCCACATGGGCCGCGTGATGGATACGACGTTGTTCGTAAAAAACGGACCTTGCTTTGCAGCACTTGGCGTGGGAGGCGAAGGCTATTTGTCGTACTCCATCGCAACCCCAACAGGCGAAGGCGTCACTACGCCATTAACGTTCACACGACAACGTCGCTGTTCGATGGTCGATGATCTGTGCATCCTAGGAAAATAAACTTGAATTTTCACTTCAGCCGAGGGAATACATGCAATTAGCCCTGGTGGTTGGCACTGCGGTTGCCACGCACAAACACCCGTCTTTCACTGGTCACAAGCTGCTCATCGTTCAACCCAAAAAGAATGACGGTCAGACTCCTGACGGTGATCCCCAAATAGCCATTGACGGCGTGGGAGCGGGCCCCGGCCAGCATGTAATCATTACCAGTGACGGTCGCTGGTCCCGGCAGCTTTCGGGACATGACAATACACCGGTGAGATGGTCGGTGATCGGGATCCGCGATGCATGACTATATCACCCACCGAACTCGATCGTATCGTGAAGCTTGTTGTTCAGCGACTCCGACAAGAGCAGGCTTCTCGCAAACAGACCGGCAATCTCCCCCACCCGGCCATACCAGTCGCTCAGGAAACAAAGACTGCCGTGCTCGAAAGTCGCCTGATCACCATGGCCTCCCTGGAAGGCCAGTTGAACAACATATCATGCCTACGAGTTCCCTGCGGAGCCGTTGTCACACCGGCCGTTCGCGATTCCTTGAACGAACAAAACATTCAATTGGTGTTTGGAAACAGTCCGACAACCGATTACCAAAATTTTTCTCGAAAGCACCTCTACCTCGCCAGCTGGCGAACCAGCTACGCTGGCGAAGGTCGACGGTCGGTACCAACCTTACATTCCACACAATTCGAATGGTGTGCAAAAGGTGATGCCATGCAGATAATTCCTGAAATAGTTTCTCCTGATAAAGATGGGCCAAGCCCGAGGGCCGTATTGTTCACCGAACAGGTTTGCGTTGCTGTCTGCCAGTTAAACAGACACGCACACGTCCGTGCCGCGCATGGCAATGATTTCCACGACGTTCGTGAAGCGATTCAGATACTTGATAACAATGTTCTGGTGTTGGATACGGCTCGGCACAGTCCACAAGTACTGTGGAACCTGGTTGGTACCTTTGCGAAAACTCCCGGTCAACAACAACTCTGACGCACAATACGACAAGGACACGAGGATGAGAATTGCCAAAGTCATTGGAACCGTCACATTAAGTCGCGCGCATCCCAGCCTGATCAGCGGACGTCTCAAGTTGGCAACACCTCTTTCCTTGAAAAACATGACGGAAAATCTGCCTGCAACCTCCGATCCTGTCGTTGTCTACGACGACCTGGGCGCCATGACTGGCAGCCACATCATGTTCAGCGAAGGAAGTGAGGCGTCGCAACCATTTTATCCCGACGTCAAACCTATTGATGCCTATAATTCAGGAATCCTGGACGAAATACAAATTGAACCATAAACAGATTCTCCTTGGCACAGCAATTATCATTTACCTGTTTTTTATGACTATCAGCCAGGGCTGGCGGAAATTTCATCAGCGTTAACAACCGTTCACTGCAAAATACAACTGTCTTCCGACAACCTCGGTTCGATTACAGACGCCTTTATTTCCGGTAGACATGCTTGACAATGACCACCAACTCGAACACCTACCTGTCATTTACCACTTCAATTAATGGACCCACGACAAACCCATGACTAACATTCATCGCGTAAAACAAGACATCTGTGAGATAGGCCGCCGTATCTATAATAAAGGATTTGCAGCCGCCAACGATGGTAATATTACTGTCCGTGTCGGCGATAACGAAGTCCTCTGTACACCCACTATGCATTCAAAAGGTTTTCTGAAACCTGACGACATTTCGACAGTAGATATGGAAGGCAACCAAATAGCTGGCCGCAAAAAACGATCGAGCGAAGCGCTTTTGCATTTAGAAATCTACCGTCAACGACCTGAACTGAAAAGCGTCGTACATTGCCATCCACCACACGCCACCGCGTTCGCGGTGGCACGTGAGCCAATCCCACAATGTGTATTGCCAGAAGTCGAAATATTTCTCGGCGATGTTCCAATTACCCAATACGAAACACCCGGCAGTCAACAATTCGCCGACACGATCATTCCTTTTGTAAAAAACTCAAACGTGATCATCCTTGCCAATCACGGGACAGTCAGTTATGGCGAAGATGTCGAGCGAGCTTACTGGTGGACTGAAATACTGGATGCCTATTGCCGCATTCTTATGTTGTCAAAAAACCTGGGAGGCGTGAACTTTTTCACACAAGAAAAAGAGACAGAGCTATTAGAACTTAAACAAAAGTGGGGATTTAACGATCCGAGAAATACGCAAGAATTTGAAAACTGCGATATCTGCGCCAACGACATTTTCCGTGACAGCTGGCAGGCGGCCGGGGTAGAACGGCGTGCGTTTAATGCTCCGCCTCCTATGCCCAGCCAATCGACCATGGGCTCCACAACAGGACAAACCCTATCCGATCAAGAAGCACTAATCCAGACGATTACGGATCGTGTCGTGAAAGCATTAAACGGAAGCGTCGATCACGGATGAGAGGTGACAGGACAAGGTGAAGCCACATCTCCTGGTGCGGTCCACCCAGCAACAGGTTCAAGAGGACGCCGTGGGAGAAACGACCAACTGACCGCGTAACCATGATCGCGAGAAGTGATTGCTACAACTCGCACAGCTTTGAAATGACACATCTCACATTATTGAGGGACTGGAGAATATTTTGTCATGAAAGTCAGCATCATCGGAGGTGGTGGACTGGTAGGATCCTGTGCCGCGTATGCCCTGCAATTTGGTGGTATTGTCAGCAAGATCGCCTTGTTAGATACCAACCTAGAACTGGCGATGGGCCAAGCGCTCGACCTGCAACATGGTAGCCCAAGTACTTCGGACCAAACCATTTGTTCGGGTGGCTATGAGCATGTTTCGGACGCAGACATTATCTGTATCACGGCTGGCCTGCGACGCAAACCGGACGAAAGTCGTCTGGACTTGATCCACCGTAACGTCGATTTATTCCAGCGAATTCTGGAGGACATTGTGGCCGCAGGACCAAGAAACGATGTCATCGTCCTGGTCGTTTCTAATCCCGTTGATATCCTGACCAGCCTGGCGGCAAATCAACTGAGTATTCCAGATAACCAAATACTGGGCCTGGGTACCCAACTTGATACGATAAGGTTTCGCAGCCTGATTGCTGCCGAGCTTGAAGTACCGCCGACCCAGGTCTCTGCTTTGATACTGGGCGAACATGGCGACACGATGGTTCCTATCTGGTCCAGCACAACAATCGCCGGCTTACCAATCGACAAATATCCAAAGTGGAATGTGGGCAAGGCACAACAAGTATTCCAACAAACCCGCGGTAGTGGCGCCGAAGTGATTCGTGGCAAGGGGGGCGCAGGTTTCGCCGTTGGGGTGGCGATACGAGATGTGATAGAACCGATCGCCCTCAACCAACCACGCGTACTTCCCGTGTCGACTATCCAACACGGCTGTTACGGCATTCACGATGTGGCATTATCCGTTCCGACTGTCGTGAGCGGTGGTGGAGTCCTCGATCGCTATGAGATTGACCTGTGGCCCAAAGAGATGCAAGCATTGCGAAACAGTGCCGGCGTGTTACAACGTACCCAACAGGCGGTGATGTCGAGCGTGGGCCTGTCAAGTTAGGGCTCAAATCCTCAAGCGTTCTTCAAACTCCAAACGTATCTTCCAGGTTCCGTATATAGTCCAAGGCTTCTTCTACTTCGGGCACCTGGGTGCCAGGAATTCTCCCCTGACGGTCACAATCCACAAGCAACAGTAATTCTTCGTAATTTTCGGATTCCTGTAATCGACGTTTGGCTCGGGCTCCCAATGTGCCATCCCGCAATTTCTGGGCATTGTAGTGGTGCTCGATCAACCATGCCGTCCGCGGTGTAATCAGGTGTGCAAGAACCTGCAAACCCGCAGTAACGTGATCGTGCGGATCAATCGCTTTACCAATGTCGTGAAGTAGTGCCGCCAATAAAAATTCCTCATCATAAGGCAATTGGTCACGGGCCAATACGAAAACCTGCAAGCTATGATAGAGAGCATCTCCTTCGGGATGATGGTGAATGGACTGCTTGGTTTGTTCTAATGGCAACAACAGTTGCAAATAAACTCGAAACCGGTCGTTCGACAACGGTGGATCAGCAAGAACACGCTCGATTTCTGTCTGGCCCGTCAGTTGCGAGTTTTCTGCATCTGCCAAAAGAGTCCGCACTGCATCACGAATTTCTTCCCTAGTTGGCCACTGATTGCGCGGAATGCGTTCGCTGGAGACCAGCCTGGCAGCCTGAATCCGGGCACGGTAATACTCTGTTTCTTGCTGCTCACAAATCAGACGAGCAGCGAGCAGTGCGATCCTTCGTCGGAGTTTCGAAAATGTCATGGAAAGAAAGTTGTCCGTCTAGTCAACACGGACCGCACGAACCGTAGGGTGGTTTGCCTTCCTGGACTCTCAACCATTCAGCTGCCAGGAAAACGTTGCAGGAAAGAAAGATTGTCCCTAATCTTCCATGACCTCGACTTCTCTTTTCTTGGAGAAATCACCGACCTGGCTTTCATAGTTTTTGGTCAAATCCTGAATTTGTTTTTTCAGGTCGTCACGAATGTCTTCGCCGAAAGTTTTATCCTTCTCACCCTGGTCCGCCGACTTGTTACCATCACGGCGAATATTGCGAATCGAAACCCTGGCTTCTTCGGCAAGATCCTTGATACGAGACACCATTTTTAGCCGGACTTCAGTGGAAAGGGGAGGGATCGTGATACGAATCAGCCGGCCATCGTTTTGTGGTGTAAACCCCAGATTACCCGCGATGATGGCTTTTTCAATTTCCTTGATTGTACTTGGATCATACGGACGAATGACAATTTGAGTAGGCTCCGGAGCACCGACAGATGCAACTTGTTTGATGGGAGTCGGAGCTCCATAAACGTCGACTCTCAGCGAATCCACCAACCCCGGATTTGCCCGTCCGGTCCGGATGCCAGCAAGGTTAGACTTAAGCACCTCTATGGCCTTTTCCATTCTCATTTCTACATCGAGCAGGATGTCGTCGGCACTCATGTTTCGGCTTCCGATACTTTTGCTTCACTGGAAATAAGTGTCCCCAGGCGTTCACCACCAACGGCTCGTTCGATATTCCCCTGTTTTTGGTAGTTGAACACTAGAATTGGCATATCATGTTCCATGCATTGGGTGATTGCCGTGTGGTCCATCACCCGTAAATCACGGGTACGTACAGTATGATAATCGAGATGGCGGTACATCACAGCGTGTGGATTGACTTCGGGATCTTCACTGTAAACCCCATCCACCCGAGTCGCTTTCAGCACAATATCTGCTTCTAACTCCAAAGCCCGCTGAGCAGCCGCCGTGTCCGTCGTTACAAAAGGGCTACCGGTACCTGCTGCCATGATACAAATACGACCTTTTTCAAGATGCCTGCGAGCCCGACGACGAATGTAAGGTTCGGCAACTCCATCCATTCGAATGGCAACCATCAGCCGGGTATCACACCCGAGCGACTCCAATGCATCTTGCAACGCCAAACCGTTGATGGTTGTGGCCAGCATCCCCATATAATGAGCCGTTGCCTCTTGGATCTTTGCACTGGTTGTTTTGAACTGGGCACCTCGCAAAATATTGCCGCCACCAATGACAATGGCAATCTGAACCCCACGTTGCCTGGCCCGGGAAACCTCACTGGCAATCCGCACCACTTCATCCATGCTGATTCCGCGTTCCCCCGTGTGGGCAAAGCTTTCACCAGACAGCTTTAAAATAACCCTTCGATAATTCAGTGGTGTTGCAGACGAGGCGGCCATCGTAATACTTGTCTCGAATCAGCTGGGATATTTCTTTCCACAAATCTCTGTGATTGCTACACGCAGAAACTTTACTTACCGCTTCACTACGCGCTA
Organism: uncultured Pirellulaceae bacterium; assembly: GCA_964393615.1. Taxonomy (GTDB): domain Bacteria; phylum Planctomycetota; class Planctomycetia; order Pirellulales; family Pirellulaceae; genus CAYMUR01. The sequence goes on from CAYMUR010000060.1 coordinate 31,686, forward strand.
ATCAATACACCCTCTTCTGATCGCTGTAAAAAAAACTCATCATGCAGTACAACGTTCTCAGCGGTCCGACAACTTTCATGCTTCGCCAAGTACCCAGTGAACAAATCGCACCAGCTTCATATCGTTTTGCTTGGCGAATTGACCCACCGTTTGCTTGTCATCCTTGACGAATGGCTGTTCGGAAAGTACGTGTTCCGCATAAAAACTGCGCATTCGCCCTTCTACCATTTTTTCAATGATATTTTCAGGCTTCCCTTCTTGGCGAGCCGCTTCGGTTAGTATTTTCCGCTCTTTTTCCACCACATCGGCATCGAGTTCCTCTTTATGCAGCGATTTGGGGCTGAGCGCCGCAATATGCATGCAGATATCCTTGGCTGATTCGGCGTTTCCACCTTCGACTTGTAGCAGTGCCCCTGCGACCGTTGTCGCGTTGTGGCTATAGCCGCCACACGAACCGTCCAAACGCACAATGCGGCCGACATTAAAAACTTCACGGATACGATTAAACAAGTCATCCTTAACGGTGCCCAACGTCTGGCCAGGTTGACTGGGACACGGTTGACTCAACAGTTCGTCTGACGTGGACGCTCCTGGTCCGGTCGCCAGCTGTTCAGCCAAGTCATTAGCAAGCTGGATAAATTCTTCGTGCTGGGTCACCGGCGAGCTTTCACATTTTAATTCCACCATAGCCCCCACACTAGGATCGAGACTGGCATAGATTCCCACACGACCAAATGCCGTGGCACGATCCGCACGGGTCGCCATGGTTTTAGCTCCCCGCTCTCTTAATGTAGTGATTGCCGCTTCCTGATCTCCATCTGATTCCAGCAATGCTTTTTTGCATTCCATCATCGGGAGCCCTGTCTTTTCACGTAGGGATTTCACGGCGGCAGCAGTAATTTGTGGCATTTTAGATTTCTCCCAATCTGCCCTTTTTAAAAAAGGGACTTAAGTCCGACGATCAAATCTTAGTTCAGAGAATATACTCAGAGAATTACACTTGCGGCGGGAACGACACGTCAACGGAAAGGTTCACGTTCAGCAGCAAGCCAATCCCGAGGAACTATCCCGCTTCGACTTCTGCCACGGGCTCCGCATCCACCTCTGCAGATTCTGACGCAGCGTCCTTTTTAACCGGGCCAGGCGCCGGCTCCGCTTCTTCTTGCTTGTCCTTGGCCGCCGCGTTGGCGTTCCCCTCGATGACTGCGTCGGCAAGCTGCTTCACAATCAATTCAATGGAACGAATACTGTCGTCATTACCGGGTATCGGTAGATCCACGACATCCGGATTGCAGTCTGTATCGATCAATGCGACCGTCGTCATACCTAGCTTACGAGATTCAGTAATGGCGTTTTTCTCTTTATTAGGATCAATCGCCACAATCACTTCGGGCAACTTTTCCATGGTCCGCATACCATTGAGGTTGCGATACATCTT